>CAIVQG010000045.1 GCA_903907985.1 uncultured delta proteobacterium
CCGGCGAGGCAGGCGCCAATATAAGACATCGGCGTTAAATCGCCGGAAGCTCCGACAGAGCCTTCGCAGGGAACGACCGGCGTTATTCCGTGGTTTAAAAAATCAGCCATTTGCTGTAACAGCGCGACAGAAACTCCCGAATACCCACGTGCCAGGCAAATTATCCGGCACAACATCGCGCCACGCGTTTCCTCAATACCGATGGGCTCCCCTGTGCCACAACCATGAAAACGGAAAATGTTTTCGCCGTTTTTCAAGGCAATGTTCATTGATATCCTGCTGCCACATGATTTGCCATACCCGGTGTTCACTCCATAAACAGGAACATCGCGTCGCATAGACTCCATGAGCATGAGCTTAGTTTTTTCCATCTGCCGCACAAAGCTTTTATCTTTGCTTATTCTAACGGCAACTCCATCGCGCGCGACGTGTATTATATCATCAAAACAGATATTGCCGCCGTCGATGACAACAAAGGGTTGTTTGCCAATTTTCTTCATGTTCCAATCATCTCTTTCTGTTTTAAAAAACTAATCGCGTTTACGAGGTTTATATGTGTTGTCTGTTTTTTCTTTTTCCATAACTTGCTTCAGAAGTTTAAACATCTTGTAGTTTTGCGGTTCATCTTCGTAAAACTTATCCCAGGCGTAATAATACATTTCCTGGAGTTTTTCCGGTGCCAGCAACTTCGGTTGAAATACGACTTTGCCGCAGGTGTAATCGTTCCAGTCGCTTGAAAATATTCTGCCTTCTTTATGCAGGTCATCAAATGTCCGGGTGTGGGGAAACGGGGTGAGCACAGTGAACTCCGCCATATCGAGATCAACTTCCAGAAGAAAATCCACCAGCTTTTTAATATAGTCTTCCGTGTGATAATCGAGGCCAAGGAGGATGCTTCCTTCCACGGCAATTCCGTAATCATGATACCGTTTGATGCGGTCACGGATGAAATCGGAGGAATCAAATATCGCCTGATAAACAAACCAGGCTCCGGCCTGTGCCGCCAGATCAAGTACCTGATCGTCATCCTCAATAGGATGGCAGCACCATTTCTTTTTCAGAGGAATCATTTCGCGAAACAGGTTAATTTCCCAGTCTTTGTCCTGTGCCAGCGAATTATCGACAATAAATAGTCTGTTATTATCAATGCTCGCCATTTCTTCAATTACTTTATCATAGGGACGGGGCCGGAAACTGCGTCCGCCTAAAAAATTTACACAACAGGGATAGCAATTAAAACGGCAACCACGGGAAGCATGGACCAGGTCCACCATCTGCACGCCACGGTAATTATACATATCCCTGTTTAAAATACTTCGCCGCGCCGTCCCGACACTTTCAATCGGTGGGAAATTATGCATGTAGTTGTATACTTTTTGCAATTTATTGTTGTTAAAATCGTCAAAGACCTTTTCCATTCGGCCTTCGGCCTCGCCCAGGAAAACAGCATCCGCGTGCAGCCCTGTTTCTTCGGCATGCAGCATGGTGGTGATGCCGCCGAATATTACCTTGATACCTTTAGCGCGGAAAGTGTCGGCAATTTCCCAGCCGCGTTTGGTCTGCGCAGTCAACATCATAGATATGCCGACCAGATCGGCCTCCGCTTCGAAGTCAATAGGTTCGACGTTTTCATCGATGAACTCTACTTCCACATCTGCCGGCAGCGCGGCGGCCATCACAACCGGGCCATGCGGCGGCAAGGTAAAGTGCGTCTGGCGCTCCAGCTTTTCCCATTTGGGATAGATTAATTTAAATTTCATTTATCCCCTTAATTATATTATTGCTTTGGCAATAATTTGTTTCATGATTTCATTGGTTCCGGCCAGGATTCGCGTGATGCGAATGTCGCGCCAAGCGCGGGCAATCGGATATTCTTCACAATAGCCATAGCCACCAAACAGCTGTAAACACCGGTCGGCCACACGCCAGGCCATTTCGGTGACCCAGAATTTGGCCATCGAAACGTCGAGGACAACAGAGTTTTTCTGCCAGTGTTCCACTATCATTTTATCTACAAAAGTCCGACCAATCTTAACTTCAGACGCCATTTCCGCCAGAACAAATTGAGTGTTTTGAAATCCTGTTAAGGGTTTGCCAAACATCTGCCTCACTTTGCAATATCGAATCGTTTCTCCCAGCATGAACTCTGCGGCTGTCTGCGCACCGATTGTGCAGATCAGGCGTTCCTGCTGGAGATTGGTCATCAGATTTTTAAAGCCGGTGCCTTTTTTGCCCAGACGGTTTTCCTGCCCAATACGGCAATCGGAAAAAAACAGTTCTGCCGTATCTTGAGAGCGCCAACCGATTTTGTTGAGTCTTTTTCCTTTGGCGAAACCCGGCGTTTGAGCCTCCACCAGAAACAAATCAACGGCGGCATGCGGATTGGCCTCCCCGGGATCTTTGGCTGCCACAATGACCAAATCGCAATTGATACCGTTCGAGATAAATGTTTTCTGGCCGTTGAGAATAAATGAATCACCGTCTTCCACAGCAGTGGTCTTAATTCCAGCCAGATCGCTACCCGCCTGAGGTTCCGACATGGCAATCGCCGTCAGCAGATCGCCGTTGATGCAGCCCGGAAGATATTTTTTCTTCTGTTCTTCGGAAGCCAGTTGGACAATATAGGGCACAACTACATCACCGTGCAGGCGCGCTGAAAGACCGTAAAAGTTGGCTTTGGCCATCTCTTCAATCAGAATTGCGGAATAAAGAAAGTCGGCACCCTGACCACCGTATTGGGGAGACACCGAGGTACACAAAAAACCGTTTTCCCCCAGCTTCTTCCAGGCCCAGCGGGGAACAATGCCGTCTTCTTCCCATTGATCGACATGGGGAACGATTTCTTTTTCCAGAAACCTGCGGAACGTCTCCCGAAAAATGCGATGTTCTTCCTGATAAGGTACAATTTCCATTTTATGCCTGTTTTTCTTCCAACCGGTTTTTTAAAATCCTCTTTAAAACCTTTCCCGCTTGATTGCGAGGAAATTCTTCGACAAATATTATTTTTTTGGGAATTTTATAAGGGGCTATTTTACCCTGCAGTATCGCCAGGATTTCATTTTCCGTCATGCGGACACCTGGCTGCAAAATAACAAAAGCAGCGACAACTTCGCCCCGTTTAGCCTCAGCCATGCCTACGGCGGCAGCTTCCTTAACTTGAGGAAGTGTCGAAATTGCCCGCTCTACTTCAATCGGATAAATATTTTCACCGGAAGAAATTATCATCTCCACTTTTCTCCCGACAATATAAACAAACCCATCCTCATCACGTCTGCCCATGTCGCCGGTGTGAAACCAGCCGCCTTTCATCGCAACCCCGGTAGCCGCTTCCTTGCCCCAATAACCGGCAAAGACATTAGGCCCTTTGACAATTATTTCTCCGGTCGCAAGCGAGGGAAGATCATTGCCTTGCTCATCTACAATGCGCAAGTTAATATGAAATACTTCTTTGCCGACTGACCCGGCCTTGCTGATCGAATCTTCCAAATCCAGTGAAGTCAGACGTCCCGTTTCGGTAAGCGCATATCCCTGCACGAATCCGACACCCTTTTCCTCCTGATATTTTTTAATTACCGGCAAGGGTATGGGCGCACCGCCCGAAATAAAAAAATGGACATGGGAGAGGTCGGCACTCTTCCATTCCTCCGCCTCAGCCATAAGCTGAAACATTACGGGTACGGCAAACATATAGTTTATTTTTTCTTTGCAGATATTGGCAAGCACTTCGGAGGAATTATAAAAGCTGCTGATCACGATGCTTCCTCCTGCATAAATAATCGGTGTTACCGAGGCCGCCAGGGCGCCAATGTGAAAGAGCGGAGCAACAACCAGTGATTTGTAAGAACGATCAACACCATAGCCTAAAAGGGAATGAATCGCACCGAAGAGAATATTTTGATGGGTTAACACCGCGCCTTTGGGATCACCGGTAGTACCTGATGTGTACATAATGAAAAGCGGGTCGGAAAGCTCAACCTCATCGATAATCGGCGGCTCGGCAACGGAATGTTGATTTACATAATCTAAAAACACCGCATCACCGGTAAGTTCTCCTCCATGCCGTAAATATTTTTTCACAGAGACTCCCGCACCTTTAATTTCTGCAATTTTCGCGTCAAATTCGTCACAATAAATTAACAGGCATGGTCCGGAATCTTTAATGATGTAAACCAGCTCCGGTACTGCCAGCCGGAAATTCAACGGTACCATGATGGCGCCCGTTTTAGCACAGGCGAAGAATATTTCCAGAAACTCGCTGCAATTGGACATCAGCAGGGCCACGCGGTCGCCCTTCATCGCTCCCAGGTTGGCAAGGGCGTTTGCTGTTTTATTCACGCGCTCATTGAACTGGCGGTTGTTATAAACTTTATCTTTATCCGTCAGAAAGGGCTTTTGGGGCTGAAGTATCGCCCGCTTGCTGATCCATTCACCGATATTCATGCTTTGTTCTCCTCATTGTGACAATTACCCAACACGAGATAGACATAAGTGCCGCCGAAAGAAATACCGGCGAGCAGCGCATTATTAATGGCACTGGCCTCTGTCCGCTCGCGGACAAAGGCCAGTGCTGTCAGGGGCTCTGTGAGTCCGACGGTCGGCGGCAAAGCGCCTTTTTCGAAAGACAAGGCCAAAGCACAGGCTCGCATTCCACCGCCGGAAAAACTTTCTCCGAGAGCGCCTTTGATGGAAGTAATCAAAGGCCGGTTTTCACCTGCGGCAAATACTTCCGCATAGGCCTCCGCTTCGATTCGATCCAGTGTTATTCCGCCGTTGGCCGCAGCGGAGATGGCCTCGATATCCTGCGGGCCGACTCCGGCATTATTCAGCGCTCGTCCGATGGTCTTTTTTACGCCGGCGGCATTGTCCGGCCAGCCGGTAGGCGTTGTTGGCGAGGAGCCCTGTCCGAAACCCTTTATTTCACAGTAGGGCTTACGCCCCCTTGACATTGCCGACTCCCATCTTTCGATAAACAAAATGCCGCAACCTTCTCCGGCGACTGCACCATTGCGGTCGCGGTCAAAAGGCCTGCATGCCTCAATCTTCCCATCGGAGGGTGAAAAAGTGTGAAACCGGGTCAGCGCTTCATAATAAAATTTCGATAAAATGTCCACACCGCCTGTCAGCATAAAATCTGCCGCACCGCGTCGTATTTCTGATACGGCATAGGCAATGGCCGTTTCCGCGGAAACGGCAAAATGAGTTACTGTGGTATTGACCCCGCGGAATCCCAGTTCAATGGAAGCATGTCCGGCCGGTGCATTCATAACCGTGTTCGGAACCAGGATCGGGTTGACAAAGGCGGGACCATCTTTAAACAGTGTTCCGGCAAACTGGACGGTTACATCGGTAGCACCAAAAGATGTCCCCAACAGAATGCCGATACGGTCGCGGTTATCAGTATTAATAGAGATACCGGCATCTTCCAGCGCCAGACGGGCGGCGGCCGTCGTCAGAAGCGAAATCTTATCCATTCGCCGGATGTTTTTCACCGAGATAAAATCGCGCGGCTGAAAACCGGAGACTTCCGCACCTAAGTGTGACGGAAATGTGGATGTGTCAAAGGATTGAATCGGGGCAACAGGGCAATCACCCGCAAAAACGCGGTGGCTGAATTCTTCCTTGCCGATTCCCAGCGGCGTCACCATGCCGAGACCGGTAATAACAATTCTTCGGGAGTTCTCCGTTTGCTGTGAATCAGCCATTGCGGACACCCCCTTGATCATACTTGCCGAATATTACGGTCGTATTATTACCGCCAAAGGCAAAGGAATTGGAAAGCACAATGCGCAAGTCCGCCCTTCTCGCTCCGTCGGTTACGTAATCGAGGTCGCATTCCGGGTCAGAATTACGGTAATTGATCGTCGGCGGGATAAAACCGTTCTCCAAGGCCAGGATGGAAACAATGCCTTCGAGCGCGCCGGCCGCGCCCAGCGTGTGGGCAGTCATGGCTTTAGTCGAACTTACCGGAATGCAATGAGCGCGCTTGCCGAATACTTCCTTGATCGCTTTAGTTTCCATAATATCATTGACCGGAGTTGCCGTGCCGTGGGCATTAATATAATCAACATCATCAGCGGAGATGCCGCTGTCTTTGAGGGCTGCCTGCATGCAACGGATGGCGCCGGAAGCTTTTTCATCGGGCGCCGTCATGTGGAAGGAATCACAGGTGACACCGTAGCCCAAAATTTCACCATAGATTTTAGCGCCTCTGTCCAAAGCAGTATCTAATGATTCCAGAACCATGATCGCTGCGGCCTCGCCTAAAGATAATCCCTCGCGGTCTTTATCGAAGGGATGGCAAACTTCCGGATCGAGCGATTTGAGGGCATTAAAAGCGGCATAAGTAATCCGGCACATCGGCTCCACTCCCCCGGCAATCATAATCCGGGCCTGGCCGCCTGCAATTAAATCCCGTGCGTAGCCGATGGCTGTGGCCCCGGCCGAGCAGGCCGTCATAAAAGTCGCTTTGGGGCCGGACAATCCTAAATTGGAAGCAATACGATCAGCGGAAGAGGCGCAATAAACAGATGATAGGCGCGAAAATCGTGCCCTTCTACCATTGTTTGCCAGTAAATCTTTATAAAATGATTCCGCTTCGAGAAGCCCTCCGGAACCGCCGCCGATGGCAACTCCTGTCTCTTCGGTCAACTGCCGAGGTATTGGATAAAGGCCGGCAGCGGTTAGCGCCTCCATAGTCGCGGCAAAGGAGAGCATGTCCGCCCGGGACATTCTTTTGAGGGGAAAATACTGTGGAATGTAATCGCGGGGAGCAAAATTCTTGATCTGACCGCCGTTGCGGCAGCGAAAACCTTTTGTGTCAAAGAGGTCTAATGGTTGGATGCCGCAGACTCCCGCGCGCAGGGCTGATGCAAAATCAATAATATTATTGGCAATAGCGTTTAGCGTGCCTAGCCCGGTAATTACAATTCGTTTCTTTGTTTGCATGCCCAACTTTGAGATTTTATCCTTTGCGGTAATTTTTCGGGTGGCAGAAACTTAGATTGGGCGGGGGAAAAAGTCAAATAAATAATACAATTAACACTGTTGCAATCACTTTACTTGGCCAGTTTTCCATTGACAGACAAAACCTTCTCATTCTATTGTGTCTTCAAAAATGTATCTAAGGATATATTTCCACTTCTAAATCAATGATAATATCTCGGCGGTTAGAAAGAGGCGACGAGGCGTATTATATATACGTTGAGGAAACCGATGGCCCCGGCGTGCGCAGGCTTTGCCACCAAAGATAGCGTTTGATTTAGAATAGGAATAAGTCAATAAGCAAAATCAGGAGAAGTGCAGGGATGATGGAAGGCGACCAAAAGAATATTGATGTTTCAAAATCCACGCTTTTACCGGGGAAGTCTGAGATAGAAAAGGGACAGAAGCTCATCAGTGACCATGTCCTGGACATGGTCAGTCAGATCAGCCTGGATGGTATTTTTCTTTATGTCAGCCCGTCTCATGAGAAGGTTCTCGGGTTCAAGCCCGCGTTACTGCGGGGAACCTGCGCTTATGATCTGGTTCACCCGGATGACCTGGAGGCGACTCTAGCCACCGTCCGGGCGGCCATAGAGGACCGGACCCCCCTGAAATTTGAATACCGCTCGCGACACGGCGAGGGTCACTACATCTGGACGGAAGCCAATGCCAATCCACTGTTCGCCGATGACGGCTGTCTGGTAGGAGCAATTCTTGTCACCAGGGATATCACCCAGCGTAAAGAAGCGGAGACGGCCTTGTGGCAGATGCGCCATGACCTGGAGCAAAAGGTCCGGGAACGGACGGAAGGGATTCGCCGGCGTCAGTTGGAACTGGAGAACAAGAATCGGGAACTTGAGGAGCTCAACACCACCTTAAAAATACTTCTGAACCAGAGAGAGAAGGACAAGCGGGACATGGCGGATAATGTTCTGGCGAATGTTCGTGGTCTTATTCTCCCCTATATCGACAAGATGAAGTGTCGCCGTCTCGATGACGGTCTCCTGGCCTGTCTTTCCACAATCGAAACGAGCCTCGCTCAAATCGTGTCGCCTTTTTCCCGCCAGCTCACATCCCGCTATACTCACTTGACCCCGCGGGAAATCCAGATCGCCCACCTTGTCAAAGAAGGCCGGAATTCGAAAGAAATCGCCGGGCTGCTGGACCTTTCCCTGCCCACAATCGAATTCCATCGCCATAACCTGCGGAAAAAACTGGGTATCGATCAGCAAAAGCTCAATCTTCGCGCCTATTTGATGTCTATCGATTGAACCTTGTCCCGCACCTTCATTTCTCGGCATCTCCCATAACACCATTGGCTTTTACCTATGGATAACCCCATTGTTTTCCCGTGTTGCGTTCTGGAAGCGATCTGTCATGGTAAAAGTTAATGCTATATCAAGGAGGGGATAATGCAACCACTGTCAGGAAAGAATGTTTTGATCACCGGAGCGGGAAGCGGCATCGGCCGTTTGATGGCCCACTATTTTGCCGATGAGCGCGCCAATGTCGCCCTGGTCGACATCAATGAGAAGGCCGTAAAGAGTGTTGCCCAGGAGGTCGCGACCAGGAAGGTCCGCACGTCTTATCATCTTTGCAATATCGCCGATCGGGCGGCAGTGGTCCAGACGGTCGACAGGATTCGAAAAGATTTCGGGCCGATCGATATTCTTGTCAACAACGCCGGCACCGTCGTCGGCAAATCGTTCTTCGATATTACCATAGAGGAAATGGAACGGACGATGAATATTAATTACTGGGGACATCTCTACTTTACAAAAATACTCATCGGCGATATGATCGCACGCAAAAACGGCGCCATTGTCAATGTCGCCTCTTCCAGCGGTCTGATCGGCATGCCGATGCTTTCGGCCTATGCCGCGAGCAAATTCGCCGAAGTCGGGTTTTCTGAGGCCCTGCGCAGGGAACTCAAGAAATTCGGGCATAAGGGTGTTACCGTCACCTGCGTCTGCCCGTATATCATCGATACGGGGATGTTCAAAGGATTTAAACCCATGCTTTTGAGTCCAGTTCTCAAACCGGAATATGCCGCCAGAAAGATCGTCGACGGCGCCAAAAAAGGGAAACCCTACGTCATGCTTCCCCCTCACAGCATATACAGTTCACTGATGCTGAAACTCCTGCCGACACACCTGTTCGATCGGATTCTGAAGATGTCCGGTGCCGAGAAAGCGATGGACTGTTTTGAGGGACGGAAAGCATCTTAAAGACGGGGGCGATAATCACGGAAAGGAGAGAAACATGAAACTCGAGTTTGCAAACATCAGGGAAATGGTGGCGACTCAGGCGCGCCGCTATCAGGACAGGATTGCCATCCGCTATTACGAACGGGATATCACCTACCGTGATCTGGATGAACAAAGCGACCGTGTGGCCCACGGCCTTCTCCGGCTGGGGGTACAAAAAGGCGACAGGGTTTGCATGCTCATGGATAACAGCCCGGAATTTTACTATACCTACTTTGGAATCAACAAGATCGGAGCTATTGCCGGTCCGGTCAACTGCTGGTGGCAGACCGGAGAGATCCAGTACCTGCTTAACGATTCCGGGGCGGTGGCCCTGGTATGCGATCATAACTATCGCGGCTACATTGATAAGATCATCGACGGTACACCTGCTCTGAAACATGTCATTGAACGGGAGGCAACCGATGATCGTTTCCTGCCGTTTGAAAAAATGCTGACCGAACCTTCCGAACTTCCCGCCACGGATATCGGCTTCGATGATGTGTCCACGATCGTCTATACATCGGGGACGACGGGCAATCCCAAGGGGGTTTTGCTGACGCACCGGAATATCCTGACCAACTCCTGGCAGGCCAGCCTGCTGGCCAATATTGATGAAAAAGACGTCATCATGTGTTTTCTCCCCCTGTTCCACGTCAACGGGCTGGTCATTACCGGAACAGCCCCTCTGGCTCAAGGTTCCCAGATCATCCTGCGCCGGAATTTCTCGGCCTCGGAATTCTGGGAATGCGTGGCGAAATATCGCGTCTCGATCTTCAGCGGCGTACCGACGGTTTACCAGATTCTTCTGAGTACACCGGGTTTCGAGGGTCTTGACGTGTCCTCTCTCCGCTACGGCGTCTGCGGTGCGGCTCCCATGCCCGTGGAGGCCATACGCAAATTCGAGGAAACCTTCAATATGATTATCGTCGAAGGTTATGGGCTGACTGAAAGCACCGCCGGGGCAACAGCCAATCCCATCAACGGCGTCCGGAAGATTGGTTCCATCGGAATTCCCTTTGCGGGAAGCGAAATTCAGATTATGGACGATGAGGACAAAGAGGTTCCCCAGGGGGAAGTGGGAGAAATATGCATTCGGGGCGACAACGTCATGAAGGGCTACTTTAAGAAGCCGGAGGAAACGGCCCAGACACTGCGCAGCGGATGGCTCCACACCGGAGACATGGCCTTCAAGGATGAGGACGGATTCCTGTTTATTGTTGACCGGAAGAAAGAAATGATCATCCGGGGCGGAGAAAATATCTACCCGAAGGAGTTGGAGGGAATCATTTTCAGCCATTCCCAGGTCGCGGAAGTCGCCGTTGTCGGTGTCCCCGACAAAATCTACGGGGAAGAAGTCATGGCTTGCCTGGTTCTCCATCCGGGTCAGGTGTTGACGCCAGAAGCATTTCAAGAGTGGTGCCGGTCCAATATGGCGTCTTATAAAGTGCCGAAATACGTCGATATCCGGACAGCCATTCCCAGAAACCTCCTGGGAAAGATCCTGAAAAAAGAGCTGAAGTCCGCCCTGAAGGCCGAGGGGAAAATCTGATTCCGGAACAAATGAGATAAAAAACGCCCCCGTTGAGTAAGGCGCGGGGGCGTTTTTGTGTCCGTAGAGTCTTCTCTATGACCATTATTTTTCTGCCGGGTATCCCGTGATACGGGCGATTCGGCGATATATGGGTTCCAGGACGCGGGATGACTTCTTGTAGGCATCGTGGAACAGCCGGGTGTAAATGCGGTGGTGATGTGGATCGGGCTGGAAGGTTTTGCCCTTGCGAACCATGGCTGCTACTGCTTCTTCAAAGGTAGCGTACATCCCCGTGCCTACAGCCGCATCGATGGCTGCGCCCAGGGCAGCAATCTCGGAAGTTTCCATGCGCGATACAGGAAGATTGAACATATCGGCCGCAATTTAGACCACTACGTCGCTGCGCGATCCGCCGCCGCCGACGCGGATCTCCGTAATGGCGATACCGGTTTTCTTCCGGACAACCTCCTGCAGGCGGCGCAATTCGAAACAAATGCCTTCAAAAATTGCCCGGTATAGGTAGCCACAAGGGCAAAATGGTTTTGAGTCGCTTGGAACAGGGTAGATTGGCCGTTAGACATATCTGCTTTAAGGGCCGAATAATGGCATCTTTATTGTAAACAGTGGGCTTTCATCTTTTCTTCGCCTTCTGTTTTGTAAACCGCTTATGCCCTCTTAAACGCCGGATCGCATGTTCCCGGTGATAACCACAGACGGCACAACATTCATCGATAATAACAGTCTTTTCTTTACGGGTTGCTTCCTTATAACGCTTATGAAGAGCTTCAAAATATTCTCTTTTGGACTATGGACTCATATACTTAAACCTCCGTTCCCGAATCTCTATTCGGTAACATCGATTTATGAGTCAACGTACATCTTTTATCTCCTCCTTCGGTAACATATTATGTGAGGCAATTCTAACGGTGATAATTTATGTTCCATCAATGATAATTATGATATAATGTTCTGTAAGAGGGGTTGACACTAACGGAACCATCGGTGAAATACAGTAGCACAACCTGTATACAGGGTGGCACCCGGAGAAAACAAACCTCGACCCTTTAGTATCAGGATACATAGATATGTTCGACTCAATAGAATCATTTACTAAGAAACCCTGCCCCGCTTGAGGAAACTTCACTTAAAAGAAGGGATGTATTAACTATGGTGAAAAATCGTCTGAGCATTAGAACGGGACGATCCCTTTCAAGGGATGAAGAAAGGGCCGTCTCTGAATTCCATCAAGCAGTGCGGCAACCCAAAACTGAAGCTGTCATCTTTTTCTGCTCTCCCAGGTACAACCTCGATATCCTGGGCCGGGAGCTGGCAAAACAATTCGACTGCCCCCTCATTGGTTGCACAACCGCCGGTGAAATATCAAACTTTGGTTATCAAGAGGGAGGTATCGTCGGCGCCAGCCTTGCCTCAAACGAATTAACGGTTCATCGCCACATACTATCTCCCTTGAGCCAATTTACCCTGAACAAAGCGGGGAAAATGGCTTCGAGCATCCGGGAAAACCTTTCGCATGCAAAGGGATTTGAGAGGGAAAAGATGTTTGGTTTCATTTTGATCGATGGCCTTTCCATGCTCGAAGAAGAAATCATTGCCTCGCTGTTCACCTGCTTTGAAGGCATTACTATCATCGGGGGGTCTGCTGGTGATGACATGGCATTCCATAAAACCTACATCTATGATGACGGACAATTCAAATCCGATGCTGCCATATTTTCAGTTTTTGAGACCACGCTTCCGTTTTCAACATTCAAAACCCAGCACTTTAAGCCGACAGATACGAAAATTGTTATCACCGGCGCGAATCCTCAAAAACGAATCATTACTGAGATCAACGGCGAAACTGCTGCCCTTGAATATGCTAAAGTTCTCGGGCTTGAACTGGATCAACTAAATCCAACGGTGTTTTCCGAAAATCCGCTTTTACTAAGAATCGGCGGCGAATGGTATGTGCGCTCAATTCAGAAGCGCAATATTGACAACAGTCTGAGTATGTTTAGTGCAATCGAAGAAGGTTTGGTATTAACAGTAGGGAAAGGTGGAGATATCATTGCAAATTTCATGGAACAAATGCATCTCATTGAAAAAGAGATTCCGCAAAACAGTCTTTTCATCTTTTGCGATTGCATTTTGCGGAAGCTGGAATTGAACGGACTTGGTATCATCGGCGAAATGGATCGGTTGCTCGGAGACTGTAAAGCCATCGGATTCAACACCTATGGGGAACAATTCAATTCTATACACGTGAATCAAACATTGACGGGAGTAGTGATCGGTGGCTGAACAAGAAAAAATCCATCATCTTGAAGATAAAGTTAAAGAGCTTGAAAGAAGCCTTTCAGCCAAAGAAAAAATCTGTGATATTTTAATGAAAAGGGTGGAACGGAGCATCGACTCCGTAGGAGGGGCGTATTCTATCTTTGAACGCAATATCCTCCTGCAAAAGCTGGTTGACCAGAGATCCAGAGAGCTTGAAGATGCCAATAAAAAATTGTCCCATGAGATCAACGAGCGAGTTAAGGGCGAGCAGGAGTTGCAGAATGTCATTCAGGGTTCTCCCATACCTGAATTTGTAATTAGGAAAGACCACAAGGTATTATACTGGAACAAGGCACTGGAAGAACTCAGCGGCATCAAAGCCGGGGAGGTGATCGGCACAAGACAACACTGGAAAGCATTCTATAGTAAAAAGAGACCTTGTCTGGCGGATCTCCTGGTCGACGAGACTCTGGAAGCGATCCCTCAGTGGTATTCCGGCAAATATATCAAGTCCAAGTTGATAGAAGGGGCGTATGAGGCAATAGACTTTTTCCCGGAATTAGGCGACGGAGGGAAGTGGCTGCGCTTCACGGCAGCAAGCATAAGGGACTTTCAGGGGGATCTCGTCGGTGCAATAGAGACTCTCGAAGACATAACAGAGCGCAAGCAGGCGGAGGATGCTCTTATAGAATCCCAGCAACGGCTTGCAGGCATCATTAATTTCCTGCCCGATGCCGCAATGGTTATTGACAGAGACGGGAAATTAATCGCCTGGAACAGGGCTATTGAAGATATGACAGGCGTCAGGGCGAAAGAAATGTTGGGCAAAGGCAACTATGAACATGCCATTCCCTTCTACAAAGAAAGAAGGCCCATACTCATCGATCTGGTCCTGCAACCGAAGGAGGAAGTAGAGAGAAAATACAGAACCATCAAATGGCAAGGGGAGATTATTATCGGGGAAGCTTATATATCCGATTTGAGAGGGAACACAGTTTACCTGCTGGGAACGGCATCTCCTCTTTATGACACGAAAGGATCAATAGTTGGGGCCATTGAGACGATCAGGGACATAACGGATAGCAGGAAGATGGAGAAAGAACTTGCATCAGAGCATGATCGTCTTGCTGCCATTCTGGACGGTATTCCGATCCCAGCCTTCGTGATTGACCTGAATCATGCGGTTGTCCTCTGGAACAGAAACAATGAGATATTTACAGGTAAATCAAAGGACGAGATGCTCGGGAGAAGGCTGGATTTGAGATTTCTCGCTAAAGATAAGACGCCTTACGCACTTGCAGAGCTTGTCCTGAAGATGTCGGACGAAGATCTCATATGTAAATATGGTTCCAAAGGTGTTCTCAAAAGTAATATTTTCCCCGGGGCATTTGAGAGTATCGGACCTATCTTTCTTGGTGGAGAAGAACATATCATGTCAATCCAGGCGGCCAGGATATATAACCAACAGGGGGAGGTTATTGGCGCTGTTCAGACCGCACAGGACATTACCGAACGTATTCGGATTCAGGAGGAACAAGAGAAATTGCAGTCCCAGCTCATCCAGGCTCAGAAGATGGAGGCCATCGGAATATTGGCCGGCGGCATCGCCCATGACTTCAACAACATTCTTACCGGTATTATGGGCTATACGGAATTATACAAGGAAGCGGTACGTGACCAGCCAAAAGTCTATCATAGCATGGAACAAGTGCTCAAGGCCACCGAGCGGGCAAAAGACCTGGTGCAGCAGATACTGGCCTTCAGCCGTAAGGCCGAGCCGGAAAAGAAGCCCATTGCCATAGCTCCTATCGTTGAAGAAGTTGTCAACTTCATGCGGGCATCGTTGCCTGCAACAATTGAAATAACTCTGAAGAGCAAAGAGCCTTCCGATGTCATCATGGCCGATCCCTCACAAATGCATCAGGTGCTGGTCAACCTGTGTACGAACGCGGGGTATGCTATGAAGGATACAGGGGGCGTCCTTGAGATCGGCATGGAAGAAGTCTTCATCGGTGCTGATGACCGCTTGAATCACCCGTCCATAAGGCTCGGCCATTATCTTGAATTATCCGTCCGGGATACCGGCCAAGGAATTTCTCGGGAGAATCTCGGGAGAATCTTCGAACCATACTTTACGACAAAGGTAAAGGGAGAAGGGACGGGCCTGGGGCTTGCGGTTGTACACGGAATCGTCAAAGACCATGGCGGGGAGATCAGAATATATAGTGAAGTGGGCAAGGGTACCATTTTCAGAATTTACTTGCCCTTACTTGAACAGCACACGGAATACACCGCAGATGCCAGGGAAACGATATTGCGTGGAAAAGGTGAAACGATCCTATTTGTTGACGACGAAAAGATGGTGGTCGAGTTGAACAGAGAGCTCCTTGAAGCACTTGGCTATAGAGTGGTTACAGAAACGGACCCTGTTAAAGCAATTGAGGCATTCAAGGAAAATCGCGATGCCTTTGATCTTCTAATCACAGACAAGACCATGCCACGATTGACGGGTTTTGATGTGGTCCGGGAAGTAAGAAGTATTCGCACTGATATTCCTGTTATACTCTGTTCAGGCTTTCAAGAAAAAGAGGACCTGGAAAAGCTCACCGCCCTCGGCATCAACCAGTTAATTGCCAAGCCGATTAAGATGAGCATACTGGCCAAAGCCATTCGTGATGTGCTGGATAAAGACAGATTTGAGACACAGAAGACATGATCCGTTTAGGATAATGTTGGAGTCAACATCTCAATAGTACGAATGGTATTCATTGATTTTTTAGATTTACATTTTCAAACATCAGTAGATGCTCTACGTAACAGATTTTGTTACGTAGAGGTAGCTGTAACAGCTAAACAAGGCAGGTCCTGTTTAGCTGTCGTCTGTCAAGGCAAGCACAGGCTTTAAACATTATACTATCTAATGCTTAGATGATTGCTGCGGTTATTCACTACCTAGCAAAAACATTGCGATAAAGCCTTTTGCCGGTACAATGTCCGGATATGTTATGAAAGGTACGAGACAAGGTAACGGAATCAGTTTTTTTCTTTGTTTGTGGCAAGACGGGCTTCATAGAGGCTGCGCGCCTGATCGGCGACGGCGGAGATGGAAAAATCAATGCCCTGATAGTCCGGCGTAAGTGATCCGATTAATTCTACCTTTACTATATTAAAAGCGCGGGCATTGAAGGAGAAGGTGCCCGGACGGAAAAGTTTATTCGTGTTTTCAATGAAGATCAGTTTCAGCGGAGCGTCGCAATAGCGGGCAATGCTGAACACACCTTTATTAAAAGGCATCAGTTTTCCATTACGGCTCCTTGTCCCTTCCGGAAACACAAACAGATTGCCGCCTGCCGCCAGATGTTCTTTAATGCTTTCCAGATTGTTAATCATTGCCGGTCCCAGCATTTCGCTGGGAGCCGAAGGCACATAGCCGGAATTTTTCAGCAGCCAGCCGAAGAAGGGAACCTTAAAAAAAGTGCTTTTAACTATTGTCCGCAGTCGAGGCAAAAGTGAAATAAGCAAAATAGGATCAAGATAGGATAAGTGATTGCAGACAATCACCGATGAATGGATTTCCCGGACTTCCTCTGGGATTGCAAATTTTGTACGGGGAATAAGCCAGCGGGTCAAGGTGAAAAAGTTCTTCATATGAAGATGGTTTAACTTTTGAAAAGCTGTTATCCGATTTCCTGCAAAAAAATATGCCGGCAGGTAAAACAAAAAGAAAAAAACAATAGAACCGAAAAGGAAATAAGACCATAAGAGCAGGGTAATGAAAAAATTAATGACGCGTTGAATGCTTCTTATTGGGGGCATTTTCATCTCAGGATAATTTTTTTAGAAGCAAGATGGTATTCACTCCGCCAAAGGCGAAATTTTGAATAGCCGCTGTTTTTACTGGGTGCTGGATAATTTTTTGCACATGTTTGATCATTGCGCACCGTTCGTCGACTTCTTCCAGATTCAATGTCGGTGCAATGAATCCGTCCTGCATCATGTAAAGCGTAAGAATTGATTCAATGCTCCCGCAGGCAGCCATGGTATGTCCCATATAGCCTTTTAACCCTACAACATAGGGATGATTGCCGAAAACATGATTAATGGCTTGTGCTTCAATGATATCGCCCATCTTTGTGGCCGTAGCGTGAGCGCTGACTAAATCGACATCGTCAGAATTGATTTTTGCATTTTCCAGACCGAGTTGGAGTGTATTGGTTATTCCGGTGAGATTGGGCAAAATAAGATCGCCGCCGTTGTTGTTGCAGGCAAAGCCGACAACTTCCGCCAGAATATCCGCACCGCGCCTCCTTGCAAATTCGTATTCTTCCAGCATAACGGCGCCGGCGCCTTCGGCCACGACCAGTCCGTCACGCAATTTGTCAAACGGGCGCGGGGTGTGTTGCGGGTCAGTATTGAAGGCGGTGGAACAGGCCATCAGGTTATCGAAAACAGCCACCGTTATTGTATCGTATTCATCGGCGCCACCGCAAAGCATCGCTTCCTGCATCCCGAATTTAACCGACTCGTAACCGTAGCCGATGGACTGGCTGCTGGTTGTGCAAGCCGTACCGGAGGAAATCACCCGGCCGGTAATGCCGAACATCTTGGTAATATTGACGGCAGTTGTATGCACCATGGATTTTAGATAATCAACTGCTCCGATTGTTTTAAAAGCGTTATTATCTGTTGCCCCGAAAAGGTTACGGTAAATATCCCGCTGGGTAACCGGGCTGCCATGGATAGAACCAAACGCAACTCCTAATTTCCCGGAAGTTATAAATTCCTGCGGTAAACCCGACTGCTCCAGAACCTCTTTGGCCACCTGGCAGGCGTAATAAGCGCAGGGCGCCATTGTTTTGCGGTTGTGCCGTTTAAAATCATAGTTAATGGGATAGTCAACTGTTCCGTAAACTTTAGAATGGATGTGGCGACTGATCAACTCATCTTCGCGCAAAGGTTTTATCCCGGAAATGCCCCGGAGCAGACTGTTAACTATTTGCTCCCTGCCGTGACCGATGGGGGTTATAGCCGAAGCAGCTGTTATGACCACCCTGCGTTCCATAAATTATTTGTCCCCGGCGAGCGTTGCTTTTATCTGGGTAATCTTTTCGACATAGTCGCAAATTTGACTTATTGTGCGGATTTCCATGGCCAGCTTTTTTTCTTCCTGTGTAAGTTCAAAACCTAATAACTTTTCTATTTCCAGCAGAAGCTCGATGGCGTCAATACTATCAAACCCGTATTCTTCTCTTAAATTATCATCCATGCCGGGATTTTCGACTTCAAATTCCCGCTGGAAAATATTTTTAATTTCTCTTTCAATTTCTTGACGTGTCATACGTTATTCCCGTTCCGCAGATTTATTTCGATGTATCTGACAAATATTTCAGCAATTTTCTACAATTTTTAAAAATTAGCACAAAATACCTGCTGCGTCCAGCCAAACTGCAACGGATGTGCTTTGCCTGTTCGAATGTACATTCCGGCCTCAAGGAGTTCGAAATTTAACCCGGGAAATTGCAAATCATTTTATTTGCGGCCGGTATTCTTACGCTTCAACCTTCACTGGGCTTGTTTCCCGCAAGTGTCATTGATTTGAATTCATGGATAAACCGTTCCTGGCCCACAATTCGCCTCACCGCATCAAAAGAACCTAAAAGGCTGCCCAATACTCCCGGGGCCACAACGTTTTGCCCTGCCAGGTAAAGCCCGGATAAGGGAACATTATTTAAAGAGGCAATTTTCAGCATCTGGCGAGACGATCTCATTAATCCGTAGCAGGAACCTTCTGCACAATTGACATAATCCCGGACCGTCAATGGCGTAAAAACATCAATAATCTTAGCATCTTTTAATTTTCCAAAAACATCATCGGCCTGACGCAAAAGATCGTGGGCAATACTTAATTTTTTCTCTTCATAGTCTTTGCCGCGCCTGCCGGAATTTGTGTTTTCCCATTTGCTCCATTCGCTGCAGGAGGATTTGGTAATGATGGAAAGCAAATTTGCTCCGGCAGCATTTCCCCGGCGCAGCTGATAAAAAACTCCGTTATTCAATATGCCTTTTTCTCTTGCCTCAAGGCGGTAAATGTTATGGGTCATTTCCGGATGTTCCCGGCCATCAACGCTGACCTGAAGAACTATAACGCCATCCGTTTCCTGCAAGTTTGCTAAACGATCCCGGTAGGAACTCTTCAGGGATTCAACATCTAACAGCGTGAGCAACGCTTTGGGATGGACCGCAGCAACAACAGCGTCCGCCGTCAAAGAGTTTCCCGATTTCAACTGTAATCCGGTAACTTTCCCCGACTCGATGATTATTTTTTGGGCGCCTTCGTTCAGGATAAGCCGGCCACCGAGTTGCCGGAACCGCTCTACAAAAACATCAGCCATTTTAGCGCCGCTTTCTTTTAATCGCCAGCAGGAGAATAAATAACCGGCCAAAACCATGTGATGAAAAATTACCGGACACTCCGCCAGAGGAACACCAATAAGCTGCGCCGGCATGGCCAAGACATCCTGCAAGCCGTCAGAGGCATTTAGTTTCTCTAAGTACTCACCCATCGGGTTAAAATAATCAATATTCTGAAAGGGATCACCTTGATTGAGCAAAAACGAGGGATCGAGCATGCGTTCGGCAATTTTCCGTAAATTTTTCATGATGACATCAATTGCCGCAGTATCGCCGGGGAATGCCGTCTGCAGATTTTTCTCATAGGCATCAATGCTGGTCGGCAAATCAAATATAAAATTATCAAAGATGTAACGGTCAATTACACCATCTTGTCCCATTCTTTCAAAAAGATCATTGACGCTGATGCCCAGAAGGCGGAATATTATGCCCAATGGTTCATCCTCGCCTAATGCACCCACATAATGAACGCCTACGGAGCAGTCAATTCCCGAACGCCGGTAAGAACGCATCAGTCCGCCGGCCAATGGATTTTTCTCTACGATCGTAATATTAAAGTTCAAAAGCGATAAAATAATACCCGTACTCAGTCCGCCAATACCAGCGCCGATAATGACAATATTATTACCTTCCAAAGGTGCTTTCATTCTTCACTGCCTTTGCTTTTCTCCGTTTTCAATTCGCCTTCCAGCGGTTCGGCCTCAATCAGCGTCAGATTGAGCGAATAATTTAAGGCCTCTTTTGCCGAAAGTTCAATGCTCGAATATATATTTTCCGAAGTCATGCCCAGTTTGACCAGCCGCTGCCAGTTGCCGTATACGGAATATTTATTAATTTCTATGCCTTCAGGAAGCCTCGCAATAACGTCAATCCAAGCGCCGCTTTTTTCCTGCCAGCGGCAAATCTCTGAGCCATCGGAAAGGATTCCTTTTGTCTTGATTTCCCCTTCCGGCGCCAGAAAAATCAACTTGATATCTTCAATCATATTTTTGGTGAAATCGCCCGAATCAAAAGGTGGCAGTGCTCTGATCACTTTCAGTGCCGGCTTGGCTTCGGCTTCAAAGAGCACCATGCCTTCCGCCGTCATAATTGCACAGGACACAAACCGGGTAGACGGATCAACCAGCGTAATGCCGATTATTGCTCCCTGGATTTCACCACCTATGCGGGCTTCGATGGCATGAACCAATCTATAGGGTTCTTTCAAAAACGGCGATGAACAAACTGCAGATTTCGGCTGGTTCTGCGGCAAAATCGGATTGATTGCCGGAAGCGTCTGGCAGGAAACAAGAAGAAAAGCTGTTAAGATCAGCAGCCGTATTCCTTTCATTCGACATCCTGAAATAGGGAAGGGTTAATAGCTTTATTGATTTCCACATCAGTAAAATCAATTATCGTTGCCGCATTTTGACCTTCAATAATTTTGACGGATTTAATTGCCATTGTTTTTCTGGCGATGGATATTTCGATTTTATCAATCATCCCGGCCATGTTTTGCCCCACTGGAACAAGTGTGATTAATGTATTTGTTCCTTCTTTCAATGATGCCTTAAAGGAAGGGTTGCGGTCAAACCTGCCGCTCATCCAGTTAACAACTTCGCTAAGCACAATGCGCATGGCCTGCACCCCGCCGGATTTATCCTCCACCATTTTGCCGCCGGACATGATAAAACGTTTGGCGTCACCATTGCCGGAAATGACGATGCTTCGTAATGGTTTTAAATATTCCCAGCGGAAGGAATTCGGCGCCGCATAAAAAAACCTGCCTTCCGCAATGAGCGGTTTGGCCAATATTTTCATCTGCTTTTTTTGCACAAAACGAGCTTGTACCGTTTTAATATTGGCGGAGTCCAAGCGTAATTGTTCAAAGCTCTCCGCGAAGGCGGAATAGGGCAGCAAAACAAACATAAGCAAAAACAATAAAATTAAATATTCTCTTTTCATCGTTTCTCTATTCTCGTATTTTCAATGTTAGAAAAATTGTAGCGACCGCGCAAAAAGCTCCAGAGGCAAGGCGCCCCAGGCCCGAGGAGTGAGACGTACTTTTCGCGTACGTCGCAACGACGAGGGCTGCCGCGCAACGCCGCATATGGACTTTTTCCGGGGTCGCAATTCAGCACATACCGCCGTTTATCGATATTGTCTGCCCCGTAATGTAGGAAGCATCATCCGAACATAAAAAGCGAATAACACGCGCAACTTCCTCCGGTTTTCCTACCCGCGCCATCGGTATTACCTTTTTAATTTCGGCAATCGGTGCATCCTTAATCATGTCCGTTTCAATTAAACCCGGAGCCACGACGTTTACCTTGATGCCAAAGCGCGCCACTTCCACAGCCAGCGAACGAGACGCCCCGATCAGCCCTGCTTTTGCCGCTGAATAATTTGTTTGCCCGCGATTAGGCATTATTCCTGCCACGGAGGAAACCGAAACAATCGAGCCGCTTTTATTTTTAATCATCTCCCGCAAAACAGGCTTAGTCATATTATAAAAACCCTTGAGCGTAGTATTGATTACACTATCCCATTCCTCTTCTCCCAACAGGAGAAAAAGACCGTCGGCATTAATTCCGGCGTTGTTAACCAGTACATGGATTCGACCATGCCGCCCGGCAATGGAGCTGATATTTTCTTTTGTCTGCGCCGTATTGACAACGTCAAACTTAAGTGTTTCACCGGTTCCCCCTGCTTTCTGGACCAACTTAAGCGTTTCGGCAGCCGCCAGCTCGTTTTCCTTATAATTGATGACTGTAAAATAACCTGCTTTAGCCAATTCCACAGCCGTTGCCCTGCCAATCCCGCGGCTTGCCCCGGTAATTATTGCTACTTTTTTCTCACTCATCCTTGTATTAAACTCCTTGCAGTAATTTGCACCATTTCACTTTCAGATAACGATAAGGCAAGAAGGAAAGGGAATTGGCATTGGTATTAGTCATTTGTTGGATCTTCATTCATCCGTAAAGCCTGCAGGACAATTTCAGCCAGGATTTCTATGCCGGCTGTAACAGTACCTTTTATTACACTGTAATTATCAAACGAATAGGAATTGCCAACACTGGCCACAAGATGCGTTCCCACGAAAATTTCGGCAACATTGAACCGGGCATCCTTGACACCAACGAGCCAGCCCTTGCCGCCGGCTTTGCCTTGCATTTTTCTCTTATAGCCGTCAATAACCGCGCCGGTCTGGGCAACAACTTCGATTAAGACAATCGGGCTTACAGCATTGCCGTCACATGAAGGCCAGTGGGAGTTCACTACCGCTCCCGCCACAGCTGATTCCGGCGTAATCTCCAGTACCTCACTGATCATTCTTATCCGGTCACGATGCGGGATCAAGCTTTCAATATCAATGTTCAGTATGGACATAAAAACTCCCATCTCCGTAGCAAAGCAAATTCAAAATGACGGGTAGAACAATTTTGCCCCGGGCAATGAGATATAATGCAGCAGTAGAATTGCGTCGGGATTTAGACCCTCAATATTAATATCTAGACTAATGAGAAAACTAGGTAGAAGTCAACAAAAATTGTTTTGGGTAGGTTACCTATCTTCTCTGTTTAGCGCTCTGTTTTATACAGCCACGAAATTATAGAAATAAATGGTGCATTGATTTTTTTCGCTTTTTTGGATAAGAAGTAAAAAAACTAATAAATAAAATTTACTTGATTGTGACCAACGTGCAAAAAGACCAATTCAACAGCCTATATAAAAGAATTCTTGCTCCCTCCAAAACTCTTTGCCAAAGAGAGTTTACTTATTCCGGATACAGCTATAGTGAAGTTTTCGAACTGGCTGCCGGAATTCGAAAAATATTGTCCCGGCGGGGCGGGGAAAAAACCATTTGCATTTGTACGGAAAACAAAGCGGTCATTGCCGCCTGCGTACTGGCTTCGTTGAACTCGGCTTGTCAGTTAATATTGCCCTACTCCTTTTCCGCTCACGCTTTGGCAGAAATGTATGAAGCTGTAGGCTTTAATGCCGCGATTGCCGATCACCCGGAAGAAATGCCGCCCGGTGTGGAAATAATCACGCCCCTGCCCAGTTCCATTGCGGAAATTAATTCCGCTGATATTCGCGATCCGGATAAGCAATTTCTGCGTCTTTTTACCGGCGGTTCTACCGGAAAGCCCAAAGTCTGGTCAAAATCGCCGCGTAATTTACTTTCGGAAGCTTTTTATTTGAAAGAAAAGTTTGCCATTTCCGAAAAGGATCTTTTCGTCTCCACGGTACCGCCTTACCATATTTACGGTCTGCTTTTTTCCGTTTTAGTACCCTTTATCGCTCATGCCCGATTGTTGCCGGATATTTACACCTTCCCGCAGGAAATTATCTCCACCATCAACAAACATAAAGCCTCTGTGCTGGTGAGTGTACCTATTCATTACCGTTCCCTGAAAGTAGATAATATGTCCGCTCCTTCACTCAAAGTAGCTTTTTCTTCTTCCGGGGTACTTGACCGTTCCGATGGCTTGCATTTCCATAAAAAAACGGGATTGGGCATCACAGAAATATACGGTTCCACCGAAACCGGCGGCATTGCTACAAGGTGTGTAAGCGATCATACTGACAGTTGGAAACCCTTCAATATTGTATCTTGGAAACTGATGGGCAAAAGATTATCCATTAAATCTGATCTGGCCTCACCGGAAATGGAAAGGGATGAGGAAGGTTACTGCCGGACCGGTGACGAAGCCCGCCAGGACAGGGACAACCGTTTTGTTCTTCTGGGACGGGCGGATGGCATTGTCAAAGTTGCCGGCAAAAGAGTTGATTTGCAGGATGTGCAAAATAAAATCAAGACACTGCCGACAGTAAGGGACGCAATTGTAGTTTCGCTTCCGGCGGAAAAAGGACGGGAAAACGTCATTGCCGCCGTTGTTGCCTGTGACCTGACCGAAACTTACTTGAAAAAACTTCTGATGGATATGCTGGAACCTTACGCTATTCCTCGCCACGTAAAAATCGTCGCGCAAATAACCACGACTGCTACCGGCAAAATCGATCGCCGGAGGATTGAAAATATTTTCCTTACCAACAAATAAAGAGGTACATCCTGGGTAAGCCTAATTCACGGAAATGTATTTTTTTAAAAATTAACAATCAAAAAAAT
Source organism: uncultured delta proteobacterium (assembly GCA_903907985.1). Lineage (GTDB taxonomy): Bacteria > Desulfobacterota > Syntrophia > Syntrophales > Smithellaceae > MVRV01. Next base: position 24,563 of record CAIVQG010000045.1, read on the forward strand.
ATATGAAAATCTGATTCATTGACAGAACAAAACCAAGATGACTGAATCTTACTAAGTAGGAGGAAAATCATGGATAATATTCTTTTCAAGCCGGTAAAGATTGGAAAGTACGAACTCCCCAACCGCATATTCATGTCACCGATGACCCGCAGCCGTGCGGATAACCCTGAAAATAAAGCAACCCCTCTCATAGCTGAATATTATGAACAACGATCGACTGCCGGATTAATTATTACCGAAGGATCTCAGGTTTCACCGCAGGCCGCAGGTTATATCAACACGCCGGGAATATACAGCGCGGCTCAGGTGGAAGGCTGGAAGCTAACCACTCAAGCAGTCCACAAAAACAAAGGTCATATTTTCTGCCAACTCTGGCATGTTGGCCGTATGTCTCATCCCGATTTTCATGGCGGCAATCTTCCCGTGGCGCCATCGGCAATCAATCCACATGATCATTCTTTTACTGCTGAAGGATTTAAAGATACGGTTACACCTCGCGCTCTTTCGATACCGGAGATACACGGCATAACCCAAGAATTCCTTCGAGCTGCTGAGAATGCCGTAGCTGCCGGATTTGACGGAGTGGAGATACATTCCGCAAACGGATATCTTTTCCATCAGTTTTTTACCAATTGTTCCAATAACCGTACTGACGAATATGGAGGTTCTCACGAAAACAAAGCTCGGTTCTTTTTTGAGACATTAGCCGCCATAGGTGGGGCTGTGGGTTTTGAGAGGGTTGGAGTCCGTCTGAATCCTTCTGCACACGGATTCTTCGGCATAACTATTGACAAAGAAACGATCCCCACTTTTGAATATATCGTAGAGAGGTTAAACGATTATCCGAAACTTGCTTATCTTCATCTCGTCGAACCGATGGTGCCTGTAGATAATGTTCCTTATGCCGAAAAAGAAATAGCCAAACATTTTCGCCCTCGCTATAAAGGCAAGCTTATTATCAACTGCGGTTTCCGGTTCTCCAGCGCTATCCGCGTTATTGAGGATGATCTTGCTGATGCCGTGGCTTTCGGCCATGCTTTTATCTCCAACCCTGATCTTGTAGAACGCATCCGCCATGGTATTGACTGGAGCAGATGGGATGATAAGACCTTTTACACTACCGGCAATAAAGGTTACACAGACTATCCCCGTGCCACATAATAAAGCTTTCTTGGGGATAGTGATAATCTAAAGCGAACCCGGGAAAGTCATTTCTGCCTAAGGGACAAGAGCAACCAATTTAATTGCCAGCCCCTAACGGCCGCCCTCAAGTTTTGTGTTCAAGCGGTTTAAACGATGCAATAAGGATTCTTTTTCTTCTTCGGAAAACGTATTGACCTTTTGTAATGCTTTGTCCACCAGCATTTTTGCCTGGCTGCAATCGGAAGCGCGGTGCTCCAGCCATTTGGCCAATTCCGAGACAGCATAGAAATCGAAAGGCTCGCAGGCAGTCATGTCCTGCCAGATCTGTACGGCTTCGTTTAATCTGCCGGTGCGTTTGTATAATTGAGCCAGTTTCTTCTTTGACTGGAGGGAGAAATCGGAACAACTTTTCTCGTGGAACATGTTCAATATTTTTCCGGTTCCTTCCAGGTTATGGCGATTCAATAAAAGACGTGCCGCGGCCAGATAATCATCGGTATGAGCGTGTTGCTCTATGGCCTGAGCAGTCATGATATCGACCAAATGGGCAGTGAGTGTGGCCATGGAAATTACGTCCAGACGATTATGCTCAAATATGCCGGCAAGCAATCGAGGATCGCGCCTCCTGAGCCAGTCGAAATAGCGCTGGGGAATTTCCCAGCCGGGAATGTCTCCTTCTCGCTCTACTCCCAGTACCTCCGCCTCCAGTGTAACCAAGCGGCTGTTAGCTAGGCGATGCCCTAAAATTCGGCGCGACGGATGCAGTAAATCCAGATGCGGAAATAAAGAAAGACTGCTCTCCATTCTATTCAGAATAAAACGTGTTGTCAGCAGGTTTATGTCAAAGGCCTTGCCGTTAAATGTCACCAGAAACTTCTTTTTGCAGGCAATTTCGGCAAGGTATGTGAGAGCAGCAGCCTCCTCGCCAAAATCACGCGCCAGTATTTGGCGGACATGAAAGTGACCTTCCTCAAACCAACCCAGGCCGATTAAAAAAGCCATCGTGCCGGTTCCACCGGCCAGCCCCGTAGTTTCCGTATCCAGGAACAAGGCGTCGGAACAGGTAAACTCACCGATGCCGGGATTATTGGCCAGCATTGCTGCCGCCTTCATATCAAAACCGGAAGCTTCGCTGATATTGCGATGACCATGACGGCTGGCACCCCGGACAACTTCGCTGATCAGAAAAAATTTGCCGTAATAGTTTTCGATTTCTTCACCCGGAACAATTTGGGCAAGACCAGCATTGCCTCTCGTTGCTGCATTCTCGGCAGCAACTTTTTTTGTGGTCTGGGTGCGCGAAACGATCGTCTCGATCCGGTGACGCAGATCAGCAAGTTTGACATCTTTCTCTGATAATTCGATTGGAACTTTTATGTTTTCGCCGGTCAGGCGTTTTAATTTATCAATCGATTTCATTTTTTGATATTTTATCTCACAAACTGGATTATTCTATAAATGGAATCAAGCACATGCTTAGTCTTACATAATATGCTTTAACTCGTTTTTGAAGAACCCCTCATTTTCCTAGAACCAGCTCCACAATCTTCGGCACAATCTCCTTGGCCGATTTGCCTACTTCCAGCGTCGGTCCAACGCAGGAGGGGCAGCCGTAAGCGCACGGACATTTTTCAATGAGGCTGCGCGCGGCAAAAAGCAGGTTGGAATGTTCGTGGTAAAGAAGTTCGGAAAACCCGATGCCCCCGGGATAGGAATCAAAGATAAAGATGGTCGGATCAAATTCATCAATTCTTACACCAGCCTTCGGATCCGCAATTTCCCTTTGTCCGTTCACGAAAGTGGTAATGACACGTCCGGTTTTCCCCTGGCTGACAAACCACTCCCCGCTTTTATCGCCGAGCGAACGATCAATGTCGTGCTGATCCGCCATTAAAAACATCGCCGCCAGATGATGCAGGCTATAGGCCAGGCCGGCCAGCCCGTCAATTATTTCCGCCGGCGAAAAATCAAGTTTCTGTAAACGATCACGCGGAATGGTGAACCAGTAGCTGGTTGTATGCATATCTTTTTCGGGCAGATTAACATCGCCGTACCCCAGATTCTCGGAAGTATAAAATTTAATTTTTTTATAGCCGACAACCTTGCGCACAACCTGAACTTCGCCATGTTCCACTATGGCGCCGGCGTCCTGATGATTATCAAACGAATCCATAACCCGGACATTGGTGTAGGTCATGGCATCGGTATAGTAATCGGCATCAACTTTGCGCACGTAGGCTTTCTTGCCTTCGAGATCAAGCTTGTCCACATGATACTGCTCTGATGCCATCAAATAAATCGCATTATCATGCAGAGCGGTGAATGCACTGTCCCAGTCCACTTCGGCAATCACCTTGTGACGGCCGGTGTCGGTCGTATCTACAACCACAACATTTTCGGGATTGATCGACCGCAGGCTTACTTCATCCGCCGGATAGCTTTCCGCCGCCCAGTGCCAGCGGTCATTGCTACGATGCAGGACTTCCTTTTCTTCCAGATAATGGAGAAACTCTTCCAGATTTTCACCGCCGAATTTCTCTCCCTTTTCAAAGGGCAATTCAAAGGCCGCACTTTTTATATGATGCAGCAGAATGAGTAAATTGTCGGGATTAATCCGGCAGTGTTCCGGCGACAGGGCAAAGAAGTAAGTGGGATTTTCCATAATGAACTGATCCAGCGGGTTGCTGCGGGCAATTAATATGGCCAGACTTTGCCCGCTGCGGCGTCCGGCACGTCCTGCCTGCTGCCAGGTGCTGGCAATCGAGCCGGGATAACCCGCCATGATGCACGCTTCCAGATTGCCGATATCGATGCCTAATTCCAGAGCATTCGTGCTGACAACGCCCATGACTTCACGCTTCCGCAGGCCGCTTTCTATTTCACGGCGCAAGTTCGGCAAATAGCCTCCCCGGTAACCGGTGACAAAATGGTCGTCGTGAGGTTTGGTGCGCACAAATTTATCTTTTAAATATTTTGTCAGCACTTCGACATTCAGGCGGCTGGTGGCAAATACAATTGTTTGAATATCGTTGGCGATGAGATCGGAGGCAATTTTGCGGGCCGGTGTCATCGCGCTCTGCCGGATGCCTAGTTCGCGATTGACGAGCGGCGGGTTATAAAGAACAAATGTTTTCGCCCCGGTGGGCGCGCCGCTTTTGTCCAGTAGCGCCACTGTGCGTTCCAATATTTTTTCGGCATGTTCCCGGGGGTTAGCTACGGTTGCCGAGCAGCAGATAAAGACGGGATTAGCTCCGTAAAAACGGCAAATTCGCACCAGCCGGCGAATGACATTGGCAAAGTGGGAACCGAAGATACCGCGGTAAATATGCAGCTCATCAATAATGATGTATTTTAAATTGACAAAAAGTTTTTGCCATTTGGTGTGATGCGGCAGAATGCCCGCATGCAGCATGTCGGGATTGGTAACGACAATATGCCCCTGCCGGCGGATGGCCTGGCGAGCTTCGTCCGGCGTGTCGCCGTCGTAGGTAAAAGTTTTAATGTCGGCCTGCAAATCGCTGATCAGAGAATGAACTTCATGCATCTGATCCTGGGCGAGAGCCTTGGTCGGAAAGAGATACAGGGCGCGGGTTTCCGGGTCATCAAGAATGCTTTGCAATACCGGCAGATTATAGCAAAGCGTCTTGCCGCTGGCGGTTGGCGTTACCAGCACGACATCCTGCCCGTTACGAATAAAACGAACGGCCTGGGCCTGATGCTTATAGAGTTTTTCATGGCCTCGTTTTTCTAATACAGATCGGAGATGAGGATTGACCCACACGGGATAATCCTCCCACTCGCCTGCTTTGGCCGGAATTTCGACAATGGCCGTAGCATTAGAATTAAAGCTTTTGTTTTTCTTTAAACGGACAACCCATTCGTTCAAGGTCAGCTTAGGCATATCTTTTTTACCCTTTGTTTTGGTATTGCATCTATGATAAAAAGAGAAATATCTCAACAGGTAATTCCAGATGGTAATTGCAATAATTAAATTAACAAGTTACATTTATTGGTATATCGGGAATGGGAATTTTGAGGGTTTAACTGTAGTTTTTCAGGCAGATGAGCTGTACCAATCTGTAGAGATTTATGGTAACTGTTAATCATGTCTACAATTAAAAAAATTGTCCGGAAAAGTAATCTTCACGATCCGCAATCTGTCAAGGAAGACCTTGCCTATTGGCTTGGCCGTCCTGCGGCAGAACGCGTTGCCGCCGTTGACTACTTAAGGAAACAGCATTATGGAAGTACAGAAAGACTTCAAAGAGTTGCTAGAGTTATTCAACGGGCATAAAGTGGAATACATGATTGTCGGAGCTTATTCTCTGGCCTTTCATGGTGTTCCGCGTTTTACGGGTGATATTGATATTTTTGTGCGACCATCTTCCGGAAACGCCCAAAGAATCTTATCCGCGCTTGCTGATTTCGGTTTTGGTTCTCTGAATCTTACCGTCGATGACTTTCAAAAACCTGATTCCGTAGTTCAACTGGGCGCGCCACCAGTCCGTATCGACATTATTACATCAATAACAGGAGTTACTTGGGAAGAAGCGAATGGGGGAAAGCAAGCTGGGTTATACGGTGATGTTCCCGTTTTCTTTTTAGGCAGGGAACAATATATTGCCAACAAACGTGCAACCGGCCGGAAAAAAGACCTGGCAGACCTTGAGGCGCTCGGCGAGGAGTGAACTCAAACGCTGTGCGATATTTTTAATTAATTCCATTATTAGCCTGTAAGCGCGACTTGCTATGAGAACAGGAGGCATATGCTGACGAAACAAGACATAATCGCGGAAGCCCGGCGGTTGAAATTTGCCGATATTGGTTTTACCAATGCCGAACCCTTTACCTCGCAAAAGGAATATCTGCTGGATCATATGACGGAGTATGGCTGGACTCAAAAAGCAGGTTTCAGCCTTCTTGACGGAACGGATCCGCAAAACATTCTTCCTGGGGCAAAATCCATCATCGTATTGCTGGAATCTTATTTTGCCGAAGCTTTCCCTCACCAGATGGAAGGTAACTTCGGCCGCTGCTATCTAGATGACGACCGCGTTACCAAAGATGGTCTGGCGCTGAAGGTTAAAGCCTTCCGGCAATTCCTCAAAGCCAATTCTATTGACTCCAAGGTGCCATTCAACCTGCCGCACCGGTTGGCGGCCGCCAGAGCAGGGTTGGGAACTTTTGGCAAGAACAGCCTTTTTTATGCGCGACGCGTGGCCCGGGCCAGTTCCTGGATAATTCCTGTCACTATTGTCATTGATTCTGAATTTCCTCCCGATGAGCCGACTGTCGCCATTGGCTGTCCTGAGTGGTGCCGTAATGCCTGTGTGGCGGCATGTCCAACGGGTGCCCTCAAGGGAGGCGGGAAAATTGATCCGCGCCGCTGCATCTCCTATTTAACATATTATGGTGAAGGTCTCACACCTAGAGAACTTCGGGAGCCAATGGGTATGTATGTTTACGGCTGTGACCGTTGCCAGAATGTTTGTCCGCGCAATCTTCCCTGGATGTCGGAAGCAAAGATCATGAACAGCCGGGTGGCGGCAAAGGCCGCCGACTTTGAACTGGCCTGCCTGTTGCACATGGACAAACCATATTTCACCCAGAAGATATGGCCGCATATGTTCTATATGTCTGCCGACGATCTCTGGCGCTGGAAAATGAACGCGGCGCGCGCTATGGGCAACAGCCTCAATCCCGCTTACACAGCCGACCTTATCCGGGCATTTAAAGAAAATTCTGATGAGCGCGTCCAGAGTATGATCGCCTGGGCACTGAGCCGTATCGGTGGCCAAGAGGCCAAAGAGGCTCTGAACCAATTTCAGAAGGGCAGCAAGGGGATAGTAAGGGATGAAATTGAACAGGCATTTGCCGAATTGTAATTTCTTCTTGAAGACTATTTCTCAATCAAAAATGATATCAATGCGGCAATAAATATTGACAATATTACTCAGTTGTTCAGTGGCAATGACCATACATCAGATTATCAAAGCTTAAGCACACTAAAGGGAATATTTCAAGACGATGAATATTAAAGATAATGAAGCCCACGGCAGACGCCATGAAATGGTTTACCCCTTTAAAAGACAAACCTATGGCTATGATTGCGGCGCATCCTGCATGGAAACAGTGTTGACGCATTTCGGATATGATGTGCGGGAAGATCATATAATAAGAATTGCCGGAACTGATAAAAACGGGACATCCATCGAAGGGTTAATGAAAGTTGCCAAAAAATTCGCCCTCAAATACAAAACACGCGAAAACATGACCATTGATGATCTGAAAAAATGTATAAACCGCCGACGTCCCTGCATAACTCCGATTCAGGCATGGTGCAGTCGCGCAAAGAAAAATTGGGAAGATGATTGGTCCTGTGGCCATTATGTTGTCCCCATCGGTTACGATAAAAAAAATATTTATTTCGAAGACCCGGCATCGGATCACCGAACTTTTCTTTCATACGAGGAAATGGACAGAAGATGGCATGACAAAGATGTCGCAGGCAATAAACTGATCCACTTCGGTATCATGTTTTACGGCAAACCAGAAAGATTTGATGATGATGAAATGATCCACATGGGTTGACACCCATTCGCATTTATTTGTTGTCATTAGCAATATTTGACTTCGTAAATAACATTTCGGCACTTTTTACGAGTGCAGGAGCAAGTTGAAGCCTATTTTATGCCTGCCCTAGATGGATAAACGTATCTACAATCTCCACAATTGTTTTGATTCTTTTTTCCAGGTTGCCGCTGGTGGGTGTTTCGGTAACGATACTGTGCGGTACTCCGTTTTCAAACATGAAATCTTCAAAAGAACTGTCGTGAAAATTGAAGATAATGCCGTCTTTTGCCGTGCCTCCGTACTGCATCGTTGTTCCGTCGTCGGCAGAGCCGAATTCTTTCGCGCCTACTTTCAGAAGTTCCTGTGCGACGGATGAAGGCCTGTCACCTTCCTCAAAAGCGTAAATATAAAACATTTCTTTTTCCGGTGCTTCGTGCAGGGAAATAAATCCATCTTTCCCGAGAGACAAAAGAAGTTCGCTATGACGGATTAAAATCTTCCCCTCATCAGAAGGCAATAAATTCATCTCCGGATGGCAAAAACCCTGATTGGATATTTTGCTATCTTTGCCATAGCGTCTGTTTTCCTTCAAAGCAAGTGGGCTCATGATCGGCAGGAAAGAAACATTTTCAAATCTCGAACCGTACTGCAAGTAATTAATGAGACCCCAGACACCGGCATATTCATTGCCGTGGAATCCCGCCGCCACCAGTATTTTTTTTACTGTACTTGTTGTTTGTGGTGTCAACAGCATGATGGGATAGGAATCAATCATTCCCAATTCCTGATAAGCGAGACCGCGCAGGGCAGCAAGTTTTTTAACCATGGAAATGGCAAGTTCAATATCGTTGGGATTGTCGGGAACAAAAATATTTTTAATCATAGTCATCTTTTTTGCCAAAACAATTCATTTTATTGTTTAGCCTCTTATGTCTGGATAGATCTGATAACCGCCATGCACTCCTCTTTGTTCATGATTTTCGGAACGGGATATGTTGGGTTGCATTCAGACAAGGCACGTTCTGCGATTGTCGGGATGTCTTCATTCTTGATGCAATCGAACTTATTCGGAATGTTCATTCTGCCGTTAAGGGCTTTAATTGCGTCGATAAAAGATCCGGCCTTTTGAGGCTGGCTCATGCCGGGCAGGGAAACACCGGCAACATCCGCAAGTTTAGCAAGAGGCTTATGCGCTGCTTCGCCGTACCATTCAAGGACATAAGGCAAAATAACTGACATGGCCAGACCATGAGGAACACCGTACATACCACCGAGATTATGGCCGATACCATGAACATAACCAACGCCGCCACGCGTGAATGAATATCCGGCATAATGTGAAGCAAGCAGCATTTTTCCGCGTGCGTCGATATCTTTACCGTTGTTATAAGCTTTTTCAATATTTTTGAAAATTATCTCCACTGCCAGAACAGCTTTTTTACGGGTATCTTCATTGTTATAGAATTTACCAATATAGGACTCCACAGCATGCGCCAAAGCATCGAGACCTGTCGTTGATGTAATGTGAGGCGGAAGACCGACAGTAAGTAAAGGATCAAGAACCGCGTATTGTGGACGAATAACGGGGTCGGTAATCGGATATTTCTCATGAGTTTGAGGGTCCGATACAACGGCTGCTATTGTGGTTTCGGAACCTGTACCTGCTGTGGTCGGGACTGCGAAAAGAGTCGGAGGTAAAAGAGATCCCATTTTAACAGCGGGAAGTATTACCTTAAACAAACCTCTCATTTGAGTAACCGAACGATTCGGCCGCGCAACTCTTGCTCCTGTAACTTTTGCGCAGTCCATCGGTGAACCGCCGCCGAATGCTATGATAGCTTGACAATTATTTGCATTATAGATTTTCAGTGCTGCTTCGATGTTGTCTATTGTAGGATTGGGTTGTACCTGATCATAGAGGTAATACTTGATGCCTGCTGAATTTAGAGTCTCAAAGAGAGAATCGAGCAGGTGAATACCCATGAGGCCGGGGTCGGTAACTACCAGAACGCTTGTTATGCCTTGCTCTTTGATAACCGCAGGAAGTTTATTTATGCTATCCGTGCCGTCGATGATTATGGGTTCAATCCAGGGAATGCATTTCATGGCTAAACCCATAATGAACTGATAAGTACGATAATACGCTTTCTTCAATGCCCACATGCTGATTGCCTCGGGTTTTATTTTTTTCTGTCGACTCTTACGTAGTGTAGCGTTTACACCTATTGCCCAACTTTCTGTCCGTCTGCTTATATATGTGTCATCTCTCGGGTTTCACATAAAGGAAAAACGTCGATCTTGTCTTCCCATCAGTTTGATCAGAACTTCCTTTTTGCGTACGGCAGTATAGGGAACGCGTTCTCGTGTGTCAAGGATATCTTGGCCATAAACTGTGGGATGCTGATCGTGTTTATTATGAAGGTTAGTATTGAATATTCTTCAGGCTGGTTCAATCGTCCTTCGATTGAACCGTAATAATAATTAGTGGCTGCGGAGCAATCTGCTATAAGTCATTAAATCAAAACACAAACCTCAATATTTCTTCTTGACAGTCAGCCCTTTTAATGGTTCACAGGAGGCGAAAATCAGGCACTGTTGGTTATTCTGGCAATCGGAAGTTTTGCCTTCATTTATAGAACCTAATTAAAGCATGTATGGAAAGGAGCAGTAATGAACAAGGAAGATTTTATTCTTTTTAGCGGAGGCGCTCAGGGAGCTGAAGCGGAATTTGGAGCGAACGCGGAGAGATTGGGAATTGAAGAAATAAACTTTACTTTTGAGGGACACACAATAATGCGCAAAAGAGGGTTGCGTGTCTTGAATCACGAGGAATTGAAAAATGGCGATGTTTCCCTGGAGTACATTTCTAAACTGATGAATCGCCGTTACACGGATAATGTCACATTCCGTAAAATTATCCAGACTATCTGGTATCAGATCAACAGCGGCCAGGAAGTTTTTGTTATCGGCGAAGTTCTGGCAGACAATACCGTGAAGGGTGGTACCGGATGGGGCGCGGAATTCAGCAAGATCTGCAACAAGCCGTTGCACGCTTTCGATCAAAAACGCAATTGTTGGTTTTCCTGGAATAAAATGGAATGGATAGAGCGCAAAAAGGGCGACGAACCGGTAATCAGCCGGAGTCATTTTACCGGAGGCGGAACACGCATCCTGGAAGAAAACGGCAAACAGGCAATTAAAGAATTATTCGACAGATCGTTCAAATAAATGACACTCGCTGAAAACAAGCGTAGTGCAGGTTGAAGCGTAAGTGGAATTTATCCCGAAAGTGTAACCCAGCGAATGTTGGGCGGAGCCCAGCGGGCTGTGCTATTCGGGATCCATGTGTTAATTTACCATCCCCTCGGGGCGAATAGATTCTCCCTGGACAAACATAAGGCGGTTGAAAAAATAATCTTCAACCGCCCTTTATTCTTTTATTTGTCCTGACCCATACTTGGCTCGCCAGTCAGTGTCCAATTCAGTCATATCTCGGTAACCGCTTCACTTACTTATCTGCAAAGTGAGCCAATCTCCAACCTTGATGATTACGGAAAGAAAGTAAGACCTTTTGACCCCTTTCTCTTTATTCAAACCAATCATTTGTTGCATTGTCCTATTGATCCTTGTTTGCACCTGGTGCCGTCCGTCCACTCTGCCCCGCTCAAGATTGCCCCGGTCAGGTTTGCGCCGCCCAGGTTTGCGCCGTGAAGATCAGCCCCGCTCAAGTTCGCACCGCTCAGGTTCGCCCTGCTTAGGAACGCATCGCTCAGGCCCGCCACGCTCAGGTCTGCCCCTCCTAGATCCGCCCCTCCCAAATCAGCCTGGTTCAAGTTCGCCTGGTTCAGATTCGCTCTGCTCAGGAACGCCCCGTTCAGGTTCGCATAGTTCAGCTTCGCCTTGTGCAGGTTCGCGCCGGTCAGGTCCGCCTGACTCAGGTTCGTCTGGATCAGGTTCGTTCCGGTCAGGGTCGCACCGCTCAAGCCAGCCCTGCTCAGGTTCGCATTGCTCAGGTCACAATTGACGCATTGGTTGAACGATTTCAACTTTACCAGATCATTCTGATCAAATCCATTAGCCACACCGCCCATCAGAACCAAAGAAACAAACATCATGCCGATTGCTGCAGCGCCTCTCGCCGTCATCGTCAATTCCCTCCTTCGTGGGTATTTTGATAAGAACTTGCTTTGGGATGTACGAAAAAGGGAGTTGTGTGTCAAGAAAAGATTCAAATGAAGAAAGGATTCACATAAATAATTCCTTTGAGTTCAAACATGAAAGGTAAGCATTAAAATTCATCGATTACGGGGAAAGTCTTACCGGCGATCTTTACACTTGCTGTCAAGAAAACTTCATTCTACAGCATTTTATTCCTTTGAATCCAGCTGCTGCGGGACGAGTGTTGATTCTCCCGAGTTTGCTGTGATATAATGACGTTCATTTCATAACTCGACAGCTTGTGCCGAGGTGGTTGATTTTTTTCAACCTACCACAGACGGGCTTCCAGACAATAAAGGAGCCATGCCCCCGACAGATACATGAGAAATAGAAATGAAAGGACAAACAACCGGTCCAGTCCGGCAAGCTTCTGTGTACGCATGATCATAAACAGGGCGGCAGCAGCGCAAGCCAGCGTTCCTGCCACGGTTGTGCCCATTCCCACGCCGACGCGGATTGCCAGAAGGAACGCCATTCCCAGAAAACAGCCGTAAAGGATCAAGGCAAGCACCCTGGGGTGCGAAACGTGCGCGAAGATATTACCTACACCCGCCGCACTGTCACCCTCGATATCTTTCAGGTCTTTTATCTGACAGAGAAAGAAAAAGGCTGTCAGCAGATAGCCAATGATCTCCTTATCCTCCCGGGCGCTGCCAAAGCCGTTAGGCCTGGAGATACACGTCCCGGCGATAAATACGCATCCCCCGATCAGGGCGAGGGTCACAGAACCGACTGGCCAGAAGCGCCGCACTCGCATGGGCGGTGCCGAATAGAGATACGAAAGCCCCCATATTAGGAACCAGATAGAGAAGAAGCTGCTCCCGACCGGGATTGCCAGAACGGCAGAGAGTGTCAGCAGGATCGTAGCCAACCTTCGCGCCCTGCCTTCACTGATAACGCCCTCGACCAGGGGGCGCCTGCTATTGGAGATGCGGTCGATAGCCAGATCATGAATGTCGTTGATGATCTTCGCATACGCAAACAAAAGGGTGATGGAACTGGCGGCGCACCCCAGTTTAAGCAGCTCCGCCCAACTGCCGGGCAGCATCGGCATGCCGGCCTGCCGGGCGGTATTGAAAAACCCGAACAAGAGCAGCCACAAATAGAACAGGAGCCTGCTCGGATAGAGAAACTCCGCGATCAAGCGGCCCGCCCCTTTTGCCCGAAGAATTTGCGTCCCGTTCACCATCATCTGCCATCTCTGGTGGCGCTGGCGGCAATCTTTGCCTCGCTCGCCGACCGGAGCGCCTTTACAGCCAGTGCCGTCGTCACGACTCCGTCAGTATCGTAGGCCCGCCAGACAACCGGCGGATGGTCGCTATAGGTATATTCCCAGACAGGCGCATGCTCATCCCGCCATGAACCGTCCGGCTCCTGCCGAGCGGCAAGCCAGGCGATCCCCCTGCGAAAGGCATCGTCGATAACGCCGCAGGCAGCCAGTGCATTGAGAGCCAGGGAGGTATCATACACCCCGCCCCAGGAACCGTCTTGGTTTTGGCTTGTTTGCAGAAAAGCGATCCCTTTCTTCCGCGCGGCCTCTCCCGTGCCTGTTTTGCCGAGAAGCACGAGACTCATATAGGTTGCGTAATAGCGCCCGGGATAAAAATAGGAGCGCCACCATCCCTGCGACGTTTGCGCACGAATAATCAGCTCTTCATTGATCAGCGGAAAGAGCGTTGTTTCCGCAAGCAAGGCGAAGATATTGGCATTGACCTCGGGGTGAATGCCCAAATTGCCCGCGACTGAAGGTTCGTAAACTGTAGCCACCGTCCCCCGTCCGTCAAAAGTGGTAAAGGCCTTGGCCTCCCTGTTATAAAAACGCAGCAAACTGTCAGCGGCGACTTCTCTGCCCAACATACGGTATGTCCGGATCACGAAGGCCGTATCGTCGGCATCGACCGGGGCATAGGGCATATAGCCCCAGACGCCTTGCCGCTCTTCCGCGTCCATTCTCGCTGTGATCTTTTGCCGCTCCCCTGGGAAGAGCAGATCGCCGATGGCCGAGGCGATGAAAAAAGAGGCAAACACATGTCCTGCCCGATGGACGGGGCAGGAAGAACCGTTGGAGGCCCGGCAGGCCAGATGATGGCGCTCTTCCCCCAAGGCCTTACGGAGGTATGACACGCCCTGACCCACGGCAGTGTCGATGCGCCGGTCTCCGGCCGCCCCTGCGGGCATATGGGCGCAACCGGACAACAGACAGAGCGCCGCCACAGTAGCCATGACTTTTTTCATTTAAATTGCCTTCTCAAACATGCAACCGCAAGGACTGCCCTTAGTATCTATTCCTTTTGACGCAGCGCCATCCCGAATCCGGATCATAGTCCGACTCTACGGTGCCACGGATAATGCTGTTGTAATACTTCGAAGACATATAATCCTGCGGCGTACTGATATCATTCTTGATATCCCCCTTAGAGCCGCCGATAAAATTGGCGCCACAGCTGTTACCCTTTTTATCCAGCCAAGAAATCCCGCCCCCATCGACCACACGGCTTCCCTCGCATCTGCAGGCGAAGGCATGGCCGGAAGCCGCAAAACCGGCGGACAGGAAGCAAGCTACCACCAGACACATCATCACTTTTTTCATCATGTTCGTTTCTCCTTTTTCGTTATCCCAAAGCTAGTACCGGAGCAACCACTCCCTTAGTATGTATTCCTTTTGACACAGCGCCATCCCGAATCCGGATCGTAAGCCGAATCTACAGTGCCATTGATAATGCCGTTATAATACTGCGAAGGCATGAAATTGTTCTGATCCTTGACATTATTAATGATTTTCCCCTTCTCGCCACCGCTGAAGCCATTGCCGCAATCGATTTTTTTATCCAGCCAATCGGTCCCCGTCCCACTAATCCCATCATGCACAACTCTTCCCTCGCATCTGCAGGCGAAGGCATGGCTGGAAGCTGCAAAACCAGCGGACAGGAAGCAGGCCAGCATAAGGCACATCATCACTTTTTTCACCGTTTTCATTTCTCCTTTTCGTTTATTGTATAGATCGTAACTGCCTCTGCCGCACGCCGATAGAGACGGCTGCCACGGCAAGAAACAGCAACAAAAACATAGTTCCGTGCCCCTCGAAAGGCCGCCAGGGACCATAGGGGAGAATCAGGGACGCCCCCGCCAGAAGAGCGGCCACGCTAATCAGCGGTTCACCCAAATGGCGGATGACGGGAATCCGCCGCAGTTCAAAGGGCGAGTGCCCGTACAGAAAGATCACCGAGGTGATCAACAGCCAGAACGGGATAAAACCTGCCGCCGATGCTCCCCCGAAGACAGCCGACAGCGTCAGAAGTACCGGCCCTGCCTCTTTGGCACGATTACCGGTGCGCAGCTTTTCGGCAAGATATAGCAGGTACAGTGAAAGAACAGCCGCGCCTAGTTTAAAAAGATCGCCGGGATTGATGATCCGTTCTGTGAGTTCCAACCAGCCGGCCGTGTAGAAAAAGCCGCAGACCGCCAGGGCAAGAGAGATAAATCCCGTAGCCGGTATCAAGAGGCCGGATGGTTGTAAACCGCCCTTTTCCCGAATGAGAAATGTGCCGGTCAGAACAGCAATTCCGGCAACCGGGATGAGATAGAGAAAAAACAAGGCCTGCTCAAAAAGGATGCCCGTGGCTGCCAGTGATTCGATCGTATCGGGCCCCCAGCCGCACAGGGTGAAGATTGCCGGGAGGTAGCCGAAGATGAAAATTACGATATAGATCGAGAGGGCAAGGGTGAAGGAGCGCAGGATTCCCTTTTTGAAAACGAAGAGACCGAAAAAAAGGCATCCTGTCACGACCAGAAACACCTCCACGCGCACCCCAGTTGTCACCATGGCAATGGAGGCGAAGGGATCGAATAGGTGCATGAATTCGTGCCCAAAGGCGTCGAAGTTCTCGCCGTATTTGACGGCGCCGGCAAAGCCTTTGCCGAGAATGGTATCGAGAAGCGGCACGATCAGGATGAGCGGAGAAAACAGCAGGGTGAACAAAACGCTTTCCCGGTAACGCAACCCCAGGAAGAAAGCAATCATGAGCGCAATGGCGGCAAACATGGCAAGCCAGGAAAGGTACGGATGAAGGTAATAGATCACGACCCGGTAGAAATCATTCCACAGAAAAAGCGAGTGCTTCCGGGAAAATACCTCGAGAAACGTCCTAAACGCGATGATGCCGGTGAAACCGAGCAAAATCCTGCCCGGCGTCAAAGGCTGATTCAGAAATTTATTTATTGCAGTCATCATGGCTAAAAAACCGATCCTGTTTATAAATGAACATTTCCAGCGCACAGAGACAAACTTACTCCGATTCGATTATTTTGCTCTTACTTTCCACATTAGGTTAGCAATCTATATGCCATTTGGTAATAATCAGTATTTAAGAGCGTTTGCAAGATTTTTCTGATTTTCTCCTGCCCGTAACTGCCAACTTTACGGGCAGGTGTGCCCACTACGTTGCCAGTGTATTATTTTTGCTGATTACCGATGGAAATATGGTTTTAGGGAATTAATATCATTTTTGTTTATTACAGGGAAAAGGGGGACAATTGATCTTTACACATGCTGCCCGGAAAACTTCGTCTTACAGCACGTTAACAACCGCCCCAATTATTCCTTTTGACTTTTTCTTTCTTCGAGAACGCTGATAAAAAAACCAGCGACAGCCAGTTTCTCATTAGCCGCAATTTCTTAACCATTTCCGTTTATTTTGAAGTAATATAACTCATGAATGAAATACCATTCCGATCATCTGCAGAAACTTACTTTTCAAGACCTGAGCCCGTGCTCTTCCCTAATTGCACCGCGAGGCCGCGTAGCCCTTCGTCAGAACTCTCCCGTTTCTGACGACCCTCCATTGCTGGCAATCCGTGCCGCTTAAGGTTGTAGACGATTTCTTGCAGATTGCCTCGTTGTCATTGTTCGAACTCTTCCAGAAATCATAATGAGTGGTCACGCCGTATTTGATTTCCGAATACGCTCCGTGGACCCCCAGCCCGGTCCACTGGGCCATCTGGGCGGAGGTCAGCCGATAGGTGTGGTCGCTGCCGCCGCAGAAGTGTTTGGACAGCGTGTTTCCCAGGGTATCGGCCGCCGCCGGGCCGGCAAAAGCGAACAAAAAGAACAGGGCGGTCAGGGTAACGGTTTGCAGTGTGGTCTTCATTTTTATCTCCTCCTTCTCTTCTCTGGGTAATGTTCTATTTAATCACGTAATTCCGCAACCGGCAAGGGTTAGCGAGTAACAGGGTTAGCGAGTAACACCAATTAAATGGAACCGTTCCGTTTTATATACAGTCAGCATTGCCGCAATTTTATTTACTAAGTCCGTTTGCTCCGGAGAAATAAAACTCATCGATAAAATACCCATACGATCATCTCGATTATCTGCAAAAACTTATTTTTCAAGACCTGAGCCCGTGCTCTTCCCTTATCTTTATACCTTCTCATCTCAAATCGTTATAAAAACGAATGATCAATGCTTGCGGACAGACATTTTTATTTACGGCATCTGCCGACTGACCTATCTTTGCATTTCGAACCATCCGTCCATGTCGCATTACTCAGGTTGGCACCTTTCAGGACGGCCATTGTCAGATTGGCACCGTGCAGGTCTGCACCGCTCAGGTTGGCATGGATCAGGTTTGTACTGGTCAGGTCTGCACCGTTCAGCCTGGCATTGCTCAGATTGGCATCACTCAGGTCGGCATTACTCAGGTTGACACCGCTCAGGTTGGCATTAATCAGATTGGTACCGCTCAGCATGGTATCACTCAGGTTGGCTTCACTCAGGTCACAATCAGGACATACGCGCATTGTTTTTAATTTTAACAAATCTGCCTGGTCATAGCCCGACGCGCCACTCGCGAATAACAAAGCCAGCACAAACGGAACAACAGCAAGCCGGAAAAAGATTTTTCGGTTTTTCTTCATGGATTTTCCTCTCCTTCATAATTAACTTTATAAAGCAGAAAGCAGAAATATTCGGAACGGGTGTATTTATTTCCTAGAGCGTTAAAGCTCATTGGTAAGATACCATGCCGATTATCTTGATTATCTACAAAACTTGTTTTTCAAGACCTGACCCCAGGCTTTCCCGGACAGCCTAAGTAGTCGCCGATTGTGACCGTTTCAGCATTTGCGCCAACTTGCTTTGAGGCCCTCCGAGCTTTTCCGTGGCCCAATAACAAAGGATGCTTCTTGCCTTTGTCTTTCGGATATCCCATAATGAATCTAATATCTCATCCGGGGTTACTTGCGTGATTTCAGCAAATCATTTGATTAATATATCCAGATTATATCCTCTGGCTCTGAGTCGATATCCTTCCTTGAATCTTTCGGCTGATTTATTATTTGTTACATTGCCCGAGAGCGCCATTCTGACATTTAGACCCGTCTGTCCAGGTCGCCCCGTTCAGGAGCGCCCCGGTCAGGTTTGCGCCGCTCAGGTTTGCGCCCTGAAGGTTTACCTGAAACAGGTTTGCATAACTCAGATCCGCATTGATCAGCTTTGCCCCACTCATATTTGATACCTGCAGCTGTGTCGCTACCAAGTTCGCCCCGGACAAGTTTGCTCCGCTGAGGTTCACCTTATTAAGCCATGCCCCTTTCAGGCTTGCCCCGTTCAGGCTTGCCCCACTCAAATTTGCGCCGTTCAGGTACACCCCGTATAGGTCTGCCCCACCCAGGTTTGCTTCGCTCAGGTCACAATCGGGACATTGTTTTGTTGTCGTTAGTTTCTGTACATCAGCTTGACTAAACGCATAGAGACTTGCTGCGAATGAAACAGCGACCAGAATAAGTGTAACCATGATTGATAAGAATAGTTTCTTCATATGCTCGTCCTCCGTGAAAAAAATTGGTCGGTCATATACCTGTGATAATCGAATTGTAATTGGGGTCAGGTATTGAAATATCAGTTTTCCTGCCTCTTAATAACAGTTGATAATTATTAAATGATACGTGGTCAACAAAATACAACTTACTAAAAAGAATGCAAGAGAAAACATGTGGTTGTCGGTTAAGAAAAGAAGGGAATGGGGTAAGGGTAAGATGTTACTTTGCGGTTCGACATAACCATATCTGTTCACACGTGACAAGCAGGTTTCTGGATTCTCCAGTCGAGCTGGGGAATGACAAAAAAGATTGCCACAACGCCTAAGAGGCGTTTCGCAATGACAAAATAATGTAGGCTGTTCAGAAAGGTTTAGATGCAAGGCGCGCGAGGATTTAGGAATGAGGCCTACTTTTACGTAGGTCGTAGTGACTAAACCGGAGCGCAACTCCGCAGATCAGCCTTTATCAACAGCCGTCCGGCATCAGCGCAATGCCTGTTTGATTTTGCTGACATATCCGGCAACAACTTTTACCAACTCCGGATTATTTCTGTTTTCATCAATCATTCTAACTACGGCGCTGCCAATGACGATGCCGTCGGCTAGTAGCCCGATTTCCCTGGCCTGTTCAGGTGTTGCGATACCGAAGCCAACAGCTACGGGCAGTTTTGTAATTTTCTCTATTCTATCCACTGCTATTTTGATGTCGGCAATGACTGGCGCTGCCGTGCCGGTAATGCCGGTAATGGAAACGTAATAGATAAATCCGGCAGTTTGAGCCGCAATCTGCCGCTCTCTAGCGGAGCCGGTTGTCGGCGCAATCAGCGAGATAAAATCAATACCCGCTGCATCCGAATATTGGCGCAGTTCGCGGGCTTCTTCCGGCGGCAAATCAACGACCAGAACTCCATCGACACCATCTTTTTGGGCGGCTAAAGCAAACTTTTTTGTACCGTAAGCAAAAATCGGATTGAAATAACCGAAAAGAACAATGGGAATCTGCGACACCTGACGTAATTCACCGATCATCTCTAAAATACCGGCCAGCGTTGTGCCGTTTTTCAGAGCGCGCTGTGCTGCTGCCTGAATAACGGGGCCGTCGGCGGTAGGATCGGAAAAGGGAATGCCGATTTCCAGAATATCCGCGCCTGCTGTCTCCATGGCGAGAATTAATTCTTTTGTCACAGCCAGTGACGGATCACCGGCTGTTAAATAGATGATCAGCGCTTTTTCCTTCTTTGCGCGCAAAGTATGAAATTTTTCTGATATGCGGCTCATAATGTATTTAGCTCCTTCTCTGTCCTCATCGCAATTGATTCTTTCCTCTCCACCCGCGGGAGAGGATTAAGGTGAGGGGCATCTTGTATTTTCACCCTCCCTTTATCCCTTCCCTCGAGGGAGGGAAGTTAAATTGATGCTACAGTAATTTTTCCTCAATTATCGTCTGTGCATCTTTATCGCCGCGTCCGGAAAGACAAATCACGATGATTTTATTTTTTGCCATTTTCGGGGCGATCTTCATAGCGTAGGCCAGCGCGTGCGCACTCTCCAAAGCGGGAATTATTCCCTCCTGAAGAGATAAGAAAGAAAATGCGGCAACTGCTTCTCTATCCGTCACTGTCACGTAGTTAACTCTTTTAATGGAATGGAAGTAGGCATGCTCCGGGCCGACTCCCGGATAATCCAGCCCTGCTGCAATGGAGTAAGCATCGCGCACCTGGCCGTGATCGTCTTGCAGCAAATATGTTTTATTTCCATGCAGCACACCGACTTTTCCGGCATTGATACTCGCCGAATGTTGGGAAGTATTCAAACCATGACCTGCAGCTTCCACTCCGTACATGGCAATATCCTTTTCATTACGGAAAGGATAAAACATGCCCATCGCGTTTGAGCCTCCGCCCACACAGGCCACCAGTACATCGGGATTCCGCCCCGCGATTTTTCGAATTTGCTTTTTCGTTTCTTTCCCGATGACCGACTGAAAATTGCGCACCATCTGCGGGTAGGGATGCGGGCCGGCCGTTGTTCCGATAATGTAAAATGTATCGCGCACACTGGAAACCCAGTAACGCATGGCTTCATTCATGGCGTCTTTGAGCGTTGCTGTACCGCTGGAAACCGGAACAACTTGGGCTCCTAATATTTTCATCCGGAAAACATTGGGTGCCTGACGGCGAATATCCTCTTCGCCCATGAATATCCGGCACTCCATGCCGAAAAGTGCCGCCACCGTCGCCGTGGCCACGCCATGCTGGCCCGCACCGGTTTCGGCAATTACTTTTTTCTTGCCCATGCGGCGCGCGAGCAATGCCTGTCCCAGCGTGTTATTGATTTTGTGCGAACCGGTATGATTCAGGTCTTCGCGCTTGAGATAAATTTTAGCTCCGCCCAGGGCCTTTGTCATTCTGGCGGCAAAATAAAGCGGCGTTTCCCTGCCGGCATAATCCTGCTGATAACAGGATAATTCCTTCCGGAAAGTTTTATCTTTTTGCGCTGCCTTATAGGCTTCTTGCAGCTCAATTAATGCAGGCATTAAAGTTTCGGCCGCATACCGGCCCCCGAAAATGCCAAAGTGTCCGTATTTGTCCGGTTGATTCTTCATTATCTTCCCCTCTTCGTAAATATTAATTCCATTTCCTTATGTCCGGCAGCGGCACGCCGAATAACATCAAATATTCTTGCCAGTTTTTCATGATCCTTCTTCCCCGGTTTTATTTCCACGCCGCTGTTTATGTCCAGAGCATGGGGTACGACTTTCTCCAGAGCCTCGCAAACATTATTCTCGTTTAAGCCGCCGGCTAAGATGAGTGGTTTTTTGCTCTTTAACTGCAAGGCCAAATCCCAGTTTGACTTTTTACCGGTACCGCCATAAAGACCGGCATGGCGGCTATCAGTAAGAATTGCAGCAGCATTGTATCGGACGGCATTTTGTAAATCATTTTCATCACACAACTCAACAGCCTTAATAATAATCTTGGACGAGAAATCCTGACAATATTCAACGGATTCATCACCCTGAAGCTGAATAAAATCGAGATCGCATAACTCAGCTATCTTTTTTACTTCTTTCGTGTCTTCGTTAACAAAGACACCGATGCTCACAATGTTTAAGGGCAATTTCTTAATAATCAGTCTGGCTTGTTCGGGCGCAATATAGCGGGGAGAAGGCGGATAAAATATAAAACCCAGAGCGTCAGAGCCGCAGGAAGCAGCGCACAATGCATCTTCAATATTAGTTATGCCGCATATTTTAATTTGCGTCATTGTATGGCTCTCCCCGGAATTCTTTTAATTTCTTCCCGATGTCTGCGGCGGTAACCAGGGCTTCACCAATCAAAAAAGAGGAAATTCCTGCCTGCGCAATATTTTCAATATCGGCTCTGGTGTTAATCGCGCTTTCCGCAACCGTTATTATTCCTGCGGGTACAAAGCGCGCTAGCTCTTTGCAGGTGCTTATATCCGTAACGAAGGTATCGAGATTCCTGTTGTTAATGCCGACAATATCAGCGCCGGCAGCCAGAGCATTTTCCATCTCGGCGGCGGTGTGGACTTCGGTGAGCGCGGCAAGTCCCATTTCCCGCGTCAGCGCAATGAATTCGCCGAGCCTTGCCCCCAGAATACGGGCAATGAGTAGCACGGCATCGGCTCCGATGGCCCGGCTTTCATAGATTTGATAAGGGTCAATAATAAAATCCTTCCGCAAAAGCGGCAGTTTTACTTCGTTGCGAATTTGTGTCAGATATTTTTTATGCCCCATAAAATATTTTTCATCCGTCAGAACAGAGATCGCTGCCGCACCGTATTTTTCATAGGTGATGGCGATATTTACCGGATCAAAATGTTCCAAAAGCCTCCCACGGGAAGGGGAAGCACATTTAACTTCGGCAATGATTGCGCAGGAACTACCGCTGATCGCCGTTTTGAAATTTCGGCAGGGCGCAAGCCCCTTTACTGCATTTAGCAAATCAGCAAACGGCATATTCTGCTTTAGCTGCGCCACTTCTTCTCTTTTTGTTGCCACAATCTTGTCTAAAATCATCAGTCTTACCTTCAGCCCTCAGCCTTCAGTCTTCAGTCTTCAGCCAAGCAGCCTTTAGCTGTTGCTCAGTTCAATGAGTTGCTGTAGCTTTTTGACAGCGGCCCCGCTATCAATACAATCTTCCGCTATCTTGATTCCTTCTTTAATGTCTTCGGCTTTTTCTCCGGCGATAATCGCCAGTGCGGCGTTAAGGATAACAACGTCACGACAAGCTCCGCTTTTCGAGGTCAAGACATCTTTAACTATTTGGGCATTGAGCGCAGAATCACCGCCGCGAATGTCTTCCAGAGGATATGTCTGGCCGAAGTAATCAATGGGATTAATGTTGTAAGTTCTGATAATGCCGTATTTGAGTTCCGCCACCCTCGTTTCGCCGGATACTGTAATTTCGTCGAGTCCATCGGAACCGTGCACAACGAAAGCTCTTTTCGTTCCCATATTCTTTAACACTCCGGCGAACATTTCGGTGAGCTGCGGATCATAAACACCCAGCAGCTGGGCTGTGGCTCCCGCCGGATTAGTCAACGGACCCAGCATGTTAAATATTGTGCGGATGCCGATTTCCCGACGTGGCCCGATAGCGTATTTCATTGCCCCGTGCAGTTTTGGTGCAAACAAAAAGCCGATGCCGATTTGCTGGATGCATTCTTCCACTATCTCCTGACCGGCGCTGACGTTGACACCGAGAGCTTCCAGGACATCGGCGCTGCCGCAAGCACTGGATACAGCCCGATTACCGTGCTTGGCAACCGTGATACCGGCTGCCGCTACCACAAAGGCTGTCGTTGTCGAAATATTGAAAGTATTTAAACGATCGCCGCCGGTACCGCAGGTATCAACGATAGTCGTAGCGCAGGCATTGACGTGTGTTGCTTTCTGGCGCATTATTCGGGCCGCACCGGTAACTTCTTCGACCGTTTCTCCTTTCATCCGCAGTGCGGTTATCAGCGACCCGATCTGAGCCGGTGTGGCCTGGCCTTCCATTATTTCTTCCATCGCCGCCATCATTTCGGCTTCGCTTAAATCTATTTTCTGCACTGCCTTGTCAATAGCTTCCTTTATCATGATTAATTCTCCTTGCGTCCGGTATATTGCAGAAAGTTTTTAAGAATTCTTTTGCCCTGCGGTGTCAGCACCGATTCGGGATGAAATTGAATTCCCTCCACCGGGTATTGCTTGTGCCGCAAACCCATGATTTCCCCTTCCTCTGTTTCGGCACTTATTTCCAGGCAAGCAGGAAGTGTCTCTTTATTTACAATCAGGGAATGATAGCGCCCGGCGGAAAAGGGATTGGGCAGGCCAGCAAAAATGGTTTTGGAGTCATGGCGGACCATCGAGGTTTTGCCGTGCATGATACGCTGGGCCCGGATAATTTCTCCGCCTAAGGCAAAGGCAATGGATTGATGCCCAAGACAGATGCCCATAATAGGGACTGATGTATAAAAGTTGCGGACAACTTCCACGGTGATCCCTGCTTCCCGGGGCGAGCGCGGTCCCGGCGAGAGAAAAATCGCCTGTGGCTGGAGCTTGTTTATTTCATCCAATGTAATCTTGTCATTGCGGAATACCCGCACGTCTTCACCCATTTGCCCCAGATACTGGACAATGTTGAATGTGAAGGAATCGTAATTGTCAATCATCAAAATCATCTTCATTTCTCCAAAAAAACTTCCCCGCCCCTTGTGGGAGGGGATTGAGGGGATGGGTTATAAAGAATTACTTGCCATTCTTTATAACAAAGCCGCCCGCAGCCAGACGTACCGCCTGGAACATGGCGCCGGCCTTGTTTAATGACTCCTGATACTCCAGTGCAGGTACGGAATCGTGGACAATCCCGGCGCCGGCCTGAATATAAATATGCCCGTCTTTCAGCAGCATTGTCCGGATGGTAATGCAGAGATCCATATTGCCGCTGAAACTGAAATAGCCGACCGCGCCGCCGTAAGTTCCGCGCGCGTCGGGCTCGAGTTCATCGATAATTTCCATTGCCCGGATTTTCGGCGCGCCGGTTAAAGTGCCGGCAGGGAAGGTAGCCGCAAGGACATCGAAAGCGTCACGGCCTTTTGCCAGCTGGGCGCGGATATTGGATACCAGATGCATCACATGGGAGTATTTCTCCACGACCATATACTGATTTACCTGCACCGAGCCGGTTTGGGCAACGCGCCCCAGATCATTTCGTCCTAGATCAACCAGCATTACATGCTCGGCGCGTTCCTTTTCATCGGACAACAGCTCATCGGAAAGTTGCCGGTCTTCCTGCTCCGTCTTGCCTCTTTTTCGTGTGCCGGCGATCGGCCGCAGTTCCATTGTTTGTTCTTCCAGGCGCACCATGACTTCCGGTGAAGAGCCGATCAGCTTTATATCATTCAGTTTCAGAAAGAACAAATAGGGTGAAGGATTGACGAAGCGCAACGCCCGGTAAAGATCAACCGGATTAGACCGGCACTCGCTTTGAAAGCGTTGGGAGAGCACTACCTGAATGGCATCGCCGGCTGTGATGTATTCCTTTGCTTTTTCCACAATATCCTCATATTGACTCTCTGTCATGTTGGAGGTGAAGGATACTGCAGAATATTTTTCCGGATGAACGGCGGGTAGAAATAACGTTTTGATCATATCTTCGATCTTTCGGCAGGAAGCGGCGTAACAATCTTCCAGTGACTCCGCCTCTTCGGTAAAAGCGCAGGCAACCACTTTAATCGTATGCCGGACGTTATCAAAAATCATCATGGAATCGCTGATGACAAAGATTGCTTCATCCAGTCCCGGATCATCAATCTTTCCACCGGGAAGTTTTTCAAAATAGCGCACCATGTCATAACCTAAGTAACCGACTGCGCCGCCGTAAAACCGCGGCAGGCCGGGAACAGATACAGGCTGGTAGCGGCCCAACAAATCCCGCAAATATTGCAGAGGATCACCATTGTGCGGACTTTTCGTTACTTTGCCTTTTTCCGTAATGATTACTTCCGCTCCGTGCACCTGAAAAACAACGCCGGCATCGGTGCCAAGAAACGAATATCGCCCCCATTTCTCGCCGCCTTCAACGCTTTCCAGCAGATAGACATGATCCTTCTCCTGCAATTTCATTAAAACTGAAACCGGTGTTTCCACATCGGCTAATATTTCCCGGTAAACAGGAATAAGATTTCCTCTTTTCGCCATGCGGGCAAATTCTTCAAAACTGGGTTCGTACATTATTGATTTCTCCTTGTTCGTTAAAATAAAAAAGGCCATGAGTTTTAATTCACGGCCTTTGCAGATTACTGGAAATAAAAAAGCCGTGAAGACCTGAGAGGTTCTCCACGGCTTAGATTTTAATTAATAAAAAAGATCAGCGGCGGACACACCCCTCCATGAGGTTCCACCACCACCAACCATTCAAAGATACTGTGATAATTTTCTTTTCCATAAACACTTCCCAATAAAGTTGATTGCCCTATAGCAATATTTAAAAAAGCTGTCAACAATTTTTCGCAATTTCGAATTCTTGCAGGGCCAGATCTTGATAGGCGTGGAAGAAATTGTGGCAGAATACATCCCATCTCCGGCAGACCTCCATGGTCTTGTCATCCAGGTGGAACAGATCGCTATGGGAGAGGAGCTCGGTCATCTCTTTCACCAGCTCTCCTCTACGTGCCTCGTCAAGCCCGGCCAGGTTATTTTCGATGAAGTCCGCCGGTTTGTACCAGTCGGCGACGCGTTGCAGATCACGGTGCATCTGTGTGAGCAGCACGTTGCGCGGCCCTTCCCATAGTTCGTTGATGGCGGCATCGCGATAGAGACGGGGCAGACTGGAGAAGTCCTCCATCACACCGTGGCCGCCGAAGATGGACATGGCCATGCGGATGACGTCCGTGCAGTCCCAGGAAGCCGCAAGTTTCTGGAGCATGATGAGTTCGCGGATGTCAAAGCGTTTCTTACGGGCCGCTTCCGGTTCATCAGTCGCCAGACCGCCCTTAATGCCCCCTTCGAGTGAGAGGAATTCCCGGTATAGCTTAAACGCACCGGCTGTTGTCCGCTTTGCTGTATGGTCAATGGCGGCCAGCTGGCCTGCGACCATCGGGAACTGGCCGATCTTCAGACCGAATGCCTCGCGGAGTTCAGCGTATTTCCTGGCTTCCCGGACGGCCCGGGTCATGGAGGCGGCGGCGGAAAGTCCGACAGTAAGGCGTGAGTAAGTCAGAACGATGCCCACGACATTGGCCACGCCTTTGTCCAAGGGACCTACAGGGTAGGCGACAGCGCCGTTGAAGGTGAGTTCGCCCGTGGTCAGTTCGCTTGTCCCCATCTTCCACTTGATCCGGTCGATGGTGTAGCCGTTGCGGATTTCCTTTTCCTTGTCGCCGGGCAGCCATGAAGGCAGGACAAACAAGGCCACCTTGTCTGAGTCCTTCGGTTTGGCAGTAACGACGCAGTAGTCCGCGTGGGTGGCGGAGCAGAAGAATTTTGTCCCGTACAACCGCCACACGCCGCCTTCCTCCACGGCCTCGAGGAGATTGGCCGGGACGTCGGAGCCGCCCTGGATTTCCGACAGGTACTGGGCGCCGATGGCTAACCGCCCATCGATCCCCTCCTTGCAGTCTTGGAGGATGGCCTTTGTCTCGGGAGTGTCGGCAAATTTTTCCAGGATCATGACGAGGCCTTCCGTACAGGTGATGGGACAGGCCACGCAGGCTTCGCCGTTCTGGTAGATGAGATACATTTTAATGAGCTTTTCCCAGGGTGTAGTTTGCGCGGAGAAGAAGGCCTCCGCGAAGACTTCCTGCTCAAGGATTTCGGTTTCCCCGGGGCGGCAGATCCGGTCGATCCGGCGGTGATGGCCGTCGTAGTGCATCATGAACGGGCGTTTCTCCGGAAGTGCGATCCGTTCGGCCAGGTCTCGCCACCTAAACGATGCTTTCAGCGAGACCGATCGGGCGGTGGCGTCTACCTTTTCCCAGGCGTTGCCGGTGAAGTGGCGGACAACCTTCTGGATGAAGGGATCGTCGCCGTAGTAATCCACGCCTTGTCTCCAGGTGAGGAATTCGTCGAAATTATATGGATTGTTACGATCGGGCAATGACATGTGAACCTCCTAATTGATTTGTTTGCGCAGCTCTTTTTTCAACACCTTGCCGACGGCATTTTTCGGAATGGCGTCGATGAAGCGGATCTCGCGGACGCATTTATAGCCGGCCAGGTTTTGGCGGCACAGGGACATGATCTCCTGCTCCGAAACCGTAACATCCACCTTTTTTACAATGAAGGCCAGAGGAATTTCGCCCCATTTGGCATCGGGTTTGCCCACAACAGCGACTTCCGCAACGCCGGGATGCCCCTTGATGACCTGCTCCAATTCGGCCGGATAGATGTTTTCGCTTCCGCTGATGATCATGTCCTTCAACCGGTCGACTACCGAGAGAAACCCCTCTTCATCGATCTTGCCAAGGTCACCGGACCGGTAATAACTGTTCCAGATCACTGCCGCCGTGGCCTCCTCGTTGTTCTTGCAGAAAACGGCGATGCGGTCTCCCGAACGGATACCTCGTTTTATCAGCAATGCGGCAAAACGGTTGGCCCGCTCGTTTACATCCCGAAAGTTGTACCGATAGTTATCGCCTATAAATGCCTCCATCCCGGGGTTGAGATAAGCGCGGTTAGAAAGAAGTTGACCGATATTGATTTTCATAATATTCCTCCTGTTAGATCTAGGTCTTTGTTGTAACCAGTGGTTATATTATAAACCAACGGTTACAATTGTCAATCATTTTTTATGGGGGATAAGGTACAGTGAATAGGGATAATTCGGAAAACAAGACAAGAGCGGTGAAGGGAAAGACGGCCTTTTCCCGCCTCAGGGAGCAGGAGAAGAGTGCGCGCCAGGATGTCATTGTCGATGCCGCCCAACGGGTTTTTGCAGTAAAACCTTTCAACAAGGTCAGCATCCGCGACGTTGCAATGGAGGCGGGGATTTCCCATGCATCTATCTACCGGTATTTTCCCGATCAGCAGGCCTTGTTTGTCGAAGCATTTCTGCGCGGCGCCAAGGAAATCGTGCAGGTACTTGACGACATCGTCCGGAACAGTGATCAGGGAGACATTGAGAAGGTGACGGAAGAATTCATCATCTATATGATCGAAAACGATCAGTATTTTCGGATGATGACCCATTTCATGCTGGATGGTTCGCTCAGTGCTGATATGGTCGAAAAGCTTAACTCCATGGAGCGCCTGCTTTTCGCTGAGTTTGACAAACTCTTCCTGAAAATGGCCGGAGCGGAGGTGGGAGATGTGCGGCTGATGTCTCATGCCTTTTTCGCGGCGCTCAACGGTGTTCTCATCACTTTCCGTAATTACCCCGGACGCAACCGGGAAGAGGTGACCCGGCACATGCGGCGCGTTGCCGGAATTATCGCCAACAAATTCAAGGCATGATAACGGGCCAATAATGCGTTTATGGATATGTTTGAGTTTAAAGACCAGCGGTAGAGGTACAAAAAAGGTGAATTCTGACTTAACTTATGGTACTTTCCTGCGCGTCAGGTTACCCGCTAAAAGTGATTGATAAGGAAATATTATTAATGTCTGATCGGAAAGATGATAAATTATCATATGTGAGAAACAGGAGATATGTGCTGCTTTGCGTATCTCTGATCCTTGTGGCAATTATCGGGCTGATTTACAGCGTATTAAATTTCCACAGGGGTTTATTATTCCTTGCCGCGGTGGAAGTATTTGTCTTTGTTTTCTGTATTATAATGCTGCTATTTGTCTGTTTGCGGTCACGGTTTCTTTCCGTGGCATGTACAATCTTCGTTGTAATGACTTTCACCTTCGGTGTCATCGCCTCGGCCACTGAAAAAGCAGATCCGACAATCTTCGTGTGGGTCGGTCTCGGTCCCCTGATTGCTTTTTTTCTGCTTGGGGCAAGGAGGGGCTTCTTCTTTAGTGCATTAATAGTACCCCTGTGCGCAATTCTATTTATCAACTCCCATCCGAACCTTCCTCTTGTTGCTTATCTTAACGTCATCATATCCATCTTATGGATTGTTGCTCTATCCATGTATTACGAGATCACCAGAGCTAACACCGAGAAAGCCCTGATCGAGGATATTGAGGAACGACATCAGAAAGAAGAAGAACTGCTAGTAATCAACCAAAATCTCCAGGATGCGCTTGATCAAATCAAAACGCTCCGAGGGCTCCTGCCCATTTGCTCTGCCTGCAAAAAGATAAGAAATGATAAAGGCTACTGGGAACAAATAGAAGGTTACATCAGTTATCGATCAGAAGCGGAATTCAGCCATGGAATTTGTCCGGACTGTGCAAAAGAATTGTATCCGGAATTCTACAAAGAGAAATAATTGATTAATGTAATTTTAATTATTTTCCCGGAATATTTGCCATTCCTACTGTGGTAAAAGTGAAGACCACGATGTGTAGTAATTTAACCACGGATTCTTTTCCAACAGAGAAAATCGCTAAGGAGTACTATTATGGAAAGTCAAATAGCCAAAGCAATTCATCCTGTGCATCAGCCTGTGGCACTTATCTGGTCTGATGAAAAGCCGGCCGGGGCAATGCAGTTTCAGGAAAATAAATGGGGCTGTGTGATGTGGCTTGTAGCCCACGCGGCCAAAGGGAAAACGGCTGTTGCTGACGCCACGACATTCGGCTGCTTTGGCGGTGGCGTCGGCTTAGGATTCGGCAATCAATATAAAAGTTTTCCCGGCGGTGAAGAAGGTTTTTGCCATTTCCTTTCTTCCGGCAATGCACTAAGGCCTGGTGGCAAAGAACTAGCCGAAAAAATAAAACCGTTTATGCGCGCCGAAGCTCATGATAATTTTCTGCACGGAGAGCGTTACATTAAAACTCCGGCGCAAGTGGAGACGTTTATTAAGACGCTTCCGATGATGGAAATTCCCACAAAATACGTTGTCTTTAAACCTCTGGCGGATGTGAATGAGGCCAAAGAAAAAGCGCAGACAATAATATTCTTTGTCAACCCCGATGCTCTTTCCGCGCTGGTAGTTTTAGCCAATTACGGAAGAGACGGTAATGAGAACGTGATTATTCCCTACGCCGCAGGTTGCCAGACAATCGGCATTTATCCGTATCAGGAAGCTCAATCGGCACAGCCGCGGGCAGTGATCGGTCTCACCGATTTATCGGCGCGAGTTTATATACGCAAGCAGATGGGAGACAATCTTATGACCTTTGCCATGCCCGGGGCGCTTTTTGCCGAAATGGAGCAAAATGTGTCGGGGTCATTTCTGGAACGCCATACCTGGCAGAGCCTGATGGCTGAATGATTATTTTTTGCTGATGGAATAGGCAAGTTGAACAGGCAGAGAATATATAAATGCCTGGTCGAAAAGACTTGACCCGAAAGAAATATTGAATTGACAAACGGAACAATTATCCTATCTTGCTACGGCCGATCATTAAATGCTAATTTTGATAAATGGCGATTCTAAATTGTGGAGTATAGAAAATGTTTTTAAAAAAAGTTGAACAGTTTCTGGAGAGTTTCATGTTCAAAAGCCGGTGGCTGCTGGCTCCTTTTTATATCGGCCTGGTAGCTGCTAATGCCCTGCTGTTGGTCAAGTTTGTTAAGGAGTTCATCAAACTGATTCCCGTTGTGATCAGTGGTGAAGGCGGACAGGTGATGGCAGGCATATTATCATTGATTGACATAGTTCTGGTTGCCAATCTAATGATTATTATCATTTTTGCCGGTTACGAAAATTTTGTTTCCAAGATTGATACGAAAGGGCACGTAGACCGTCCGGACTGGATGGGAAAGGTGGGATTCTCTGATCTGAAGATGAAGGTAATCGGTTCCATCGTTGCCATTTCCGCCATCGAATTGCTGAAGTCATTTGTCAGCCTGGAATCGATTAGTAACGAACATCTGGCCTGGAAAGTAGGCATTCATCTCACTTTTGTATTATCCGGCATTGGTTTTGCGGTTATGGACCGGCTTGGTGCTGGCACTAAAGGCCACTGATCTTTCAATATTTTTTATTACGTTAGCAACGGAGACGGCTGCTGTTGACGATTCGTATTGAAAATATGCAATGTTGCCGGCACGGGTAGTTAAAGACTTGCAGATACTGATGCAAGCTTGTCTTTGTTTGTTTTTCGCGCGCGTCATTAATTTAATCTCGCTTGACACCTGTCCGGTATCTTCTATATAAGTTTTACCCGATGAATTAATCAGCAAGCAGGAAGAAATCATGCCCACCATTGATTCTATATTGATGTTTATCAAGAGCGTCCGGATTCAGGATATTCTGGATATAGTGATTATCGCCGTGATGATCTTTGCGTTGCTGACGTGGTTTAAAACCAGGGCATCGCGCTTTGTACTTATCGGCATAATTCTTCTCGGCGTTATTTATGTTGCTGCACGTTTTTTTCAGCTTTATCTTACGACTATTGTTCTGCAGGGTTTTTTTGCCATTTTGCTTTTCGTTTTAGTTGTTATTTTCCAGGAAGATCTGCGCAGCTTCTTTGAAAGACTGGCTATGCTGGGAAATATCCGTAAAATAATCCGGCCTCTATCGTCTTTGGAAGGAACAACGGAGATAATTGCCCAGACTGCCGTAAATCTGGCCAAAAAAAATATTGGTGCATTAATTGTTCTGCAGGGAGATGATCCGCTGAATCGTCATATCAATGGAGGCACAGCTTTAGACGGAATTGTCAGTGAGCCACTGCTCGTGAGTATTTTTGATCCTCATTCCTTTGGCCATGATGGTGCCGTGATTATTAATGGCGACCGTGTCGCCATGTTCGGCTGTCACTTGCCGCTTTCCATGAACACGGCTAAATTCGGCAATCTCGGTTTGCGTCATACCGCTGCACTGGGCATGGCGGAACGTTCGGATGCCCTGTGCATAGTTGTTTCCGAGGAAAGAGGCACAATATCTCTGGCCCAGCAGGAAGAATTGACCGTGGTGAAAAATGCGGCAGCCCTGCATGAGGCGCTGGAAAAGTTTTATATCCGTAATGCTCCCGTTGAAAAATCATCTCTCCCCATGACCTGGCTTAAGGAAAATACGCGGGAAAAAGTTATTGCCATCGCTCTGGCCTGTGTTTTGTGGGTTGCCTTTGGTTATCAGCGGGATATTCTGCGCCGCGATTTTATAATACCTATCGATTATAAAAACATCCCCGCCAACTGGAAAATTGACGAGCCGCAGGTATCAGAGGTGAAGGTTATTCTTCAGGGACCGTCACAGGCTTTTCAGTTGTTCGATGAGCGCTCGTTGAAATTATCATTGGATTTATCGGCACTCGCTGAAAAAAAACGGGAATTTACCTTAGCTAAAGATATGCTCAACGCGCCATCCAGTTTAGCTGTAACGGAAATAACACCGGCGAGAATTCGCGTTTATGCATCCAGACTTCTGTCCTATACATTGCCCGTAAATATTATAACCCGCAACTCTTTGCCCAATCATATTTCCTTACAAAAAATTACTCTTACTCCATCCAACGTCAAAGTATTAATTGATTCGCGGTTGCGCCCTGAGCAGGTTAGAATGGAAACAGAACCAATTGATCTGCAAAAGATAACAAAGACGACCATGGTAAATACGAAAGTTGTCCTGCCTGTTGGCGTTTCCTTTCCCGATGGCAAGGTTCCTTCCATATCTGCCGTGATAAAAGTGAAGAAGAAAGCTTCGTTAGGGAGGTAAATATGCGTCCCGATCATTTAAAAAGATCAAAAAAGGCGGGCCTTTTACCGGGCAGTCTGATTCATCTCGGCAACACGTATGCCGAAAAACCCAAAATTACCCTTACCCGCTATAATGAAACATTTTTTTCGGAGAAAGAAATCAGTTCATTTGCCGCTCTGGGTGTCCAAAAAGACGAACCGGGAATAATCTGGATCGCCATGGATGGATTACAGAATACAGAATTGCTCGAAGAACTGGGCAATATTTTTGGCCTGCATCCCCTTGTTCTGGAAGATATTCTCAATACCGACCAGCGTCCCAAAATGGAAGATTATTGTGATTACCTTTACATCGTCCTGCGTAATTTTAACGGACAGAGTAACGGCGACCTAATCTCTGAGCAAATTAGTATCATCTTGGGTAAAAATTTTGTCCTTTCTTTCCGGGAAAAAGAGAGCACCATCTTCCAACCGATACAGGAAAGACTTCGCAATAACAAAGGCCGCATCCGGAAATTCGGCGCCGACTATCTTGTCCACGCTATCATTGATAGTATTGTGGACAACTATTTTATCGTTCTGGAAAAGCTTGAAGAAAAAATAGAGTTTCTGGAAGATGATTTATTGAAAAAACCCACTCCGGTAATGCTTCAGGCGATTCATGAACTAAAAAGAGAATTAATACTCCTGCGCAAATCACTCTGGCCGCTGCGGGAAGCAATAAGCGCTCTGGAGCGATCTGATTCTCCATTAATCAGTGAAACCACAGGTATTTATTTTAAAGATATATTCGACCATGTTATTGCCGTTATTGATTCTGTGGAAACTTTCCGGGACATGCTCTCCGGCATGCTGGACATATACCTTTCTTCCGTCAGCAACCGGCTCAATGAAGTGATGAAAGTTCTGACTATCATTGCCACTATTTTTATGCCTTTAACTTTCCTGGCCGGTGTTTACGGCATGAATTTCAAATTCATGCCTGAACTGGAGTGGCGCTGGGGCTATTTCGGTATTTTAGGAATTATGCTGGTTATCGCCTTGTCTATGGTTCATTATTTCAAGAAGAAAAAATGGTTCTAGCGGAAGTAAAATGGTTGCATTAGTAATAAAAATATGCTCAATTTAACAGGCGTCTGACTTTCGGCACCACCACAGAAAAATGTTTTAATTAAATTAATCCTGAGTGGTTGCAGCTAGCCCAAATATCCTGGCAGACAGCTACTTTGGAATAGGCGATTTACAATAAAAATTAGGGGGCATTTGGTATGCGAGTTTTTGAAGCAAGCGACATAGTGGAAATAGCAATTCGGATTGAAGAAAACGGCACTAACTTCTACAAGTTTGCCGAGCAGATTGCCAAGCAGGAAGAAGCAAAGAAACTTTTTGCTGATTTGGCTAAGGCGGAAGTTGCCCATAAAAAGACTTTTGAGGGTATTTTTGCGAAAATGGAAAAATACAGCCCGCCGGAAAGTTTTGCCGGTGAATATAGTTCTTATCTGCGTGACTATGTGGATAGTAATATAATTTTTACCAAGGAAGTACTGGATAAAGAACTGACGAAAGTTAAGGATACCCTGTCGGCAATTGATTTTGCCATCAGACGTGAATTGGATTCCATTCTTTATTACCATGAAATAAAAAGATTTGTGCCGACAACCCAGCATGCTGCTATCGATCAGATCATTGATGAAGAGAGAAAACATTTCTCCTGTTTATCGGAAGCTAAAAAAAGATATTCTGCATAAAGAAAGGATTGATTATGTCCACAATGGAGTTGAAAAAAGAAGGTACGGTTTATGTTCTGAGTCTGACTAACGGTGCAAAAGCCAACACTTTTACTGAAGATGTAATTAATGAATATAATTCTGTTCTTGACGAGTTGGAAGCAGCGCCCGGTAATGTCGCCCTGGTAATTACCAGCACCGATCCCAAATTCTGGTCCAATGGTATTAACCTGGAATGGATTATTACCCAGCCAGCCAATTATTTTATGCAGTTTGCATCTATGCTGGATAGACTTTATCTGCGCTTTGCTTTATTGGATATGCCGACCGTCGGCTGCTTGACCGGTCATACTTACGCCGGCGCCGCAATCCTCGCCGCCACTTTTGATTTCCGCCTGATGCGCGCTGACCGCGGATATTTTTGTTTTCCGGAAGTTGATATCAAAATTCCCTTTTCCCCAATTATGCAGGAGATTTTAAAATATTTGCCCGATCAACAAGCTGTTACCGAACTTGTTCTGATGGGCAAGAGAGTTGGCGGCGAAGAAGCATTAAAGATGAAGATTGTATCCGCAATTTACGCGGGAGATATTCTCTTGCCTAAAGCTACGGAGATGGCGCAATTCCTCTCCCAGAAGGATCGAAAGACCTACACCTTACTGAAAAGAAATATGCGCAGCAGTCTGGGCAGGATGCAACGGAACTTGCCGGGGATGTAATATATTGATAAAAATCTGCCGCTGTATTTTTAATCGCCCCGCGTTTGTTTTCAGCTAGTAACTATTCATCCATCCGTATAGGACTGTATCCCGGATAGACCGAAGCCACCTCGCTTCGGCTTCCGGGATCAATTCCGCTGACGCTTCAAACTGCACTGAGTTTGTTTTCAGCGAGCATCATTGATTTGAAATTGATCTTTTCCGGGGAATATTGTACACAATTCGCCATGAAAAAAACAGCATCCCTCAATCTTAATGTTTATAGGGGCATGGCGCTGATTGCTGATCCTATTCATCAATATGCCTTTTTTACCGTGCCGCAGGATAATGATCAGAAAGAAACAACTGAAAAAGACCTGATTGATTCTCCCTGGCTGCAAAGATTAAGACGGATTTACCAGTTACAGAGTGCCCGCTGGGTATATCCCGCAGCGGAGCACTCGCGTTTCCAGCATTCATTAGGGACAATGCATGTAGCTGGTGAATTTGCCAAACACGTTCATCCCAGTTTGTGCGACGTCTGCCAAGATACACCTTCCTTAAATTACATCGAAGAGTTGATGCGTGTTGCCGGTTTACTGCACGATGTGGGGCATGGGCCATACGGACACTTCTTTGATGAACACTATTTGAGCAATTGGGGATTGACCCATGAGTTAATCGGCCAGCAGATCATTATTAAAAAACTGGGGAGCACTATCTCCCGCCTCAGACGCAGTCCCTCCGGCGCTTTTGCGGGCCGAGAAGCCCTTGATCCGATGCAGGTGGCCTTTTTGATAAAAGCGCCGGATATTAAAAAAGAAAATCAACCGCGCTGGCTGCATATGCTGCGGCAGTTATTCTCGGGCATTTATACAGTGGATAATCTTGACTACGTGCAGCGCGACGCCTACATGACCGGATTTTCACTCGACATGGTCGATATACCCCGTCT
The DNA here is from genome assembly GCA_903907985.1 of uncultured delta proteobacterium. GTDB lineage: Bacteria > Desulfobacterota > Syntrophia > Syntrophales > Smithellaceae > MVRV01. The sequence goes on from CAIVQG010000045.1 coordinate 61,407, forward strand.
GCGTTATTATACTTTTTTCACTTCCGAAGGCGTTACCCTTCATCAATCGGGCATATCCGCACTGGGGCGGTTTCTCAATGCCCGCTTAAATCTGTATAGCAATGTTTATTTTCACCGGACAACGCGCGCCCTGGATTTGCACTTGCAGGAAATTTTCCGCGATACGATAAATCTGATCTTTCCCGGCAATCCACTGAAAAATCTGGATGGTTACCTGCGCTGTGATGAATGGTCATTGTTCAATGAAGTGCAGAGCTGGCTTGTGGCCAAAGATGCAACAAAAAGAAAGCTGGCCCGAGAATGGCAAAAGCTGCATAACCGGAAAGTAAAATGGAAAATGGCGTTTTCTACGGAAATATCTATAGCTCAGATTCATAGAGGTACTGGCTTTTCGCCGGCGAAAGATTACGAAGTAAAGATCAGAGAGCATCTGCCGGCAAAGCTAAAGGGTATTTCTTTTAAGGTTGATCTGGCCACACAGGACCCGCGGCCGCTCAATCCCATGGCCGAACCAGGCAAAAGAGTCAATATTTTCAACCCGGTCACGGGCATTACATCACAGGAACCGCTGGAGGAAATATATCGTTTTATTCCTGCCCGGGTCATGCATTTCCGGGTGTTTGCCTTAAACCATGACCATGATGGAGCTCTCTCTCTTGCTGCCGAAAACGCACTCAATTCGCAAGAGGCGGCAATGCCGACGAATGTTTGATATGGTTGAAAATTCTGAAACAACAGACTTAACTCTTTTTGTCCGCACTTCCGGCGAAGAGATTGCCCACTGGAACCGCCAGCGCATTGTCGATGCACTTGTGCGGGAAGCGGAAATTGACTATCCGCTGGCTGAGGAAATATCCAAAGAAGTAGAGAAACAGATTTTCTCTTCCAGCATCGGAATACTCACAACTGCCCTGATCCGCGAACTGGTTAATGCGCGGCTCATTGAAAGGGGGCTGGAAAAAGAACGCAGGCTACATGGCCGGCTCGGTTTCCCCCTTTATGATGTTCGCCAGCTAATCCTCCATCAAAATAATGAAAATGCCAATATTCCTCATTCTCCCGAGGGCACTAATCTGCTCTTTGCCGAAGGTATTAAAAAGGAATTTTCTCTTTATGATGTATTTTCTCCGGATGTCGGAGAAGCGCATGCCGCCGGTGATATACACATTCATGGTCTGGGATACATTGATCGTCCTTACAGCTGCTGCCAATCTTTGGAATATCTAAAAATGAATGGATTAAAGTTGCCGCAGGCGATCAATTCGGCGAAACCAGCCAAGCACGCTGAAGTACTGTTGGCACATATGGTCCGTTTCAGCGCTATACTCCAGGGTCATTTTACCGGGACCATAAGCTGGGATGCGCTCAACATTTCTTTTGCACCTTATCTGGGAAAAATGACCGATAAAGAGGTGCGGCAGTTTGCCCAAATGCTGATCTATGATTTTTCCCAACTGACTGCCACGCGCGGTGGTCAGGCCCTCTTTACAGATATACATCTATATTGTGAAGTGCCGGATCATTGGGCGAAACTTCCCGCCATTGGTTCCGGAGGAGAACTTACCGGGAAAAATTATGGCGATTACGCTCCGGATACTATACGTTTTGCCCGGGCTATCATGGAAGTATTTAAAAAAGGTGATGCGACCGGGAAGCCATTTATCTTGCCGCGGCCGCTATTGCATATATCGGAATCTTTTTTGCAGAAGAAAGCGTCTTCAGAAATTTTAGGGCTGGCCTGTGAAGTGGCGAGCCTGAAAGGGAATATCTGTTTTGTGTTTGATCGCGCTGAAGATGCCCGCTCTTTTGTCTGTTGTAAGGCTGGCAGTAAGGATAACGCCGATTGTAATTGGGAATTGGACAAGCCCTGGCTGATAAGAACCGCAGCTATCCAGAGTGTTACCTTGAATTTGCCGCGAAGCGCTTATAAGGCTGATGGAGATGAGAAGAAGTTGTGGGCTGAGCTTCAGGACCTTGCCGCCAGGGCAGTCAAAGCTCATGTTCAGAAAAAAGATTTTTTAGAAAAACTTCTGTCCTATGCCGATCAGGGGCCGCTGGCGGCGCTGGCGATGAATAATGATGGTTTTCCCTATTTGAGAATGAGCCGGGCGTTTTACATTGTCGGCCTTGCAGGTCTCAATGAGCTGGTGCAAGTCCATCTGGGCAAACAATTACATGAAGCGCCGGACGCACTGGCGTTTGGTTTAAAAGTTGTTGAATATTTGCAAAGCGAAGTTCGGCGCTGGAGCAGGGATGCCGCCATGGAATTTGTGCTGGAGCAGTCACCGGCGGAAACGACAGCTTATCGTTTTGCCAGGTTGGATTTAAAATATTATTCGCCGGTTGCCGGTCGCTATGTGAAAGGCAATATCTCCGAAGGGGCAATTTATTACACCAACTCCACGCATCTGAATGTTGCCGCGGATGTTACGCCTGCGCAAAGAGTAGCTCAAGAAGGTCTTTTTCATAAGTACATCGAAGGAGAGGTCATCACACATTTGCAATTGGGCAGCTTTAATCCTGCTAAAGAGGAGCTCTGCCGGTTTGTGAAAGATGTGTTTTATAAATCAGCCAATTGCCAGATTGATTTTACACCGGAATTCACGTCCTGCATCTCTTGCGGCAAAACGGCGCCTGGGTTAAACGAAAAATGCATTTATTGCGGATCATCGGAAGTAGAAGGCATAGCTCGTCTCACCAAATATTACAGCAAAATATCCGGATGGAACAAGGGAAAACTCGCCGAACTGAAAAACAGAAAAGTAAACAATGATTTTTCCAAAGGACGGGAATAGACCGCCTTTTATTAACAATCTCTCTAATAATATTCGCTGTGTTTTTGTTTTCGTCTATGTTATTTCCGCTTGTGCCCTTCAGGGTGCGCAGGCGGCAATCCAGTGTTTTTTTAAGTAGTAAATCGAGAACCGGCAAGGCTTTACTAAAAAAATTATATTTCAAGACCCTGTTTAAATGCGTGTAGCAGCTTACATCTACAAATGCGCAATAGTCAGGTTGAAAATATAGAAGGGATTACCACTTCAAATCTTCAAAGATGCACAATGCGTCTGACAAGATATGGCTCAGGCGAGCCACATTACACCGAATCAAAAAAGCGATTGACGACCTTGGCGGATCGGGGGGATTCGGGAGATTCAAAAAACTACAAAAAACTACAAAAAACAAGACCCCAATTTCTACACAGTGCGAATTATTTTCAAGAAAATGGCCGGACAAAGAAGCGTTTCGGCAAAATTATTCACATATTTTCACTTGCATTTAGACATACAAACTCCATAGTCAATCAATACTGCAGTTAGACATATACCACGGCCCTGCCTAGGTAAACGCATACAGTGTGCACGTTTATGTATCAAATGCTGTCTACATTGTTCTTCGCATGGGTTGTTTGTTTGCTTGAAATGTTTTGAATCATATTCTTTCAATTTTGGAGTGACGCAAGTGTCAATACACTGATCATTGATGCCAGACTTTATGTTAGGACAGCTTTTGTGACACTCATCTGCAATTTTATCTAAGTCATCAGCTACCTTATCAACATTCAAATTATTACCTGCAACAGCAAAAGATGGCAAGACGGCAGCCAAAATAAAGATAAAGAGAAAAAGAGTAAAAGAATTTTTTTTAACCTGGAACACTTTTCTTCCCATTGAAGTCCCCCTTGAAGATTTTTTTGATAAGACCTTGCTTTCTTTGGAAGTGAATATAGGGAAGCCACACTTGTATGTCAAGGAAATCTTGACCACCGGCAGATGCTGCTTATCACTTCAAATCAGCAACTTTTGTTGAATTGGCCATTGTGTGGATTTCAGCTTGCTATATTGTAGTTCATGATTGAGGGAATGTCGAGATACATATATCCTTCCGCTGCAAAATTGCTTATTCCAGGCAAAAGCCAAGGAAGGAGACAATCATGAGGAAAGCAGATACCAGGAAAGTGA
>CAIVQG010000046.1 GCA_903907985.1 uncultured delta proteobacterium
GACACTGTAGCCGGTCATCTCTTCCATCGCCTTGTTCCAGGCAATGACCTTGCCTTCCCTGTCGATGACGAAGGTGGCGTCGGGGAGAAAGTCGATGATTTCCTCAAGCTGCCGTCTCGATTCGTTGAGCGCCTCTTCCGCCTGCTTGCGGGCTGATTCAGATTGTTCCATGTCCTGAATTCTCTGCTTTAATAGGGCATTCTCGTCGAGCAATTCTTGATTTGTTCTGGATGGATCTTTCATCTGATGCTCCCTGTCGTGATAAACGATGCTGGCTGGAAACAAAAATCGACTGTATTTGTTGATTGAATAAAACCTTCTAAAATCTACCGGATACCCCCTGGGATGTCAAATGGAAAATAAGGCCGTCAGATGCTGCTTGTCACTTGAAATCTAGTATTAACAGCAGAATATTGACATGCTTGACTAGAGGAAGCTATACATGAAAAAATTACTGAAGTAATGGAATTACTGTCCCCATCGCAAACTATTTTTCTTTTACTACTCATACATTTTTTTAAATCTTGGAAAGAGATTCAGTGCATTGCGAAATTCTATGGCGTCCATTTCTTCTGGTGAAAATCCTCTGTAATTTCGAAGCCCCTTGACTGTTTCGACTGTCACCAAATCGGGCGCAAAAGGATAATCCGTTCCAAACAGAATTTGTGACGGTTCGACTAATTCCCGCAGCGAGCTGAGAGCATGAGGATTTGCTGACAAACCAGTGTCATAAAAGATTTTCTTTAAATAATAGGGGACACCTTGGGGAACCATTTTGGCCGCATCCGGTATGATGAATTGGCCCAATGAAATCCTCCAGGCGATATATGGCATGACTCCACCTGCATGAGAAAAGATCCATTTGATGTCGGGGTATTGTTCCAATACACCTTTATAAAGAAGATTGAATATTACTCTGGCGGTTTCAAAAGTGACTTCCATCAGAAATGTGGGTATCTCATTGCCCAGTGGGTTGCCTCCCACCGGGTCTGTGGGGTGAACATATACGACAGCTTTTCTTTTATTTAGCTCGGCATACAGTTCTTGAAAATCATGATCGCCAACATAGCGGCCGGAATAATTGGACATCAGAACAACACCGTCTAGTTTGAGAGTATCCAAAGCGTATGTAAGTTCATTTAATGATGCGTTAACATCAGGCAGTGTCAGAGTGGCAAAAGCGCCAAACCTTTCCGGATAATCCGATATAAGCTTTGCCGATATTTCATTACACACCCGAGCAAGCCTTATAGAGTGCTGCAGATCTCCGAAAAAGACACCGGGGCTAGACAGTGATGTTACTGCCGTCTTAATTCCGTTTGTATCCATCACATCGAGGCTTATTTTTGCCGACCATTCAGGAAACGCCCTGCCCAGAGCATTTGTAATACCTATTTTCCCCAGTCCTGTTATATAATCGACTGGAACAATGTGATGATGAACATCAATTTGGTAAGGTAATGTTTTCATAATAATTTCCTTTTATTTGCTGTAGGTATAACTGCATTAGCAGTAATTTCTGAGTACATTGGACAACTTTCGCCCGATGCTATAGGCAGATGTTTTCTTATTCTTTTATAGCTTGGTTTCCAGCCGTTGTCACATTATTTCAAATATGCACCAGTTCGCCCCGTGACCTCTCAGGACAGTGCATCTATATCATAATTGGTGAGGGAAAAATATCAATGCTTTCGGATTGAATTCATGCATTTTCGTCGTTGCTTACGTTTTGCGTATATCAGGGAGCAGTGCTTGCTGTATCTAAGAACAAACGAATTTCTGTTTTGAATTGGAGAGTTGTTAACAGGGCATTGACCGCAATTTATTTAGTAATTCCCTATCATGGATTATGACAAACTATAAGCGGAGAAAAATCTCCGCCCATAGTTTATTGTGCGAAAACTACCTCACCGTCGCGCAACTACACAACAGGGGAAGCATAATTAAGCATAACGAGATTATTCTTGCCTTGGTAATATTCATACCTTTCATCATTTTTGTCTTCATTTTGCACACAATCATCACCTCCTTTCTTATTCACATTTATCGTTTTCACCCACAACTGTTCACCAGCGGACAATCGTCAGAATTTTGAATGACTGATTGTAATCTTCACTGCAATTTATAAATCGGGCTGTCTTTCCCAAAGTTAATGATGAGCGGTGTCTGTTCGTGGCCGATCTGTTTGGAGATGTTCGTCGTCATCTTCTTGGAATATTCTCCCAAGCCCACCACCGTAACTTTTCCATCTTTGTTCTTATCGGCATCTTTGTTGTTATTCAAACCATCCAGCAGGGTGTAACTGAAAAGCCCGTTGCCCTTATATCCGTCCATTGCCGACTGTTTGTCGCTAGCTGATGCATAAATATGAAGACCCATCTTCTTGGCCAGCACTGACATCCTGGCATCATAAAGACCGCTGACGATGGTGTCCACTCCTCCAGCATGACAAGTATCAAAGATAAACAATTGGCTTAACGATTTTATCTTCTTGGATGTCTCCACAATCTCGTTAGAACCGATCGTGCTGTTTTCATTGATTATGCTGTTGTAGTCATGGGTAAGAAGATAGTATTGGTTTTGTAGAAGAACGCCATGACCTGCTACAAATAGAATAAAACTATCCTGGGGCTTGACCTTCCTGGCGATCTCGTTCATCTTCTCCGTGATCTTTACCTTTGTTGCTTCCCCGTCCGCAAGAAGTTCATAGTGGATATTGTGGTGGTTGTAAAGGGTGACGGCCTGAGTCTTTAGCTTATTTTCTATGTCCATCGCATCCTTTAAGGCGTATTTAAGATTGACCGTACTGTCTTTGTACTTATCAATACCGACAGCCAGGATATAAAGATGGGGATCTTCCTGTTTTACATTTGAACGGAAACTGATTGTCTTCATGTAACTTTGGACGGTATTGACTTGGTTGAAGGCAGAAACGCTGACTTCGTTCTCTCCGGAGACTGCATCTATATTTTTGCAATCTTCAAAAACATCTCCCTTTGCTTTACCCGATACCGAAACAGCATCAACCTTCCCTTTGATTGATACACTGCGCATGTCATTGTAAATCGCCTTGCTGTCCAAAGAGGCCAGTTGAGTTTTGTCAACCATAGATTTGGTTACTTCACGGTAGTAGCCGTCTGACTGGATGAGTTTGCCGTTGTGAAATAATCTCACTTCTCCGATGCCACCGCCAGCGCTCTTTACCTGATAACAGACTTTTACATTTGGCTGGTCTGTATCGCCCAATTTGGTAGCAAACTCGACGACCGGCGGAGGGCTTTTTATGGCGTCTTGCATTTTGATCGTTACCAGTCCGCTAATATCTTCTCCCCTCAGCTTTGCCGCGACAATATCTGGCCGATAAAAGACATCATAAAACTGCTCCACAGTATAGTTTTTACTGCTCATTCCAACGCTCAAATAATAATCACCTCTAGGAGATGCATTGTAATATCCATCTCCAGTTATCACAAGCCATTCACCATCATCAAACCCAATCATAATTGCGACCTCTTCTCCTGTAGAGGGGTCCCATATTCGTACGGAACCATCCCATAAAGAGGCTAAAGCATATTTACCATTAGGCGAAAAAGCTACCTGAGATACGCCATTTGCGCCGGTAAAAGTACTTACATCGCCTTTGAACTGTAGTATCTCCGCTCCCGTTGAAACATTCCATAGTTTTGGGAATGTGCCAAGCGTCCCTGACATGATGAATCTATTGTCAGGTGAAATTGCGACACTCAAATAGCTTTGCACTCCAAATTGCGATTCTCCTCCCTTTATTGTTCTTATTAACTCCCCTGTTTTAATATCCCAAAGCCTTATGATCAAGTCATTATCTCCCGCAGCAGCATATTTCCCATCAGGAGAAAAAGCAGCTGAAGAAAAATATGACGTGAAGCCAGAACTACTGCCTAACGTCCTTATAAGTTGCCCGGTACCGATGTCCCATAGTTTTAAATCCGAACCTCCTAAAAGTACATATCTGCCGTCTAATGAAAGGGCCGCGGACGTATTCCCTCTTGAATACTCAAAACTCTTTACTTCTTTGCCCGTGGAGATATTCCAGAGTTTCAGTATATTATTTGTTGCTGCTAAGGCAAACCGATTGTCAGGAGTAAATGTCACATAGGTGACTCTCATGACAAAAGCAGATGATTCCTGCAACGTAAAGATCTTCTCACCGGTATCAATATTCCAGAGATAGATCTCTGAATTCCTGCTGCCGGAAAGAGCATATTTCCCATCACTAGAAACAGCTACTGCAGTGACCACACCTATTAATCTAGAAGAAGCCCTTTCGAAGATTCTGACCAATCTTCCGGTTCTAATGTCCCAGAGCCGAAAAGATTTGTCATAACTTCCTGCTGCAACATATTTGCCATCGGGCGAAAATACGGCGGAGTCAACTTGGTATGCAGCGTGTCTCAACTCCATAGACAACCCTGAATAGTTCAGATGGACATCGGGAGTACCTGTAGTCTTTATCAAAAGGTTAGTTGCAGAACCACATGAAGCAAGAAAGAGTGGTAAGAATACCCTTATAAATATATTTGTAATGACTCTTGACATTAACTTTTCACTTAACATTTTTCTGCCCTCTTTTCTGCTTAGTTATTATCCAAAAAAAATTTACCAGCACTATCCCATACACAGAGATTCTCCATCTTGATTGAGATAAGTTTCTAAGCAGAAAGCATTCTCCGCCTATAAACTTATATTTGAGGAATTTATTTTTTGGCAAAGCACAAAACCCCGCACTCTTTCGAGACACGGGGTTTCAATAATTTCTCCATGGCATCACCATTATAGAAATGGTTAAAATTGGTTGTTAACCGATTGACGCTGCCTTATTCACACGCGTTTTATTATTGCCTAATGAGTTGAGAAGTCAAGGGAATATTTTATTGATAACCACTTGAAATCAAACATTTTCACTGAGTTTGACTTTTTGTGGATTTCAGCTTGCTATATTGTAGTTCATGATTGAGGGAATGTCGAGATACATATATCCTTCCGCTGCAAAATTGCTTATTCCAGGCAAAAGCCAAGGAAGGAGACAATCATGAGGAAAGCAGATACCAGGAAAGTGA
>CAIVQG010000047.1 GCA_903907985.1 uncultured delta proteobacterium
TCGTCCTCGGCTGCCTTCAGGAAATCTCCGGAGGCAAGATATCTTTTCGCGGCCTCCATGCCCTTCTCTTTCCGGACGAGGATGACGGAATCTGTGGTGCGATTATACTGGGCAAGCATCAGCTTTATGGTGCCGAGTTGTTGCTTGGCATTGGGACTCTCTACGGTGTCTTCAAGTCTCTTCACGCATCCGGCTACCCTGTTCCGGGAGTCCTTCAATGCGGATAGGTATTGCCCATTCCCGGTCAGGACATGGCTACGTATCAGAGAGTTTTGGTCATGCATTGCCATGTTAAGATCCTTGACCTCCATGAGTTGGGTCGTAATAAGTTCAAATATCCTTTTGTAGTTCTGTTCAAATGTTTTGAGGTGGAAAAACTGGATGAATATAATCGCACTGAAAAACACGATGCCGAAGACAAGCACCGCAAAGATACGCTTCCCTATGGTCCACTGCATGGGCAACCTCTTATCTCTGAGTATTTTGGATCAATTTTACCAATTCTTGGGGTATCTCGGATCTAAACTTATTCCATACGGGGCGTGTCGCTTTTATCCATTGTTCCCGTTCTGCAGGCGTGAGATCCACAACTTGGACACCCGCTTTATTTAATGCTGTCTTTGCTGATTCCTCTAGTTCGTTGGTAATCTTCCGCTCATAGGCAAGGGCCTCTTGTGCAGACTCTTGAATGATGCTCTGGACCTCCCTAGGCAAGCCATCCCAGTAGCGCTTATTCATCATCAGCACATGCATGCTGTAATTATGCTGTGTTGTCGCCACATACCTCAAGGCCTCGTGATGTTTGGCGGAATAGAGAAGGCTGAAGGTGTTCCCTTCCCCGTCTATCGTCCCGCGCACCAAGGCCGGATATGTGTCGGCCCAGATCAACGTAACCGCTTTTGCACCGGCCGCCGCGGTTACGGCAAGATCAACAGGGGATTGCGTAACTCGTATTGTTAGGCCTTCTATGTCTTTCGGTGTCCGGATCAGCTTTCGCGTATTGGCAAAGTTTCTATAACCGTACTCGCTCCACATAATAGGTTTAAGGCCGATATCGGCGGAGATGTTTTCCAAATATTGCCTCAATTCACCTTTATCCACCGCCTCGTAAAATCTTTGCTTGTGCTGGGGATAGGTTATGTAGGGCAGGTCAAAGGCCATGAACTTCTTCGATAGTTCCGCCATGTTGGGTGTCGAAGACGAGGCCATCTCCAGCTCTCCCTTCTGAGCGGCTTTCATTGTGACCACATCATTACCGATGAGTGTATTAGGATAGATCTTTATCTGAATCTTCCCTTGGGATTTCTTTTCAACTACTTCCTTGAACTTCTCGTATCCCAAGGTTACATTGTTTCCCGGTGCCATTGGATGGCCGATACGCATGATTAACGGTAGCGGCTTTTCTTCTGGCTGTGCACAACCTGAAATAATGATGATTATAATCAAGGTATACAGCAGTGTCTCCGCATAATTATGCCGGTCATGGTTCATTGGCCGTCTCTCCTTCCGTGATTAGAAGTTCTTAAAACCATCACCTCAATTGAAGCACATTTCAACCCAAATTAACCGATAATTGATTAATCAAGGTTTTTCTCCATGCTTACAGAATATCCCGGTGATGTCTGTTGCACTAAAAATGAGTACTAATGGCAACCGGATAGCTCGACAGATGCAACCAGTCATAAATATTCTGACCGGCTTTACGGGAATCGTCAATCTGCACCATTGGATTCCCTCCCGGCTATGTTTGATGCAAACCTGTAGAACATGACCTATACCTTTTTCAAATCTCACAATTATCTTTTTGTTTCGTTGCGCAGCCATATCATTTCTCTACACAATATTTTCCCATATCTCTTATCTGGTCGGCAAACCTTGGCGATGCTGTTTATAAAGATCATAATGTGTATTCAGCATATCCGGAATCGGCAAATTATACGGGCATTTTTCCAAACACACTCCACACCTGTCACATTTCAAAACGCTTTCCATAACCACGCTGGAAAATTTAACGGCTACGTCCGGCGACATTCTTAAGGCGATGACCCGGTAGCCCATAGCCGGTGTAATCAGCACACCATTCGGGCACGGCTGACAGTATTCGCAGCGGCGGCAGAATTGTTTGCCCAGTTCGGTCCGGTAGCGGTCCATGATATCAATGTCGCATGGAGTTACCGCATTTTCGCTTTGATAGAAAGAGGCAACCTGATCCACGGCTTCAACAGAGTCAAATCCCGGAATCGGTATGACATCGGCATGCTGCCGCAGAAATTTAAAAGCAATAGCGGCATTGTCGATCATTCCGCCGGCGAAGGGTTTCATCGCCAGGATACCCAGGTGCCTTTCTTTCGCAATCTTATGCAGTTCTTCCTTGGCGGCGATTTCAATAAAATTGAAGGGAAACTGAATCGTGCTGAACAAATCCGTTTTAACTAACTTTAACGCCATCACTAGACTGTGGGATGTAACGCCGATATATCGGATCTTACCCTTGTCCCGGGCCTCAAGTAATGCCTCCATCGCCCCGCCGGGTGCCATAATGGCATTCCAATCCTTTTCTTCGGACACCTGATGCAATTGATAGAGATCAATATAATCCGTTTTGAGCCGACGCAGACTTTTCTCTATGTGCTCGGCCATGCCTGCTGCATCCCGTCGGATGGACTTCGAGGCAATCACTACCTTATCCCGCATATCGCTGAAAGCCTTGCCGATCTTTTCTTCGCTGTCGAGGTACATGTTGGCTGTATCGTAAAGCGTCACGCCTTTTTCATAAGCCCGGCGCAACACTTTTACTGCCAATTCATCATTGAGGCGAATCAAGGGTATCCCCCCGAATCCCAGTTCGGAGACTTTCAAACCTGTTTTTCCAAAGATGACGTAACGCATCTGAATGCCCTCCCCTTTGCTAACTTATAATGAATATCGCTTGTGTATTTATGATTAATTTTAAGTAAACTCTGGTCCCATTCCAACTTTGCAATCCATCTTCTGTGCTGGGTACGGCTTTAGTACGGAAATCAGATCGGTCTTATCATCATCTTTAGCGCTCAGCCATGCCTGCTCCAGTTCTCTGGAAACTATTACCGGCATACGGTCGTGACTGGGTTTAATTAATTTATTGGCATCCGTTGTGATGATTGTACAGGTATTGATCTGTTTTTTATCGGGCGACATCCATGTTTCATACAACCCGGCCAAACCGAATGGTTCTCCTGATTTGAGGTAAAAATACAATGGTGTTTTCTTCTTACCTTCATGCTTCCATTCATAAAAGACATCGGCAATAATCAGGCATCTTCTCTTTTCCAGCGCAGTCCGGAAACTCGGCTTGTCGCCAATGGTCTCGGCCCGGGCATTGATCAGCTTTTGTCCGATGGCAGGATCTTTAGCCCAGAATGGAATCAATCCCCAGAGAAAATACTCGAGAATATTTTGACCGTCTCGATGAATAACAGCGGGAATGTATTGTCCGGGAGTGATATTCCAGTTTGGTCGGAAGGCGGATGAAGTCTTGCCGACATCAAATTGTTCGGCGATTTTTGTTAAATCAGTAACTAAAGCAAACCTTCCACACATATTAACGCTCTCCAAGTTATTGAAAGTACTATAACAGATGTCAGAATATTTAAATAATTAAAAAATTTCTTGACAATAGAACATATGTTCTATTATAGTGCAAACCATGGAAACGAAACGTACCATAAAATCAGTAGCACAGAAGATTGCCGATTTCAGCCGTGACCGTCGGCGTATGCCAACCTATGAAGAAATGCTTACTTTACTTGCCGTACGGTCAAAAAGTGTTGTCCATTTCTGGATGAACAAACTAATCCAGGAAGGCATTCTGGAGAAGGACAAATCGGGGCACCTGACGTTCATAAACTCACTTGTCGGTGTCCCTCTCGCCGGGGGAGTATCAGCCGGCTTTCCCTCACCCGCGGAAGAAGAATTGCGCGATGTCATCTCCTTTGACGAATACCTGATCACAAAGCAGGCGGAGTCCTTTCTGTTGAAGGTTGACGGAGATTCCATGATCGGCGCCGGGATAATGCCGGATGATCTGGTACTAGTCGAGCGCGGCAGAGAAGCGAAAACGGGAGATATTGTAATTGCCGAGGTGGACGGTGCCTGGACAATGAAATATTTTCATAAAAAGGGCAAAGAGGTTTATCTGGAAGCGGCCAACCCGAAATACCCGAGAATTACACCCGTGACCGAAATGCGTCTGGGCGGTGTAGTTACGGCAGTCGTCAGGAAATATCACACTTAAGGCATCGGCATAAGATAAGATACATAAACATCATAGGAGAACTGAAATGCAAGCTGAGATTACCTTTTCCGAAAATACCATAGGAGCAAAAGTGGCAAACCTGCCGAAGATATTCCAGACCATAAAACCGCTTCAAGACATACGGCAGTTCATCGAAGAGGGTGACTGGGATGAACGTCTTTCAGCATGCGAAAAACATATTAACCGGTTTTCCTGGACGATTATTATCGCAGCGGTTATTTATTTAACCCCCATCTGCATAAATATTTTCATCCGTTAAACCGTTTGTATACAACGAATCATTACCCTTGGCAAATATGCAGGACTTCAATCCTCATTCCTGGCAATTGCTCACCACTGAACAGCGGCATGTAAACTCAAAAACAACTTCTCCGAGATCCCTGAAACATGCATTTACCTTATAAATACAATTGCTTATCGTGTATTAATCAGCACTCATTGGCAGAACAGCTTCAATCTTTTCTCTTTTTGACAACCATTTTGTTGTGACTAAATTAATATTCAAGAAAGTAATTGAAATGTCGCAATGAACTTTAACTAAGTATTCAGAGACGTTACTGATTTGATATCAAGGAGGTATTGTTATGGAAAAAAGACGAGGGCGAAAAAACATAATTCTAAAAATACCTAAGAGCCAATGGATTAATCGGAAGATTAAACAACTGAATGCAAAAGTAAAAGCAACCTTTAAAAATTTCAAAATCAAATAATAATTGTCACATATTTTATAATATACCAATTTTTCAAGATACATCATGGTTGTCATAAGAAAAAAAGAAAGGAGGGGTCTTTGCCGATATTTATAATGTTCGGTAAATATACTCCGGATTCGCTTAAGGACGCATCCGAACAGCGAACGAAAAAAGCGGCGGCAAGGTAATTTCCATGTATGCCGTTATGGGGGAGCACTATCTGGTTTTTACGCTGGATTTTCCTGACACTGAAAAAACGATGTCCGCCTCGATAGGGTTGAATATATTAACAGGTATTTCCTTTTCTACATCGCCAGTTGTTGATGTAGAAACGTACGATCAATTGATCTCAAAGATAGAAAAAATTTAATTTGAAGACCGACAGTTGTTACTTCAATGGAAAATAGTTGTTGATAATAAATTGTCATTGCATATCTTAAGTAAAAAGCCCTTCAAAGGGATTTTATCATCCGATGAAGGGCTAAAATGCACGAGAACCGCTTGTGTCGTTTTGTCTGCATGCTGAAGTCATGACGTTTTATTACTCGATCTTCCTGGGGTGACAATCACCACTAAGATCCTTGGCTTCGTTTCTAAATTCATCTTCACTGACACGACTCATAACGCACACAGCAGAATCTCGTTAATACTAATCTTAATCCCGGAATTACCGTTGTCAAGAGTGATCTGCCCCGCAAATATTTTAGTGTGGTGGCAATATTTTATTTATAAATGATGCACAAAAAGACCAATTATAAAGCCAAGGGCATTAATACCTATCGCCCAGTAATCATTGATTATTTATTTGAAGTAATTGTAAACTTTATTGATAAACATTTTAACGCGGCATGACCAAATCTGACAATTTAATAAAGAAAAACAAGCATTTTAGAAAGCAATATGCGGCCAAAAAGCTCGACCTCCAACATTGCCCCAATCTTACTTAAATTATGGGTATTGTAAACATACTGCCTGTTGGTGGAGCGGAGGGAATTGAACCCGCATCTCTCTGCGTAATCATTTGATTCAAATTCACAACAGCAGGATACTGATACCAATTATGATACAAAATAACTAGTTTCTTCCCATTATTTTTCACAAATCGTGAACCTCGATAAAAATACAGGATTTCAATTATCAATAAACACAACTCACACCTAGTGATGTTAGCCTTGGATTTTCTTATTCGTTTGCTATACTATAGAAAACATATTTGTTACTTGCCCGGGTACGGGCATGGCGATGAAGCAGCCCTTAATTAGCAGATAATAATTTCCCAATTGGATTGGATAATAAAATCAACATATTACTAAAATTAAAGTTTTCCTTAGGAAGCGCCGATAAAGCGGTTGTAAGGGTTTATCAATCGCTGACATTTGCCAGTAGAAGGAGGTATAAAATGGCTGTCGATGCTATTCAGGGCAATCCGCAAGTGCCGAGAACTGAGCAATACGATAAAGTTCAACAGCAACAAGCGCAGCAAGTACAAGAAAAGCCGAAGGAAGAGCCCGCTGTTAAACAGCAGGGCCGGACTGAAGAAAGTGGTTATATTAACACGTTTGCGTAGAAGAAGAGAAGGGGTGATCTAGATTGGCAATTTCATTAATTACATCATATCAAGCCAATGCAGCGCCTCATGTGCAAACTGCTCAAAAGACGTCTGAAGCAGAAGCTACTATCAATGTTCAAACGGCTAGTGGCAATAGGAACGCTGATACAGTAACTATTTCCCAACAAGCCCTTAATCTTGCTGTTAAATCTGCCAATGCAAAGCCTTCTGTGCAAACTGCTCAAAAAATATCTGAAGCAGAAGTTAATAACAATACTCCAGAATCCAGTGTCAAAAGAAACGCTGATACTGTAACCATTTTCCAACTAGCTCACAATGTTGCTGTACAAGCTGCTAAAGATGCCAAAGATGCAGCAGCAGCCAGAGCTGCCAGAGCATCCCAAGCTGCTGCTGCCGCCCTGGCTGCTGCAGAGCAAAATATCAACACTGCACACGATGCCGAAACAGAGCAATATTCCAAAGCTGCCCAAGCTGCTGCTGTTGCACTAGCTGTAGCTGCTGCACAAAATGCTAAAGCTGCTCTAGCTATCGCTGCGGCCCAAGCCGCCAATGCAGAAAGGAATGCTGCCAATACTTAAGGGGCACAGGCAGGCGAGAGCCCAATTACAACGCAAATAAAAAATTATGCAGATATTAATTAATATCAAATATTTACATTTCAACTGATTCGGGAAAAGGGTTTGGCACTTATCGGCCGAACCCTTTTTATTATAGCGTAAGATTTCCATAATCTTTAATCTCCATCCTGTTGCAGACTTGCGAATACATAGACGGCAATAATATATGGTCCATTTTGGCCTTAATCACTTTTCTGCATTATCAAGCAAAATTGTAATAAAAGCGAATCGTGAGCAAATATTTGCACGTGGAAGTATTATTTATTTTCATAATGAGATCTAATCAGAAATCAAACCATTTCTCATCTCCAAATTAATCCAATTCGGTTCCAGCGAGAATGAGCTCACCAGGAAACGACTGTAAATATTGCAAGAAAAAACCCACTATTTCTAGTGGGTTTTACGCTTCTTTGGATTTTGTTGGACTGTGTCATGGTGGAGGCGGCGGGAATTGAACCCGCGTCCGAAAACCTTCCGCTGCAGCTTCTACGTACGTAGCCTTCGTTTTAGAACCTTCACGCTGGATTGCTCCCTAAGGCCGGATCGCCCCGCGCTATCCTGTAAGTATTCGCCGCCCTCCCCCAGGCAAGAAGTTTGGCTATCCTGTCTTAATGACGTCCTAGTCCAGCCAACAGGCAAACCGGGTAGAACGTTAGCCGTCTAAGCGGCTAAAGCGTAATCGTAGTTTTCTGCGATTATATGTTTCCTACCTGTTTAACGAGGCCTGTAGGAACCTCGGTACGCTTCTACAACTTCAAATGTCCCCGTCGAAACCGTTACGCCCCCATAACTTTAGACTTAATTATAGTATAGACGTTTACCCTGGCATTGTCAAAGAAAACAAATGCAAAATCAGTCGACTAACTCAAACAATTGAAGATACTTCCCTTTGGGAAACCATTCCGTGCAAAAAAACAACTGGATTTATTTCTTTAATTGCCGGAATATTCCTCATCGGCTTTGGTTTATATTTTATGTATTTCGCAATGAATTTAATTGTTCCCTGAAAAGGAAGGTCATTTACCTCGGAGAAAGTCCATGATTAAAAACAAGAAACTTTTTCCTATCTTTGTCACTACGATATTTTTTATTGCTTTAGCACTGACAGCAACAGGTGCTTATGCCGAAAAGCCTATAATACAGGAAGCCATTCCTCTCATCGTCGATAATTATATTGATCAGCCGGAGATGTCCTCTCTGGCCACACTGGCTCTCGAAGGCGCCAGATTAAAACTGCAACAGGAGAAGAAGGATATATCCGCGCTGAACGCTTTGCCCGCAAATTCAGGACAGGATAAAAATGCAGTCATTGCTTTTATCAAAGACGGCCTCGCTAAATTATCCGACCAGTCCGGCATTTCTTATCAGGAGCTGGAATATGCCGCCCTGAAGAATCTAACCGTCTCCCTCGACCCGAATAGTGGTTTCTTAGACCCGCAGGAAATGAAGGAACTGATAACTTCTCAAAAAGGTGTTTTTGCCGGAGTCGGCATGGAAGTAGGCATTAAAGATAATGTGCTCACAGTCGTAAGTCCTATTGATGATTCTCCGGCTCTGGCGGCCGGTATTTTAGCCGGAGACCAGATTTTGCAGATTGACAACACACCCACAAAGAATCTCCCTATCGTGCAATCTGTTAATTTAATTCGGGGTTATGCAGGCAGCATGGTAAGAATTCTGGTGATGCGCAAAGGGTTCGACAAACCACGGGAATTTGCTATCAGGCGCGCGCTAATCACTGTCAAAAGTGTTAAATCCAGGCAATTGGAAGAAGAAATCGGCTATCTGCGTATAGCCTCTTTTCAGGAACAGACTGCGGAAGAAGTAGAAGAAGCACTCAATGCCCTGGGCTCCCGCCAACAGAAGCTGAAGGGCTTAGTCATTGATTTGCGCAACAATCCGGGCGGACTGCTCGATCAATCCGTAAAAGTTGCCGATAAGTTTATTGATAACGACCTGATTATAACCGTCAAAGGAAGAGCTGCCAATTCTGAAGCCAAACATACCGGAAAAACTTTGGGCACACATCCTCCATACCCTATAATTATCCTTATTAACAGTGGCAGCGCCAGCGCCGCGGAAATTCTCTCCGGCAGCCTGCATTCTTATGGCAAGGCAGTGCTCGTGGGAGAAAAAACATTTGGGAAAGGCACTGTCCAGTCAATATACAACTTAGCGGACGGTTCCGGATTGAAACTGACAACCCACCGGTATTATCTGCCGCAAGGTCAGCCCATCGGCCAAGGTATTATTCCGGATGTTGTTCTTGCTGAAAAAGAAGGTGACGACTATCCCCTGGCTGTCGCCCAAAACGTTCTGCAAAAAGCGATCAAAAGCGGGCGTCCGGCTAATTTTGATCAATTAATCACTCTAGCCCAACAGACGGTTCCGGCTTCCACACCTTCGGCGCAGGCTAATGCCTCAGCGGATAAAGTTACTGCGCGGCAGACCAATACAACGGCAATCACCATTGAAAAGCCATCTTTTACTGCGGCCGAAAGAATCTGGACGGAAAATGATCTGGCCGTAATTATCGGTGTGGAAAAATATCAGGATTTACCGGCTGCCGAATATTCGGCCAAAGACGCACGCTTAGTTAAAGATTACCTGATTTCTCTGGGATTAAAAGAGCGCAATGTCGAGCTTTTATTAAACGAACGGGCGACTCTTTCCAGCATTAAAAAAACCCTGGAGAGCTGGTTGCCTAACCGCACCAAGAAAAATAGCCGCGTGCTGATTTACTATTCGGGGCACGGAGCACCGGAGGCCGCTTCCGGTGATGCCTATCTGGTTCCTTATGACGGCGATCCCAATTATCTCAGTGATACCGGTTATCCTCTTCAACGCCTGTATGAGAGACTGGGCCGCTTAAAGGTTGCAGAAGTGATCGTTGTGCTTGATTCCTGTTTTTCGGGTGCGGGCGGCCGAAGCGTGCTGGCCAAAGGCGCCCGCCCTCTGGTGATGATGGCGGAAACACCCGTTATCAGCGCCAATATGGTTGTGCTTTCCGCCGCAGAAGGAAATCAGATCAGCACTTCTTCACCGGATAAGGGTCACGGCCTTTTCACCTATTATTTCTTAAAAGCTTTAAATGACGGCAGGAAAAATATTGCAGATGTTTACGATTATATCAAACCGCAGGTTGAGGACGACGCCAAATCGCTCAACGTCCGGCAAACACCGCAAATCAGCCCCAAAATGGAAAAACTCCAGAAGAAATTTTATCTGAGGAACTAGATTTTTAAACCATTCTAAGAGGAATAATTTATGAGAAAAATATTTACACTTATTACAATTATAACATTTCTTATAACTCTTTCGGCATGCGCTACAGTAACATCGTTGGGAAGAGCGGCAAAGGACGGCGATATTAAAAAAGTAGAAGCTCTTTTAAATGAAGGCGCTAATGTGAATGCGGTTGTCACACCTGGCCTTTCACCGTTACATGAAGCAGTGTTCAACGACGCCTCTTTAGATATCGTCCGTCTCTTGCTGGACAGAGGAGCCGACGTCAATAAGAAAAGTTGTGGTGATGGATGGGCTTCCACTTGCAATTGCTCAACCTCTCTATATATTGCATCCTGTAGAGGAAATGTCAAGATGGTGAAGCTCCTGCTTGACTATGGAGCAGATGTCTCCCTTGTTCACTACGACAAGAAGACACCTTTAAGAATAGCGCAAGAACAAGGGCATACAACAATTGCCCATATACTCAAGGAAGCTGAAGAAAAACAAAATATAACGCTTTATGCAAAAAGCGACAATAATATTTTGGCCTCCGGCAAGAAATCATCTAATGCTCTTATCAAGCAAGACGTTGATGAATTGCCGGCAATGAAAGTAACACCGAATAAAAACGCTTATGCCATAGTAATTGGCATTGAAAACTATCGCCAAAAACTTCCCAAAGCTGATTTTGCAGCAGCTGACGCGAACATCATTTCGGAGTATTTAACGAAAGCAATGGGCTTTCCCGAAGAAAATGTAATTACCCTGATCAACGATAGAGCCTTAAAGAGTGACATGGAGAAATATTTCGATCGTTGGCTAAGTAATAATGTAGAAGAAAACGGCAGAGTATTTATCTACTATTCCGGACACGGCGCTCCGAATACCAAAACCGGCGATGCATATCTTGTCCCCTATGACGGTGATCCCACATTTATAACCGAGACAGGTTATCCGATTACGCGCCTCTATGAATCACTGGGCAAATTAAGGGCCAAAGATATCACCGTAGTTCTCGATTCCTGTTTTTCCGGCGGCGGTGGCCGCTCTGTTCTGGCGAAGGGCGCCAAACCTCTTGTCATGACGATCAATATGCCCGCCATACGAAAAAACATGTCTGTGATAACAGCATCATCGGGAGATCAAATCAGTTCGGCTTATGAAGAACAAGGACATGGGTTATTCACCTACTTCCTGCTCAAGGGCTTCAAGGACGAAAATTTAATTAAGAAAGACGGTTCCATCAAGATCGACGACCTTTTTAATTATGTCAAACCCCAGGTGGAGCGCATCGCGCGCAAGCAATTTAACAACGAGCAGACGCCCCAACTATGGATGGGGAAGTGAAAATCCGGAGGGGGAAAGTGACAACACTATGAAAAAACTGTTTCTGATAGCGATTACAATCATGCTGATTCCTTTATCCGCCGATGCTGCCGAAAAAGCTCTCTGGGTAACAACCATAGGCGAAGCATATCAGGGCGAAACGGAAATACCCACAGAAGTTATTCAAAGAGCAAAGCGCGATGCCCAGAGCAAGGCCATTGAACAAGCTGCCGGAGTATTTCTGAAATCACACACCTTAGTCCATAACAGCCAGGTTGCTGATGATTTGATCTACGCCGCCGTCCGAGGAAAAATAAATGAAATGATCGTTTTAAATGCGGGGTGGGATAAGCAAGATCGTAATTTATATCAGATCAAGATCAAGGCGCTGGTGGAGCCATTATATCCCGAAAAGGGAAAAGGGCTATTGGCCAAGCTTAATCTTTCCAAAACAAAACTCACAGAAGGAGAAGAAGTTAAAATCTATTATGAAACAAACAGTGATTGCTATCTTTATCTCTTTTCCGTCGCTGCGGACGGCTCTGTTACCTTACTGTTCCCCAATTCCCAAAATCAGGAAAACAAGGTTACAGGGGGAAAAGTATACGAATTTCCGGCGCAGGAGAGCAACATCCGTCTCAAAGCAATGTTTCTACCTACCTTCCATGGCAAAACCGTTGCCGAGAAAATAAAACTAATTGCTACGAAGAACAAAGAAAATCTTCTGCCGCTGGGTTTTAAAGAAGGGATGTTTCAGGCCTATGATGCAAAATCCACCGGCCTTATCAGTGAGCTCGTTAAAAAACTCAATCAAATTGATCCCACCGAATGGTCGGAAGCAACAGCCGAATACGTCATCCGGCGGTAAAAAACGCTCTTGCACAGGACTGTTTTGCCAACTGGCCAAGCGGCTCTTATTAACTTGCTGCCTTTCATCAATTATGGAATATTACGAATGGTTATGAGTTTACGGTTAATGAATACCGGCGTAACTGTTTACTGATTACGGGATGGGGAAATAGTTCTGTTACATTTTTTCTAATTAAGATGGGACCACATGACGGTTATAAAGCTAATGGACTTGACAAACATTGGGAAGCCCACTATAGAAATAAATAATTCTAATGAATCATTAAGGTCTGAAAGAAACCTGCAAGGAGGAAGCCCATGTACACTGTGATCGCCACACTCAAGGTTAAAGAGGGAAAAATGGATGAGGCCATCCAGATATTGAAGGAAGATATTCCGAAATTCATGAAGAACGAACCGGGGTGCCTAGCATATATACCACACACCGTAAAGGGCGAGGGAAACAGCACAACAATAATGATGTACGAGAAATACGCCGATAAGGATGCGTTGAAGCTTCATTCGGCGAACCTGATGACCTCCATGGGTAGGCTCTTTGCACTCCTAGAGCCGCAGATGGATATAAAGACATGCACGGAAATCATCTGAGGGGCATTGGTCAGGAAAGTCGTCCCGCAGTTCCGGAATTAGAATTGAGGGGCAATTTCATGCCACTGAAACACATGCTGGCCACTCCCCCGCCTTAAGCACATAATTGGCTATTTGAGGGAAATGTTTCCGGCCGCCACAATGGTTTCTATCATTCAGGAAATTGCCACTATCCTCTTATTTACATAAGCGGAAAACTGTTCAGAAAACCTCTGATCGGTCAGAATAGCCTGCAATGAAAATTATTCTGCTTTTCTAAAAAGTAAAAATCATCAGCGGAGAAACCGGCGCCGTTTTTAAATTTTTCGGGTTTATGCCGTCTTTTATGTCATTCCATTCTTTTTGATCGATGTAACCGTCATTGTTTTTATCAAGAAACTTAAAGCTTTTTTCAGCGGCCACGGTGAATTCCTCTTTAGAGATTTTGCCGTCTTTATTTGTGTCTGCTTCCTTCATAAACTTTTCTACAGCAACTTTATCAGTGGTCTGGAGTTCATCTTTGGTAAGATATCCATCTTTGTTTTTATCAAGTCTATTAAAAGTCTTTGCTACGGCATCAGTGTATTCCTTTTTGCTGATTTTGCCGTCATTATTCGTATCAATTTTCTTAAAATCGCTGTCAGCGGCGAAACTTATCGCCGCGCAAAAAAATACGATCAAAAGAGACATTAATATTTTCTTCATATAAAAAACCTCTTTTCTGTTATGCCGTTTGAGTAAAAGTTAACAACATACATACATTCCAGCAATTACTTCTTCGATAAATATTCGTCGATAGCCTTAGCGGCTTTGCGGCCGGCGCCCATAGCTAAAATAACCGTGGCCGAACCGGTGACAATATCACCGCCGGCATAAATGCCTTCACGGCTGGTAAGTCCGGATTCATCCTTAGTCACAATATAGCCTTTTTTGTTTGTCTCCAGGCCGGGTGTAGTTGCCGGTATGATAGGATTAGCCATCGTCCCCACGGCAACAACGACGGTATCAACATCAATTACATATTCGGAATCTTTGATGGCTACAGGGCTTCTCCGGCCGGAGGCATCCGGTTCGCCCAGTTCCATTTTGAGGCATTTCATGCCGGTTACCCATCCGGCATCATTGCCGATATATTCCACCGGTGCAGTCAGCATCAGAAATTCCACGCCTTCTTCCTGCGCGTGATGGACTTCTTCTTTTCGGGCGGGCATTTCCACATCTGTACGGCGGTAAATGATCATTGCCCTTTCGGCTCCCAGCCGCAATGCCGTACGCACGGAATCCATCGCGACATTGCCACCGCCGACAACGGCAACGCGCTTGCCGCGCACAATCGGCGTATCATACTCGGGAAATAAATAAGCTTTCATCAAATTGGAACGGGTCAGATATTCATTAGCGGAATAAATGCCGCTTAAATTTTCACCGGGAATATCCATAAAAACGGGAGCGCCTGCGCCCACTCCAATAAAGACGGCATTAAATCCTTCGGCAAAAAGCTCGTCGATAGTTTTAGTGCGGCCAATAACAAAATTAGTTTCGATCTTTACACCAAGCTTGCGCAGGTATTCAACTTCTGCTTCCACAATCGCTTTCGGCAGACGAAATTCGGGAATGCCGTAAACCAGCACACCGCCTGCTTTATGCAAAGCTTCAAAAATAGTTACATCATAACCAAGCCCAACCAGATCACCGGCTATGGTGAGTCCCGAAGGACCGGCGCCGGCTATTGCTATTTTCTTGCCATTGGATCTAACTGCCGGCGGAATTTTGACATTGCCGCTGTTGCGCTCAAAATCGGCCGCAAACCGCTCCAGACGGCCAATAGCTACCGGCTCGCCTTTCTTGCCGATAATACAGAATTTCTCGCATTGATCTTCCTGAGGGCAGACACGGCCGCAAACCGCGGGCAAGCCGTTTGTTTCTTTTAATTTCAATGCCGCCTCGGTAAAACGGCCTTCGGCAATTTCTTTGATAAACTCGGGGATTTTTACATCCACCGGGCAGCCCGCAATACATCCCGGCTTTTTGCACTGGATGCAACGCTTTGCTTCCGTTATGGCCGTCTCTTCCGAATAACCGAAGGGAACTTCTTCAAAATTGCGGATTCTTTTTTTCGGTTCCTGCTCGGGCATTTTCTGCCGCGGCACTTTTTCCTTTTTTTCCTTTATCTCTTTAGTTTCCATCACACCCACACTTATGATTTTCATACGCCTCGCGTTCCGGATCGCAATACATCTTCAGGCGGTTAGATAATAATTTAAAATCAACGTCATGGCCATCAAATTCGGGACCATCGACACAAGTGAACTTTGTTTTGCCGGCCACGGAAACGCGGCACGCACCGCACATTCCGGTGGCATCAACCATGATTGAATTGAGGCTGACTATCGTCTTTATTCTCGGGGCTTTTGTTACATCACAGAGCACCTTCATCATCGGCACAGGGCCAATAGCATAGACACGATCAATTTTTTCGCCCTTGTCAATGAGCTGCTGCAAAACTGCGCTGACAAAGCCATGAAATCCATAACTGCCGTCATCGGTGGCGACTATCAATTTATCAGAGACTTTTTCCATTTCCTTTTCCAGAATTATCAAATCTTTTGTGCGTGCACCGATTATAGAAATAACTTCGTTGCCGGCTTTTTTCAAGGCAACCGCCAGCGGATAAACAACGCCGACACCGACGCCGCCGCCAATGCAAACTACTTTGCCGTAATTTTCAATTTCGGTCGGGTTGCCGAGAGGCCCCTGCAGATCCTGCAAGGCATCGCCTGCTTTAAGTTGGGCCAGAGCTGCGGTAGTCTTGCCCACAACCTGATAAATGATGGTAATTGTTCCGGCCTGAGCATCGGAATCAACGATGGTCAGGGGAATTCGTTCGCCCTTTTCATTAATTTTCAAAATAATGAACTGGCCGGCCTGCCTCTTTTGCGCGATTGCCGGAGCATCGAGCACCATTTTGACTACGCTTTCGGATAATTTTGTATTCTCAATAATCTTATTCAAAGCTTCTTCTCTCCTGATGTTATCAACCCATGTTAAATATTATCTATTTTTTGAACTTCATCTCTTAACTGCTCTTATTAATGCGCTGCTTCCTAACATATCAGAGCATAAATCGCAATTTCCAATTTTGTTCAATACAATCATCAGCGTAATGTTGCAAAAAAAAGGGAGCACACAGGAGGCTCCCTTTAAATTATTTTTTATAAATTCGGGAATTTCTAGTATTCCGGTGTCAGTTTATCCAGCTCGGCCAGTGAAAATACCGGGCCATCCTTGCAAACATACTTGCTGCCAACATTACAGCGGCCGCACTTGCCGATGCCGCACTTCATGCGCATTTCCAGAGAGGTGATGATGTTCTCCTTGGAAAAACCCAGATCAAAAAAGACAGGCAGTGTAAACCGAATCATTATGGGGGGGCCGCAGATCACGGCAACCGCGTTTTCTTTACTGGGAGCAACTTCCTTACATACTGCGGGAACAAAACCTTCTTTGCCCTTCCAATTTGCGTCGCCTTTATCGACTGTAACGTTTATATTTAAATCGTCCCGCTTTTGCCATTCAATCAATTCGTCTTTGTAAAGCAGTAAACCGGGATTTCGTGCGCCGTAAATAACAGTAATATTGCCGAAGCGCTTGCGGTTCTCACCGTAAATCATGTAGTTGATCAGAGATCGCAGCGTGGTGAATGCGAATCCGCCGCCGACAATGACAATGTTTTTGCCTTCCAGGAATTCCAGCGGCCAGGAATTACCCATCGGCCCCCGGAGTCCCATCACTTCTCCCTCTTCCATTTCATGGAGCGCCGAAGTGACAACACCGGCTTTCTGAACGGTAAATTCTACATAGCCTTTTTGCGTCGGAGAAGAAGCGATACCGATAGGTGATTCGCCCTTGCCGTAAATAGACAGTTCGCCGAACTGGCCGGGGATATAAGCATACTTTGCTTCGTCTTCCGGATTGATAAACTTGAAACGAAAAGTCTTGATGTCTTTGGTATCGACTTCAGTAATGATTTTATCCACCACAACTGGATAAGGTATATACGGGTTTTGCATTACTAACTCCCTATTTATAGTTTTGAAATATCTTCTACAACTTTACGGATATCAATATTCACGGGACAAGACATGACGCAACGTCCGCAACCGACACAGGCAATCGCGTCAAAATTGTCCACATAATACTTAAACTTGTGCATCGTGCGCTGACGCCATCTTTCCTTCTGAGAGGTACGCGGATTGTGACCTGACGTTTCCTTGGTAAACATCGGGAACATGCAGGAATCCCATGACCGTATGCGCACTCCATCAGAACCCTTGACTTCATCGCTGATGTCGAAGCAATGACAGGTGGGACAAAAATAGGTGCATGTCCCGCAGGCCAGACATTTGCCGTGAATCGTGTTCCAGAAGGGATTATCAAAGTTTTTATCCAGAATCGGCTTGACTTCATGCGCCGGAATTTTTGATGTAATCGCATCGACGGCCTTGGCCGCGATTTCATTTTTCTTTGTTTCGGCAGCGGCATCCGCCTTTGCGTCGCCAAAATACTGGGCCAGCTTTTCTCCTTTGGGGGTAACAAACTCGACAAGATAGTCGCTGCCTATATCCACGAGCAGAATATCCGCTCCTTCCGAACCAACAGGCTCTCCGTCCACCGACGTGCAGAAGCAAGTAGCGTAGGGCGGCTGCACACAGGCTATTGAGATAACCGTCGTATTTTGTCTCTTGGCTATATAATAACCATCCTTATATTTTTCCTGATCGAAGAGCTTATCCAGGAGCGCGAAACTGTGCGCGTCGCAGGGTCGCACACCGAACAGTACCGACTGATCAGCCTTGTTTTCCTCTGCCGAAAACACCATGCCTTTTGGCGTACGGGTAAATTTCATCATGGCTTCCGTGTGCGGAAAGAAAACATTTTTCGGCGCATTTTTAGAATTCAAATACGCAAAGAATGGTTCGCCATCCTTTTGCAGGGGTTCAAAAAGAACGTTGTCTTCTTTTTTTACCGGCGCCCAAACCAGGAAATCTCCGGCCATTTTCTTAGCAATGCCCGCTAGTGCATCTTTTTTGATCAAACTTTTTTCCATAATTGTCCCTAATTCAGAATTTTCTCCAACTTTCAAACTTCAAAAGCGTCAGGTATAATCATCTTATTGATTCAACTAAATCAACTGCAATTGTCCCAGCAACGGCTGAGGATCAAACATATGCGACTTGAATGTTTCCTTCGACCCGTCAAGCCCCATAGCCAGCGAAATCAATTCCGTGAAATAAAAAACCGGCAGCTTCAAACCACTGCTGGGCCTCATATCCAGATTAGCCATACAAAGCGGACAGGCCGTAACTACACAATTGGCTCCGGCTTCTCTGGCGGCACTCATAAGTTTGTCGCACATATCTACGACAATGGCGGTTTTGCTGATGGACAGTGACCCACCGCAGCAATCCGTCTTGTATGACCAGTTCTTCACATCGGTGCCTATGGCACCCATCATCTTATCGAGCATAAAGGGATTTTCATAATTTTCAAATTCACAGACTTCCGGCGGACGAAGCAAGAGACAGCCGTAATAAGAGACCGGCTTTAGTCCCGCCAGAGGTTTGACGACTTTTGCCGAAAGCGCATCGATGCCGATTTCATTATAGATGATATCAATGGGATTACGAATGGCAATACCGCCCTGATACTTTGCACCTACAACGCCTTCGATCTTTGCTTTGAGATCTTTATCGGCTTTTAAATGATGTTCGGCCATTTTGAAGCGATTGAAACAGGCGGCACAGGGCACCATGACATCCATTGAATCTTTTTCCGCATTAATGAGATTGCGTGCCGATAGCGCGATTGATAAATCGAAATTAGTGCTGTGCGCGGATGATGCCCCGCAGCAGGACCAATCGTCAACTTCTTTGAGTTCAATGTTGAGGGCGCGACTGACGGCCTTCATAGACTGATCATATTCTTTTCCCGTCGCATGCAGCGAGCAGCCCGGATAATATGAAACTTTCAAGAGAGTAGCCTCCTTTTATACTTGTAACTTCCTCGCATCAGGCCGCTACGGCTCGACACGAAACAATTTTGCCATTAAATATTTTTTGTTTTCTCAAAAATATTTTTAACTGATTTCATATCCTTTGTACGCGGAGACAGCAGCGACAGCTTTCCTTTCAGGAACATACCCGGCGCTATGGTAACATCCGAGAACAAATCTCCCGACATGAGTTTATACTGAGCCATCATCATGGGTTCATTGATACGGCCACCACGCTTAATTCCGGCAAGAAATGCCTGATGGAACTTTAAAATATTTTTCTCCCGGGCGCCGACACCGGATTCAATGGCCATCTGCCGTAACACATCCATCATGCGGGCAATATCCACCTGATTGGGGCAGCGGGTAATGCAGGTTTCGCAAGACAGGCAAAGCCAGATGGTTGAGCTGTTCAGAACCTTATCTCGCTGGCCATTCTGAATCATTTTAATAACCTTATTGGGGTTATATTCCATATGCGACGCGGTAGGACAGCCAGCCGTGCACTTCCGGCAGTGATAACAGGCCTGCAGCGGCACACCGTGTATCTTTTTGTTTACTTCTTCCAGAAAAGTTTCCATGTAAACTCCATCATATCAAACTAATTATGGGTTGAAGATAAATTCTTCTTTATCGTGATGTTCATCGTACCGACCCAGCGGCGGCATGTCTTCCATGCTGGAACCAGCGCGGTTGCCGAACATTTCCCAGCCATCCTTGTCAATCTTCTTGAGGAATTTGCGCAGATCAACGCCCATCGGGCAAACAGAAACACAGGAACCGCAATCCACACAACGTCCGACCATATGATACATGCGCATCAACTGGAATACCTGCGTATCGGATTTATCTTCGCCAATGCCCACCCACTGCGGCTGACTCTGTTCCACAAAACAAGTCGGACAGTAGCAAGACGGACAGGTCTGACGGCAAGCGTTGCAACGCATACACTTTTCCATTTCTTTGGTAAAATAAGCCCAGCGCTCTTCCATGGATTTGGCTTCAAACTCTTTGACGGCATTGTATTCGGCGTCTGGATTCATCGCCGGAGACGGTGATCCTATCAGGACATCGGAAACAATGGGATTGTTGAAACGGCAGGTAAGGCAGCACTCCGCCAGAACGTCTTTGAGTGCAACGGTTTTATCGCCGTCGGAGGTCTTCATCTTAATCTGGCCGCCGTCGATGGTTCCTTCCACAATGTCCGCGCCGCCAATCTTTACTTTCAGGCCTTTGCCGTCCACATAACCGTCGCAGGGGACACCAATGATGCAAACTTCATCGCGTTCATACTGTCTTTCCTGAAGATGAATGATCAGCGAACGGGTCGTGCAGCCGCGGGCGACAATGCCTACGACTTTTTTCTTCCGGTCTTCGGGTTTGACGCGCTTTTGCGAGTTCTTATGAGCCGTGATCAGGTCGTGTACAAACTTGGCCAGATTCTGAGTGCAGAGGTTGTTCCAGACCAACTTGTCGGCTTCTTCCGGTGTCGTGATAAAACACGGTGTGGCCGTTAACGGAAGCGTGCCTTTTTCATAGCCGATAATCACATCGGCCTTCTTTTCCAAAAGCAGCCTTTTTGCTTCTTCCCGCAATTTTGTTTCGATGTTTTCCACAGTGATGAATTCCCCGTTTATTTATTATTATCTTTAATCAGACTAACCAATCTTCTTAATCATCTTCTTGGCCGGTCCCAGTGCCTTTATTTTTTCAGTAGCGACTTTAATGACCTGTGCCCATCTGTCGCCTTCAGAGGCGGAAACCCAAGTAAATAAGGTTCTGTCGCCTTCCACACCGATGTAGTTCAGAAAACTTTTTAACGTCGCAAACTTGCGCCGTGCCACCAGATTTCCTGAGATATAGTGGCATTCACCCGGGTGTCAACCCGAAACCAGAACGCCGTCGGCTCCTGACTGCAGGGCTTTCACTATATAAAAAGGATTTATTCTTCCCGTGCAGGGAACGCGGATGATGCGGACATTTGTCGGATACTGAATTCTGCTGATACCCGCCAGATCGGCTCCCGCGTATGTACACCAGTTACAGACAATGGCAACGAATTTCGGTTCCCATTCCTTGTTTGCTAAACTTTCAGCCATATATTCTCCTTCCAGCGGCAATGCGGCTTAATCAACCGCTTACCTTAGTTTAAATTATATATCTGTGCCAGCACTTCTTCGTTGTTGAATCCGTTTAAATCCACCGCGTTCATACGGCAAGACGCTGTACAGACACCGCAGCCTTTACAAAGCACAGCATTGACTTCGGCACAAGCTTCGGCAGCGTTTACGCGAATCGCGCTGTAGGGACAATTGATTTCACACAAACCGCAAGCGGAGCATCTATCTTTATTCACATAAGCCGTTTTGCCTTCCGCCTCGATGAAATCCAGACTCAGAACCAAACAAGCGCGGGAAACGGCAGCATTGGCCTGAGTAATCGATTCATCGCTAAACTTGGGCGAATGCGACATGCCGCACATGAACACGCCGTCGGTCGCGAAATCCACCGGCCGCAATTTGACGTGCGCTTCCAGGAAGAAACCGTCCTGATTGGTTGGTACTTTAAGCATCTGGCCTATGGCTGCGTTTTCCGGATTCGGCACAACACCGATGCTCAGGGCCACGATATCAGCGGGCAGATTGACCGCTTCGTTGAGAATCGGATCAAACACTTTGACTTCGACTTTATCTCCTGCTGCTACCACTTCCGGCTTGCAGTCTTCTTCATAAGAGACGAATTTGATATTCGCTTCCCGGGCTTTCTTGTAATAATCTTCCTTGAAAGCGAAGGTGCGGATATCGCGGTACATGATGGTAATGTCACGGGATGGATCGGCGGCTTTGAGTTCCAGCGCATTCTTGATCGCTTCAGAGCAGCAGTAACGGCTGCAATAAGGTCTTTCCTTGTCGCGGCTGCCTACGCACTGAATCATGACGATATTTTTTACAGAGGCCAGTTTCGGATCCTTTTCATAAATCAAAGTTTCCAGCTCTCTTTGCGATTTTACTTTGGCGTTTTGACCGTAGAGGTACTCTTTCGGTTTGTTTTCATAAGCGCCGGTAGCGACCAGCACCACACCGTGCTCGAAAACTTTCTCGCCGTCTTTAGCCTTTACGGTGGTTTTGTAATTACCGATAAACCCGTCAATCTTTTCTATATGAGATGAGGTTACAACAGTGATCAAAGGATTCTTGTATATCTTGTCCAGAAGGCCCTTCAAATGAGCGCAGGCATCCAAGCCTTCGAGTGTCTTATACAGGTGATTATAATTACCACCCAACCGATCTTCCTTTTCAATGACAAAGGAAGCAAAACCTTGTTCGGCCAGCGACAGAGCCGCAGACATACCGGCCAAGCCCCCGCCGATAATCAACGCCTGATGATTGACGGACAACTGTCCGGGTTTTAACGGTTTTAGATATTGAGCCTTGGCCACAGCCATTCTCAGCAAGTCTTTTGCCTTCTGGGTAGCTGCTTCTGGTTCGTGCATATGCACCCAGGAATTCTGGTCGCGGATGTTGGCCATCTCGAACAGATACCGATTCAGACCGGCCTTTTCGCAGTTTTCCTGGAAAAGCCCCTCGTGCGTGCGGGGTGAACAGGAAGCAACCACAACTCTGGTCAGGTTCTGCTCTTTGATAACTTCGCCCATCTTTACCGCCGTATCCTGAGAACAGGTGAAGAGATTATCGGCCGTATACACAACGGTAGGCAGTGTCGCGGCATAGTCCCGGACTTCGGGAACATTGACAACACCGCCAATATTGATACCACAGTGACAGACAAACACGCCTGTGCGTACGCCCTGACCGCGCAGATCTTTTTCTTCCGGATTATCCGCCGGCGTAATCATCGTGCCGCGCTGTGAAGCTAAAAGGCCTTCTGCACAGGCGGCGGCAGCTGAGGCTTCCATAACAGTTTCGGGAATGTCTTTTGGTCCGCCGAAGGCGCCGCAAACGAAAACGCCGGGACGCGATGTCTCAACGGGATTTTCCAGTTTTGTCTTGCAGAATCCGTGTCCTTCCAGCTCAATGCCCAGGCTGGCGGAAAGCTTAACCGCATCTTTCGGCGGCATGAGACCGACGGACAGAACAACCATGTCAAATTCTTCTTCCGTGAAACTGCCGTCGGGATTGACATACTTAATCAGCAGATTATTTGTCTGCTGCATTTCTTTAATGACTGAGGGCATCGAACGGATGTAACGAATGCCGTATTCATCCTTGGCGCGATTGACAAATCTGTCAAAGTCTTTACCATGCGCGCGAATGTCCATATAGAAAATGGTAGGCTCCAGACCTTTGGCGTGTTCCTTGCCGATGATTGCTTCCTTGGTCGCATACATGCAGCAAACCGATGAACACCAGCTGTTACCGCAGGAAGTATCGCGAGAGCCAACACACTGAATGAAGGCAACCTTCTTGGGTTCTTTGCCGTCGGAAATTCTCTGCACATGGCCAAAGAAAGGACCGGATGCAGACAGAATGCGTTCAAATTGCAACGCGGTAACAACATTTTTATAAATACCGTAACCGTATTCACCGCGCTGGCGGGCGTCAAATATTTCAAAGCCGGGCGATGCGATCACGGCGCCGACTTCAATGATTTCTTCTTCCACTTTCATGTCGTGATCAATGGCCTTGGCCAGACAGACATCTACACACTGATAACATTCGGAACATATACCGCAAGCCAGACAGCGATTTGCTTCCGCAATCGCCTGGGCTTCGGCAAAGCCAATACCGACTTCCTCAAAGCTTGTTTTGCGTTCTTCCGGTTTCATCAGCGGATATTTTTCCCGGGGAACCTTGGTGAGGCTGGAAACATCGGCTTTATCAGCCAGGTCAACAGTCCAGTCTTTTTCACGACCGGCTTTGATATCCTCGTCGCGCAGATAGAGATCGATGGATTTGGCAGCTTCTTTACCGGAAAAGACCGCTTTGACAACGGTCTGCGGGCCGGTAACAACATCACCACCGGAGAAAACGCCGGGAATATTTGTTGCGTAAGTTACTTTATCGTAATCGACGTTGTTCCATTTGTTGATGGAAACGCCGCTTTCCTTCGTAATAAATGATAAATCCGCTTCCTGGCCGATGGCGGGAAGAATGGCGTCGCATTCAACGATAAATTCCGAACCCTTGATTTCCACAGGACGGCGGCGGCCACTGGCGTCAGGTTCGCCCAGTTCCATGCGAGTGCATTCAATACCGGTCACTTTTCCATCCTTGCCCACAACGCGTTTCGGGGCAACGAGGAACTTCATCTCGATTCCTTCTTCAATAGCTTCTTCAATTTCCTCGGGCGAAGCCGGCATTTCCGCACGGGTCCGTCGATAGAGAATGAATACATCTTTCGAGCCGGTGCGGATAGCGGTACGGACAGCGTCCATCGCCACATTACCTCCACCAATAACGGCTACTTTGTCTCCGAGGGAGACTTTTTTGCCCAGATTGATCTGCATCAGGTAATCCACACCGTGGATGACGCCCTGCATATCTTCGCCGGGGATATTGAGTTTGCTGCTCTTCATAGTGCCGCAGCCAATAAATACGGCGCTGTAATCACTCTTCAGTTTATCGAAGGAAATATCTTTGCCTATTTGGGTGTTGAGATGGATTTTAACGCCTAAATCTTCGATAACTTTGATTTCCGCATTGAGAACATTCTTGGGGAGGCGATATTCGGGAATGCCGACAGCCATCCAGCCTCCGGCAACGGGTAACGCTTCAAAAACCTCTACATCGTAACCTTCTATAGCCAGGTAGTAGGCACAGGTCAGTCCTGACGGACCGGCACCGACGACAGCGACTTTCTTACCCTTGCTTTCTTTCTTTGCCGGCAGATAACGGGTATCACTCGATAGATCCAGATCAGCGACGAAACGCTTTAAATGCATGATATCGATGGGTTCATCCACTTTGCCGCGCATACAGGCCGTCTCGCAGGGATGGTTACAAACACGTCCGCAGACGATGGGGAACGGGTTTTCCTGCTTGATGAGTTTGAGGGCTTCGGTAAATTTTCCTTCAGCGATAAGCGCCACATAACCCTGGACACTGATGTGTGTCGGGCAGTTGGCTTTACAGGGCGACGTTCCCAGTTTATCAATAGCAAAACCGCTGGGAATGGCCTGGGGGAAATGTCGATAGATTGCTTTTCTTTCGCTTAGCTCACCATTGAAGGCGGCTTTAACGGTAATAGGGCAGACATTCGCGCAGTCTCCGCAACCGGTGCATTTGTCGAGATCCACGTAACGCGGGGCGGAAGTTAGTTTGACTTTAAACTTTCCCGGCTCGCCTTCCACGGATTCTACGGTACGTCTTGTCTTGATAGTAACATTCGGATGACGGCCAACCTCAACCAGTTTCGGGGAAAGGATACAGGCGGAACAGTCATTTGTGGGAAATGTTTTATCCAACTGGGCCATGACGCCGCCGATACTAATCTCGTTTTCGACGAGATAGACTTTCATTCCGGAATTGGCTAAATCCAGGGACGCCTGAATACCGGCAATTCCCGCACCAACCACCATTACTGCACCAACTTTTTCGTTATCTTTTATCACCTGATTACACCCCTATATTCTAAGTGAAAGCTTTTAAAAATACTTCCTGAACGTCAGTCAGACAAGCTTAGGTCCGCTAACATAATTTAAAAATCATGTCAAGAGCGGATGATTTATTTTGTTCCATTATTTTCTAACTTTTGGATATTTCAGATAAATATTTATCTCTTTTCCGGGAAAAACATTCTTTGCAATATCTTAAAAAGCAGGAGTTATTTTGCCGTTAATGATTGCAGATGAGCATCCAGCGCCTGCCAAATTTCACTTTTGCCCTTCTGTGTTGTCGCGGAAAAGAGGATGGGTTTTATCCCGGCAGATACGTGCAGATTTTTTTCAATAATGCGCCGACGGTTAATCGCCTGATTATTGGATAGTTTATCGGCTTTAGTTAAAATATACAGGTAAGGAATCCGGTAGTCATCCAGCCAATCCCTCAGCGACAAATCTTCATCGCTGGGATCACGGCGGATATCTAAAATTAAAACTACCATCGCGAGACTGGATCGCTCTTTTAAATAAGTTGCAATCATATCTCCCCAGTCTTTCTTGACGGACTGGGAAACTTTGGCAAAACCATAGCCGGGCAAATCGACAAATGATACCGTCCCGTTGATGGAGAAAAAATTTATCAGCTGAGTGCGCCCCGGAGTATTGCTTGTCTTGGCCAGATTTTTTTTCCCGACGATTGCATTAATCAGCGATGATTTCCCCACATTGGAACGCCCCACAAAAGCAATCTCCGGCATCGATGCCTGAGGATACTGATCAGGCCAGACTGCACTTTTCACAAATTCTGCACTAGTAATTTTCATGTTTAAAATAATCCTTATTATGCCTTCATCCAATAAAAGCCGCACATTAGATTTATTGTCATTGCCGGAGCTCTCTCTTTTGTCATCGTCCAACTTGATTGGACGATCCAGTCATCATTATTTCATCGCCAATAAGCGATTGTCGCTATACTATAAGCGCCATACTATTCATTAATTTCCCTATAAATAGAACCTTCCCAATTATTCACCTAATTATAAAAAAGTAACTTTGATTATTTATTCAAGATCACGCTGCGAGTTCTGTTCTAACATCTTCTCTTTTCGACCAGAGGATAGGGTTCACATCATAGTTGTGTAATGCATCGATTACGGACATTGAAATTGTATGTTCAGAATCGTTTAAGAAAGCATATGCTTTTGAATCTGGTGATCGTACTTCTTTTGTTTCAACCCATGACCAAGCAAGTAGCTGCGCTGTATCTTTATTTGGCCGATTTATTGTTTGCAGTATGCGTTCCGGACATGTTTTTGATTTTGGTATTACAAAATCAAAAACATGATCATATCCGCTTCGGCCGGTAAATTTTACCTTTGGTGTATAACGGATTTCAAGTAGATCAAGCCAGGCAACAACATCTTCGTAGAACAAACTTGCAACTATGGGCGAAGCTAAATTAAACAAATCATTTACAGCAAGCATGGATTGCAAAAGATTATGTTTACGTAAAGCAAAATTATCCTTGGATGCCAGCACTTCAATCCGACCATCATTTAATTTAACACCAAACCCATTGAGAGTCATGTTGAGTAGTGATTGTCTTTTTGACGTATCCAATTTACAGCCTGATTGTTGCAAGTCTTCTATAATATAACCATCGTCTGAAAGAAGATAGCCGCCGTTTTGTCGTTTTGCATATATTTGAAGTGTATCATTATGA
The DNA here is from genome assembly GCA_903907985.1 of uncultured delta proteobacterium. GTDB lineage: Bacteria > Desulfobacterota > Syntrophia > Syntrophales > Smithellaceae > MVRV01. The sequence goes on from CAIVQG010000047.1 coordinate 27,499, forward strand.
CGATCAAGATATGGCGTTGAGATTTCAACCCAGTCATCCACCTGTCTGAGGGTTGTTTTGTCTCTTAGCCACTTTGTATATTGATCAAGTAATATCTGTACTTCGTTTATCATCCAAATAAACCTCCCTGTATTGTAGGTGGTTCACTTATATTACAATATCGCATGAAATCACCAAGCAGGCTTACCAGATTTTCCGTATCGGTGAAAGCGCCATCCGGTAATGGAACGGCCCATTTGTCACCATATCCTTCACGATATAAATGAAGGTGTGGCGCTTTAATTTCAACGTCATCGGAATTGCGATGCGCTGCGCCGCCAAAATCAAGTCTAACAAGGACAATCACCTGGCGTGCTCGATTTTGATAAGTGCCTTTTAATAAATCTATTCTCCCTCTACGGACATCAAGCCAGAAATTTTCTTTTTTATCCTTCGATATAAGTGGTATTGAAATATTCCCGCCGGACAATGGATAATTCCACGTTTCATCACTGACGCGCATTTTCATCATAGAAATAAGTGCATCAGCTTCTGCTTGGGTAATAATTATATCGGCCACTTATTTCATCCTCACTCTGCACTTGAAGAAGAACTTTTTATTAAATATTTAGGACATAGTTAAGAATAGCACACTTTATCTGAATTTTGAGTCACAATAATATAAATTCGTGAAATAATGCAATATAAAAACATTTCACTGCAAATAATACGATTAAGTAAAACCAATTCTATTTTGGGGCTGTTCAAAAATGCTTAGATGCAAGGCGCGCAAAAACCGAATTGCGAGGCGTATATGGAAATACGTTGAGCGATTCGGTTTGCAGCGCAACGCCGCAGATAGGCGTTTTTCAACAGCCCCTCTCTACTCCCGCTCAAAGGTAATGCCATACTTTTCCAGCTTCCTCTCGAAGGTAGGCCGGGAGATTCCCAGAACTTCACAAATCTCGCCTTTATTGATATCAGTTTCTTTAACTACTTTGCGAATGTAGCGTTCTTCCACTTCATCCAGCGTCAACAACTTTCCGGGCGCGGAGGGCTTGAATATGCCGTCTATTTCATTGGGGGTAACCTTCACAGCATCATCTGCTCCTAATTCCGGAAAATCGCTCTTTCCCAGAACCTGGCCTTTGGCAACGACGCACGCCCGTACCAATAAATTCTCCAGCTCGCGGATATTGCCCGGCCAGTGGTACTTCATAAATATATCCATCATTTCATCGGAGACGCCGATAACCTTCTTGTGCAAATCCAGATTGATCTTAGCCAGCAGATAATCAATCAAGGGGGATATATCTTGACGGCGCGTCCGCAGGGGCGGGATGGTGATCGCGACAATGTTTAACCGGTAATACAAATCATCGCGGAATTTTCCTTCATTGACCATTGTCTTTAAATCTTTATTTGTCGCTGTCATGATGCGGGCATTAACCTTAACCTTATCCTTGCCGCCCACCCTTTCAAATTCCATTTCCTGTAAAACCCGCAGGAGCTTGGCCTGCAGGTTGATCGACATTTCGCTGATCTCATCGAGAAAGACCGTGCCGTAACGGGCGAGTTCAAACTTGCCGAGCTTACGAGCGATAGCACCCGTAAAGGAACCCTTCTCATGGCCGAACAATTCCGATTCCAGCAACGTCTCGACAATTGCCGAACAATTAACGGCAATAAAAGGTTCATCGGGCGAAGTATTATGATGAATGACCTTGGCAATCAATTCCTTACCGGTACCGCTTTCACCTTGAATAAGAACGGTTGTGCGGCTTTGCGACACCGTGCCGATGGTCTTGAAGATTTCCCGCATTTCGTTGCCGGTGCCGATTATATCGCCGACCCGAAAACTTCGTGACGGCTCGGTTAAAAGGCCCTCAATCTTTTTTTCCATCTCCAGAGATTTGAGCGCCTTCCTGATGGCCATATCCAGTTCATCGACATTGACCGGCTTATGGATGTAATCAAATGCTCCACCCTTCATGGCGTTAATTGTTGTTTCCATGTCATGAAAGGCGGTAATCATAATTACTTTGACATTTTCGTTATCTTCCCGGAGATCTTCCAGAACGGAAAAACCGTCAACATCCGGCAGGCGAATATCGAGAATCACCACGTCCGCCGGCTTGCTTACATATTTATTCAAGCCTTCGGTGCCGCTTTGAGCTGTATCCACAAGGTACCCTTCTTCCGCCAGATACAGCTCCAGAGTTTCGCAAATCGAAACATCATCATCAATAACAAGGATACTCGGCATAATAAGTTACCTTCATCTACAGCACAAAACGTTTAAACGCGGCATTACCGTCTACGCAGATTGAAGCAAGCGCGGACTTCTTAGTCTTTCATTGCAGGGCAAGGTCACACTTACTATTGTTCCCTTGCCTTTTTCACTTGCTATATCAATAGTTCCCTTATTAAAATCAATTATTCTTTTTACCTGAGAAAGGCCCAACCCTGTACCATATTTTTTCCGGGTAAAGAAGGGATTAAATAAATGGGGCATATCGGCGGCATCAATGCCGCAGCCATTATCCTGAACCCGTATGACAACGGCATCCCGGCTTCCCTCAAGGTATTTCAACGAAATAATGATGCTGCCATTTTCTTCTACAGCTTCCGCTGCATTACGAATTATGTTGATGAAAGCATCGACCAGCATTGCGGAATCCGCTGAAACCGGCGGAATGCTTTCATATTGCGTCTGCATGTCGATATGCTTATCGGCTATCCCCTTTTCGGCCATAGCCGCAGCTTGTTCCAGTACTTTAGTTAAAATTACCGGCGCCATTTTAGGCTCCAGCGGCTTGGCAAAAATCAAAATGTTATTGACTAACTCTTCCAGATGCTCAACTTCTTTTTCAGCAATTTTAAATCGCTTGAGATCGTTGCCGGTCGGATTCATCCGTTTTCCCAGAATTTGCAGACTCATTTTGATTGAAGACAGCGGATTGCGGACCTCATGGGCAATGCCCGCCGATAATTGTCCCAGAGCAGCCAGTTTTTGACTTTCGTAAAGCTTCTGCTCCATATCCTTAAATTCCGTGATATCACGCTGCACAAAAAGATAGCGGTCAGTGCCGATTACCGGGGATGTCGTAACCATCAGCTTCACTCGTTTGCCGTTCTTTGACGTTGTTTCTATTTCATATGGTTCATAAATGCCCTTTTTTGCATCCAGCCATTTGTTCCAGACAAAAGCTTTATCTTCGGGAGCGACAAAATCCAAAAAGTATGCGCCTCTGTCTTCGCTCGCCGCAAGTTCGCCTTCTTTCTTCAATCCCCGGTTCATGTAATTGATAATGCCATTGGCATCCACTTCAAATATTTTATCCGGCAGACTCCTGACCATAGATTGCAGGTAGTTGTTGAGTTCCCCGATTTCCCGCTGTAATGCAATATTCTGAGAAAGTTCATTTTGCAGGCTTTCCGCATATTCGCGCAGGCTTCTGGACATTTCCTCTTCGCGCGAGACATCCTGCAATGTTTCAATTGCCGCAATTACTTCCCCCTTTTCATCATAAATAGGAGCCGACAAAAAATACAAATACCGGCTACGGCCGCCGAGATTTTCAAAATAATCAGTGGCTTCATAAGCATCAAAAATTTTCGTCGATTTTTTTACTTTCTTGGTGCCATAATATTTATCCAAGCCTTCTAAATCACGGTCAACTATCAAATCGGCGATGACCGGTCTCTTGACCGAATAAAAAGGCATATAATGTTTGTCAGTATTGATCATCTCGCTTGCCCTGTAACCGGTCAATTCCGCACAGGCGCGATTCCATAAAATTACTTTGTGTTCCTTATTGATAACAAAAGTGGGAATGGGTGAGCCTTCAATAATTCCATCAATGGTTTTCTTTTCCAACAGCAGCTTTTCCTGCCAGTCCTCACGTTCTATAACTCTTTTTTGTTCTTCTTCGATCCGCACACTCTTGCCCTCGCGATAAGCAACAGACATACTCGCGACTACTACAACCATAATAAGCAACAAGGCGCTGAAAAGAGTGTAAACAAAAGTCTTGCGCACGGGTAAAATAACCTGATTGTAAGGAGCAGCAACGAAAACAATCCATTTTTTATCTCCGGTTTGTAATGGATAATACGCAATGATACTGCGCTCTGTTTGCTGATCGGCCTTACGCACCAATGCTTCCAGATAACTACCGCGACCTGCGGAAAAATCAATCGGGTTTTCGGTTCCCCTTTGCAGCAGGTCTTTTACATTTTTCCCGACAAGGGTCATATCAGGATGAACAATGATTTTCCCGCGATCATCGGTTAACCAGAGATTACCCAGACTGTATTCTCTCGTTTGTTTTTTGTAATCTTCAATTATGGCCGCCAGAGAATAAGAAGCTATCCAAGCGCCGGAAAAATTATTATGGCGCCGGATAGGACAACCGATAATCATATACCAATTTGTATTTTGCTTGAGATTGGCAACAGGTGTTTTTTCCGGTAAAGTCAGCTCGAAATATAGATTTGTTTTTTTCTTCAGGGCATTAAAATGCGAGGCTAAATTAACGGCAGGAGAGACATTCTTCGGAATAATAAGTTTTATCTTTCCGCCGGCATCGAACAGGCCGACCGCGTCGACTGCTTTTTCCCATCCGGAAGAGAGAATATTAAAATCATCGTTAATTTCTTCTGCAGAGATTTGCTTCTGGGGGTCGAAGTGGGAAAACAAGGCTATATTTTTCCCGGCCTGCGCAAAGATATCGGAAATGTGAATTGCTGTATTTTGGGCGTGCGCGAGCTGCTGGCGGCTGAAGACTTCAACCATATCCTTTTCCCGGGCATGATTAACTGTCAAGGCAAGCAGCAAAATAAGGATTATTACAATAGCACTGGCCAACAAGATGCGCATCTTCATATAAATTATAGAAACGGTTTACCTCTCTCCGATAATGTCATTCGTCTTCTTTCTTATCTTCTTCCTCCTGTGCAGAGCTTCTTATTCCGAGTAAAACATAGACCAGGATGGCCGCCGTCAAAGCAATAAGGAGCTTCGCCAGGCCACTTTCAATTTTTAAGACGTAGGAGCAAATGAGCCACACAATCGGGTAAGTAACAGCGGTCAGCAATTCCTGCATAGCAATCCTCGCAATAAAAAATCCTGAATATCTTAAATAATCTAATCAAAATGTTCGTAATACTAACGGCCTTAGTATAAAATTTCAATAAAAAACATGATAAAATACAAATATATTAATTTTGAGCCACTATTGATGACCGCAAGCGACCTCGCGCCGCTTCGAGGTGATCAAGGTTCCGCGAGTGCACTGACGATCCTATGTTCTCTACCGCATTTGAATGTTTTATATCAGACCGTTTAACAAAACTTTAAATTATCATAAAAAATGGCCATCGTTTAAACTTCGCTGACACATAATCAGCAGATATTTGCTTTACAAACAATCACCCGCTCCTCACAAACGAATTGAAGCAATCTCAACAAATTAGCAGTGTGTGCAGATCTATGTACAGTCAAAATAGCCATATTTATTCGAAAATAATTTTACTTGCTGCGATGATGGCATGTATCGTGCAAAAGTTCTGCGCAAGTTCAAATTTGGAATTATTTCCTCTTTGATATGACGATACGTTTGTGTTATATAATCGGGAAAATAATCAATACACTTTTATGAAAGGAAATAAATAATGGCACACAAATTTGGTAAAGGGATTTTAACAGCGTTGGCAGCAGTGGCGATTTTGCTTGTATCGAGCCCACTGGTTTTTGCCGCAGCAGAAGTAATACCTGCGGGTGAATCTTACATTAAAGTTATATTTGCTTTTGGCGCAATGCTTGGAGCAGGCTTGGCAATTGGTCTGGGGGCAATCGGTGCCGGTGCTGGCATTGGTAATGCAGCTAATGGCGCATGCCAGGCGGTTGGTAGAAATCCTGGCGTTCAGGGCAAAATCATGACCGTTATGCTCGTCGGTATGGCCATGGCTGAATCCGTAGCAATTTACGCATTGGTCGTTGCTCTTGTACTGCTCTATGCTAACCCCTACATGCGTTTCTTTTTGGGTTAACACTTAATATCCGTTAACTACAAAATTAACCTAGGTCAGGGGGAAAATAGTAATGGCAGAAACTAAAAAAAAGAAGCAGTTTTTTACTGTAGGAGGAGTGTTCTTCCTGCTAATAGTAATCCCCTTATCATTAATGGCTTTATTAATAGCCAACGGCATGTTTAAGTTGGGGTACACTATAAAGGAGAGAGCAAGTACTGTTCTCGATCAAAAATCACAGGAAGAAATAAAAGTGCGGGCCATTAACACAGCCGAAGAAGTTGCCAACTTTCTCAATGAGAGAAAGAAAGATGTTCTCACAGCGACCATTCTTCCTGCTAATGACGTCGCTTATAAACAATACCTCAAAAACAACAACAAAAGTATCTGGGTAAAGGAAGAAGGCAAAATCAAACAGGTTTCCCTGCCCCTTTATACTGATATGGTACTCATTGACAAAAAGGGTAAAGAAGTAATTAAAATTGTCAATGGAGTAACTTTACCGGCAGATAAATTAACCAATGTCAGCAATCCTGCCAATACCACTTATGGAGTGGAAGATTATTTCGCCAAAGCTAAAGACCTTAATAAAGGTGATGTTTACGTTTCGCCGGTAATCGGCTGGTATGTAAGCAAGCCTGAATTTGAAAAAGGAAAGGTTTTTTCCGGAGTGACGCGTTTAGCAACGCCGGTTTTTGGCAAAGAAGGATTTGCCGGCATTATTGTTTTATCTCTGGATTACCGTCATCTGGCCAAATTCACCAATCACATTATTCCCACTCAAGTGGATCAGGTATTTAAAGCAGATACTGCCAGCGGCAATTATGCCTACATGCTGGATAATCGTGGATTTCTTATTGTTCATCCCAATGATTATCATATTGAGGGATTGGCGAAAGATGGAACACCGGTAGCACCTCTGGCGGAAAAGACTGCTGCTGATCTAATCAAAAAAGGGCAGGAAGTATTTAACTTTAACCAGATGGGATATATTGATCCTAATCTGCCTGTCATCGCTAAAGATGCGGCAGCAGGAAATGCCGGTACAAAGTCTTACAAATTCGGTGGCCATACAGTATTTATGGCTTATGCCCCGATTAAATTTTATGCGACCAGCTATCCCCCTCCCGCTGGATTCGGTTGGGTCGGAATGCGTATCGATGTAGAAAAATATAATGAGGCCGCTATTAAAGCCTCGAAGAATATTGATAAAGAAGCAAAAGCCTGGACGGCGACAATTATCTTTATTCTCATCGCCTCGATGATTATTCTCTTTTTCATTATGTGGTTGCTAGTGCGCGGCATTAACCGTTCGCTGCAGGCGCAGATACCTGAGGGTTCGCAATCGCCGACATTCGACGACGATGATGATGACGACAAATAATTAACAAAAAAGGCCGAATTTAATTCGGCCTTTTTTTTCTTCTAAAAAACTACAAAAACGATTAATTCCAACGGTGCGTCTTTAACCATTATCTTGTTGAAATCATTGATATAACATATTAGATATTTTCATTTGACTTAGCCTATCAAAACTGGTAGATACGCGCAAACTTAGAAGACTAAAATTTCGTAATTGTTCCCCCAGGAGGATTTAATGAAGGACAATAAGTTGATCTTATGGTTTGATACAATCGAGCTGGCCGATCTTGCTCAAGTCGGCGGCAAGAATGCTTCTCTCGGTGAAATGAGAAAAGAACTGATTTCCCAAGGCGTTAACATTCCGGATGGTTTTGCCATTACAGCGTATGCTTACCGTCACCTTTTAGCAGAGTCCGGCATTACCGGAGAAATCACGAAACTCCTTTCCGACGTAAATACTCATGACATTAAAAATTTGTCGGAACGAGGCAAGAAAATCCGCTCGCTGATTTACAATGCAAAGATTCCCGATAATCTGCAAAAAGAAATTATCATAGCTTATAAAAAACTTTGTGATGAATACGGTCCGGATACCGATGTTGCCGTTCGCAGTTCTGCTACGGCCGAAGACCTTCCTAATGCCAGTTTTGCTGGTCAACAGGAAACCTTCCTCAACATCCGCGGCGAAGATTTTTTGATTGATGCCTGTAAGAAATGTTTTGCCTCGCTTTATACAGACCGGGCTATTTCTTACCGTGTCGACAAAGGATTCGATCACCTGTCTGTCGCCCTTTCCATCGGCGTACAGAAGATGGTGCGTTCCGATCTGGCATCTTCCGGTGTTATTTTCTCCATCGATACCGAAACCGGGTTTAAAGATGCTATACTGATCACCGGAGCTTACGGTCTGGGCGAAACTGTCGTTCAGGGAACCGTGAACCCTGATGAATTTTATGTCTTCAAACCAACTTTAAAAACCGGCTTCCGGCCGATCATTCAGAGAAAACTGGGAACCAAAGAAATAAAAATGATTTATGCCTCCGAGACGGACAGCGAATCAACAGTAGTAAATCCTGTCCCTCTGGAAGACCGCAATCGTTTTTGTTTAAACGATGATGAAATACTTACACTGGCCAAATGGACAGCAATTATTGAAGATCATTATTCACAAAAAGCCGGCTACTTCAAACCCATGGATATTGAATGGGGGAAAGATGGTAAAACCAACGAACTCTTTATTCTGCAAGCACGGCCGGAAACAGTGCAGTCGCAAAAAGATATAAACGTTCTGGAAAGCTACGTGCTGCTGGCTAAAAAAGAACCTATTGTAAAAGGCACAAGTGTCGGTTCCAAAATCGGCGCGGGACCGGTACATGTCATAGAATCCGTAAGTGATATTAAAAGATTCCGCAAAGGCGAGGTACTAGTTTCCGACATGACCGATCCCGACTGGGAACCGATCATGAAAATTGCTTCGGCTATCGTTACCAACAAAGGCGGGCGCACTTGCCATGCCGCCATTGTCAGCCGCGAATTAGGCGTACCATGCATTGTCGGGACGGGCAACGGCACGAAGGTATTGGAAAACATTCCCGAAGCCACAGTTTCCTGTGCAGAAGGAGAAGTCGGCAACGTTTACAGCGGTATTTTGAAATATGACATTCACAAGATAAATGTCCAGGAAACGGAACGCCCCAGAACCAAGATCATGATGAACGTGGGCAATCCCGATAATGCTTTCACACTGTCCTCAATACCGAATGACGGCATAGGACTGGCACGTCTGGAGTTTATTATTACTCATTTCATCGCTATTCACCCGATGGCGCTCATTCACCCCGAGAAAGTCACTGATGAGAAGGTTCGTAAAGATATTGACATTCTCACTCAGGGATATACAAATAAAAGTGACTTTTTTGTCGACAAACTGGCACAGGGAGTAGCAAAAATCGCCGCCGCTTTTTATCCCAATGATGTCATAGTCCGCATGAGCGATTTCAAGAGCAACGAATATGCAGGTCTGATGGGCGGTTCCTTCTTTGAACTGGAAGAAGAAAACCCGATGATCGGTTTCCGCGGAGCATCGCGTTATTATGATCCACGCTACCGTGAGGCCTTCTCTCTGGAGTGCACGGCAATGTTAAAGGTCCGTGATGAAATGGGGCTTACCAATGTAAAACTCATGATTCCTTTCTGCCGGACAATCGCCGAAGGCAAGAACGTTATTGAACTGATGGCATCAAAAGGGCTGGTGCAGGCAAAAAACGACCTGGAAATTTACATGATGGTGGAAATCCCCAGCAACGTCGTTCTCATCAAGGAATTTGGTAAAATATTCGATGGCTTCTCCATCGGCTCCAATGACCTCACTCAGCTCACTCTCGGCTTGGATAGAGACTCCGCCCAAATTTCTCATATCTTCGACGAAAGAAACGCCGCTGTGGAAGAGCTTATCCGTCAGGCCATAACGGAAGCTAATAAGATGGGTAAAAAAATCGGAATTTGCGGTCAGGCACCGAGTGATTATCCGGAATTCGCCAGATTTCTGGTGGAATGCGGCATAAGCAGCATCTCGCTTAATTCGGATACGGTAATAAAGACAACCATAGATATATTAAAAACGGAACAAGAGTTAGGCATTAGGAAATAATTTGGACAAACACCAATAAAAACGCCCTCTGTGGAATTTTCTGCAGAGGGCGTTTTTTGTTTTATAATTAAAGGACGGAAAGAAGAGCATAAGCCGGGTTTTGTCCCGCGCGCAAGTCTCCCCACGACGCGGTGATGATCATTCATCTGGGACAGCAGTTGCCTGCTGCCTCTAGCGACACTACCCGAGAACATCAGGCGGGCCGCCCTTAAACGTTCTCCTATTTGGTCTTGCTCCGGATGGGGTTTACCTTGCCTTTTCTGTCGCCAGAAAAGCGGTGAGCTCTTACCTCGCCTTTTCACCCTTACCCGGGCTTTCGCCCGGGCGGTAATTTTCTGTGGCACTTTCCCTAGGGTCACCCCCGGTCGCCGTTAGCGACCATCCTGCCCTGCGGAGCCCGGACTTTCCTCCAGCAGATAAATTCTGCCAGCGATCATCTGATCTTCTCTCGCCTCAATTAAAGCTTACACTCAATTGATCTTTCTTTCAAGCCCTGTTCAGTGCTTTCCTGATTTGTGGGACAAATATACTGCTTACTCAAAAATATTCATATTTTGTCCGAATGCTGCGTACTTTTAATTTAAATACGAAATGAAAATCCATTTTTTCAGGATATCGCTTTCACAACTAATATGTTTTCGATTCTAATTGCAATGAAGATTACCATTAGAAATGTGGTATCCGATAGCAATAATGAGCCGAGTAAAGACTCGCCACCTGCGCCCCTGTTACTTTTATAATAATTAAGTATGCTGTCAGCAAAATTGCGTAAATTCACTGCGGTAACCGGGTGGTATTAAATTCCTTGCAATTCCCCCTAAAGCAAGATAAAAAAAGCCTTTAATGCTTATTTAAAAAACCGTTAAGGAAACGTATTTACAGCAATATTATGGCATCTAAAATAATTTTTTCGAATCTCAGTCGCACCGATGATTATACGATTTTACTCAATAATCAGAACCGTGGTACCATCCAGCCCTTGAAAACCGAAACGATCGATTTGGAACCGGGGAAATATGACCTTTATATCAAGGGCGAAAATGAAGAAGGATTGCCAAACATGTGTAAGCCGATTCAGGTTACGATAGATGATTCTAAAACGGTCCATTTAAAGATAGTTGCCCAGGATTTTACAATTGGCATATACGACGAGAAAGGAACTCAGCTCAATGCCCAAAAGGGTTTCCTTTGCGGATTCGTTGCCGAAGGCTTTCATGTAGATAATCCAATAGAATGAATCTCCCAGATAGCAAGCACCAGCAAACTTTTATCGAGCGCATCAGACACCGGTTTATTGGTGCGCCCCGCAACATCAATGAACCGTCTCTCTTTCATAAAATTTCCCTGATCCCGCTTCTGGCATGGATCGGCTTGGGAGCTGACGGCTTATCATCGTCCTCCTACGGGCCGGAGGAAGCCTTCAAGGCTCTGGGTCCCCATACCTATCTCGCCATCTTTATTGCCATTGCCACAGCATTCACAGTATTCATTATTGCTTACGCTTATTCCCGTATCATTGAACACTTTCCTCATGGCGGCGGCGGATATATGGTCGCCACTCACACTATCAGCGGTCAGGCAGGCGTAATTGCCGGGTCTGCCCTGTTGGTGGACTATATCCTGACTATAACCGTTTCTCTTGCCTCCTGCGGTGATGCCATCTTCAGTTTCCTCCCCCCTGCCTTTTTGCATTACAAAATGCCTTTTGTCGTGGGTTTAATAATCCTTCTGGTTGTTTTGAATCTCCGCGGGGTAAAGGAGTCCATCACTTTTCTTGCACCAATATTCGTTGTATTTCTGATCACACATATTCTCCTCATAGGCTATGGGCTGGGAAGCCATCTGGGTGAAATCGGGCCAGTTTTAGAGAAATATCGAGGGAGTGTGAATGCAGATCTTTCGACAATTGGTTTTGTCGGAATAATGGCAATTTTTTTGCGGGCATTCTCCATGGGCGGTGGAACATATACGGGGATTGAGGCCGTTTCCAACGCCATGAATGTCATGCGGGAACCAAAGGTACAGACAGGTAAGCGCACCATGGTCTATCTGGCGGTATCACTTGCCGTCACTGCATCCGGACTTCTTTTTTGTTATGCCCTGTTTTCCATTGCACCCGTAGAGGGCAGAACTCTCAATGCCATCCTGGCGGACAAGACATTCAGCGGTTGGTATATGGGCGGCGTCCTTGCTCTGATTACCATTCTTTCGGAAGGAGCACTGCTCATGGTCGGCGCTCAATCCGGCTTTGCCGGCGGTCCCAGCGTCATGGCCAATATGGCCGTTGATTCCTGGCTGCCCCGGCGTTTTTCAGCACTTTCGGAGCGTCTGACCATGCAGAATGGTGTTCTTCTCATGGGCGCGGCTTCTTTGGCAGTGCTTTTTTATACTCATGGTTTAGTATCAGCCCTCGTTGTCATGTATTCAATCAACGTTTTTCTCACCTTCTCCCTGTCTCAATTCGGCATGGCAAAGTTTTTTTTCCAGAACCGGCATAAGGACGAAAAATGGGCAAGGCACATAGTTATTCATCTTATCGGCTTGATCCTCTGTGTGACCATATTGATCGTAACGGTTTATGAGAAGTTCGGCGAAGGTGGATGGGTGACCCTGGTCATCACCTCAGCCTTGATTGCACTTTGCTACCTGATCCGGCGTCATTACCTGAAAGTCCGGCAGGGCGTGCGTCAGCTCGAGGAAATTTTATCGTCAATTCCCTCCGGTCACGCTCCCAATGAGGAGCCCCTTAACCCCAACGAACGGACGGCCATTATCCTGGTCAGCGGATATAATGGATTTGGTCTGCACTCCTGGCTTTCCATTTTCAAGGAATTCCCAAAACTATATCGCAATTTTGTCTTTGTTTCTGTGGCAGAGATTGATTCCGGCGCCTTCAAAGGTGCTTCGGAGATTGAAGCTCTCAAGGCGTCTATTGCAGAGCAACTAACACAATACGTCAAATTAGCACGCTCCTATGGGTATGCTGCTGATTACCGCATGGATGTGGGAACAGATGTTGTCGAGGTGGCAACCAGTCTCTGCCAGAAAATTGTCCAGGAATTTCCTAAAGCATCGGTTTTTACAGGAAAGCTGATTTTCCGCAAAGAGCATCCCTTCCAGAGGATTCTCCACAACGAAACAGCCAACTCCATCCAGAGACGACTGCAGTGGGAGGGGATCACAACTGTTATCCTTCCGGTTCGGGTGAATATTTGATTCTAAAAATGGCAGTTGAATAAAAGCATACATACGTCCTGCTGCTTGCGACTTACTGTATATGTATGCATCCCCGACGGGATATTGACTGAGTTGATTATTACCAAGTGAAAACATCCATGATTTGAATTGCTGAAAATTGAAGAGAAAGAAACAAATTTCCGGCACGCATGAAGCGGATGAATCAAGTAATACAAAAGCAAGACGTATTTCTGCATTTTTAGAGATCGCTGCGGATTGCTTATCCGTTAGGCAAACGAGGATTACAACACATTCTCACGGGTGACATCCAGTTTGCGCCGGGCTTTGTCCCGCTCTCATTGATTTAGTATTGGACTCACTCATGAGTATCAATTGCCAGATTAGCCAGCCGATCGGCCTGAGCATTGTGGCAGCGCAAAACATGCTTGACTTGAACCGACTCAAAAGATGAAAGCAGACTGCGGACATCCTGCATTAAAACTTTTAAATTGTCATTTTTGACCCTGTAGGCGCCATTTATTTGTTTGGCAAGAAGCTCCGAATCCAGATAAACATCCAGCTTTTTATAGCCGTGGGCCAACGCTCCTCTCAAACCTAAAATAAGTGCTTTATATTCGGCAATATTATTGGTGCAGTGGCCGAGATATTCTTTGCCTTCCCAGATCACATTCCCGGCGGCATCTGTGATTACTGCACCTGCACCGCCCTCACCGGGATTGCCTCGGCAAGCGCCGTCACTATAGAGGAGGTAGTTTTGTTTTTCCATAGAACTAGGCAGTCCTCTCCCTATTTTCATAATACATAATCCGATGACAATTGGGACAGGCAATAAGTTCTGATGTTTTTTGCAGTTCATTATAAAGTTGCGGTGGAATATTCATATGGCAACCATTACAGATTGCCTTCCAGACGGAAATAACGCCGACACCGTTGTTGCTTTTCTTAATCCTTTCGTATCTCACCAGAAGATCAGCAGGAACTTTACCCTTCAATTCCATGCGCTTTTGCTCCCAGCTCACAAAATCAGTATCGATGGAGTCCAAATCAGCTTCAATCAGCCTCTTTTCTTCCTCATATTTTTTTCTCTGCTCGTCCAATATCGCCTGATCTTTCTTCACCAGAACAGACAATTTCTCCAATTCATCCAATATCGTAATGATTGCCGTTTCCACATCACCACGCGTTACTTCAGCTGTTTCGTTTTCCTTGAGCATGGCCTGATATTCTTTGTTGTTCTTGACTTCCAGGAGACGTTCCTTGGTCTTGATCATTCCTTCATTTATTTTTTTGATCTTATTTTCACATTCGACATGACGGATCTTGACTTCATCATATTTTCTTTTGTTCTGTTCGATTTCTTTCTGAAAAATGCGAAATGCCTCATCCAGTTTATCTATTTTGTCCGGCAGGGTTTTTTTCTTGCCCAGAATCTTTACCAGCTGAGAATCGCATTCCTGAAGCTCTACTAATAACAATAATTGCTCTTTCAACAATTTTCTCCTTCATTTTTAGGATAAAAAAAATGCACCTTTTATGGGTGCATTTTTAAACAAACCTTTTCTTCGCTGTGCTATCTGTGCCATGGATAGAAGCCATTTGTTGACTCCCCACGGCAACCATCGCAATCGCTGATGGGCGCTCATTCTTCCGGAAAATACATTTCATTTTTCTAATCATTTTTCTTCTTTTTATTTTTTTGGTGGGCCCACCTGGAATCGAACCAGGGACCTACCGGTTATGAGCCGGTGGCTCTACCAATTGAGCTATAGGCCCTGCCATGTCCTTTACTAACTTGCATCAGGGGCTGTTTTGATATACCCAAACCAACTGTTTGTCAATACTATTTTGCCGCCCGTTTTTTCGTTGCTTTTTTCGTCTTCTTTACTTCCGACACTTCCGCAATCTCCGGCTCCGGCAACAATGATTCCATCAATCCGGTGGGCACACTACTCTCATCTTCGTCCATAGAACCTAATCTGTCGCTGATACCAAAGCGCATACGCAATACTTTTTCTTCTCGCGGAGTCAGTGTAGTCAGTATCTTTCGTGTTTGATCGGCCAGATCCATGTTGATTGTAGCTTCCGAGGGAGACATGATTTTTTTGTCTTCAATAAAATCGCCCAGATGACTGTCTTCTTCTTCACCTATTGGTGTTTCCAGAGAAATAGGCTCCTTGGCAATTTTTAGCACCTTGCGAACCTTCTCCAGTGGATATTCCATCTTGTTGGCAATTTCTTCCGGGGTCGGTTCACGCCCCAGCTCCTGCACCAGATAACGTGATGTTCGAATCAGCTTATTGATTGTCTCAATCATATGAACAGGGATTCTAATTGTTCGCGCCTGATCGGCAATCGCACGGGTAATGGCCTGACGAATCCACCACGTCGCATAAGTTGAAAATTTGTAACCGCGCTGATATTCAAATTTATCTACAGCCTTCATCAGGCCGATATTTCCTTCCTGAATTAAATCCAGAAACTGCAAACCACGATTTGTGTACTTCTTGGCAATACTTACGACTAAACGCAGGTTCGCTTCCACCAGCTTTCTTTTGGCTATTTCCGCTTTGCCCTCTCCATCTTCAATGGAATCGACGATTGTTTTCAGAGCAGTTGGGGGAATTCCCACTTCCCGGGCAATGTGTTTTATTTTCTTTTGCGCCTCGTTTATGGCAACTTGACTTTTCTTCAGCAATTCAATGGAAACATGTGCTTCTTTTGCCGCCCGCTTTTCGTCCTGCGGCGATTTTTTCATTTTTGCCCATGCTTTTTCCAACTGCGCCAGAGTCAAACCCGTTTCTTTCTTATATTGCTGGATAACCTTTTCTGCTTTTTCTATTTCATCAGCGTGGAAACGCAAACGGGCAACAAACCGATGAATTTGTTTCTTACTGAAACGGATCTTCCGACAAAGGGTAATAATATTCTTTGTATTTTTTTCCAACTCCGCCGTTAACAATTCTTGTTGCTTAGGGCGGATCGTTTTGGATTTAAGCTTCTCCTGCAACACTTTATTGCGGTCATCAAAAAGCTTGATCCTGCTGATCAGCTTTAAGACTCTTTCCCTGTGCTCATCTTCCTCTACGAAACCTTCTTCATCCTCCACATTGTCGACAACATTTTTAACTCTAATTTCTCCAGAGACCAATTTATTGCCGATATTGAGGACTTCATTTATGGAAACGGAAAGCCGGAAAATTGCCGACATCGTTTCGCGGGCGCCTTCTTCTATCTTCTTGGCAATTTCAACTTCCCCTTCTCTGCTCAGAAGCGAGACCATGCCCATTTCACGCAGATACATTTTCACCGGATCGCCGGTTTTTCCTGTCCCGGGAGTCAAGGCCAATGTTTCCGAAAACTTTATCGGCGTGATATCTTCCGGCGTTTTCTTCATCACCAGCTTTTCGCCCTGTTCCGTATCAATAATATCGATATTTTTTTCTCCGAAAAGCATAATGATATCATCTATCTGATCGGAAGAAGTTACATCTGGCGGCAGCATATCATTGACATCATCATATGTTAAAAATCCCTTTTCTTCGCCTAATGAAATTAACTTCTTAAATTCGTCTGATTGTATCTCTTTAGCCATTCGGTATCTCCCAAATAATTTATTAGGATCCGTTACGAAATAATCTGTTCTTTTTATCTATTTCGTTACGGCTCCTTATGCCGTCTGCTATAACTTTATAACCAGGTTGGTTTTGAACAACGGCTTAACTAAACTCGGTTAATGTAATTCTCTTTCTTTGATAAGCAACTTTTCTTTTTCCTGCACCAGTTTATTTAAAAGATCATCATTTCCTTTTTCCTGAGCCTGTGCCAATTTAAGTTTAATCTGGCGGTGTTGATCTTTATACCATTTCTTCTTGATCTGCCGGACGTTATCGCTAAAAATCTTCTCTAACATTACATCATCGGACGGCAGCGCTTCCATCATTAAGCGAAATATTTTTTCGCGTAACGGCGCCTCATCATCTGCGGAAAGAATAATGCCTAGATCAACAAAACCCAGTAGTTTGTAGGCATCGACAATCTTTTTCCCTAACGCCTTCAATTCCGGTTGCAGAAAAAAATCTAAAATATTTTCATCGGCCACCTGATCAGTTTTTTGCGGGTACTCCAGCAGAAGCTGAAGCAAATGCAGTTCCACTACATCATTATTAATATTAAATGGTAATTTTTCTCTCCCTGTTTTTGGTTTATTGGAAGATGTATCCTTATAAACCTCATTTCCCAGCAATTTTTGATCAACACCCGTTTTTTCCGCTATACGTTTAATAAACAGGTCTTTTTCAGTTTTATCACTGATTTTGTTAATGAATTCCATAGCTGTTTTAAGCATTTCCCGTTTATCTTCAAAGGTTTTACCACTGCCTAAAACATTTTCAATATAATAATCACTCAGTGGCTGAGCATTACCGATCAATTCGCTAAGTTTATCCTTACCGAATTTTTTCACATAATCGTCTGGATCAAGACCTCCCGGTAAAATAAGCGCCCGCGCCCGCATATTCATGGCCAGAAAAAGCTCCAGACTGCGGTCCAGCGCTTTTCGGCCTGCTTCATCCGGATCAAAAAGCGCCACAACTTCTGATGTATAACGGCGCAATAATTCAAGATGTTCTCGAGTCAGAGCCGTACCCAGAGACGCAACAACATTGCCAATACCTGCATTCCATAGAGAAATCAAATCAAAATAGCCTTCAACGATAAGGGCAAAACCTTTTTTACGGATTTCCTCTTTAGTCTTATTCAGGCCATATAAATTTTTACCTTTAATGTAAATGGGCGACTCCGGGGAATTCAGGTACTTCGGCTCACCCTTATCCAGAATTCTGCCGCCAAACGCCACGATCTCGCCGGATACATTTTCAATCGGAAAAATCAGCCGTCCGCGAAAGCGGTCATAAAAACTGCCTTCTTTGCCGGCAATGACCAACCCCGCCTGTTCGGCCATTTTCAAAGACAGGCCGTTTCCTTCAATGTGATCTGTCAAAGAACGCCATGAATCCTGCGCAAAGCCCAGCCGGAATTGCTTTACTGTTTCCTCTGTAATCCCCCTGGCCTTCAAATAGTCCTGAGCAATTTTGCCTGCCGGGGAATATAAATTGCGCGCGTATTGCTGCGCCGCTCTTAAATTTAAATTCGCAATACTTTCCCGCAGAGAATCGTTTTGGCGGCCTTCTTTTGTGGCCAGCGGCGACGGCAAAACAACTCCTGTTTTTTCTGCCAGTTCTTTTATGGCTTCAGGAAATGTTTTATTGGCAATCTTCATCAGGAATGTGATGACGTTGCCACCCTCACCGCAACCAAAACAATAGAATATCTGTTTTTCCCGGTTAACCGTAAAAGAAGGCGTTTTTTCCTGATGAAAAGGGCACAGCCCCAAATAATTCCGGCCGGCTTTTTTCAAAGTCAAGTATTCGGCTGCGAGCTCGACAATATCCACCCTGCTTTTGATTTCTTCGATCTTACTGTTATCAAAACGCACTTAAGTATTATTACCTGCTCTGGATTTAATTGTGCTTAATTTTGTCGCCGGGGAAAAACCCATTGTTCAGGACAACAGCTCTTTAACTTTTTCGCCCACAGCCTTACCATCCGCCTTGCCGGTCAATTGCGGCATCAGCATTTTCATCACCTTGCCCATATCTTTAACCGTTAAAGCGCCGCTTTCACTGATCGCCTTTTTGATTATTGTTTCCACCTCTTCATCCGACATTTGGGCGGGCAGAAATTCCTGGACAACTTTTAATTCGGCTGTTTCCTTTTCCACCAGGTCAATTCTGCCACCTTGGGCAAACTGCTCAATGGAATCTTTTCGTTGCTTGACTATTGCGGAAAGTATCTGCAAAGTTTCATTTTCATTTAACGGCCGCATTAAATCAATTTCCTTATTATGTACTGCCGTTTTTAACATCCGGATTGCCGAAAGCCGGATTTTGTCTTTGGCTTTGGCGGCGGCAATCATTTCTGTATTTATTTTTACATTGATATCCATAATCATCACCCTCTTAAACAAATTAACCTAATTCATCCTGCAATTTCCTGCCGCCCAGCAAATGCATGTGCAAATGAAAAACCACTTGTCCTCCTTCGTCATTGCAATTAATCACAGTGCGAAAACCTTTTTCGGCAATTCCTTTGATCTGGGCAATTTTTTGGGCAGCTGAAATGAAATTCCCGGCAAGAGAAATGTTTTGGACATCGATATCCAAAAGTGTCGATAAATGTCTCTTCGGAATCACTATGACATGTACCGGCGCCATCGGATGAATATCATCGAAAGCTAAAACATTATCATCTTCGTAAACTTTTGTGCAGGGAATCTCCCCCTTGACTATTTTACAAAACAGGCAATCAGACATAATTCTCACCTCCCCGATATTGCAAACTACGAATCATTCCTGCTTAGGGGCCGTTACGAAATTACCACCACTAAAGGGTCTTGTGACCTCGCGTGACCTTTAGGTTATTAGGTTATGACAAGACCTGTTCTTTTATCTATTTCGTTACGGCTCCTTATGCCGCTTGCTATAATTTTATGAGCAGTTTGTTTTTGAACAGCGGCTTTTCTTAATAGCTTCTTCCAGAGAGATTGCTCCGGTATAGAGCGCACGACCAATGATAACACCGAAAATAGAACAATCTTGAATTGCCAGGAGTTTTTCTATATCGTCGATTGCCGCTACGCCACCGGAGGCGATAACCGGCAGGCTTACTTCTTTGGCCAATGCGCTTGTCGCCTCAATATTCACGCCTGTTTCCATACCATCGCGTTTGATGTCAGTGTAAACAATTGCTTTCAGGCCGCAGTTTTCATAACGCCTACCCAGATCAACAGCAGTCGTTCCAGTTTTTTGCGTCCAACCGCGAATAGCTACCAGGCCATCTAGAGCATCAATCCCTAAAATTATTTTCCCGGGATAATCTCTTCCCGCAGTCATGACAAATTGCTCGTCCTGAAGAGCAGCTGTACCCAGAATTACACTGGAGACGCCGTTACCAATATAATAAGCAATCGTCTCCATATTTCTGATGCCACCGCCGACCTGAATCGGAACATGCACTTTTTGGCTGATTTCCAAAATCTTCCCGGCATTACGAGGCAATCCGGCAACAGAACCATCAAGATCAACTATATGAATAAGCTCAGCGCCTTTTTGCTCCCATGCGAGCGCCATGTCCACCGGATTATCCGCATATATAGTCGCCCGGTTAAAATCACCCTGGGCCAGCCGTACACATTTACCATCTTTAATATCAATAGCTGGAATAATGACCAAAACAACTCTCCGTCATGAATATCAATCCGGAATACCGGTTGATGAAAGAAGCAAAAATCTATCCTGAATTATAATATCTAATGTTCGAATCCGGAAAAAGTTTTAAAAGCCTGATTCATGCCCTGTTTTGTCAGTTCGCGGGCAGTCAGCCATTTCCCATGTCCCTTATAAAAGGAGGCTATCTGCAAAACATCTTCCATTAATGATTTCTGGGTTTTATCAAAAATACCCCGCCAGATTATGCTACCATCTTTGGGATTGACAAAATTGATTTCAAAAGCTACCGAAGCAGTTTTTTCAGCAGAATAATCATAACCGATTCTTTCTACATAACGAAAAACGTAACCTACTGCCATTAAATCGGCATCTAATTCTACACCTGTCTTTTTTAATATTTCCAGCAAAGGCATCTTCAGCGATTCGGCACTGACACGCTTATAAATTCCCTCCGCTTTTTCTTGGGGAATTATTTCTATTGTTTTAAAGTTTTTCAACTTTTCCATTAATAATTCTTCAACAACCTTTTCTCCACCTTCCGCAATTTTACCTCCAAAGTAAATTGCACCAGAAAGCGGTCCAATGACGGAATTACCTGATTCTGCTTTGGGCAGAACTGCTTGCAAGGGAATTATGGCCATGCGTACCGGAGACTTGGTCTTATCAACTGCTTTTTCGGCACCATAAGCACCAATTACCGGAATCACGAGCAAAAACATCACCAATGCAGCAACACATCCATTTCTTTTCCGGAAAGGATTATTCAATATTCTAGCCTTTCTTTTTTAGAGGCTCCCCTTGGTTGAAAGCACTCCCTTGATTTTTTTGTCAACGTTTACGGCATCGCTCAGGGCACGGGCAAATGCTTTAAACACTGCTTCAATAATATGGTGGCTGTTGCTGCCATACACCAGATTTATATGCAATGTTATGCCACTATGATCGGTAAAAGCCTTAAAAAATTCTTTGACCAGAGCCGGATCAAATCCGCCAATTTTCCGGCGTTCGAATTTAACTTTATAAATCAAATACGGCCTGCCGGAAATATCCAGATCAACACGGCACAAGCATTCATCCATCGGCACTGATGCCGCCCCATAACGATTGATGCCGATTTTTTTCCCCAGAGCCTGACCTACAGCCATGCCCAGACAAATACCCAGGTCTTCCACCAGATGATGATCATCAATTTGCGTATCGCCCTTGCTTTTGACCACAAGTTTAAAAAGGCCGTGCCGGGCGAAAAGCTCGAGCATGTGGTCGAAAAAAGGAATTGACGTGTCAATCTTACTTACAGCAGTATTATCTAAATCAATTTCGAGCGCTATGTCGGTTTCTGTCGTTTTACGGACGATCTTCGCCTTTCTAGCCATGGATGTCTCCCTTAATTAAATAACTTTATTCAGGGGATATTCGATTATGCCTTGCGCACCTGCTTCTAAAAGCACCGGAATCAAATCCCGGACAATGCCCGCATCGGCAATCGTCTCTACTGCAAACCATTCACCCGAATATAAGTTTGATACAGTCGGCTCCTTGAGTGAAGGAAGCAGCAACATCACTCTTTGTAAATTTTCTTTGGAAACATTCATTTTCAAACCAACTTTACCCATAGCCAATAATGAACCCATTAGTAATGTTCGAATTTGTTCGATTTTTTTGCGCTTCCAGGGATCATTCCAGGCAGCTCGATTCGCAATCAACTGTGTATTTGTTTTCATTAGGTCGTGAATGATCCGTAAGTTATTAGCCTTAATCGTGGAACCTGTTTCCGTAACTTCAACAACGGCGTCAACAAGCCCCTCCACTACTTTAGCTTCCGTTGCACCCCAGGAAAATTCAACATGAACATTAATATTTCTTTCGGCAAAATATTTTTTTGTAAAATTAACCAGTTCGGTAGAAATTCTCTTCCCTTCCATATCTTCGATTGATTTGTAAGGTGAATCATCGCGAACGACGAGCACCCAACGCGCCTGACGAGTGGATACTTTGGAATAAACTAAATCCTGAACAGCAACAACATCGGATGAATTTTCCAGAATCCAGTCGATTCCGGTAAGCCCCATGTCCAGATGACCGTCTTCAACATAACGTGACATTTCCTGTGCCCGCACCAGCGTACAGGTTATTTCTGGATCATCAATATCAGGGAAATAACTGCGGCTGTCATAAGAAATACGCCAGCCGGCCTTTTTAAATAGATCTACCGTATTATTTTCCAAACTTCCTTTGGGAATACCTATTTTCAAAACATTCATTTATAAACATCCTTAGGATCGAATATCTTTTGTCCAACAACAACGCAATCTCCATCTTTTAGTTTTCGGTAAAAACATGACTTATAACCAGTGTGGCAAGCGGCTTCTCCTAATTGCGTGACCAGCAACAAAATTGTGTCATCATCACAATCAATAAAGATATCTTTTACCAACTGGACGTGCCCCGATGTTTCTCCTTTTAACCACAGCGAATTGCGAGACCTGCTCCAGTAAGTGGCTTTACCTGTTTGCACAGTTGCATCCCATGCCTGTTCATTCATGTAAGCCAGCATGAGAATTTCTTTGGTATCAACATCTTGAGCAATAACCGGGATAAGCCCGTCACCTTTGGCAAAATTTGGCCTGATCATTTTTATCCTCATATATCTGCATTTAGTTAAGTAATAACACTTAAATGATGACTTCTTTTAAATCAAGTAATATTTTCACTTCGCTATCGTGACAGTCAACTATTTCCAACTTGCCTAAACATGTCTTTCATGATAAAAATTCACATCAATGTATCATGTTAATAATTGATTTTTTTATTTATACTGGGGGTTGATTATGTCTTTGTTAATTGGAGGAGTCGTATTTGCTGTTCTGGGATTGATCAGCCTGATCTTCTGGTGGGCAGATTTTATGATTATTATCCGGGGTGCATTTCCGATCAGCCTGCTTTTAGGTGGTGCTCTAGCCGTTTATGTGGGAATTGATGAAATCCAAGATAAAGTTCGTGAGGAAAGGCAAAGACAGGACGAAAAACTGGAAAAGGCCAAAGAAGAAATTGAATTGGTAAAAGCACAAGCCGAACGCTACAAAGAAGAACTGGATAGATTAAAAGAAACAAAGAATCAATCATAAACGATAATTACTTTATTTTCCTGATTTCTGCTTCTTTGCCGATTACAACAAGGACTTCTCCGTCTTTAATAACAAAATCAGCTTGCGGCACCATTTGGATGCTGTCAGAGATGACATCGCGTACGGCTATTACCTCGATATGGTATTTGGCACGGAGTCCCAACTCCCGAATTGTCTTGCCTAAAAAACTATTGGGCGGCGCAATTTCCGAAATTATATAGTCTTCGGAAAGAGGAATATAATCCAGAACATTCGGCGAAATCAGGCTCTTGGCAACTTTTTTGGCAACATCCATTTCCGGTATAATAACATCTGTTGCGCCTACTTTTTCCAAAATCAACTTGTGCTCTTCATTAGGGGCTTTGACAATTATGTTCTTAACTTTCTGTTGCCGCAAATGCAGTGTTATAAGAGTACTGGCTGCCAGATCTTCACCAAAGGAAATTATGGCAATATCGTCTTCATGTATGCCTATTTCTTCCATTACTTCTTTATCAGTGCCATCAGCAAGAACTGCTTTGCTGGAATAATCCCTTATTCTTTGAACAGCTTCCTTATTTTTATCGATGGCGACAACTTCAAACCCGTTTTCAAACAAAGTACGGGCGATATGGTAACCAAATATTCCCAATCCTATTACAACAGCTCTTCTCATTGTTTCCTCCTTTTAGCTAACCTACCATCACCGATTCTTCCGCATAAGTCAAACCCTTCCTCCGAGAGGAGTACAAGGCAAAAGCCAGCGTCAGAGGCCCTACCCGTCCGGCAAACATCATAAAGATGATGGCATATTTTTGAACATCGCTTAACTTAGGTGTTAAGTTCATCGATAGTCCCACTGTGCCGAAAGCGGAAATAGTTTCGAATAAATATTCAACAAACTGCGAGCGGCTCGCCACCGGTGATGTAGCACTGTCACCGGAAAGCAGAAGAATTGAAGTTATCAGACAAACGCAAAAAGCCGAAGCAAAAATGATGTAAATGGTTTTTTCGATTAATTCCGGCGGGATTGTGCGATTACCAATATTAACATTGGCATTCCCCCTAATGCGGTTGTAAATAAACAGTAACAGCAGGCTAAAGCTTGTTGTTTTAATACCGCCACCCGTTGATCCCGGTGAAGCACCGATAAACATCAAAATCATAATTATAAGAAGCGTGGAGTTGGTCAAAGCGCCGATATCAACAGTATTAAATCCGGCCGTCCTAGGAGTAACTGATTGAAACAGGGAAGATAAAAGCGCCGTTTTAAAAGTAGCTCCCTTTAGGACATTGTTCATCTCCATAAAAAAGAAGCACACGGCGCCGACGACAATTAACGCAGCCGTCGTTACTAAGACGATCTTCGTGTGAATGGAAAGTCGTTTTTCCAGACCGCGTAATCTGGCCAGCACTTCATATTGCACAATAAAACCGATACCACCCAGAATAATAAGTCCCATAACAGTAAGATTCACGATGATATCGCTCTGGTAAGACATCAGGTTATCGGAGAAAAGAGAAAAACCGGCATTATTAAATGCGGAAATAGCGTTGTAGACAGCATGATAAAAAGCTTTGCCCACCGGAAAATCCTGGACAAAACGTAAAAAAAGCAAAATAGCGCCGATTGCTTCAATCACAAAAGAATAACTGATAACTTTTTTCAGAATTACATAAAAATCACGCCGGGGTGTATGCAAAAATGTGGATTGGGCAATCTCACGTCCTTTGAATGATATACCGCGGCCCATCAAAGCAAACAAGATGATAGAAAATGTAATGATTCCCAAACCGCCTACCTGAAAAAGCACCATCGTAATCAGTTGTCCGGCCAGGGATAATTCTCTTCCCACATCGATGGAACTTAGTCCCGTAACACAGACAGCAGATGTGGCAGTGAAGAGTGCATCCACAAATTTCAGATCACTCTGCGCAGAGGAAAACGGCATCCATAAGCATAATGCTCCCAGCGTTATGAAGGCGGCAAAACTGAAGACAAAAATTCTGGGCGGGGTAAGATGACGGGAGAAAAAATTAGAAATCAACAAATAAAGCTTCATCATCATAGTAATTTTACCCTGAGGATCAAGACTTGCTTCAAGAGATATTGCGCTTTTGGGCATTAATGATCATTTCCCAAATCATTAATATAGCGCCGACAGTAATTGCCGAATCGGCCACATTAAAAGCAGGCCAGTGCCAGGTACCGATATAGACATCGAGAAAGTCCACCACCGCTCCGAAGCGAATCCGGTCAATAAGATTCCCCACTGCTCCTGCAAAAATCAGAGTGAGGGAGAGGACAGTGACGATGTTGCCGGGTTGACTTTTTACCAGATAATAGATAATCAGCAAAATAGCAACAAAGGTGATCCCGATGAAGAAAATATAGCGGAAAATAGCGGAGGCCGAGGCGAGAAATCCAAAAGCCGCACCGGGATTCATCACATAAACTAGGTTAAAAAAACCGTTGATCACAGCATAAGCTTCATGCATTAGAAATCTGGAGGATATTGCGTTCTTCGTTATTTGATCAAGTGAGATAACGACTGCCGCACCCAGTATAAAAATAATGATGTTTCTCTTCACAAAAAGCTCCCTGATGTTATCCTACAAATTAGTTAAACAGCGGTCGCAAACAGCCGGGTGCTCTTTATCGCTTCCTACTGATTCCGCATAAATCCAGCAGCGTTCGCATTTAATGCCCGGAGCCTTATCCACTCCGACAGTTAATCCTTTGATTTCTTCGCTCGAATATGGATTGACAATTTCCTGTTTATCTAGCAGCCGTAATTGCGAAACAATGAGCAGGGCTCGTAAGTCTTCCAGATGGCTTGCGAGAAAATCGCGTAATTTTTCCGGAGGCAGCAGACTGACACGGGCATCGAGGGAATGGCCGATCACCTTTTCTTTTCTGGCCTGTTCGATTGCTTTGGAAATTTCCGCTTTGGCATCGATCATTGTCTTCCAGCGCTCACCCAACTCAGCATTAAAATATTGATTATTTACCCGCGGGAATTGCGTCATATGGACGCTGAGCGCTTTTCCTTTCCATTGGGGCATTGCCGCCCATACTTCTTCGGCAGTGAAAGTAAGAACCGGAGCCAAAAGCTGAGTCATCGCCTTTAAAATTGTAAACATGGCTGTTTGTCCGGAACGGCGGGCCACGGAGGCTGCTTTGTTTGTATAGAGCCTGTCTTTTAAGACATCCAGATACATCGCGCTTAAATCCACCGTACAATAGTTGTAAAGAGTATAAAAAACTACATGGAATTGATGCTTGTCGTACGCTTCAGTAACGCGCTTGATTACTTCCTGCAAACGGTGCAGCGCCCATTTGTCCATTTCCGCCATTTGCCCGTATTCCACCATATCGGAATCGACGGAGAAATCGTAGAGGTTGCCAAGTATAAAACGGCTGGTGTTGCGAATCCGGCGATAAGCTTCCACCAGCCGCTTGAGGATTTCATCGGATATTCTAATATCATCAGTATAATCTTCCGCCGCAACCCAGAGCCGCAGAATTTCCGCTCCATACTTGTCAATGACTTCCGCCGCTTCAATAGTATTGCCAACGGACTTGGACATTTTTTTACCATCACCATCAACGACAAAGCCATGGGTAAGCACGCTCAAGTAAGGTGCGCACCCTCGTGTACCCACCGATTCGAGCAGCGAGGAATGGAACCAGCCCCGATGCTGATCGGAACCTTCCAGATACATATCGGCCGGCGATCGCAAATCCTGGCGTTTTTCCAGAACGGCGGCATGACTGACACCGGAATCAAACCAGACATCCAGAATATTCACTTCTTTTATAAATTCAGAACTCTGGCAATGCGGACAAATCGTTCCCTTGGGCATCAAGTCCCGGGCTTCTTTTTCAAACCAGATATCGGCGCCGCTGACTTCGACCAATGCCACCAGGTAGTCGAGCATTCCTTTGGTCAGCACTTCTTTCTTACAGTGGGCGCAGTAGAAAACGGTAATGGGAACACCCCACAGTCTCTGGCGTGAGATACACCAGTCCGGACGGTTCTCGACCATACCGTAAATGCGGTCATGCCCCCATGACGGAATCCACTGCACCGAATCTATAGAACTCAATGCTTTTTTTCTTAAATCGTTCTTCTCCATGGAGATGAACCACTGCTCAGTCGAACGGAAAATTATCGGCTTCTTGCAGCGCCAGCAATGCGGATAGGAATGTTGCATGGGAACGTGTCCCAGCAGTGCGCCTACTTCCGCTAACTTTTTCATTACACTATCATTGGCATCGAAAACAAACTGGCCGGCAAAGAACTCCACATCTTCCGTAAACAGACCTGCATCATCAACCGGGGCATAATTATCCAGGCCGTATATGAGACCAATTTCATAATCTTCCTGACCGTGGCCGGGAGCTATATGCACAGCGCCCGTACCGGCATCGAGAGTGACAAAGGGCGCCAGAATCAGCACGCTGTCTCTTTTAATCAGAGGATGAACACATTTCTGCCCTTCGAGGACAGCGCCTTTAAATTCATCAAGAATTTCATAATTTTTACTTTTGTAGCCGAAAGCATCCAGGCAATAATCAAGCAGATCCTTGGCCAGAATCAGCACTTCATCATCTATTTTCACGGCAACATAGATAAAATCGTCTTTCAGGGCAATGGCTAGGTTGGCCGGAATTGTCCAGGGTGTTGTTGTCCAGATAACCATGTGAACTTTCGCACCGGAAAGTTTCGGCAAGACCCGGCTAATGTCTGACGTAAAGGCAAATTTCACATAGATGGATGGCGTGGAATGGTCGGCATATTCCACTTCCGCTTCCGCCAGGGCTGTTTTACAGGTAGCGCACCAGTAAACCGGCTTCTTGCCTTTGTAAACACTGCCGTTGAGATAAAGCTTGCCGAATTCCGCAATTGTCGCTGCTTCATAAGGATAAGCCATTGTTAAATAAGGATTGGACCATTCACCGAAAACACCGAGTCTTTTAAATTGTTCGCGCTGGATGTTGACGTACTTTTCGGCATAAACACGGCAAGCGCGCCGTTTGTCCGCCTGTGACATTTTGCTCTTTTTCTCGCCCAGTTCTTTATCGACCTGATGTTCAATGGGCAAACCGTGACAATCCCAACCCGGCACATAAACTCCGTCAAAACCGGTCATGTTTTTGGTTTTAATTACCAGGTCTTTGAGTATCTTGTTGAGCGCGGTTCCTAAATGGATATTGCCGTTGGCATAAGGAGGACCATCATGCAGAATGTACGGTTTTTGCCCCTTGGCTGCTTCGCGAATTTTAGCGTAAATATTCACATCTTCCCATTTTTTAAGCATTTCGGGCTCTCTGGCGGCCAGATTCGCCTTCATCGGAAAATCAGTCTTGGGAAGATTCAAACTTGTTTTGTAGTCCATCTTAATTTGCTCCTGTAATCTATTTAATTATTAGCAAAATTGCGTATTTGTTCATTCTCTTTGTTCGTCGCAGTGCACTATCACAGAACTCAGTGAGTTTCAAGCACAACCATACAAGCACCTCTACCGGATATTAGGAATTGTTTTTCTTCTGAGGTGTGCTATGATTTCACACAACTCGAATAAAAGTGGCCTATTTTTATATGAGTGTTTTACATGTTTGTTAATTAACTTATTTTCCGGTGATTCTTATGTCTTTAATGGGAAAAAGGCTACGAAGAGACCATGTCTAATTACACCAAATTAAGGAAATACACCATAATTGTGTTGCAGTATATAATCTCGGGAATATATATCGAATGAAATGTTATTATGATAGTGGAAAGAATGGAATGACGTGACGGATGACGAAAAGCAAAGGGTTCAGTTGCAATACCCCTGCCTGTGGGTATACAAGATCATCGGCCCCGATGCAGACGAGATGCAGCGGGCGATAGCAGAAATCATCCGGGACCGTCCCTATAAGGTATCCCCTTCCCGCAGCAGCAAAACGGACAAATATCACTGTCTTAATGTGGAGTTATCCGTAGAAAGCGAATCGCAGCGCACGGCTCTTTATGAAGCCCTGAAAGCCCATCGGGCCGTGAAACTGGTTTTATAGATTGTCGATTTAAAGCCCCCGGACATTTTCCTGCCTCCAGTGCGGCAGTTTAATATTCCATTGAATTTCTTCAACGGCATTTAACATTCTTTTCAATAAAAAAGTCTTTAATTGAACCGTATTGAAAAAAAGACCTATATAAATATAATTAATTACCGAATCATTTTATGTGCTTATAAATATTTTCGATTACCGGTCAGATTTGGCACATTTTTTTCATGATCAGAAAATAAAGATTAAAAAGATGAACGGAGGACTGGATTTATGAAAAAGATGATTCAAACAATGTTTTTGGTGGCCTTTGTAATCCTAACTACCGCATCATTCAGTTTAGCCCAATATAATGCAACAAATAGCAACACCTTCCCCTATTTTCATCTGGGATGCCTGATTGTCGGTGGTTTGATAATCGTTTCTCTCAAACAAAAATACACCAAACTATACTTAAGTGAAGCCATCGGGTCATTCGCGCTGTATGCGTTTCTTGTCGCTCTTTTCACAGCACCTGTAGTTGATGCTTTGAAAACATTAATTAGTTAACCCCCCTTTTATAGTTGAAGTTTTAAAAAGCCCCGCCCGGTGGTTTGCCGGACGGGGTTTTTTAGTGAGGCTCAAATTTTAAAAGCATAGCGCATTGGAATTTTCTAGTCGAACTATCCCGCATAAGCGCTGATAGTGAGCCTCCAATTGCAAAGCGCAGCTTTTTATTTATTCTTCATCGGCCAGTTTCTTGGCCGCTTCTTTAATTATATCCAGAACTGCCGGATCATCGCATTGGCACGGTTAATTTCCACCTCATGTTCGACAATACCCGGTTCCAGACCAACTACGGTCTCCAGTGTCTCCATCATTATCATTTCCCGCAAATGTTTCCTCAGGATTTTCTCACCAAAGCTTATCGGCATATAATTGACTGTAAAGCTGAGCGGCCCATTATTCAGATAACGCAGACGTCGGAACTTATAAACCCTTGTGCCTTTATCCAGCCCCAGAAATTCAGCTAAAACGGCGGGAGCCTTTTCCAGTTCCTTGCCAATAACTTTGACCGTTATATTTTCACTAATCAGAAATATATGCCTATTAATGCCCGATTGTTTTTCTTTGCGTAATTGATTAGGAGGCATTCGTCCAGAAATTACCCTTGCCCTGTTTCTTGATTATCATCCCCTTTCTGGAGAGATGGTCGAGCGCGTGCCGCACAGTGGCACGGCTGACGCCGAATAGATATTTCAATCTTTCTTCGGACAGCAACCTGCCATCGATCGGCGTTTCACTGTGTTTCATCATATTCAAAAGATAATCTGCAATCTGATAATGCAGCACCATTCGTTTATTTTTCAGAATTACTTTTTCTGTCTCCAAATCAGCCGCTCCTCATTCCCAACTCATATAGTTGTACGTACTATTATACAAGTTCAAATGATTCGTTAATGAGAATATTAAAATGGTGAGGGGTATTATGCCAGCATCTGCGAACTTATTATGAAGTCATTTGTTGCCGGAGACGAGCTCGGTCAGGCGCAAGGATACTTTTTGACCCAGTTTTTGCAACAGCCCGGTGTCCATATCCGGCAGATAGCGATCACTCAAGACATCACCGTTATTCCAGCTGCCGGCAATTTCATCACGAACTTTAAATGGTATGATGGCCAGAGACTTGACAAAAAACTTATTGGCGGGAGGCAGCAGCTTATAATAGGGCTGCAATTCTTTATTGGCTAAAACCGGCTGCACTCCGGCAGGGAGAATGTGTTCAAATAAAGCCGGTGGAATCACACAGAGCCTTTCTTTCAGCACACCAGAAGATTCTACGGCCGCAATAACGGGTGCGGCATTTTCATTATCTACGAGCGTGAGCCAGACAAACGGCACGGCAAATTCTTTCTCAATAGCGGCAAATAGCGTTTCGAAAAGCCCCGCTATGCTTTTAGCATGGGAAAGATGCACCCCAATATTACTGAATTTCATCGATATTTCCAGGTTAATGCGTCGAATTTCATTTGTTTTATCCATAGTTGGTAATCCCCCCGTTAAAAATCAGCAAACAAAATTACATGATCGGATGGTTTTTCCGTAAGCCTCGATGATAAATCAATTAGGCAATTCCGGGAACTGCCCGCCAGAGATTCCGTAGCCAGAATATGATCGACTCGCCAGCCCAGTTTCCGGTTGACTGCATCGGGCACCCGGTAATCAAAAAATGTATACTGACCGCTCTCCGCAGGATGATGCTTGCGGAACACATCGACGAAGCCCCACGATTTAACATCCTCATAAGCCCGCCATACTTCCGGATTGAAGCAGACATGCCCGAAAATTCTTTTGGGATCATGCACATCAAATTGTTCAGGCGCCACATTTAAATCGCCGCACCAGACAAGCGGATTTTGCGGCTGAAAATGTTTTTTCAGATATTTTCTCAAACGTCCGAACCAGGCCAGCTTATATGCATAGAGCGGGCTGTCTTTATCCTGCCCTTGCGGCACATAGGTATTAATTATGGTGAGATCATCGAAGGAAGCGGCAATTATTCGTTCCGCATCGCTTGGTTCATCGTCCAGACCGAAAATGACTTTTTGCGGCTTTTGCTTTGAGACTATGGCTACGCCGCTATACTGCTTATGACCTTTAAAAGTAACCGAGTAACCAAGATCGGCAAATTCCGCTTGCGGAAATTTATCATCAGCAACTTTTGTTTCCTGGAGGCAAAGATAATCGGGCCTATTTTTTTGCAGCCAGGGCAAAACAATATGCAGTCGGGAACGGATAGAGTTTACATT
This sequence comes from uncultured delta proteobacterium, assembly GCA_903907985.1. Classification (GTDB taxonomy): domain Bacteria; phylum Desulfobacterota; class Syntrophia; order Syntrophales; family Smithellaceae; genus MVRV01. The sequence goes on from CAIVQG010000047.1 coordinate 59,955, forward strand.
ATAAGTGGCAATCTTCAAGTTGTTTACGACCTTTGTAAAATGTGCACCTGAATACCACGGTCTTTGCTCCTACTCAAGATTTTTTGCGTCGTTTTACAAAATCGTGTATAAATAAATAATGGAAAGTGCAGACGTCACGATAATCGGCGCCGGAGTAATCGGGTTGGCCATTGCGGCCGAGATTGCCGGTCCCGGTATGAATATTTTTATTCTGGAAAAAAATCCCACTCACGGCAGCGGGATCAGTTCCCGGAACAGCGAAGTAATCCACGGCGGCATGTATTATCCGGAAGGCTCGCTCAAAGCCGCTCTCTGCGTGTCCGGACGCCACAGACTCTATGAAATTGCCGCCAAAAACAATATTCCGCACCGGAAAATAGGTAAGCTGATTGTCGCCACAAAGCCGGAAGAAACTGAAGAAGTAGAACGCCTGCGTGAAAATGCTCAAAAGAATGGTGTTGATTCCACAGAGCTCTTAAGCACCCGAAACATTGCACAGATGGAACCTAATATCAGCGCCCGCACAGCACTTTATTCACCAGAAACCGGCATCATCAGCGCTCATGATTTAATGAATTACTTTCTAATGAAGGCACACCGCAATAAAGCCGAACTTATTTACTGTACAAAAGTTATGCGTATCGAAAAAGAAGCACGCAGCTACAGGATTTTTACCCGGAATACCAATGGCGATACCTTCGACTTTTCCACATCCTGCGTGATTAATGCCGCCGGATTGGAATCCGACACCATCGCCAACATGGTTGGCGGCAACTATCAATTGCATTACTGCAAGGGCGATTACTGCAGCATTTCCGGCGTGAAACAGTCAATGGTAAAGCGGTTAATTTATCCGGTCCCGGTAAAAAATCATGTGGGACTGGGCGTTCATTTAACAATTGATTTAAGCGGCAGACTGAAGCTGGGACCGGATACTACTTATATTCCCCGCAGTGAAGACTATAACGTCACCGCCCAGAAAGCCCCCCTCTTTTATGAAAGCGCCCAAAAGTTTCTGCCCTTCCTGCAAAAAGAAAATGTCAGCCCGGATATGGCGGGTATTCGCCCTAAATTACAGGGCCCCCATGATAGTTTTCAAGACTTTGTCATCCGGGAAGATTTACCAGGCTTTATCAATCTGGTCGGCATTGAATCACCCGGACTCACTGCCTCGCCGGCAATTGCCCAACTCGTAAATAAAATGCTGACCGGCAAACAATCACACTAACGAGGGGAAGGAAAATCCTTCCGGAAATATGAACAAACCAGCAAAAGGAGAAATGTCATGGCAGCAAAAAAAGTTCTGGATGTCGGCACAAAAGTTCGGGATTTCAGCCTGAAAGATCAGAATCAAAACGTTTTTCAACTGGCCGGTTGCAAAGGGAAAAAAGTCCTCTTATCGTTTCATCCTCTCGCCTGGACACCGGTCTGCGCCAAACAGATGCTTTCTCTGGAAAAAAGCAATAAAGTCTTCAAAAAGCTGAACACAGTTGCCGTCGGCATCAGTGTGGACAGTGTCCCCAGCAAAAGCGCCTGGGCTAAGTCCCTCAAGATTTCTAAGACCGGACTGCTTGCCGATTTCTGGCCGCATGGCGGCGTTGCCAAAGCTCTGGGCATATTTCGAGAAGAAGGTTTTTCTCAGCGGGCAAATCTAATAGTCGATGAAAACGGCCGCATTGCTTTTACGAAAATATATCCCATAGGTCAACTACCTGATATTGACGAGTTAATAGAGCAGCTGAAACTAATATAAAAGAACAGCATTATGCAGATAAATGAATGCGACATACTAATTACCGGCGGAACTCTTCTGACCATGTCAGAAAAAATGGAAATTATCGAAAAACCGCTTATCGGTATTAAAGATGGAATCATTGTTACTGTCCAGGCAAACGGCAATCGAGAGATTGTCTCCGGTGGCGCCAAAGAAAACATTGATGCTTCCGGCTGCATTATCATGCCCGGATTAGTCAACACGCATACACATCTGCCGATGGTCTGTTTTCGCGGCATGGCTGATGACCTTCCTTTGATGGAATGGCTCAATGGGCACATTTTTCCGGCCGAAGCACGTTTCGTCAATAAACAAATGGTTTACGACGGAACTCTGCTGGCAATGGCGGAAATGATTCTTTCCGGCACCACTACATTTTGCGACGGCTATTTCTTTGAGGACAAAATCGGGGAAACTGCATTACAGACGGGAATGCGCGCGGTGATCGCTCAGGGATTTATTGATTTTCCCACGCCGGGCAATCCGAATTCGTCCAAAAAGCTGGCTACCGCCGAACGATTTGTAGCCAACTGGAGAGATGTTTCACCGCTTATCACACCTGCTTTTTTCTGTCATTCCCCTTATACCTGCTCTCCCGAAACTCTCACCACCATCAAGGAAGCAGCCCGGAAAGAAGGCATCCCCTGGTTAATCCATTTACTGGAAAACAAAGATGAGACGGAAACAATAATGAGGCGCTACGGCAGGAAACCGGCGCAGCACCTACATTCTCTGGGTGTTCTGGATGATCAGACCATCGCCGTGCACTGCAACTGGGCAGATCCGGAAGACATGGCCATTTTCGCCGAGCTGGGCGTGAAAGTTTCACACAATCCGGAAAGCAGCATGAAACTCGCCGCCGGTGTTGCACCAATCCCCGAAATGTTGCGACGGGGAATAACTTGCGGTCTCGGCACGGACGGTGCTGCCAGCAACAATGACCTCGATATGTTCCGGGAAATGAGCATGGCCGCAAAAGTCCACAAGGTAACCACTTTAAATCCGACCGTAATGAGCGCCCCAACAGTGCTGAAAATGGCTACCAGCGGCGGCGCCGCAGTCCTGGGGCTGGCGGACCGGATCGGATCAATTGAAGTCGGTAAAGACGCCGACATCATTTTGCTGGATATGAATAAGCCTCACCTTACCCCGCTTTACAATTGTTATTCCCAGCTTGTTTATGCCGCCTGCGGCGCCGACACTAAAACCAGCATCATCGGCGGCAGGATCGTGATGCGGGACAGGCAGTTGCTCACTATAGATGTGGATCGCGCCATGAAAAATGTCCGCGCCATTGCAGATGATATTATGAGAGGATAAGTGAAAAAAACCATGACCGAGCCAATCACCTATTGCCCCAGACGGCTCTTTGTTCCGTCTATCCGGTAGCAATATCGGTAAAGTTCAAGGTATTGGCATACATCCCCATGACAGAATCGCCGCAATGCGCCACGGTGTCGGCTTCCAGGAAGCCCGGCCGGGACTCATCCCACTTATTGGTGTTGATGGGGATTTGTTTCCGTAGCAACGTCCCCGGTTTGGTTGATGATTTTCCCCGTTTTTGATATTGAACGCGAATCGGTTTTAGAATCCGGTCGATGGTTGTTGGAGAGATCGCCAGCAGGGCATTGATAGAGTCTTGGACCAATTGGCCGAAATTGTTGCCGTATTTAGGCAGCCAGATGGGCAAAATAGCCTTAAGTCGCTTGGAACAGGGCAGATTATCCGTCAGCCAGATCTGTTTCAGTGGCCGGATAATGACTTCTCTATTGTAAACCGAAGGCTTTCCCCTTTTCCTCTTTCTCGGCCATGTAAAACGTTTATACCCTCTTCAACGCCGAATCGCATGCTTACGGTGATAACCGCAAACAGCACAACATTCGTTGATAATCACGGCTTTTTCTTTACGGGTTGCTTCTTTATATCGCTTATAAAGAACCTCTAAATACTCTTCTTTGGCTTGGGGACTCATATATCAACCTCCGTTTCCGAATCTTCTTTCGGTAACATCGACTTATGAGTCAACGAATCCTTTTTACCAGACCGTTCGGTAACATTTTATTTGAGGCAATTCACAGTGAAGAAAAATTATTGACATAAAAAAACAATCGCATTATAGTCACCCCCGCCTGTAAACAGAGAATCGGACGGGCGGAATATGCAATATTTCTTGCTGGGGAATCGTTCAATGGTAGGACAACGGACTCTGACTCCGTGAATTAAGGTTCGAGCCCTTATTCCCCAGCCAATTTAATCCCGCTGTTGCGGGACGAGCGTTAATTCTCCGCAGCTTGCTGCGATATAATGACGTTCATTTCATGCCTCGACGGTTTGCTGCTAGGTGGTTGATTCCTTATTTACCTTGCCCCATGAATCCCTCAGTGCCACAATTCGATTAAAAACGAGTTGTTTGGCCGTGGTATCCAAATCAGTACAAAAATAGCCCAATCTCTCAAACTGATATTGGCTTCCCGGCTTGGCATTTTTCAGGCTCAATTCGGCATAGCAGGTAGTCAGTGTTTCCAGAGAATGCGGATTCAGATATTTGGTGAAATCTTCTTCGCTTCCCGGATTGTCAATACTAAACAGGCGGTCGTATAATCGAACTACAGCGGGTACACAATGTTCTGCTGAGACCCAGTGAATAACTCCCTGCACCTTGTGTCCGTCCGCCGGCGGTGCGTTGCGGGTCTGGGGGTCATAGGTGCAGTGCAGCTCAATCACTTCGCCGGTTTTCTCGTCTTTCACCGTGCCTGCAAACTTGATAACATAAGCATTTCTCAGACGGACCTCCCGTCCCGGACCGAGACGATGATATTTTTTGGGTGGATTTTCTTGAAAGTCGTCTTGCTCGATATAAAGTACTTTGGAAAAGCTAACCTGTCTGGTTCCCATATCGGGATTCTGCGGATGATTGGCGAACTCGAATTCCTCCACCTGGTTTTCCGGATAATTATCGATCACCAGCCGTAGGGGGCGCAAAACGCTCATCACTCTGGGCGCCCGATTGTTGAGGTCCTCGCGGACGCAATGTTCCAGCAGCGAAACATCAATCAGGTTGTCGTTTTTAGCCACACCGATTTGTGCGCAGAAATTCCGTATGGCCTCAGGCGTGTACCCCCGGCGCCGCATTCCCGTCACTGTGGGCATACGCGGATCATCCCAGCCCTGCACATAGTTTTTCTTTACCAATTCAATGAGCCGCCGCTTGCTGAGAACCGTATAGCTCAAATTGAGCCTGGCGAATTCGATCTGCTGGGGGCGCGAACCGGTGATCAGCCTTTCGACAATCCAGTCATAGAGGGGACGGTTGTTTTCAAATTCCAGCGTACAGATGGAGTAAGTAATTCCTTCGAGAGCATCGGAAAGGCAATGGGCAAAATCGTACATGGGATAAATAACCCATTTTGTTTCTGTGCGGTAATGAGGTTCCCGTTTGATACGGTAAATAACAGGATCACGCAGAACAATGTTGGGCGATGCCATATCAATTTTCGCGCGCAGCGTGTGGGCGCCATCGGCAAACTCGCCTGCCCGCATCCGCGAAAACATGTCCAGGTTCTCCGCAACGGAGCGGTTTCTGTAGGGACTTTCCCTGCCCGGTTCAGTGAAGGTTCCACGTTGTTCGCGCACATCATCGGCATTCAAACTGCATACATAGGCGTTGCCGGTTTTGATGAGCTCCACGGCAAATGAATAAAGCTTCTCAAAATAGTCGGAGGCGTAAAAGAGACGCTCTCCCCAGTCAAATCCCAGCCAGCGCACATCACGGATGATCGATTCCACATATTCCATGGATTCACCCAGCGGGTCAGTATCATCCAACCGGAGATTGCATGTCCCCTGGTATTGCCCGGCAATGCCGAAGTTGAGGCAAACCGACTTGGCATGTCCGATATGGATATAGCCGTTGGGCTCCGGCGGAAAGCGGGTGGCGACGCATGCTTTGTGCTTGTTTGTCCGGAGGTCATCATCGATGATGTCACGGATAAAATCGCTGGGGAGTATGGTCGCCGATTGCGTCATATATTAAATTCCTTCCTCTTGAATTCTGCGTGTGGGGACATAATACAGATTTATTTGCTGCTCAATTGTTCCTTTAACCTGCCTTTGTTTTTGATAGCATTAGCAGTACGGTTTAAGGCCAGACTGATATCGTCATCAGGTTTGCCCAATTTCTTGTCGGCTTGCTTGTAGAGAGATAAGGCGGCATCGAGATCACCCCGGCTTTCGGCGCAGACGCCCAGATTATAGAACAGGGCAGGGGAATTGCCGGCCAGATTTCGTGCTTCGCCCCAGAGTTCGCAGGCGCTATCCATTCTTCCTTTGTCCGCATAGGCAAGACCATTTTTAAGTTTATCTTTGGCCTCCGGCGAATCAATGCCGTCGGTGGAATCCATCAACTTGATTTCCATGGTAACATAGTAAGGGGCAATATCGCGGCGGAAATCTTTCTTTACTGTTTCCTTTGCTTTTTCGATCAGGACACTTTCGCCCTGCACCGGTTTCGTATCTTCGCAGCCGGTAGACTCGGCAGTTGCCGCAAGATTGCGGGAATAAAGAATTTTACCGGTGGCTACTTCCACCAGCTTGGGTGAAGCGGCGAAGCTGGCGACTCTCTTGGTGCAGTTTACATTATAATAACGCCAGTAAAGGCAGGGACCCTGGTAAGGCTTGCCGTCTTTGTCGTGCTTTGTTTCGTATCTTGTACAGGTGGAGCGCTTTTCCTGATACCGGCTGTCATCGTAGTTGTTATGCAAGACGATTCCCGTATAAATACCCTGAGCCCCGACTAGTTTGCCCAGTTTCGCCGCTGTTTTCTGATCGACCAGACCGCTTGCGGAAAGTTGCATTTCGCTGATTGTTTTGTCCAGAGCTGTGCGATCAACAAGGGTAAAAAAGCGCTTGTCATCAATGCCGATACCGGCCAGTACCCCTTCAATCTCCGCCGCAAATTCTTTGCCTTCCGGCCCGCTGAAAGGTAATACGGCTACTGTTTTGGTCAGGGATGCTTCATGATATTGTGCCGGCTGCAGCATGTTGACCTTGATTTTCGATGCACATCCGGAAAATATAGAAATAATAAAAAGAGCCATAATGAAGTGAAATGAAACGGCGGCAAGATTTTTTCTTTTATTCATTTTTGAGCCTCACTGGTTCCGGTTTATTTTTTTATCCTGGAATATACGGTCATTACTCTTCGAATTGAATTGCTGCTTTGTTTTTTTCTTTTCTTTTTGTTCCCATTGCCGCATATTTTTTTAAGCATTCCTCATCCTTCGCTATAAAAAAGCACTCCAGGTATTGTGCTATTTCAATGATGCCGTTACGAATTGCATTGCCTACCGGAGTTTTGTCCTGTTTGGTCAAGGTGCCAGAAAACCTGGAGACAATACCTGTGTGGCTGTTTTGCGGAGCATTGCCGAACAAATTTGCTTCAATGGAACGGTGATCGACAACTGAGCCCGTATCTGCGTCGACAATTTTGACGTCAAAGACTAAGTATGCCTTTTTTTGTTCCTCTTCGAAAAAACGACTGAGGAATTTTCTTCCATTACTGCCACTATTAGTATTCTCCTCAAAAGCGGAGACGTTGACCATAACAAAATGCCTTCCACCTTTGATTCTTCCTGCTTTGAGCTTTAGCTTCGATTCAGGCAGCAGGCTTTCAGTAAACTTCTGCTCAAGTAACCAGTAAAGTTCCTGTCGATCCGAGACATGAAAATTTTTCGTGGCTATGAGTTCATTAATCAACATGTCCTGAAGTTCAATTGCCGTTCCGGGAGACCACCAGTAGGCTTGTGTATTATTGGTGAACCGCAAAACGCCGATGCGCGGTTTTTCCGCAGCGAAAGCGCTGGAAGCGCAGCACAAAACAAGATAACCAAGAACAATTAAAACCAATCTTTTTATATTACTTTCTCTCACCGCAACCTGCCATTAAAATGTTTACCCGCTTTATTTTTGATAATCCAAAGTAAGAGAATATGGGGAAAAATTTACAACCTTAAAATTACCCTTTTGTTTGATGCTGTTAGCCAAATAAAGGGTATTTTCCGGATAGCTGACGATAAAATCGCCCATTTGCTTTTCTTCAACTTCGGAGACCCAGACAATGCTTTGCAAGAGTCCTTTAATTTCCAGGACCGTGTCCACATCGTTTACACCGCTTATTTTAACGGCCACTTTCTTGGTATTTCCTTTGATGTATGATGCTATTTTATCGAGAATTGCCGGCGCCAGGTTTTGGGCCAGTTCTTTCATTGCTTCGGCAGTGGCATCTTCCACGTTATTGGCTAATCCCTTAGCCTGTTCGGTGCCCGCGGTCAATATTTCCATATTGCCGGTTTTGTTGTTTTTGGCAATGATCCGGTAAGTCAGGCGCACGGTTACATTATTAAAAGGCATACTAATCCCGTAGCCGATGTCTTCTCCCTTTTTCGTGGAAATTGTATAATCCACCTTGCCGATAATTATCAGGTTGGATAAAAATTTGTACATCATGCTGCGTACGGTAAGCGTACTCCCGCTCTTCATGGAATTTTCTATTTCTTTGGCGTCAATGGTGCCCGTTGGCGCAACATCTACAACGGTATAGTTTTGTTCGGTGATTTTTCCGATAAGTGTTTCGGAGAGAATATTTGTTTCTTCAAATTCATCGCCGCTGCGTCCTGGCTTGCGCGCCGGGATAAAAACAGCAACGGAATTGTTCAGCGCCAACTGAGAAACGGCTTCTTTAGCGCCGGTTGGCTCCACGCAGGCGTTAATCTTAACATTAACGCTTTCGGGGCGGTTTTCCTGGTTGATGACTTTAAAGCTTTTAACGACTCCGCCAGCTTTTGTCTTGATTACATCTTCAACGAGCGTGAAGTTTTGCACAAAGCTTTGTGCTTTGATTTCTGTGCCGACGACCTGTTCAATGGCCGACCATTTGGCACGGGCAATCGCTTCGAGCTTGGCTGACGGGATATCATTATTGACAATGGCGGCTTCAGCCTCGGTATTAACACATTTTTCCGCACTTACCGCTGCGCTTGATCCGCAGCCGAGCCCCAAGGCAAGACAAAGTAAAAAAAAGATTTTTTTCATAGCGTAACCTCAATAGATGTCTTAACGAACAGTCTGCATATCAGGAATTTAAAGTGCCCTGTTAAATGTCAGGGCAACGCCGAAAACCTGGGGTATGCTAGCATATATCCAAGCCGTTGTTCAACAATAACTGTAATATTTTATATCGTAATCGGCATAAGGGGCCGTAACGAAATAGTCTTGCCACCCGCATGGGTGGTTAGAAATGTAATGGTCTTGCTACCAGTAAGATGGTTATTTCGTAACAGCCCCTAAGAGAGATTCAAATTACTTGCCGATACAAAAGCTGGAAAATATTTTGTCCAGAATTTCGTCATCAATCTTTTTGCCGGTGATTTCATCGAGATTATCCAAGCCTTCCCGCAGATCGAAGGCCGGAAATTCCGGTGACATCCCGCTGAATATATTTTCTTTTGCCCGCGAAATATTGCCCAGAGCCTTTTCCAACGCTAATTTGTGGCGCATATTGGTGATCATAACCGCACCGGCATTTTCTTCTTTATCGGCAGCGGTATTATCCAAAATTGCATTTTTCAGTTCATCAATCCCCAAACTGAATTTGGCCGATATTCTCAGTATTTTGCTGTTGGGTGAAATCTTATTGATTTCGTCTATTTTCCAAGCTGACGGTAGATCTGTTTTATTAATGGCGACAAGGTGATTCTTCGTCGATATTCCGGTAAATATATCTTTGTCTTCTTTAGTCAGCGGTTTACTGCCATCAAGGATAATTATAGCCAAATCGGCATTGGCGAGATTTTCCCAGACCAGATCAATTCCCGCCTTTTCGATAATATCGTGTGGTTGACGAATTCCGGCAGTGTCCACGAGGTTGACAGGTATTCCGCGAATATTGATTTGACCTTCGATAAAATCGCGGGTTGTCCCGGGAATATCTGTAACAATCGCTCTCTTCTTCCCCGTCAGAATATTGAGCAGGCTGGATTTACCCACATTGGGTTTGCCGGTAATAACGACATTGAGTCCTTCCGTATAAAGTCTGGCCACCTGATAAGAATCTAATAGTATTTGCAGACGGTTCGACAGGTCATCGAGCAGGGGCAGGATTCCCGGAGTGTCCTGGGCAGCGACATCTTCCGTAAAGTCAATGGAAGCCTCGGTAAAGGCAAGTGCTTCAATTAATTTAAGCCGCAAGCTTGTTATTTCGCTACCCAGTGCCCCTTTTAAATGGGCGAGGCCAATGTTGCAGGCTATCTCCGAGCGGGCAGCAACAAGACTAGCCAGTGCTTCTGCCTGAGACAAATCGAGGCGGCCATTGAGAAAAGCGCGTTGGGAGAATTCGCCGGGCCGAGCCAGACGGCATCCTAATTGTATAAGTTGAGACAAAACAGCCTGTATGATCCAGGGGCTGCCATGACAGTTGATTTCCAGAACATCCTCGCCGGTAAACGAACGCGGCCCTGGCATGAGCGCAACCAGAACTTCATCCAGAATACGGCCATCGGCCGAGAGGATATCGCCGTAATATAAATGATGGCTTTCCCAGGAGCAATTTATCCGTTTGGGCTGAAAAATCTGGCGGGCGATTTTGCTGGCAGCAGGTCCGCTAATACGAATTATGCCGACCCCTCCCGTCCCGGAAGGAGTAGCAACCGCTGCTATTGTGTCTTGGCTGCGCACAGTATGGCACTTCCTTAAATGGGCTGAAGGTGTCCAGGCTGAGGGCTGAAGGAAACAATTTATCTCTTCCACCTTCAGTCATTAACCTTCGGTCTTCAGCCTTCAGTCTTTTTTATATCCTATTCCGGACTGCTTGCTTTTGTCTGTGCCTGGTGTCTTCTTGCCGGGAGAATTACGATCTTTCGATATTCCCCTTCGCCCCGGCTTTTTGTCGTGAGGGATTCATCTTCTTGCAGGGCCAGATGAATGATACGCCGGTCATGGGCATTCATGTTGGAGAGCGACACCGGTTTTTTAGTTTTCTTCACTTTTTCCCGTATTCTTTCGGCTAAAACTAAAAGAGATTCTTCCCGTCTTTTCCGGTAAGCTTCTGAATCCACCATGATCATTTTGCGTTCAGTATCTGCTCTGTTGATTGATTTATTCAGGATATATTGAATTGCATCAAGGTTCTGTCCACGTTTGCCGATAAGCAAGCCACTGCCGTCGCCTTCTATATTGAGGATTATTTTCTCCGGTGTTTCCTGTACGGTAACCTGACATTCGAAAGACATTTTTTGTAAGATACCTTCCAGGATTTCTTTTGCCCTGGGAGCCAGCAGCGAATCGGCAACTACAGGCGGCGCCTTTTCCCCTTCCGTTTCCTTTTTCTTTGGCCTTTCGTGTATTTCTGGGTTGGCTTTTGCTTTAATTTTTAATTGTGATTCAACTTTTGCAACTTTGGCGACTTTTTCTACTTTGGCGACTTTTTCGACTTTTTCCACTTTGGCCGGGGGATTATCATTTTCTTTCAGGTCAAAGGACATATCGAAAGAAAGCAGGGAAGCCCTGATTTTCGCTTTCTTGGAAAGCATTCCCCAAAAGCCGCTATTGCCTTCGGAAATTATTTCGATATTTAATTTCTCCCGGGGTACGCCAAACTCGCGGCAGGCGGTTTCAATTGCTGCGTCAATTGATTTTTCTTCTATGTCTAATGTTGTAGTTTTATTGCTCATCTTCTAACCTCTTAAATCAACGTGCCAGCTTTTTGTTAATGTAGTATTGCTGGCCAATGCTCAAAACATTGTTAAATAACCAGTAGATGACCAGTCCGGAAGGGAAATTCAGGAAAAAGAATGTGAAAACAATGGGCATTAACAGCATTATCTTTGCCTGCATCGGATCGCCCATTGTTGGCGTCATCTTTTGTTGAATAAATTGAGTTGCCCCCATAATAATTGGAGTAATGTAATATGGGTCCTTGGCGGAAAGATCCTGAATCCACCAGAAAAGCGGCGAATGACGCAGTTCGATGGAATAAAGCAGGGCTTTGTAAAGACCGAAAAATATGGGAATTTGAATCAGCATCGGCAGACATCCGCCGAAAGGATTGACTTTATGGGTCTTGTAGAGCGCCATTGTTTCCTGGCTGATCTTGGCCTGATCAGTTTTGTATTTTTCTTTTAACTCGGCAATTTTCGGCTGCAGGTCCTGCATTTCCTTCATCGATTTATAGCTTAAATTACCCAACGGCCAGAAAATGATTTTGATCAGCAAGGTCAGAATTATAATGGCCAGACCGTAGTTGGCAATATAATTATGAAGAAAATTTAACACCCATAAAAGCGGCATGGCCAGCCATTTGAGCCAGCTTCCGAAATCAATGGAATCTTCCAGTCCGACATTTTGTGCCTTGAGCAGTTTATGCTCTTTCGGGCCGAGATAAAGTGTATAGTTGAAGCTGCCGCTTTGTTTGCCGGGGATAAGTTCTTTTTGTCCCTTGATGCTTACCGAAGTCATATTGCTGGCATCAAGATTCATCATTGTACTGGTTAATGATGGATTTTCTGGGATGAAAGCTGCAATAAAGTATTTACTTTCAAATCCGCTCCATAAGACATTGGGGCCGAGTGTTTTTTCTTTATCCAAATTTTTGACTTCTTGTCTCTCTATGCTCTTGGCAACTGAAGCCACCGGTCCGTCGTGACCATAGCTATCCAGCTCTCTTTGGGGATCATACGATTGCTGCCAGCTGAGCTTCGGTATCTGGTTTAAAGGGGAATCGGTCAGGTTATATACTTTGACATCCAGGCCGATAGTGTAGTTATCAGGATTAAATGTGAAAGTCTTCTCCACTTTAATTTTGTTATCATATGTCTGGGAAAAAACTAAATTCTGCTTTTCTTTGGCATTAATCAGGTCCAATTTAGTTGCATTTGCTTCATAAATAGCATCCGGCGCAATGTTGATGCTGGATTCGGGAAATGTTATAGTCAGAGGATAAGGCATGCCTTCTTTTACTTCAACCAGATCAACCAACCCCTTGCTTTTGGGCGGCAGCTGTTCTTTGCTGCTGGTAACAAAATTTTTAATACGCGGGTAAATATCGTCAGTACATTCGGTGCAGTCTTTCTGATACCCTTTGAGCTGGAATGATTTCAGGGCTCCGCCGCGAGTGGAAAAAATTGCAGTATATTGCGCAGTTTCCACTTTAATATCTTGGGGGGCAACTGTGCTTTTAGTGCCTGTTTCTTTAGCAGTTGATATCTGGGTGGTGACAGCCGGAGCGTTTCTTGCTTCTTTCGCGGTCTGCACTGTTTGCTGATTAGTTGCTACAGTCGGCTGCGGTGGTATTTGTGGTTTGGCAAAAAATGTCTGATATACTAAAAGTACGGCCAATGACAGAACGATGGCCAGGAATGTCCTTTTGTCCATGGGAAACCTCCCTTTTTATTTTACTTGACTGGATCGTAACCGCCGGGGTGCAGTGGGTTGCAGCGCAGGATTCTTTTCATGCCCAGGAAGGTTCCTTTTGCCGGTCCGTAAAGCTCAATAGCCTCAATGGCATATTCAGAACATGACGGATAAAAACGGCAACATGAAGCAAAAAAGAATGGTGATATGCAGGTTTGGTAGAAACGGATAAGAGAAACAAAAATATTTACCGAAATTTTCCGAAACATAGCTATATTTTGGCTTTCCGCGAGAAGAGTTCCGTTAATTCCCTGCATACTTCCTGATAAGTTAGGGGCGGCATATTTCTTTTAGCCATCACGACAACATCTTGCCCGGCGGGAAACAAAGCCTTGTTCAGGCGAAAAAATTCTCTAATCAGGCGTTTCATCCTGTTTCTTTTTACGGCATTGCCTGTTTTTTTGGTTACGGTAATTCCCAGCCGTTTAGTCCCCTGTTTATTACTGCATATTATACGTGTAAAGTGCTGCGAACTGCTCCACACCCCTTTATCA
>CAIVQG010000048.1 GCA_903907985.1 uncultured delta proteobacterium
AATAGCTGATAATCAAATCATTGAAATCAGGAATTTTAGAAAATTCTCCCTTTATGCGGACAGAGTATTCTTTGGTTGCTGTTTCAATACGGCCACCAGGCAATTCAATATTCTCGCGCTGCAATGCACGGACGATATCAGTTGGCGCAACCTGATAAGCCTGCATTCTGGCGGCATCCATCCAGATGCGCACCTGCCGCAGCCTCAATCCACTGAAGATGACGTCTCCAACACCGTTAATTCTTTGGAATTGTTCTTTTAAAACTTCATCAGCATAGGTTGAAAGTTCGCGAACAGTTTTATTACCGGAGATATTCAGCCATAAAATCGGCGTGGCATCAGGATCAACTTTGGCTATTCTAGGTTCATCAATGTCTTGGGGCAATTTTGAACGAATTAAGGATACTTTTTCACGCACGTCCTGAACGGCGAGATCGATATTTCTCTCCAGAACAAATTCAATGGTAACACGGGAAACACCTTCAGCGCTGATCGAATTGATGCTCTTTACACCGTTAATAGTGTTCACGGATCCTTCAATCATATCCGTTACATCAACATCCATGACATCGGAACTCGCGCCTTTGAGCGTTGTTGTAATAGTAACAATAGGAAAATCAACCTTCGGAAAAAGATCAACTCCGATGCTCGGATAACTGACAATGCCTAACACTACCAAGGCCATAATGATCATGGTGGCAAAGACGGGACGTTTAACTGATGTATCAGCGAGCCACATTAACTTTTACCCCTTCCGATAAATTGTTTTGGCCGGCAACAACAACCTGTTCATTTTCCTGCAAGCCTTCCAATATTTCCACGAACTCCCCGTATTTGGCGCCTAACTTCACAATTCTTTCCCGCGCTTTATCACTTTCAACCACAAAAATACGTATCGCCGAGTTGTCATTAATAAGCGCTGTAAGCGGACAGAGAATTCCATCCCGCGCTGCACTTGTGTAAATAGAAGTCTTGGCAAAGAAGCCGGCCTTTAATAAATGACCGGTATTAGGAACTATGGCTTCCGCCTGTAGAGTTCGCGTTTTTTCTTCCACATGGGGATAAATGAGATTAATTTTACCCTTAAATTGCTTTCCGGCATAAGAATCAACATTAAACGCTACCACCTGACCAATTTTTAATGAAGATGCATCCTTTTCACTAATGGTAAAATTGAGTTTCAGCGGATCAATTTTGATTAATTGCAGCAATGGCGTGCCATTACGCACATAATCACCAACAGAAATTTTCTTCTCTTTTACAGCCCCAACTAAGGGCGAATATACTTTAGTCCGGGAAAGCTTTTCTCCGGATGTTTCCAGAGTGGACTTTGCCCGATCAACGTCCGCTTCCGCCAGTGTCAATCTTGTGGTAACATCATCAAATTGCTGCTTGGTAATTAATTCTTCTTTATAAAGTGTCTCTTTCCTTTGGTATTCGGCTCTAGCATTGACAAGACTTGCCTGTGTCTGTTTAAGGGCTGCATCCGATCTTTTCCATTCCAGCAGATAATCAACCTCGTTAATCTGTACTAAAAGCATTTTGAGATTCACCAGAGTTCCTTCATCAACCATGATCTTTTTTACTATGCCATCCACTTCGGAGCTTACCGTAACTTCTTCATAAGCTTTCAGCGTCCCCGTTGTTTCCAGATAAGGCTGGACTTCTTTCTTCTTGGCCTGCCAAACCTGAACATTAACTAGCTTTTCCCGCTCTACCTTCTTTTCCTTTTTTCCACAGGCGACCAGCGTAAGAATGGCCATCAGCAGGACAATGATTAAAAGCGCCACACGTAACATTCGCCGTCCCGATGTGTTTTTTTTGCCTGGATAAACAACTTTCGTCGAATTCATGTAATATATATCCTCCCTGGAATTGGCCACATAAGATTCAGGTTATTATCTACTGGCATTAACAAATTGCAGCAGCATGCCGCTGGTTCTCTTCAATTTCAGATTGGCCAGCTGGTAATTATAGCGCGCCTCATTCACGTTTCTTTCAGCAGACAGCAGCAGCGAATTGGCATCCATCACATCCAGGCTTGTTGACAGCCCATTATTGAACATGCGAATTACGGCATTATAATTGTCTTCGGCAAAGACACGCTGATCTTCTAAAAATATTAATGTCCCTTGTTGCGTTTGCAAATCCAGATAGGCGCTCTGCAATTCAATATCTACATTCTTTTTAAAATCGCCATAGGCTAATTTGGCCTGTCTCTCTTTAGCTTTGGCCTCTCTGAGCTCAGCCATCCGTAGGCCCCCTTCAAAAAAAGGAAAGGTCAAAGAAACACCGGCCAGAGCACTTTCCCTGTTCAAACTCAGCGCAGGAGAATACTGGTCGGCACCAGTATAGATGGCAAACAAACCAATGCTGGGCCAGAAAGCACCACGGGCATATTTAACCTGTTCTTCGGCCATTTTCGTCTGGACATCAAAACTCTTCAAATCAGCCCGGGAATCCCAAGCGGTATTACGCAGATTATTCAAGGCGATATTCTCCTCCGGGGGAATAGGTGTTTCTTTCAGCAAGAAATCATCTTCAATTCCGGTAATACGGGCAAGCAAGGCACGGGCAAGCTTAAAAGCATTGGTCGCCTTAAGGTAGTCGGAGCGCGCTCCGGAAAGTTCACCATCAGCCCTCAGGAGAGTTGTTCTGGTTAGTTCGCCAACCTTCACTCTCTTATCCACGGAATCTCGATATTGTGTCAGGCGCTCCATATTAGCCGCGGCAACTTCCAGAGATTTTTTTGCTTTCAGGGCATCATAATAAGCGGAAGCAACGGCCAGAACAAAATCTGATTTTGTCGCCGTCAGATCATATTCACTTCTGGTAATGGACTGGCCGGCAACTTTCAAAGCATTGAGTTCACGGCCATTGAGAGTAAAAGATTCATCGGCGCGCACTCCCCAGTTTCCCGATTCATAAGGCTGAATCACCCCGGCACCACTGCTTACTTTCTGTTCCGAAAAATGATTATAAGTGCCAAATGCTGTAAGCCGAGGGATTAAAACAGCCCAGGCCTTATCCTTACTGGTTTTGGCAATATAAAGGTTCTCCTCGGCCAGTTTAATCTTTTCCGAATTTTTCAGGGCCTGTTGATACAAATCACTCAATGTATATTCCGCTGCCTTTGCTCCGGGAATAAAGGCAATCATTGCTGCTAATATGACCATTCCGCAAAATATTGTTTTTTTCATTTGTAAATCCTTTCGCCTCTGCCCGTGCGAGCGACAGTTTACCGCCTTATCCCCATAGCGCGGTCGAGTTTTGCCTGACTGATATTAAAATCTCCCAAAGCATTGGCATATTGAGCTTTGGCTTTGGTCAAAAGAGTCTGGGCATCTAATACTTCCGTTGACGTAGCTACCCTTTCCTTGAATCGCTCTTGT
>CAIVQG010000049.1 GCA_903907985.1 uncultured delta proteobacterium
AAAAGGCAGCGTAAGTCCGCCGCTCGCCGAAATCAAAGGAAAGGGGCTTCGGGCTACGCCCTCCGCCCCTTTCCCTTAGCATTGTTAAAAGCGGACATATCATGTGCTACAAAATAGGACTTTTCTATTTGCTACTAACATAGAAATAATTATTTGTCTGACATTAAACTAAATCAATTATGTCCATTCCAAGGGATAATTAACAATTTTGTAAATTATTGCGCAGGGAACAGGCAGCGTAACTGCGTAACAATAATTAGTTATTTTAATGGCTTGAGTAGCGTCTGCTGCGGTGATTAAAAGGCGGCATGCCTTTTGTACTTATGTCCTTCCAAAGAATTTATAATGAGGAGGCAGAGTAATGAAAAAAAATATGAAGAAGGTAAATTGGTTACTGGCTTTATTGCTGCTGATTGCGGCAATGTTTGCAGACATTTCTTTGGCGGAAGATGTAAAACCTGTGGAAAAGCCGACGGGAGAGCTGGCGGTAAGCGCTTTAAGTAGCTATATCTGGCGTGGTCAGGAGCTTACCCGCAGCAGTGTTGTAATTCAGCCATCGGCTACTATAGGCTATAAAGGTTTCAGCTTCAATGTCTGGGGCAACCTGGATACAAAGCCCTATTCGGCACTTGCTGCCAATTATGGCGGCAAATATACGGAGACTGACTATACACTGTCTTACTCGAAGAAATTAGGAATTTTACAGGTGACACCTGGTTATATTTACTATGCTTTGGGTGCTCCTAATATCAGCGCGGCGGTTCCGCTTGATTCCCAGGAGGTCTTCCTGACCCTGGGGCTGGATACAATTTTATCGCCCACGCTGACAGCTTATAAAGAAATTGATCATTATCATCAGTGGTATTTTCTGCTGGGCGTTTCACATACCTTTGCTCTGCATGAAAAAGTTGGTTTAAAACTGGCGGCAACTGCCAGCTACCTGAAAAGTGAATATGAAGGAACATATGCCAGATATGACACCAATTCGTTGGCCACGAGTGACAAGTACAATAATTTTCATGATGGAACAGTTTCAATTTCCTTACCTGTTGCAATAACAAAATCATTGACGGTTACACCTACGGCATCTTATGTATTTCCGCTTTGTGATGATGCTAAGTATGAAATGAAGGGGCGTGGTTTACAGGGAGCTTCCAGCCCCTCTGACCGCAATAGTTCCTTTGCTTATGGCGGGATCACTCTGAGCTTTGCGTTTTAAAAAAATATATAAAAACAGAAGTCTGCTTGGAAAATTCAGCTATCAATGGTAAATATAGAAAAAGTAAAAAAGAGATTTAATGGGTGGCTTGGGGCTGCCCATTAAATCTTTATTGATTCCAAATAGCTTCAAATGTAAATTCGCTCGTTTTTAGAGAGCATCATTGATTTAACAGGAAACATAAAATGGAAGGATTCTTTTTCTTTAAGCAATTATTGATAATCCTCGGTTTTTCCATTCCTGTTATTTACATTTTCCATAAGATAAAATTGCCTTCCATCATCGGTTTTTTGATTACCGGCGTCATCATCGGGCCTTTTGGCCTGAAACTTATTGATGATACGGCGGGGATTCAGTTTATGGCGGAAATCGGCGTGGCCTTTCTTCTTTTTACCATTGGCATCGAAATTCAATTGTCCCGCTTTTTAAAGAATTTATCAGAAATACTTCTAACTGGCGGATTGCAGATTTTATGCACATTTCTTGTGGGTGTTGGGGTCGGGCTGGCGATGCAACTGAGCGTCAGCCAGTCAATTTTTGTCGGCTTTATTCTGACGCACAGCTCTTCGGCCTTGATCTTAAAGATTCTGAAAGACCGCAGCGACGAAGACTCGCCACAGGGAAAAATTTCCATCGGTGTTATTCTGTCTCAGGATATAATGGTCGTGCCGATGATGCTCCTGATACCATTTCTAGCCGGTACTAGCGGGCCGGATGCCCAGCTGATCATCTGGAAACTGTTCAAATCCATTTTAATTATTGTCGTCATTCTGGCTGCGGCCCGCTATGTTATCCCGTTTGTCCTGGAGAGTCTAGTTAACATGAAAATGCGCGATGTGCTGGTGATCACCTCCGTGGTCATCGCTATGGGGATTGCGTGGATCACGGAATCCCTGGGCTTGTCGCTGGCTATCGGCGCATTTCTGGCGGGACTGGCTTTGTCCGATACTGATTTTACGCATCAGATCATCAGCGACATCAGCCCGTTTCGGGATGTCTTCTTATCGGTGTTTTTCGTGTCTCTCGGCATGATTCTCAATGTTGATTTTCTGCGGGAGAACACGGGCTATATCCTTCTGGCATCCCTGGTTATTATTGGAATTAAGGCCGCCATAGTTTTCGGCCTGGTCAAACTGATGAAATACCCCCTGCGCGTCGCCCTGCTTTCGGGCGTCATGCTGTCGCAAATCGGAGAGTTTTCTTTCGTTTTAGCTTCTCAGGGGCTGCGCGAAAATATCATTTCGGGATTTATATATCAGGGATTCATCGGGGCATCAGTTTTAACTTTTATTGCCACGCCGCTGTTCGTTTCTCTGACGTATCATTTGCTGGCGGCGAAAAAAAATATCACAGACATTCCGTCTGATGAAAAAAGCAATAAATTGGATGTGGATAATCATGTTATTGTCTGCGGTATGGGGCTTAACGGGAAAAATCTGGTCAAAGTTTTGAAAAACACCGGTATACATTACGTTATCATTGATCTGAATTACAAAAACATCAAAGAAGCAAAAGCAAAAGGTGCCAAAAATGTAATCTGGGGAGATGCTTCTAATATTGAGATTCTGAAACGTGCCCGAATTGATTCTGCCCGGGTGCTGGTTATCGCTATTTCCGATCGTTTTTTAACGAAGCGCTGTCTGAATATTGCTAAAACAATCAAACCGAATTTACATATAATTGTCAGAACAAAATATGTTGCTGACATTGATGAATTAATGAAACTGGGTGCTGATAATATCATCCCGGAAGAATTTGAGACGTCTATTCAAATATTCAGCAGGGTGCTCAGAATGTTTCATGTTCCCAATAGTATAATTTTAGTGCAGGGCAATATAATTCGCAATAAGGCCTACGGAGTATTCCGGGAAGTTCGATTTACCGAGGAAGCATTTGAGCAGATCAATCAAATTCTGGCCCAGGGAACAATTGAAACTTATTATATTGCTTCCGGCAATGAAATTATCGGTAAAAGTCTTAAAGATGTAAATCTCAAAGCCCAATCGGGTGCGACCATTCTTAATATCATCAGAGACAACAAGACGATTACGCATCCACCCGGCGGATTTGTCCTTCAGGCGGCCGATCAGCTTATTATTTTCGGCAGCCATAGTGCCATTGATCTGGCCCTGGAAATATTAAATGAGAAAAGAGGAGGTAATTTTGTCCAATCATCAACATCATAATCATCCGGAGATAATCTGGGGCAAGCGATTAGTAATTTCCATGGTGATGAATCTAATTATCCCTATTGTGCAAATTGCCGGAGGTATTGTTTCCGGAAGTATGGCCTTGATCAGCGATGCTTTGCACAATTTAACCGACTTCGTTTCGCTGGTGATCAATTATGGGGCGCTGGTGATAGGAAGGCGCGGCCCGACACATCGGCAGACTTTCGGCTACAAACGTGTCGAGATACTGGCCACAGTGGTCAGTGTGGCCTTGCTCTATGGCGCCGGTTTTTATATTGCGATCGAGGCCTGGCATCGATCGCGCGAGCCACAGCCGATTGCCGGCCAGTTTGTTATCTGGATTGCTCTTTTTGGCTTTGTGGGCAATATGATTTCCGCCTTGATGTTACATTCCGGGTCTAAAGTTAATTTGAACATGAAGAGCGCCTTTTTGCACATGCTTTCCGATGCGGCAACATCGCTGATCGTAGCGGCATTAGGTGTTTTGTGGCTTTTTAAACCCTGGTTCTGGCTTGATCCGGTATTTTCCTGGATTATTGTCGCCATGATTCTATACAGCGGCTGGGGATTGCTCAAAGAGAGCATCCTTGTCCTCATGAACGCTACGCCGCCGGGAATCAATCTGGCTGACATTCAGCAAACGCTTACGTCCATGGACGGAATTAAAGAGATACATGATCTCCATGTCTGGAATCCGTCCGCGGAGAGCATAGCGCTCGCGGTTCATATCACTGTTCCTGACCAGATGCTAAGCCGCGTGGACGAGCTGGCGGGAAATGTCAGGGAGATACTGCTTAATGAATTTAACATTGATCATCCGATTTTGCAGTTCGAATCCAATTCCTGCGGTGAAGCGCAGCTGCTATGCTGTGTTGTAAAGCAGAAGCATAAACATAAACATGAACATCACGAGCATGATTAGGTGATAAAATGAAGATTCATTATTTTCAACACGTGCCCTATGAAGGATTGGGTAATATTGAAGGTTGGATTAAAGCCAAGAATTACGCGCTTTCCGCCACACGCTTTTATGCCACTGATCCCTTACCGAAACTCGCTGAAATAGATTGGCTTATTGTCATGGGGGGGCCGATGGGAGCATATGAGGATAAAAAATATCCCTGGTTGACGGAGGAAAAAAGCTTTATTGAGGCGTCGATCAAAGCCGGGAAAAAAGTATTGGGGATTTGTCTGGGTGCTCAACTGATAGCGTCTGTACTGGGAGAAAAAATTTATCCGCATATTCATAAAGAAATAGGATGGTTCCCTTTGAGCTTGACCGATGAAGGCAGAGCATCCGATGTGCTCAAGGGATTTCCCGCGGAACTTCTTGCCTTCCACTGGCATGGAGATACCTTCACTTTTCCCCGGGGAGCCGAGCGGCTGGCTGAAACTACCGCCTGCCGGAATCAGGCCTTTGCCTATGGTCATAAAGTTGTCGGCCTGCAGTTTCATCTGGATGTCACACGGATGATGGTTGAAAAATTAATCGAAAATGGCGCCATGGAACTGGTGAATGCGCAGTATATTCAAACGCCGGAACAAATGTTGCGTTCTGCTGCTACATTTGAGAATATTCAGAAGTATATGTATAAGCTGCTGGATAACTTCTTAAGACAATTGTAATTATTGTGCCGTTTCTCAATCAAGAGAGCTATCTTTTTTAGGTGTTCTCAACTTATGAATAAAGCGTGACCTTCCCGTTGTCAGAATATCAGATTATACACTTCGTTTTTGAAAATGGAGTTTTATTGCTGCCTTGATATCATCTTTGATTTAAAAGTGATATTGGGGGGGGGAATATTTAAGGAATAATTTTATTGTACTTACTGCTTTTTTTTCTGCGGTGCTTTCTTCTTTTTCGCCGCAGTGGACTTTATCTCTTCGTCTGTTCTTTTGTCTGACCGGAAGCAACTGCCTTCTGATTTTTTCGCGAATTTTTTCATTTCTGCGGCCAGTTCGGTTATCTCTCCATAGTGCTTGAAGGAACGAGCGCGTGTTTCGGTAATGCCGATAGATATGCCCATAATTGGAAACTTCGATGCCTTGCCTGTCCGGTCAAATGATTTGATAAATCCCTGGGTCGAATCTTCTGCGTCATAAAAAGTCGGAATGATGCTGTCAAATGCTTCGATTATTTCTGCTGCTGCTGCTTCCGCCAGGGCGGAATCTATGATAAAAACAAAATCATCACCGCCGACATGACCCACAAAACTTCCCTGCGGCTGCATATTCTTGACTATATTCAGAATCAGTCTGCCGGTAATTTTAATAACTTCATCGCCTCTGCTGAAGCCGTAACGGTCATTGAACGGTTTGAAATAATCGAGGTCAGCATAACCGAAAGAGAAATCATGGTTCCTGGTAATCCTTTCCTGCAATTCCCGATTGATGGAAATATTGCCGGGCAGACGTGTTAACGGATTGATTTCCACGATGCGCTCGGAACGCGTAATACATAAATTAACGCGCAGGATAAAATCATTTTCGAGATCATCTTTCCAGATAAAATCTTCGATCAATAAATCATCCCAATTGGAAAGATTAAAGTGCTCAGGCAGAATTGCCAATACGGGCAATTGATGAAACATGGGATCAGTTTTTAAATCTTTTAAAATATTGATGGCAAGAGAATCATCTTTAAGAACGTTAATTACAATTAAATCCGGGATGGAATTATAGATATAATCGAGAGCGGAAGGCATACTGCTGAAAATAACGCTTTTATAAGAGTTTTTCAGATTGCGGTCTATCGTATTGGTCAGAACAATATCTTTGCAGACAACGACAATAGTTTTCATAGCATTATACCTGGACGCCTTTGGGGGTATTACATCCGCGTTATTATTTCTCATTATCAGGAGATGTCTTCGGCGGATTCCATGTTTTCTTCCAGTTCCTTCAATACATCTTTGATGTCAGCTGCCGATAGTTTCAGCAGTTCAAAAGCTGCTGGGTTGACTTCCGGCACATAATTTTCTCCGGCAAAGCCAAAACCCCGGGCACGAACTAAAATATCAGCCATATGCACTATTGCTGTTTCCAGGGGGGCATTTTTTGCCAGCGCAGGACGATGATGAAATTCAATGACTTCGATCAGGCTGCGGGGGAAGCGCCATTTCTCGGCCAACCAGCTGCCCACGTTCGCATGGGTGGCGTTGAACTGATTTTTTTCTGCTTCAAAGATGGAGATGCCTTTTGTCTGTGCCTCATTCATGGCGGCTTCATATTCTGTCTGGAATTCCAGCATCAAAATGACTTTGCCGATATCATGGAGCAGACCGGCGACAGAGATTTCTTCCGGTTCCTTGAGTCCCTTTTTCTGGGCGATAACCCGAGAAGCAATAGCGCAAGCCAGTGAATGTTCGTAAAGACCGTTCATTGTCTTTTGCATCAATTCGAACACGGAGACTCCCAGCAAAAGCCCTTTGATGACGTTAAGTCCTAAAAGCATAGTGGCGTGAGAAACAGAAGCAATTCTTCCGGGGAATCCGTAAATGGCGGAATTGACCATTTTTAATATTTTGGTAGTTAAAGCGGGATCGTTGGATATGAAAGCGCTGATTTCTACCAGAGTAATACGTGGTTTTTCTATGATGCCGGATAACCTCTTCAGTACACCCGGCACAGTCGGCAGTGTGCCGATGTTTTCGACTTTGTGGCGTAGGACTTTAGGGTCAATATTACTCATACAATCCTTCAATATGTTCTTTAGTGATCTTTTTGATTAAATTCATATAGGGTTTGCCATCTACTTTGGCAAATCTAGTTTCCAGATTGGCCAGTGCTTCTTCCTTGGGAAGAGCTTGAACTGGTGGCCCTTCCACAAAGATACTGGCAATATCCATATCGCGGATTCGTTCAATCCAGGTCTCGGACAGTTCTGTGCCTTCACCCAGCATAACCATCCCGTTTTTGGCTGTCACCGGTTTGGCAAGCTTCATCCCGGGTTCAAGTTTGGCAACCGGAATTTTCGGCATTTATTATCTCCTCTAAACTTTATTTCGTGAATGCCGGCATACGGCAAGTATAAGTTAATTACTACTCTGAAAAAGCAGGGTTTTTAAGTTCTTCATCAATTTCATCCGCATCTGTGGCGTTATACTCCAATATCCTTTTTAAATGAAAGAAAGCATCTTCATCCATGGAAAGAAAAGCGATTATCGCTGCTTTTTTGTCTATCCGGAGAATTTTGCCGGCAATGACTAAACTTGTTTCCTCGTTGAGAGTCAGAATTACTTCGCAAAGTTCATTGGCGATAAATCGCGAGTCGTTGGTGCAACTGATGCCGGTCAGGCTGATATTGAATGTTTTAACTTTAATTTTATTCTTTTGAAAAAGGATATTTATATCAAAAGCAACCGGAACTCTTGTTCGTTTTCTTCTTTCTTTTGTCATAGTCCTGCCTCTGAATAAAGAATTAAAGAGCGATAACTTGATTTACTCTTACCAATAACACTACATGTATTCTTTTCACAACTGTGAATTTTGGTCAAGCCTGATTTTCCCCAAGTCATGAAAAATAATTCGCTCATCATCCAGACAAAAACCAATAACAGTAATACCAATTTTTTGCAGCAGTTGAGCATAGGTAATCATTTTTCCTTCCGGCAGAATGATAATGGGTACAGGATTTCCCGGATCACTTTTGGTCTGTAGAAGCAATTTTGCCGCCGCCGCCAGCATGTTTTTTTCGTGGGCGTCGGTTAGAACTTCAAAAACATGAGATATCCTGTTTCCCGATGGCTCTACCAGAAAAAGATCATGGTTGCTGTCATTCCCCGTTTTAAATTTCCAGCGCTTCAGAAGTGCGGACAAATTGCTGATAACCAGATTATGATCGCATTGGGCGTCAATATCCGGCTCTTCTGTTGCTGGAAGGTTGCCGACTAAGTCTTCGCGGAAAGTCACTTCCGGGAAATTAAGTTCCATTTGCGAGGAATGAACGACATTTGATTTGAGTATTGCAATTTTCTTCACAAAGTGGGCAGTTTGCAGAGCTAATCGTGGTGAATGCAGTACGCCGATTACCGCAACCTGGGTGATGCAATCTCCATCTTCCATAAAAGACCAGACACCGCGGTAATTATGTTCAAAAAGCGATTTGCCGACTCCTTTTTTGCCGCCGCCGATTTTACCGCGGTGAATCACAAAGATGTTGCCCCAGGCATCACGGGCAAATGCTCCGCCGGTTTTTCGATCGATACCGGCAAAAGGGAAATTTATTTCGGTGATGATCGAGACGATGCGATCCTCGCTCGGCCTGCCCACGCCAAAGGCGTTCCAGTAACGGACGTCGGCAATGGCATGAGAAAACAGCCAGATGCCCAGCTTTTTTGACCATAAAATTTTCGCCGGAGAACTTGCTCCCTGATGTCCCAGCTTAACTTTTACCTGTTCATCAATAAATGGTTTGAATTTTCTGATGAATTGCCGGGTGTATTTTTTGATGGTCAGTTGGTCGGCAATAACTTTCAACATACGTAATCGGCCCTCTGGTATATTATTATTTCAATAATATACCAGAAGTAAAGACTAATCCAGACGTTTTTTAAACAGACTGATAGCGCCGGAAAAAACGATGATACCCAGTATGGCCAGAGCCAGGCACTGAGGCCAGAGCACTTCCATACCGACACCTTTGAGAAAAATTCCCCGGATAATCACCAGAAAAAAGCGCAACGGGTTGAGGTAAGTGAGCCATTGGATAACCTGCGGCATGTTGGCAATCGGGAAGATAAAACCGCTCAACAGCAAAAAAGGCAGAATAATAAAGAAAGTTGTCATCATCGCCTGCTGGCGGGTGCTGGAAATTGTGGAAATGAAAAGACCTATGCCCAGAGTGCTCATCAGAAACAGGAAGGTGGAGAAAAATAACAAAAGAATGCTTCCTTTTAGCGGAACCTCAAACCAGAGAATGGCAAAGATCACCACCCCGATCATCTGCACCAGTGAGACGATGATATAGGGAATAGTCTTGCCCAGAATAAATTCGTAAGATTTTAAAGGCGTGACGATCAGTTGTTCCATGGTTCCGGCTTCTTTTTCCCGGATGATCGCGATGGATGTCAGCAAAAGCGATGTGAGCATGACCAGAAAGGAAACAATGCCGGGAACAAAGAAATGCTGGCTATCCAAATTGGGATTGTACCAGGTACGGATGCGGGCGTCGATTTTGCCATAATTCATTTGTTGGGGGTACAACTGATGCAGGGTCTCGCGGTTAAATTTGTCGAGCACGGAAGAAGTATAGGCTATGCGCATTGCCGCCATATTGCTCATTGAGCCGTCGGCAATTATCTGTATCGGCGCTGTCTGGCCTTTTCTGATGATAGAAGCGAAATCGGGATTAATCTGGATTGCCATATCCACCTTGCCTGTGAGTAAAAGTTCGGCAAGTTGTTTATCGCCGGTTAAATTGTGGGTGATATGGAAAATGTTGCTGCCTGCAAAATAATCAACAAGACTTCGGCTTTCCTGAGTGTGAGAATAATCCAGCAGGGCGACGCGGATACTGCGGATGTCGTAGTTGACTACATAGCCGAAAACCAATATCTGGATCAAAGGCGCGGCAAAGAGAAGTACGCGATTGCGCTTATCGCGGAAAAGCTGAATAAATTCCTTGCGCACTAGTTCTCGAATTCTGAGCCAGCTCATAGACCTTCCTTCTTTAAAATACGGTAGTTCAGAGCAGACAGTGCCACAAAAAACGCAAATAAAACAGCCATGCTTGGCCAGAGATAACTAAAACCTGTGTTGCGCAGATATATGCCTGTCAGTATGTCAATATAATAGCGGGCAGGAACAGCATAGGTAATATACTGCAAAAAGTCAGGCATATTGATAATAGGGAAGACAAAATTCGAAAGCAAAAGCGACGGCAGGTATGTTGTCAGTATTGCCATCTGGTTAGCTAGCATTTGCGATTTGGTGACATTGGAAATAAACAGACCCAGCGAGAGCGCGACAAGAATATACAGCGAAGTAGCTGTGAGCATCAGCCAGAAGTTGCCTTTCATAACTACGCCGAAAAGAACCTGACCTAAGATCATGGCAATTAGCACGTCGATAAGAGCGATTAAAAAGTAGGGAGTGGCCTTGCCCTGATAGAATTCACCGGCTCTGATCGGCAGGGACTTAATTGTTTCCATTGTGCCGTTTTCATATTCGCGCGCGATGACGAGCGAAGTTAAAAGCGCGCCGACAATCATAATTATAATTGCTATAATTCCGGGGATAATGAAGTTGCGGCTTTCCAGATCTTCATTAAACCAGACGCGGATACGGCCGTCCACCGGAGGATTTATTTTGGCAAGCCCCTGGCGGTTGAGAAAATTTATCAGTAATTTTTGATTATACTGTTCGCTGATGGCGGTCAGATAACTGCGGACAATTCCGGCAAAGTTGGGATCGCTGCCGTCAATGATAATTTGCAGGGAGGCAGTGCGGTCGGCGCGGGTATCATTCATAAAACCCGGCGGGATAACAATTACTGCTGTCGTGAGATTATGGTCGAGATAATCCGTTGCTGTTTTTGTTTCATTAAGATGTGCCGCGATATGGAAATAGGGCGAAGCGCTGAGTTTGCTTAAGAAATCGCGGCTGAGTTCGGTTTTGTCATGATCAATAACTACCGTTTCCACATTATTGACATCGAGATTTAAAGCATAACCGAAAAGAATTATCAATATCAGCGGAATGGCGAAAGCCAGATAAAGGCTGCGGTAATCCCGAATCAGGTGATAAAATTCTTTGCGGATTATGGCTTTAAGGCGTACTGGATTCAACTATTGCTCCTCATTCCATTTCGAATTCAAGCGCTACCTTTGTTGGCACAGCCTGCCCCGGCGCAGGCCGGGGTCGTCGGCTTCCTCAACGTATGGATAATAATACGCCTCGTCGCCTCCTCCTAGCAGCCGCGGTATCATTATTGAATTGGAAATGGAATTAAGTTATTTGTGTTTTTCATCATCCCTCATCAATGTTATAAACGCGTCGTTTAAATCGGCTTCGGGCTTGCCGGGACATGCCTGTGTAATAATTTCCGCAGGGGAGCCGGCAGCGACAATCATGCCCTGATTGATCATTACAATGCGTTCGCAAAAGCGCGCTTCATCCATGTAATGTGTGGTCACAAACACGGTTATTCCGCCAGCGGCCAGCGATTTAATGAAATTCCAGAAATGCCTGCGGGTGATAGGATCGACGCCGGAGGTGGGTTCGTCCAGAAAAAGAATGTCGGGCTTGTGCAGAAGGGAGCAGCCCAACGCCAGACGCTGACGCCAGCCGGGAGGCAATTCCATGGTCTGCCGATTGCGTACTTCCTGCAGGCGTGCCATATTCAAAACCCAATCGATGCGTTCGGGCCATTGATCCTCCGGGACATTATAAACGCCGAGATAAAAGCGCAAATTTTCGTAAGATGTCAGATCCTCATAGAGAGAAAATTTCTGCGACATGTAACCGATCGAGTGCTTGATTTCTTCCGCGTCGGTCATAATATCGTGGCCTGCGACAAATCCCGAACCGGAGGAAGGGGTGATAATGCCGCAAAGCATGCGGATAGTCGTGGATTTGCCGGAGCCGTTAGCGCCCAGAAATCCGAAGATTTCCCCTTTTTTTACGGAAAAAGTAATTTTGTTGACGGCGACAAACGCGCCGAATTTCTTTTCCAGATTGGTGACTGTTATGGAATCAGAAGTGGAAAGTGTCATCGACAAGCCCCTTATCCACTTCCATTATCCGTTCGATCATCGCTTCTTCTAGAGTAGTAAAATTTTTACGCATTACCGCCGGAGTTGAAGATTCCAGAATAACGGCATTGTGCATCAACGCGAGCTGATCGCATTTTTCGCCCTCGTCGAGATATGCTGTGGAGACCATTATCGTCATGCCTTCTCGCTTCATATTGGCCAGGATATCCCAGAATTCGCTGCGCGATACCGGATCGACGCCGTTTGTCGGTTCATCGAGAATGAGTAATTTAGGCTCATGCACCAGCACACAGGCCAATCCCAGCTTTTGTTTCATGCCGCCGGAAAGATCGCCGGCCAGCCTGTCCAAAAACGGCAGCAGGTTGGAAAATCCCAGGTATTTATCTTTTCGTTCTTTTCTTTGAGCTTTGGGAATATTAAAAATATCCAGGAAGAAATCAATATTCTCTTCCACGGACAAATCCTGATACAGACCGAAGCGCTGCGGCATATAACCAATGATGTCTTTTATTTTTTGCCGCTGGGTTACAACGTTGAGGCTGTCGATGAAAATGGTTCCCTGCGATGGCCTGATCATTGTAGCGATCAGGCGAAGAAGAGTCGATTTGCCGGCGCCGTCCGAGCCAACCAGGCCGAAAATATTTCCGCCGTCAACGGAAAGCGAGACGTCTTTAAGTGCTTCCACGGCATTGAAATGCACCGAAACGTTTTTGACTTCCACCATGTGCGGGGAATTTGAAGAAAGAGCGATCATCCGCGTCTCCTGTTTTATTTCAGCAAGGCGTCAGCCGGCATTCCCGCTTTAAGTTCCCTGCCGGGATTGGCGATAGCTATTTTAACCAAGTAAACCAGTTTGACTCTTTCTTTTTTGGTTTGAATGATCTTGGGTGTGAATTCGCCTTCGGGGGAAATGAAAGATACAAACCCGGCGAATACTTTATCGGGGAAGGTATCTATCTTTACCTCTGCTTTCTGGCCGGGCTGGACTTTGCCGATCTGGGTTTCATCAACAAATATTTTCAGATCGACGCGGGAAAGATCGGCGACGGTGATGACTTCGCGCCCGACGTTTACCGTTTCTCCCGGTTCGATATTACGGCTGATTACCATGCCGTTAAGCGGCGATCGGAGTTGCGTATAGTCGAGTTGAATTGCCGCCTGTGCCAGAGATGCCCGGGCCGAGTCGATCTGGGCGCTGGATGTGGCAATATCCTGCCGGGCGGCTTCAATTTTTGTGAGATTGCCCTGCGCCAGTTCCAGTATGGATTGCGCTTCGGTCAGACGCGATCTGGCAATATCATAAGTGAGCTTCATCGTGTCGCGTTCTTTTTCCGTGACCACGCCTTTACGGAAGAGCTCTTCATATCGGTTGTAATTTTTTTCCGCGTCCTGCGCTGTGTCTTTCGCGCTGGCGACACTGGCTGTGGCACGTGCCACTTCTGAGGGCAGAGTGTTTTTGCTGATATTCAGAACCGTTTCCAGTTGTTGTTTGGCTCTTTGCGCGCGGTCAAGATTGGCTTTAGCCTGATCGTACCGCGATTGAAATTCCGACCGGTCCAGTTCCGCGATTACTTGATCTTTGGTGACGGACTGACCTTCCACCGCAGCAACGTTGACGACGCGTCCCGGAATCTGGAAGGAGAGGTTGGCCTGAGTCGTTTCGATAGTGCCGGAAAAATGCAGTTCGGTTTGCTGATTGTTTCTCTGCCCGAAATAGACAAAGGTGCCTGCGCCGATAAAAAGTAGAATAAAAACAATAATGATAATTTTCTTTTTCACCACTTCTTCTCCATTTTATGTATTGATCAATTTTCTCCCTATCCCGAAATGTCATTTCCGTTTGTGACCTCGCGTGACCGTCAGGTTATCAGATTACACAGACGGGAATCGAGGAATCGGACTTACTTTATTGTGCCATTGTAATCATCATAGAAACGTCAATCAGCTTCATCTCTTAATCGCGTTCAGTACCAACTTGCTGACTTCATCCCCCAAGTTACCTTTTAATTTTTTATCACGTGCTTTAATGGTGGCAGGCAACCATTCCTGTTTGTCTTTAATCGGTGTACCTTTTTTATAAAAAAGAATCGTTCCCATAATCATCATGTGGATGAGAAATGGTGCAACGTCAATAAAAACACCTTTCTTTTTGCCCTGCTCCAGAATGCCAAACAGAATGGAGATTACGGCAACCATATCCTCTATAACAATACGGGGTAAATGGGCACCGCCTGACGCCACCTCGCGCATCATGATCGGCGGTATTTCGGGATTTTTATCCACGGCGGCAACAAGGCTGTTGATGTAAACTTTAATCTTTTCTTCCGGTGAATCAACTCTGCCCACAGACTCGGCAATGCCCGTAGCGATATTGCCGATAACCTGATGGATGACATTGGCATAGAGTGTGTCTTTGTCGCCGATCTGATAATAGAGAGTGGCCTTGTTCACACCGGCGCGCTCAGCGATTTTGTCCATATGCGTTCCGCTGTAGCCGTTTTCGGCGAACACCGCACGCGCCGCCGTGAAAATCTTTTCCGCCGTCTTTCCCAAATTATCCATTTTTTTGTCCTTCTTAATCAATGTCTACTCCTTGGCATTTCACGGAACCGATTTTAACCGGACGGTTTAACCGTATAGTTAAATATTTGGAGAATAATGTCAAGAATAATATTTAATTCGGACATTATCCCCGATATTATTAAATAACTTTACCGCCTTATTCCCATAGCGCGGTCGAGTTTTGCCTGACTGATATTAAAATCTCCCAAAGCATTGGCATATTGAGCTTTGGCTTTGGTCAAAAGAGTCTGGGCATCTAATACTTCCGTTGACGTAGCTACCCTTTCCTTGAATCGCTCTTGT
>CAIVQG010000050.1 GCA_903907985.1 uncultured delta proteobacterium
CCTATTATGGTTCACAGAGGCTTGGGACATACTGAAATGAGGGCTCTATCGCCCAGGAAGCACTGAGTCCTCCTGCCTTCCTATGAATAACAAAACCATTATACATTATTCTATATACGAATTCATGGTAGGAGGAAGGAGGGCAGGATTTGAATGAACGGGAAACTAGCCATCAAACCTCTGCACCTTTCTCTCAGAAATCAGTGGACTCGCCTGACATGTAACGTCCATGTTCAATAGCCGGCCACAATCCGTCATGTCGATCATTGCCCAGGGCGCGTGGCATCTTTGCACTTGGCAACTTTGCGCAAGGTTTAATATTTCCTATTTTTCCACAGGAACTAGTGCTTAGTGCGTGGATTGTTGCTATCTAAGCATCATGATTATAACAACATATAAAGTTTATAAACATTATGAGTGATGTTAACTACTTACACATACATAGATTTGCACTGCCTTAACATTCATATTCTGTATGTGTGACAAAGACCGTAATGCTATTATGTCATAAACAGCATAGTCAATGAAAAACAACATGATACCGACCACTTATAGGTTTATCGGTTTTCTGATCGCCACACATGATGGATGGTAGAAGGTAAGCAAATGTGGCGTTGCTAAACCTTATTTTTCTGTCCTGCTTGCTGGGGATAGCGATGGGGAATGCCTATTTAAAGCCTGGCTTTAGAATAAAAACCATCACTAACTATTTGATTTTATTTTGGTAGTCCCACGGGGAGTTGAACCCCGGTTTCCGGCGTGAGAGGCTACAATTTCCATTGTCTTGTTTTTATCTCTTTTTACCCATATTAATAATATTAAGTATTATCAATATGTTTCATTTCTCTTGACTTACCTGAAATTACCTGTATATTCAAATCATGTGTGGGGAGTAGTGTGGGGAGTTGGTTTGATGTGGGGAATACTGTGGGGAATACGAGGCAAAAAGGGAGGTCATAAATATGCCAGCTTTTGAGCGACACAAGACTGATTATCCCGGCGTTACCTATATTGAAGCTGATGGGCCGAAAGGGAAGAAAGTTGAAAGAGTCTATTACATACGCTATCGGCGTAATGGCGTAATGGTTGAAGAAAAGGTGGGCCGTCAGTATCAGAATGCTATGACGGAGGCCAAGGCATCGCAGATTCGGGCTGACCGCATCAGGGGAAAAGAAAAATCAAATAGAGAAAGACGCGAGACAGAACGAGCGGCAAGAGAAGAGGAAAAAGGCCGCTGGACTGTAAACAAGTTATGGGAAGAATATGAAAGACAGAAAGAAGAGACAAAGTCTTTCCGGATAGATAAAAACTGGTTTGAGAAATACCTGAAAGAACCTTTCGGCTCGAAGGAACCGCAAGATATAATCCAATTAGATGTTGATCGTCTAAGAATCAAACTTCTTAAAACGTTATCACCTCAGTCCGTCAAACATATCCTTGCTCTACTGCGGCGTATCGTCAACTTTGGCGTACAAAAACAACTATGTCATAATCTCAGTTTTAAAATTCAATTACCGGAAGTGCACAACAACAAGACAGAAGACTTAACGCCAGAACAGTTGCAAAACCTGTTAAAAGCCATTGGGGAGAGTGAAGACTCTATGGCCGCAAACATGATGCGGATAGCATTGTTCACTGGGATGCGGCGCGGAGAAATGTTTAAATTGAGATGGGATGATATTGACTTCCATAAAGGCTTTATCTCTTTGCGAGACCCCAAAGGCAAAGAACCCCAGAAGCTCCCCTTGAATGATTCTGCAAAATCAGTTTTTGAAAGTATCCCCAAAAACAAATCAGGATTTGTCTTTACGATGAACAATGGAAAACCTTTCACAACAGATCTTCGACGACGGCTAAACAGGATCAGGGATGCGGCTGAGATACCAAAGGAGTTTAGAGCTCTTCACGGGTTAAGGCATGTCTATGCTTCCATGCTGGCATCTTCGGGGCAGGTGGACATGTACACCCTGCAAAAACTCCTAACACACAAGAGCCCCTTGATGACCCAGCGTTATGCCCACCTTCGGGATGAATCATTGAGACGGGCTTCAAACCTGGCCGGAGACATTATCAATGGGGCGATGAAAGAGAATAGCCAGCTCGTTAAAATTCAGGATCAGAAATAAGAAATCTATTGCACAGTGGGGACGCATACATGGATAAAAGGAAAGTTGGACCAGCTGGGATTATCAAGATTAATGATGAAACCAATGATATGTTTGGTGCCATGCTCTTACATGTTATTTTTAATGAGCCATCGAAAAGCCCCTTGCTTGAAATTAAGCCTAAGGAAAGGGATGAGGGGCTGACGGAAACCTTGTTAGATAAACTTTCTGTTGCTGATGAAATTATTCGTTATCTGATTACACACATGAGGATTCTTGATCATGAGATAATCCCACTGTATTTATTCAAGGGGGTAATGAAGGAGGCAGATAGGTTATATGATGCAGTTGCGGATGAAGCGAAGAAGCAAAATGTTACCATAAAGTCCAGAGATTTTAGTTGGTTTAAGTCAAACACACTTTCGGTATATCGAAAGATGAAGGGAGATTTTCAATTTATCAACACTTATCATCTCGGCATCGCATATAATTTTTCGTATGGGAATGAAAAAAAGGAATTTATTACCCGTATGGTGGATATTTACTTTAAGGCCATTGATATTAAGATGTTCCCGAAGTCGAAAATGAGTGAATTGATGAGTCATATCGAATAGTAATGATCTTCTGTTTTATTTGACGCCATCAGAATAATTATTCTTCCATAATGCCCGCGAAGTTCAAACTCGCGGGCATTTTTTTTGAAAGAAAGGAGGGAAATATGATCAGCAAAAAGTTCAGGGCATCGATAAAACTCTCGGAAACCCCCGCATGGAAGATAGCACTGAAAGCGGGGTTAGATCCAAGCGTATTGTCGAAAATTATGAGCGGGACCATTCCTGTCAGACCGGGAGATCGGCGCGTCAGGAGGGTGGCAGATTTGATTGGGTTGAGTGATGATGAATGCTTTGAGGATGGCGTGGAAGGAGGGTCGGGTTATGGAAATTGATCGTATGTATATTACAGAAAAGGAGGTCAGTCTTTTTACCGGCCTTTCATTGAGTCTGTTGCGTAATTCGCGTTTCAACAGAAAGGGCATACCGTATGTCAAGGTGGGCCGCTCTGTCCGGTATAAATATTCAGATGTAACAAACTTTATGGAGGCAAGGATGGTGAAGACTGAGCCCATATAATTACACAATAAAAATTTGAACTTTAAAACTGAAATTAAAAAAGGAGAATTATTATGATTTTAAGAGCAAAATTTGAACTTTTGGAAAACAAGAAAGATATCGAACCATTTTGTGAGGGTGATATTGATGTAAAACTGGATCCAGACGATATATTTTCGTTTCTAAACAGTCGCCGAAAAAAATTTAATGGCAGTCTCTCTGACTGGCTGCTCCTTGAAGCTCGTATTTTATTGAAGGAAGCAATAGCTGTCGAGACCAAGCACCGACTTATCCATAAAACTAGAACCGAACTTTAACCGGAGAGGCAAGTCATGCAATTAAAAATTAAAATAGCTCTACACAATGATGAATTTACTCTTAACACAATAATTGAAACCGAATGTCGTTTCAATATTGAGAGTGATAGGGCATTGGATAAAATTCAAGAATTGGTTCGCTTTATTATCGCTAAGCAGCTGCGAACGGATGGCATCCAGGGCAAAGGTCATTGATTAATGCAAAATTCCAATATGCAAATGGTTGGTAAATTTCCTGACATATTTGAAGAAGCGATTGATTGTGTTGAATTTATCAAAATGGATTTACCACCTAGACCGACAATTATTTACCCTTGGCTTCGTGAATCTTCTTTAGTCATGATCTATGCTGATCGTGGAACTGGCAAAACAATGTTTGGAATTTCTTTGGCCCTTAGTATTGTGACGGGAGTATCGATTGGAAAGTGGAATATCGAAAATCCTGTAGGCGTCTTATATGTGGATGGTGAAATGGCCGCCGATGAAATGCAGGATAGAATGAGAAAAATATCACTAGGGCTGCCGCCTCAATTGGCACCATTAAAATTTTTGTCATCAGATTTACTCCATCAAAAAAAATATTTATCGGTCAATATTAATAATCAACAGTGGAGAAAAATAATTTACGATGCCCTCGCAGGGCAAAAAATAATAAAAGTGTTGATCCTTGATAATCTATCCTGTTTAACTCCCGGCGTTGATGAAAATGACAAGGAAGCTTGGGATGCAATTAACCAGTGGCTTATCTCGTTACGTTTCTTGGGTATAGCTGTAATCTTTTTGCATCATAGTGGCAAAAGTGGGAAACAGCGAGGGACTTCCGGGCGAGAAGATGCTTTGGACATCGTCATCAACTTATCAGCGCCACCAGGATATTCATCCACAGATGGGGCAAAGTTCATTGTATCTTTTGAGAAATCAAGAGGCGTATGCGGTGAAAGTTTATCCCCGTTTACATTCAGCATAGGGAAGGACAGTGCGGGTCATACGATATTGCTTACCGATGTATCGATATCGTCAAGCAATAAAGAAAGAATAATTGCCCTTCTTGGATCAGGTAAATCCCAAAGCGAAGTGGCAACAATAATCGGATGCTCAAAGCAAAATGTCAGTAAACATAAAGATTGGGCAGCAGAGAAGGAGTATTTGGTGGAGAATGGTAACCGAGGCTGTTTTACATTTACAAAAGAAGGACGAGATAAGTATGCCACATATCTCATTGATGTTTGAACATGGTCACTATTGGTCAACCCGTCAACTCCCCTATAAATAGGGGGAGAGTTGACTTGAATTGAAGGGAAGACTGTCCACTTGTTGACTTGATAATATTGCAACATATTTAAGTACTTATTGATAGTTGTCCACCGTAAGTCAACCGATTGGTCAACCGAGATAAGAGAAGAAAACCGTCAACCATCACATTTTTAGGAGAATATTATGAAAACGATCAAAGCAAGGACAGAAGAAATTTTAGCTAAGGCATTAGAACTTAAAGATGGAAGTGAACTTTACCTGGAATGCGGCACTGACCGGGAAAGGGATGTTCTTTATGATGATCTTATTCAAAGAAGGTTCTGGTTCATCGAAGACGGCCTGAGCAAATATGAACAAATAATTATCACCAAGAAACATTTTAACATTCATCCCAATATAATTTTGGCAAAACTAAATATCTTATCGGCCTACATCAGAAAAGCAAATGGCAGCAGGGAAGAGATTACTTTATAATGCAGAAGACATATGTCACCCCCAAAAACGCACATATTTTTACCATAACGGAGACTCACAATAATGGGCAGGCCCAAAAAGCATATTGATGAAGTGACATTGCTGGCAATGAGGGGCGAGGGAAAACATCTCAGAGAGATTTCCAAGGAAATGGGTGTGTCCACTACAACCCTTTCCCGGAGGATTGCCGATTTGCAGTATAAAAAAGGCATTCTAACAAAATACCGGCAGCTTCAAGGGTTGGAACTGACGGCACTCCGAGCAAGAATATTATCAACCATCGACCTAGACCACATAGAAAAAGCCTCCCTGATAGATATTGCCAATGCTTTATATGTCCTTACAAAGTTGGAAATATCTATTCAGGGGAAGGATTCTGGCAAGGGCAAGAGGCTTGTGGATCATATTCTGGCGTTGGAAAACGATAAATAAACAAATAGTGCAATATAGCAGAGGCAACATTATTTTTTAACTAATTTAGGTTGCAATGTTTTGGAGAAGTAGTATTATTCTGCAACATTAAGAACATCCCTTTACTACTTAAAAAACAATTATATGCACGGCCACGCATATAAACTAATGCACTAACAGTTGTATATAAATTCAATTATGAGAGAGTATAATGACTAATCATCAAGATCACGCAAACCTAATCTGGCAGATTGCCGATTTGCTTCGTGGACCCTATAGACCACCTCAATATGAACGTGTTATGCTTCCCCTGACCGTGCTGCGTCGTTTTGATTGTGTTCTTGCACCCACCAAGGATGCTGTGCTGAAAAAATATGAACAGGTCAAAGATAAACATAAAGATGAAGCGCTGGAGAGTATCCTCAATAAAGTTGCTAGGGAAAGATTTCACAACCACTCACCCCTTACCTTCGAAAAGCTTAAAGGCGATCCAGATAATATCGAAAAACATTTGGTCAGCTACATCAAAGGTTTTTCGAAAAACGTGCAAACAATCTTTGAATATTTTGAATTTGAAAATGAAATAGAGAAAATGCGGGAAGCCAACATCCTCTACCTCGTGATTTCTAAATTCTGTGATGTAAATCTTCATCCTAACAAAGTTCCCAATGAGGAGATGGGGCTCATATTTGAAAACCTCATTCGCCGTTTCAATGAACTGGCAAATGAAACGGCCGGTGATCACTTTACACCCCGCGAAGTTATACGGCTCATGGTAAGCATACTATTTATCAATGACGATGAGCTATTGGCTACGCCTGGTACGGTCCGCAAACTATTAGACCCTGCCTGCGGCACTGGTGGGATGCTGGCTGAGGCGCAGAATTATCTGCGTAATCATCACAAAGAAGCACGACTTTATGTATATGGGCAGGACTATAACAAGAGAGCCTATGCCACTGCTGCTTCAGATATGCTCATGAAACAGGTTGATCATAATGGCGGAGGGGACAATATCCGCTTCGGTGATTCTTTCACCGATGACCAGTTTGATAACGAAAAATTTGATTATTTTTTAACAAATCCACCATTTGGTGTGGACTGGAAGAAAGAACAGAAGGAAATTGTTCAGGAGCATGAAAAAAGAGGATTTAGTGGCCGCTTCGGTGCAGGCCTTCCGCGTATAAGCGATGGATCATTACTTTTTCTTCAACATATGGTCCATAAATTTGAGCCGGTTCTCGCTGACCAACTCAAACATGGCTCGCGCCTGGCAATTGTTTTCAGTGGTTCACCTCTATTCTCCGGTGGCGCTGGTTCTGGAGAAAGCAATATCCGCAAATGGATAATTGAAAACGATTGGCTTGAGGCTGTTATCGCCTTGCCTGAGCAAATGTTCTATAATACGGGCATTGGCACTTATATTTGGATCGTCACAAACCGCAAAGAAAAAAATCGCAAGGGGAAGATTCAGTTGTTTGATGCTAGGGATATCTATGTGCCTTTGCGCAAAAATCTTGGCGCTAAAAAGCGCATGATCGGCAACGGCGAAGAGGGCACCCCTAATCAGATCGATGATATTGTTAAGCACTATGCAGAATTTCATGATAGCGATATCGCGAAGATTTTTGACAATAATGATTTTGGTTATACCCATGTAACAGTCGAACGTCCGTTAAGACTCCGGTATCAGATGTCTGTAGAAGACAAGGCTCGGTACCTTGATGCCTGCCCGCAATGTCTTGATGATATACAGGCAATCGATTTGGAACTCGGCCGTGAGCCAATACATGACTGGAATGAGGTGGAATATCGAATTATCGATCTCCTCCATAAACGAAAGTCATACTGGAAAAAAGCCGAACTTAAACTCTTTCGTGATGTCTTCACCCAAAAAGATCCTGAAGCAGTGCCAGTGAAAAAAGATAAGGGTGATGGTTTCGAACCTGATACCGATCTGCGAGACTTTGAAAACATATCACTTAAAGATGATATTGATGATTACTTCAAGCGCGAAGTATTACCACATGTGCCCGATGCATGGATGGATAGAAGCAAAGACAAAGTAGGATATGAGATAAACTTTAATCGTCATTTTTACAAAGACACGCCACAGCGAACATTGGAAGAAATAGATGCCGAGCTAAAAAAAGCTGAAGAAGATATTTTGAAGTTACTGAAAGAGGTGACAACGTGACGTGGCTTAATGCAAAGCTGAAATACGTTGCTCGCTTTGGCTATGGCGATGGGTTGCCTGCTAACGAAGCCCAGGACGGTGCATTTCGAGTTTATGGATCGAATGGACCATATTCCTACTTCTCAAAAGTGAACACTGGGGCTCCAGCAATAATCGTGGGGCGCAAGGGTTCATATGGGAAAGTCAACTGGACACCCGAACCATGTTTCGCATCTGATACCACCTTTTTCATCGATGCTTCAACGTGCAACCATGAGCTGCGCTGGGTTTATTGGCTATTGCAGACACTTCGTCTGGACGAAGGAACAGATGAGGCTGCTGTGCCAGGTCTAAATCGTGAAACTGCTTATGCCAAGGACGTTAAAGTTCCAGAACTATCGCTGCAACGTGCAATTGCCGACTACCTAGACCGCGAGACTGCGAAAATAGATGCAATGATTGCCGCAAAAGGGAGACAGTTAGATTTACTGGCGGAGAAAAGACGAGCATTTATCACACGTGCTGTAATATGTGGCCTTGACCCAAAAGTCTCCCTCCGCGATTCAGGTATTACTTGGCTTGGAAAGACTCCGGTTCATTGGGATACTAAGCGTGTCAAATACCTGTTTCGACTTGTTACAGAACAAGCCCCAGCAGACAACGATTATGAATTGCTTTCATTATATACAGATATTGGAGTCCGTCCAAGGAAAGAGATGGAAGCTAGGGGTAATAAGGCTACAACAACCGATAATTACTGGCTTGTGCGCCCGGGTGATTTGATAGTGAATAAACTGCTTGCTTGGATGGGCGCATTTGGAATATCAGAATATGAAGGTGTGACGAGTCCGGCCTATGATATCCTTAGACCTATTAATGGTGTCAATACGGCTTATTACCATCACCTATTTCGATGTGGCGTATGTATTCCAGAAATTCATCGGAGATCAAGGGGAATTATGGATATGAGGCTGCGTTTATATTTTGATGAACTCGGTGATATGCGCGTTCCCGTCCCACCCCTCCCTGAGCAACAAGCCATTGTTGAACACATTACTCACGTAACTGCAAGAATGGACGCTATGAGCGACGCGACAAAACGAACAATCGCACTTCTTAAAGAACGCCGTGCCGCACTCATCACAGAAGCTGTAACTGGCAAGACAGAGGTCAAGCTGAAACAATGATAATCAACAGTATCAATGTAACTAATCTTAGAGCTATCGAGTACGCGGAATTTGAGTTCAGGCCAGGCATGAACCTTATCGTCGGCGTAAATGGCGTTGGCAAAACCACGCTACTTGATGCATTACGTATTTGCCTATCGCAGGTTTTAGCCGATATAACCGTATCGCGTAGTCGCCTGCAATTTAACAATTATGATATTCGACTACAAGCTGAGTTTCTGGATGTTACGTGCAAATTTAATCTTAATAAAGAAGAATTTAGTTACATAATGCATAGAAACAGGGACAATATAATATGGCTGGAGTCGGACAGTGTTCGTGAACAAACCAAGGAAAATCCAAATAAGAAGGAATATTATCCACCTTTAACAGTAGCGGCCAAGAAGATCAAGCAATCTCAATGTCAACCTGTCGGCGTGTTCTTTGGTACTCGAAGATCATTGATCTCCGATGTGGCACCCGCAAAATCTAGCATAGCTGGTGGTCAGGTTGCTGCATTTGCAAATGCGCTATTGGACAGAGAAATCAGGCAACAGGAAATTGCAGCTTGGATTCTTGCCCAAAAAGAACTTGGACGAGAACAACCTTTGGCCTTGAAGCATCTTAGGGTGATGCAGCAAGCTTGCAATTTATTCATGCCGGGCTATACCAATTTGAGGGTAGCTACTTCACCGGAGCGTTGTTTAGTTGTCGACAAATCCGGAGAAACACTAGAATTTAGGCAGCTATCTGACGGTGAGCGCAGTATGTTTGTTATTGCATTAGAGATTGCTAAAAGGCTTTCTCAAGCAAATCCGTTTCTTGAAGACCCAGTTAAAGATGGCAGCGCTATTGTTTTGATTGATGAAATTGACCTGCATCTTCACCCAAAATGGCAACGAACAATAGTGAATCAACTAACAAAGACATTTCCAAGCTGTCAGTTTATTGCAACAAGCCATTCACCCCAGATCATCGGTGAAGTTGAAAATGATCGAATCCAGATAATTGCCGACGGTCAGGTCTATTCACCGACTTACTCTTTTGGCGTCGATTCCAGTCGGGTGCTGGAAGAGATTATGGCTTCTGAACCTCGCACCACGGCGGTGAAAGCACTGCTTGCGGAGATCTCCCGGAAAATTGGGGAGCAGCAATTTGAAAGCGCGCGGGAATTGCTGGAAAAGCTCAGCAAGCTGCTTGGAGATGGTGACCCCGAGGTGACAAGGTTACGTATTCTTCTCGACTTCGTTGAAGGAAAGGAATGAGAAATATCATCAAAGGCTCGGAGCCGCTAAGTTTGACAACTCATCGCCAGACGCCACACAGCGATTATGACAACTACGCGGACAAAGATACTCTGCGGCATGCGCTGCTAACAGAACAAAAAGGTCTTTGTTGCTATTGCATGAAGAGGATTTACAACGGCCCAGACACTATGAAGATTGAGCATTGGCACTGCCAAGCAAATCATGAAAACGAACAGCTTAATTACCAAAACATGCTTGGCGCGTGCATAGGCGGGAAAGGTCAACCGCCGCATCTCCAACACTGCGATACGCGAAAAGGTAACTGTGATCTGAAATGGAATCCGGCTAATCCAGCCCACAGGATTGCGTCACGACTGCGCTATGAATCGGATGGCAGTATTCGATCTGATGATATAGAGTTCGACACTCAGATCGAGAATGTACTGAATCTTAATATACCATTCTTAAAGAATAATCGAAAAGGGGTATTGGATGCTATTCTTTATTGGTGGCACGATGAGAAGCATCGTCTATGTGGTCCGGTGCCGAAGGCACAGTTCGAGCGTATGCGTGATCGTTATATTGCAGGGCATGGTGAACTTCAGCCATATTGCCAGATAGCGGTCTGGTGGTTGGAACAACGATTATCAAGGATATAAGGAATGAGTGACACACGCCATTCGGAGACAGCATTCGAAACCGTGATCGAAACACATCTTTTGTCGAACGGATATGAAGTGATAGATCGCGGCAGCTTTGATCGCGAAAAGGCGATCTTTGCCGAAAGAGTACTGGCTTTTATAAAAGAAACACAGCCGAATGAATGGAACAAACTGGAAGCGTTACATGGCGGTAAAACCGGTGAACAGATTATCAGCGATCTATGGAAATGGATGGATGCAAACGGATCGCTTGCAACACTACGTCATGGTTTCAAGTGCTATGGTCGGACACTGCGGATAGCTTATTTTAAGGCAGCGCATGAACTTAATCCTGAGCTTGAGGCACGCTATAAGGCAAACTGTCTTGGCATTACCCGACAACTTCATTATTCTGACAAGTCTGAAAAGTCTCTCGATGTAACAATAAGTCTCAACGGTATACCGATTATAACTGTGGAATTAAAAAATCCCTTAACCGGACAAACTGTTGATAATGCCATTAGGCAGTATATGCGAGATCGTGACCAGCGCGAACCCATCTTTGAATTTAAGCGCAGAACTTTAGTGCATTTTGCCGTGGATACAGAAGCTATATTCATGACCACAAGGCTTGCAGGTAAAGCCAGCTACTTCCTTCCATTTAATAAAGGAAATGCAGGCGGTGCGGGAAATCCACCCGATCCGGCAGGACGGACATATAGAACGGGTTATCTATGGGAAGAGATTCTTCAACGCGATAGTCTTCTTGATCTTCTTGCCCGGTTTCTTCATTTGCAGATTGAGGAAAAGATGACCGACGAAGGGAAAAAGATTAAGAAAGAAAGCATGATCTTTCCGCGCTACCATCAGTTACAGGCTGTACGTACGATTGTAAACGCAGCGCGGGAAGAAGGTGTTGGACATAATTACCTTGTGGAGCATTCTGCAGGCAGTGGTAAAAGCAATACCATCGGTTGGTTAGCGCACCGTCTTTCATCGCTTCATGATTTGCAAAACCAACGCGTTT
Source organism: uncultured delta proteobacterium (assembly GCA_903907985.1). Lineage (GTDB taxonomy): Bacteria > Desulfobacterota > Syntrophia > Syntrophales > Smithellaceae > MVRV01. The sequence continues at coordinate 11,928 of CAIVQG010000050.1, forward strand.
TCGATTCTACCATTGTTATTACTGACCGCATTGTTCTTGATCAGCAGTTGCAGGATACTATTTATCAGTTTGAACACAAACGTGGAGTTGTGCAGAAAATTGATGAGAGTTCTCAGCAATTAGCAGAAGCTTTAGAGAATACCGTACCGATTATCATTACAACACTCCAAAAATTTCCCTTTGTATCAAAACAATTATTGAAGATGGCTGAAAAGAGGGGAGAAGCGCATACTGGACGACTGCCTACACGAAAATGTGCGGTTATCATTGATGAAGCGCACAGTTCTCAAGGTGGTGAGACAGCCACCGATCTCAAGGAAGTGCTGGGCGGTGAAGTCTTACACGAAGAGGCGAAAAGGCGTGCTTTTGAAGAAGGCATGGACAACATGGAAGAACTCTTCCGCAGTATGGCTAAGCGCGGGAAACAAGCTAATATCAGCTTCTTTGCTTTTACGGCAACACCGAAGCATAAAACGCTTGCTGTTTTTGGACGCAAAGGCGAACCTGCTCATCGTTATGCGATGCGACAGGCCATTGATGAAGGTTTTATCCTTGATGTCCTGAAATACTATACAACCTACGCCACATATTATAAGTTATTAAAAGTCTGTGAAGATGACCCGAACGTTGAACGCAAAAAAGCTGCTAAAGCACTGGCACGTTTTCTCAGGCTTCATCCTGCCAATATTGCGCAAAAGACTGAATTGATGGTGGAGCACTTCAATTCGGTAACCCGTCATAAAATAGGTGGCCATGCCAAGGCAATGGTTTTAACAGGCTCCCGTTTGGAAGCAGTGCGATACAAACAAAACTTTGACCGGTACATCAAGTCTAAAGGATATCCCATTAAGTCTCTAGTTGCATTTTCTGGTACGGTGCAAGATGACAAATTATCTGGTGTGAACTATACGGAAGTGGGAATGAATCAGGGTGTAAAAGAAAAAGAACTTCCGGAAAAATTTGCGACACCTGAGTACAGCGTATTACTGGTTGCTGAAAAGTATCAAACCGGTTTCGATCAGCCTCTATTACACACAATGTATGTGGATAAACGGCTCGCAGGAATTCAAGCTGTACAGTCATTGTCCCGGCTTAATCGGACGCATCCACTCAAAGAAGACACTTTCATCCTCGATTTTGTAAACAAGCGCGAAGAGATTCACGATGCTTTCAAAGCATATTATGAGGGTGCAACAATGGGTGAAGAGGTGGATCCTGCGCGAATGTACCAGATCAAAGGTGAACTTGATGCTTCTGGCGTATATTTGAACGAAGAAGTCATCCGGTTTGGCGAGATATATTTCAAGCCCAAACAGCGGCAGAGTGCCGGTGACCACCAAGCCATGAATGCAGTTTTAGACCCGGCTGTCGATCGTTTCAAAGCACTACAAGACAGCGACGAAGAAAATGCGGAACTATGGCGTGGAAAGCTTTATTCATTCCGTAATCTGTATTCATTTTTGAGCCAAATCATTCCATATCAGGATTCAGACCTGGAAAAGCTTTACGTCTTTTTACGTCATTTATCAGCCAAACTCCCGCGGCGTAAACGTGGTCCGGAATATAATTTCGACGATGATGTGCGTCTGGAATATTACAGGCTTCAGAAGATCAGCGAAGGGTCTATTGATTTGAAGAGTGGACATGCATATGCGCTAGACGGTCCAACAGAGATCGGCACTGGTACAGTGCATGAAGAGCAAGTCGCTTTATCCCGATTAATTGATGTTGTGAATGAAAGGTTTGGTACTGATTTTAATCAGGCAGACCAACTATTCTTTGACCAAATTGTTGAAGCAGCTGTAACCGACGAGATATTAAAACAAGCAGCAGCCGTTAATCCTGAAGATAAGTTCGAATTGGTTTTTAAGAATTTATTAGAAACTCTTTTTGTGGAACGTATGGATCAGAATGAAGAAATATTTGGAAAGTTTATGAACAATCGTTCGTTTAAAAAAGTTGTTACGAACTGGTTGGCAGCGGAAGTATATAAGAGACTACGTGGTAGTGCGGTATCGTAAGTCAATAAATAACGCGTTTCTCAAGGATTTGAGATTATTTTTGTATTTTATTTATTGTCGACCAGAATTCTATAATTTTTTTCATTTATACTTAGACGTTGTGAAGCACGAAATACTTTCAAAATTCGGTAAGTATAGTTAATTCCGTGGAGTATTGAATAGCCAATAATTAGAACTATTTATGAAAAGAAAGGAAGCTTATGCCGCTCGAAATTAACGTTTGGCGCATCGATCATGGTTTGACTCCCGTTGTCTTTGGCCCACTTGACATTGAATTCCGCTTGGAAAAAATCCTAGATGAAAATATAGACATCGCTTCCCCGAATTGGCTCGTAATAGGACGGCAAGTAAGAACCGATCATGGGCTTTTCATAGATTTACTTGCGATTGATCGTGATGCCAATTTAGTTGTCATAGAACTAAAGCGCAATAAAACCTACCGGGACATCGTTGCGCAGCTGCTCGATTACGGCTCTTGGGTCCGTGAGCTGAGAGATGATAAAATCGCAGAAATTTATGATGAATATCAGAAACACTGGCATAAAGGTCGCCCTTCAGTGTCCATAGATGATGCGTTCAGAAAAAAGTTTAAGATTACAATACCTGATGAGATAAACTCAACTCACGAATTGGTAGTAGTAGCAGCAAGCCTAGATCCGAGTACAGAACGTATTGTGCGCTATCTTGCAGATGAGTACGGCGTTCGAATCAATGCAGTGTTCTTCAGGGTGTTTCAGGACGAAAAACGCGAGTATCTCAGCCGGGCATGGTTCCGAGACCCTGCAGAAGTAAGTGCAGGCTTAAGCGAAGAAACTACTTCCGGGGAATGGAATGGAGAGTACTACGCATCTTTCGGATATGACTTAGAAACAGTTCGTGATGGACTCAAGAGGGGTTACCTAGTTGCCGGTGGTGGTTTATGGTATTCTCAAACCCTCGCAATGCTTGAGCCAAATGCCCGTATTTGGGCAAACGTGCCAGGTGCCGGTTATGTGGGTGTAGGAATAGTTACGCAAGGGATGGTTCCAGTGGATGAATTTACGGTGTCAAACAAATCTGGTAAAAATGTTCGAATCATTGATGTCTCTCCAGCAGCTGCGAAACTAAACCGCGCGAAGAAAAACCCTGAAACAGCTGATTATCTTGTGCGCGTCAAATGGCTAAAGACCTTTGACCCAAAAGATGCCATCCACGAAAAAGGTTTTTTTGGCAACCAAAACTCAGTTGCTAGGCCGCGTTCCCCAAAATGGGATCATACCATTAAACGTCTTAAAATGAGATTTGGCATTAAGGAGACTTAAAATTTTCTTTGATCTTAAAGTAATTAGGGCCGGTTCCAGTTAATTCCGAATATGCCAAAGATACAGAAAGTCGGTTTATAATGAATTAGAAAGATTATGGATTGCTTTATGAAAAAACCATTATCAAAATTAACTAAAGTTAATTTGCGGGAAGTCTGGGAACATGAGGCTCTCGATTTTACAAATTGGCTTGCACAGAAAGAAAACCTCGATATTTTAAGCGAGGAAATAGGTATTGACATTAAGCTCGTTAAAACTGAGGCATATGTCGGGCGTTTTAGTGTTGATATTTTAGCCGAAGAAGAAAACTCTGGTAGAAAAATCATTATTGAAAATCAACTTGAAGATACAAATCATGATCATCTCGGCAAAATAATAACTTATGCTGCTGGCTATGACGCTGAAATGATTATTTGGATTGTCAGAGATGCTAGAAAAGAACACCAAAAGGCGTTGGATTGGCTAAATGAGCATACCGACGAGAAAATAGGTTTCTTTTTGATTAAACTTGAACTTTGGCAAATTGAAGGATCAAACCCTGCGCCCAAATTTGAAATTATAGCCAGCCCAAATGAATGGGCAAAAACAATTAAAACGGGTGCCGCGGATGCTTCTTTAACCGATACGAAACTTCAACAGTTAGATTTTTGGTCAAAGTTTAAAGAGTATGTTCAGAAAAAAGATTCGAATATTCGTTTGCAAACCCCCGGCCCTAAACATTGGTACGATGTGAGTATGGGAACCGCAGAAGCCCACATTGCCTTGACTATTAATTCCCGTGAAAACCTGATTGCCTGCGATATTTATATCAAAAACAATAAACCACTATTTAATTTCCTACGCGAAAAGCAAGCAGAAATAGAAAACGAAATTGGAGAAAAACTTGAGTGGGTTGATGCCACGGTTGCGTCAAGAATTAAAATTATTAAGAAAGTTCCAGATATCTTTGATCAAGTGGGAGCAGATAATTATTACGATTGGCTTTATAAAAAAACTGTTTTATTTCAAACAGTGTTCGCTAAGTATTTTAAAGAGTTTAAAAAGAATAACAACAGCCTAGATTTAGTAAATCAATGATTTTAAAAACAATATTACGAATAATTGATTTATGGCATTATATATAATAGTTCATCACCGGCGAGATAATAGACAACCCTGGGCAAATGACTGGTCAGATGATCAAAAATTGAGAGCAATCACAACCACAGTTGAAGTTGCTCGACTTTGCAAAGAAGCTAAAAGAAAAAGTGACCGCCTATATATTCATCGATGTGCATGGGGCGAATGTGTTCATACTATCTGTTGTTCTATATGTGTAAAACGTGTGGAATCGATCGACAACAACACAAGTTTGATAGAGTTTACTGATTTAGAGGAAATGGATTTTCAGCCACCTTTACAACCTTCTCAAGGGCAGAATTATTATATTGTTTGAATTGCAAAAGTGAAATTCATATATCAATTGTTATCTTCTGAGATAAAGAAATGACATTACCTGAAGCCATTACAAACATTCTTTCTACTACTGCAAAGCCGATCACTCCCCAGGAGATACGAGAGGCTATTAAAAACCAATACCCTCAGTTTTATGGAACACCTGCCCAGATACACAATGTTCAGAGCGGTCATTACAAAAACATAGACCACGCACTTCTTGCCCATATTTATAGTACTCTCAGGACCAATAAGCACTTCTTCTGTGACAACAACTCAAAGCCAATGAAGATTTCGTTGAAGGCGAACGATACAGCACATACTTCCGATGGAGCAGTAATAATGCGCCAAAGAGAGCAGAGGTCATCCATTATTAACCCCGGAAAGTTGCTGGAAAAGGCTACTGATATAATCGAAAACAGTGAAAAGTATCACGAAGCTTATTATAAGGCCGAAACTTTTCGAGGACCGAGTCTATACTTTCATCAGCGCGCCCTTGAAACGCGCAGTTCGCCCCTGTCCCAGCTACACTTGGAGTATGTATACGCTACCTTGGCAACATGGGGGATGCACAGGATGGGCCAGGGCGGGTCTAAGATGCAGAGCTTTGATACGTTTCGTCATAGCATTGAAGCTCTCGCAGACAGATTATCAGCGGCTCAAACATTTAACTTACGGGAAATGGATGATACAAAGTGGACACTTCTGAGAGATATATTCCAAAGTATTTCTGTGATGGCCAGCGGGACAAGCTTAGTAGGCAACTCAAAAGTCATGCACCACATATTGCCGAATGTCGTGCCACCTATTGATCGGGAGTACACTCTTTGGTACTTGGTGGGAAACAAGAGTATAAGAAATGATTTGGACAGTGAATGGAAGCTTATGAAAGATATCATTTCGGGCTTCTTTATACCTGTTGCCTCCGACCGAGATTTTGTAAAGAGAGCTTTACAATGGATTGCGAGAAAGGACAAATATCCTTGGGACACGTCACTTATGAAAATCGTGGACAATCTTATTATTGGTTCAAAAAAAGCGATAAGAAATCCAAAGACTAAGTAATTACTGAGCGTAATGTTAGGACTTATAAAGCATCCAGGAGATTATTGATATGTTGCCCAATATTGACCAAGCTCTTTATGCGAGATTCAAACAGGACGGATACAGAAAAAAAGAATATAAGGGAAAGCCTGTTCGTAGCATCACTGAGATTGTCCAGCTGGGATATTTGGACGTCAATCGTACTATAAGGGGCATTGATCAATAGCAAACTTTATCATTCAAACAATCGGTCGTATCGTTCATAGGTGATTTGCTGGCTACTCCACCAGAAAGCCAGCAAAATTTTGACTCTTTACACCATCGGTGTTGCCAACAATGCCTAGAATCAAGTTTGCTAGGGATAGCGCGTATCCACTATGGCCAGGCTCAAAAACTCCTTAATATGTCTCTGAAATATCTTTATAATGAGTTTGCGACCTATTACGAGCTGGAAAACCAATTTCATTTTCCAGATAATAACATGGAGTTCTTCTTCCATCTTCCTATCGACAGTCAGATTCGCAACTATTTAGTAAACAACTACCATTTCAATAACCCGACAACGTTGCCATGGTCGCAATGGACTTACGATCACTATATCAACTTTCAATCTCAGCTGCGAGATCGTATAAACCCTGATTACAAGCCGTTAGAAATTGACTAATATCCTCTGGAATATACAAGGCGCATCTGTTGGAAATGCCATCATACCTTGCCACTTGGCCTAATAATTTATTCAACTTAACATTGGTTGACAGATTATCTATGAAGCGTGTATGTTTAACAATCCAAAACCACAGTCAATCTAAGGTTCCTTATGGCTGATGACAAAAAAACAATTCTTCAGATCAAGAAAAAAATAAAAACTTTTATAAAAGAAAGAGATTGGGAAAAGTTTCATTCTCCAAAAAATTTAAGTATGTCTCTTGCTATAGAAGCATCAGAGCTAATGGAGATATTTCAGTGGTTAACGACGGAAGAAGCGAATGTAGATCAATTAACAAAGAATCAAAAAAAGAGAATCGAAGAAGAAATTGCTGATATCGGTATATATCTTTTTGATTTATGCAATGTTTTAAATATAGACGTAAGTTGTGCGATTGAAAACAAATTAAAGCTAAACAGATGCAAATACCCCGTTAAATTAGCAAAAGGTAAAGCTGAAAAGTACACAGCATATAAGGAGACGAGAATTGCTAAAAGAGATGCTCGAAAGAATAAGTAAAGAATATAACTATACCAACACCTCCTCAGATGTCTTTCAATTAATTACCGACCAAGGGCCTAATGCTATAAGAACACTCGGTCATATATCAAATGACTATAAAATTTATGGCAAGCACGGACAAGGAAACACAGCTCGTGTGCCATGGATTGTGATTTGCGATAGAAGCGTGACTACATCAGCACAAAAAGGATATTATATAGTTTATTTATTTAATGCTGAAAATAAAGGTGTGTACTTATGCTTGAATCAAGGGTGGACTGATTACGAAAATAAGTATGGAATCCAAAGAGGCAGAATTGAAATAAAAAAAACTGCAATAAATTGTCGTAACTTAATTAATTCATCTTTGTCTACTTTTAATACATTTGACATAGATTCAGGAGCTGATTCTACTTTGGCTCGTGGTTATGAATTGGGACATATATGCGGCAAGTTTTATCCCTCCAATAATATTCCACCAGATAATATCTTAATTAATGATTTAAGAAATTTAATGGGCATTTACTCTGACCTAAAAGGCCTCTTGTTAAATCATAATACTCCAATTACAGGAGCTACAAATATTGTAAAAAAGATTAAAGAAGAAAGTGAATTAATAGAAGATGCTGAATACCAAAAAGAGGTTGAGAAGGCAGCAGCTGTCTTAATTCCAAATAGTCCACAACCAAAGCCAGTCTTCTCTTCAAGAGGTAATGTTAAAAGTTGGACAAAAAATCCGGGGATAGCGAGACAAGTCCTGGAAGGAAAAAATTATCAATGTGAAGTTAATAATAGTCATATTACATTTACGTCTGAGGTAACAGGTAGGAATTATGTTGAGTGTCACCATTTAATACCTATGAAAATTCAGGACAGCTTTCAAAATAGTTTAGATGTCCCAGCAAACATTATTGCTTTATGTCCAAATTGTCACAGATTATTTCACCATGCAAAAAATGACGAGAAAGCAAATTTGATAGAAAAATTCCATCAAGAGAGAGAAAATAAATTAAGAAATTTTGGTATTTGTATAACAATAAGTGATTTAATAAGATATTATGCTTGATATAAAATATTTTATTAAAATTATCGGTTTTTTTAAATACGATAATATTTATATATATATAAAATTTACAACTGTGACAAAGCAAGAATTGTAAATATAAAATATATTATTTATGATATTGAATTAACTAACTATTTTGCTTTATTCAAAAAAAGCCTATACCCCTTAATCTTTTAGTTTTATAAATAGCGCTGTGTGACATAATTCCCAAGGGAGCTAACTATGAGCAATTTACTAAAAGAACTAATGAACAATCATGGCCCATGCTTGAGCACTGACCTCACAAAAATTCTAGCTAAGGAGCATAGCCTATCCGAAGAAACAGCGCGTAAGCGAGTGTCGAGAGGATTTGCGGAACTAAAACGGCTCCCCTATCTAACTTTCCCACGAAAAGCGCGGTTCATTTATCTTCAAAATGATTATAATTCCCCGCAATACTGGGAGGCCCTCAAGAAGTCAATTCTAGACAACAGTCCAGCCTACGGTCCAGCCTTAGCCTCCTTGATACAGCGTGGCGGATTGATTCCTAAGGAGCACTTTCATATTGTATGTGGTGCACCTCTGCGCCAGAAAAAACATTTGTCATCTGAGATAATCCTCTCTCGCTTAATACGGGCCGAGGTAGTTAAAGAACTTGCTGTTCCGGGTATCGGGCCGTGTATTGCCTTAACGGGAATGCTCACAGGTAGTGAACCCGATGTAAATCAGTTGAGAGCTCGCTTAGTCACCGAGGCAATTTTATTAAAAGCCATCCGAATGTGGGTCCGCAACCTAGGTATTGCAAGTTTTAATAAAGTTGCCTTACGGGACGAAGGTAATATGATGCCAAAGGTAGGGACTTTTGTTTGGGACCTGACGGGTCCTAGTTACTTAGCTCCCATGGTAGATTGGAACAAACAGGGAAAGCCGGTTCCTGGTTTTATCGCCTGTGATATTCTGCTCGGCTCGGAGGTAGACGAAATAGGACTTCGCCCCTTTCTTCAGAAAATCTCTACATTGAAGAGTTTGAAACGAATAGGTCGATGTCTATATATATTTGTGGCTGATAGTTATACGTCACTTGCATTTCGCAAAGCCAAGGAGAAAGGGATTATCCCGGCGACACCTGAAACACTATTCGGAAGTGAGGTGGCCCAAGGTCTTGCACGCCTAACAGAGGTACTGACTCAAGCCGCGAAATTAAGCATTAATCCCGATGTTTTTGATGAGTTATTTCAGCGCTTAGGAAAGATCGAGGGAGCTACAGGCAATCTACGTGGTGCGCTGTTCGAGTTCATAGTCGCAGAGTTGGTTCGTCAGACTATAAGCTCTCAAGTCATGCTCAATCAAATTATAAAAGATTATGAAACCGGCGCTCAGGCGGAAGTGGATGTGCTGGCAGTAAAAAAGAACCGCACGGTTCATTTCATTGAATGCAAAGGCTATCACCCTTCGAGTGTAGTTGCGGACGATGAAGTGGAACGTTGGCTGAGTAATCGAATCCCATTGATCCGAAAGTATGCCCTGCAGCATCCAGAATGGAAGCATCTGGAACTCCACTTTGAATTCTGGACCACCGGTAATCTGTCCAATATTGCAGTCAAAATGATAGACAAAGCTAAGGCTACTACAAGAAAATACGAAATCGAGTATCGTAACGCTATGGCCGTCCAAGCTTACGCGCTCGAGGTTAAAGACCCATCATTGTTAAAGACCCTTAATAACCATTTTCTTGAACATCCGATGCTAACGATTGAGACAGCTGTAGAGAAGCAAAAGGCCAGGGCAAAGCGCTCACACAATGAAAAATGAAGACCAATTCAACGCGCACTTGACAACGGCCATCAAAAGTTCGGCATAAGAATCTATGATAAGCAATTCTAAAGATTGTAAAAAATGACTTGAGTAGAACATGCCATCAGGTCATACACTGGATAAGTACCCACTGGTGCATGGTGGGGGGGGTGTCAATCCCTCAAAATTTTTTGCAAACTTTCCTTCCGATGGAACGACGCAACTCTAATGGTTTTGCCTATCATTCAGGCGCATCTTTCAGCCATGCAGCCGGACAATCAACAAAAATTCATATTAATGCTCTTTGATTCCTATTTACATTCCCGATGTGGGGAATGCTGTGGGGAGCGCCATTTTACAAAGATGAAAAGAGACCAAGTATTGTATGTAAATACTTGATTTTATTTTGGTAGTCCCACGGGGAGTTGAACCCCGGTCTCCGGCGTGAGAGGCCGAAAAATAGCACTTTACCTTGTTTTACCAATTTTTACTTTGCTATTCCTTTAGTCAATCAAACTCAATGCCATAAAGAGTTATCTCTTTTTTCTTGACTTACTTTTAAATACTTGTATATTTGTTTCACCTGCTGGGGATAGTGCTGGGGACTTTTTTCCGGCTTACAAAAACAGCGACAAAATTTTGAAAATTGTGTTTCCGGCTTTTAACATGAAAGAGGTGTCAAATGCCAAAGCAAGAAAGAATTAAAACGAAATATCCGGGCGTTTATTTCATTCATAAAGGCGATGAGAAAGTATTTTATATCTTCTATCGGCTCAATGGCAGGCAGGTTGAAGAAAAGGCAGGCCGTAAATTTGCTGATGATATGACGGCGGCAAAAGCGGCAGGTATCCGGGCAAATCGTATGCAAGGCAAAGAAGTTTCCAATAACGTACGGCGCGAAAAGGCGCAAGCGGCGAAGCAGTCAGAGACCGACAAGATGACAATTAAACGCCTATGGGATGAATACAAGACAAATAAGGCCGATTCCAAATCAATCAATACGGACGAAGGCCGTTATGAAAAATACCTACTGCCTATTTTCGGTGATAAAGAACCGCACGAATTAATCAGGCTTGACGTTGATCGTTTGAGAATGAAACTGCTAAAAACGTTGAAGCCTCAGACAGTAAAGCACGTTATGGGATTGCTCAAGCGAATAGTCCACTATGGGGCGGCGCGGGAATTATGCCAGAACCTTAATTTTGAAATCGAAGCCGTGAAAGTGGATAATCAAAAAACAGAAGATTTAAACCCCGAACAATTAAAGAAGCTGCTGGAAGCTATAGACAATTCATCGGACGTTGAAGCAAAAGCTATTATGAGGCTTGCTCTATATACAGGTATGAGGCGCGGGGAAATGTTCAAGCTGAAATGGAATGACATTGACTTTCAACGGGGGTTCATTGCCATAAAGAACCCGAAAGGCGGCGTGTCCCAGAAGATACCCCTCAATGAACAAGCGCGGCAAATATTAGAGAATCATCCCCGGACTGCTGAAAACGTTTTTGTCAGGCCGGACGGTGAACCCTTTACGGATATTCGGCGGCGCGTGAACCCGATCAAAGAGGCGGCAGGCATAACGGGCGATTTTCGCGCCCTTCATGGCTTGCGGCATACTTACGCTTCCATGTTGGCTTCATCCGGCAAAGTTGATTTATATACCCTGCAAAAGCTCTTGACGCACAAGTCCCCGATAATGACACAAAGATATGCTCACTTGAGGGATGATGCGTTAATAAAAGCGTCAACATTGGCCGGGAATATCATTGAACAGGCAATAAGCAACAAAGAACAGGACACCGCAAACGCATAAGTCATACATTACAAACAAACGCAGCAGGGCAAGTGGTGAACTTTCCGAAGTAATAAAAACTTGCTTTATACCTTTTATTAGTATAGGATAAAATCATGATATGGACGGTTACGGAAAAACGAAGTCTGAATAAACGTATCAGAAAGTTGCCGGGGAATGTTCAAAATATACTCATTGCATTGAAAAAGGACATGGAAATAAACGGGCCTATTCGGGGAGACTGGCCGAATTTCAGCGCGTTTTCCGATGGACGGTACCATTGTCATTTAAAAAAAGGCCACCCCACATATGTGGCAATATGGGAAGTTAAAAATAAAGAGATAAGATTGATTGAGGTGACATATGCAGGCACACACGAAAAAGCGCCCTATTGATACCATTGAGGTTAAATTCATTGGGCCTATTATTAACATGGCGCGGGCTATTGAAGCTTTGAAGCCGATGGGCTTTGTGGACACATCTGATTCTGTACCCTGGCGCGAAGCTTATCCTGAATGTACTGAAAAACAGCTTATTGGCAAGGTGCTGGCCGGGGCAAGGCACCGCGAAGGCATGACGCAAATTCAGCTTGCGGAAAAAACAGGCATACCTCAACGTCATTTAAGCGAAATGGAACACGGCAAGCGAACTATCGGCAAAAAAAACGCAAAGCTCTTTGCAAAAGCCTTGAATACGGATTACAGGGTTTTTCTCTAACCGGATATGGCAATGCTTTTGAGGAAGGAACGGGATGAAAGACATACTCAAGAAAATTGATTCGATCAAAACAAAGATTGATGCTCACAGACCGATGGACGCGCACTTGCTTAAACAGCTTCGCGAATATTTCCGCATCGGCATGACCTATACCAGCAATGCCCTAGAAGGCAATTCGTTGACGGAAACGGAAACAAAGGTTGTCATTGAAGATGGAATTACAATCGGCGGCAAGCCGGTTAAAGATCATCTGGAAGCTTTGGGACATTCGGAAGCGTATGACCTGCTTTTCCGGCTGGCCAAACGTCAAGACATTACAGAAGCGAATATCAAAGAACTGCACAGGCTGTTTTATTACCGGATTGATGAAGATCAGGCCGGGAAATACCGTAAGCAAAAAGTAATTATTACCGGAACGGATTTTCTTCCCCCCGCACCGGATAAAATACCGGCTTTAATGCAAACCTTTGTTAATGATCTTCCCGGCAAACGGAAAAAAAATCATCCAGTGGAATTTGCAGCCATCATCCACAAAGAGCTTGTGACTGTACACCCTTTCATTGACGGTAACGGAAGGGCGGCGCGTCTGTTGATGAACCTTGCACTATTGCAATCAGGCTACCCCGTGGCAATCATTCCCCCGATATTGCGGCGTGACTATCTGGACACCCTGAATAAAACCCATAAGGGCGATTTTAGGCTTTTTAACAAACTGATTGCCGGTGTCTGCTATGAATCAGCAAAGGAATATTTAAGGCTTCTGGAAGGATAAGTTTTCATAACCGGGAATCGGCAGGCCAGCCGACAAGCGGAAGAACTCCTTTCCGTTTTCCCTGTTTAATAACGGGGTGCTGTGAGAGGGGAAGCAATGGAGCAAGGCAGTCATGATTTGATTAAACAAGGTATTGGGCTACGGCTGGAAAACATAATTCAGTTAGGTTGCAAGCTTCTCATGTACGACAATGCCTTTCGCAAAAAACCTCCGCCGACGGATGAAGAAGTCAGGCGTATGATTCTATCTGTAATCAATAAATCAACAAACAAAAATCGTAAATCCAAAATAAAATCTTTTACTGAATGGACTGAACAAGAACGTATTGCCGAGTTTACCAGAAACAGAGAGCTAATCCGCAGTGTGGAAATGGGCGGAATACAGGATGGTTCCGATGATCCTTCTGATTACGATATCAGCAAGCAAAAGTGTTTACGGAATTTAGCTGAATTTTGCTTTTGCATTGCGATTTTTTACTCGGCTTATGATTACGGAGATGAAGACGACATAGAATGTTTAAAAGTATTAGACTTTTTTGATACAACAATTTCCAAAAAATCACATGAAGCCATCGGCTACTGGACGCAAAAATTGCCCTATGTAAATTCTCAAGGGCAGAATAGCCTTGAGCTAGGCCAATGGTCGATAAATACAGCAAAAGAAGTTCTTAAAAAATATGGTGGTATCAAAGGTTATGATAAGCTGCCTAGTGGGAAGGAGGAGGGGAAAGGGAAAGTTATTGACGAAATTGTGATAGCAACAAAATTTAAGGATGAACGCCAAGTTTATAAGATACTGAATAAAATAAGAAATAGTAAACATAACTGAACTCTATTTGGAGTTCAGTGACTTATATACTTTTAGGTCTTAAAATATACCCGCAAGTCACATGGATTGCGGGTTTTTCTTTTCCGCAACCGCAAATCACTTAGGAGGTTATGCAATGAATCAAGACAATAAATCAGCAGTGTTAGAAAAAAAGTCTATAGGGAAAAAGGATGAAGAAGACGCAACAGTAGCAATTGCGCCGGAAGTAGTTGCAGCAGTTGGAAAGAAGTCGAACAGGAAAATACGTGTTGAAGTTGCGACTGCAAATGAACTTCTAAAGAAACCTTTTTTAAATGAGTTTGAGGTTTCGGAAATTACAGGCCGGGCGGTTTCGACTTTGCGGAATGATCGTTTTCTTCGGCGTGGCATCCCTTATTTAAAAATTTCAAAGCGTTCAATCCGCTATCGCACACCGGAAGTTATGAATTTTATGGAAGCGCGGCCCATTAACTTTGATGCGGTAGCAAAATGAGTTACATATAGGAAGGTGGCCATGAAGCATAATTCAAAAAAATCTCTGGCCGGAATTCAACGGTTAAGGAGAGCGCGGTTTGATAAGCTAAAGGTTTGTCAGTTGTCGGGGGGATTAAAACGATGACCCGGGGATACGTCCGATTATGGCGTAAATCACTTGATGCAGGCTGGATTAAAAATCACAAGCTATGGGTGTTCTGGTCCTACTGCCTGATGAAAGCTAGCTGGAAGGAATACGATGCAATAGTTGGCTCCCAGACTGTTCCTCTGATGCCAGGTCAATTCGTCTTCGGACGTAAAGTTGCGTCCCAAGAAACAGGTCTAACAGAAAGGGAAATCCGCACTATCATTGATTTTCTGAAGAAAGCCGGAAATATGACCATCAAACCGACCAACAAATTTTCGATAATTACTATTATAAATTGGACCACTTACCAAAGCGAAGCGATTGAAAACGACCAGCTAAACGACCAGCCACCGACCAACAAAGGACCACATACAAGCATTAAAGCATTAAAGAATAAAAAAACCTTTTCGTCTGACTCTACCGAGATCAGAATTGCAGAGCTTCTTCTTGAAAAAATCATTTCCAGAAATCCAAACTTTAAGAAGCCGAATCTTCAATCTTGGGCAATACATATCGACCAGATGATCAGAATAGATGAGAGAACTATTGAAGACATCCAATCCGTCATCGAATGGAGTCAAGAAGACAAATTCTGGCAAAATAATGTTTTAAGCACAGGCAAATTAAGAGAAAAGTTCGATCAGTTGTATTTGAAAATGGGGAGTAATGAGAACGGAGTGAAAAAAGAGGCATGGGAAATATAAGCCAGATAATAAATTATTTAACACGGCGGGGAATACCGTTTAAGCGACGCGGAGAGGAAGCGATTTTTAATTGTCCGTTTTGTGATGATAAAGAAAAGAAGTTTTCCATTAATGTTACCACCGGACTTTATAACTGCTTTCATCTGAATAATTGCGGCGTGCGCGGTGACTTCTATTCATTCCAGCAGAGGTTAGGGGATAAACCCGACAAGCTGAATAAGAAGCGAGTCTTTATAAATCAGGGAAAGAAAAACTTTGTCCGGCCTCAAAAAGATTGCCCTGCAATGCAAGATGTTCAGATTCCGGCTTATAAATACCTTAAAGACAGGGGCTTTTCAGATGAAACAATAAAGCACTTCAGAATCGGCGCGGAAGAAAACACCCTCAAGTTTCCGTATTTCAAAAACGGTGTTCTCACTAATATCAAATACCGTGACATTAAAGACAAAAAGAAAATGTGGCAAGAGATAGATGCGGAGCCGTTATTATTTAACCGCGACAACATCGACGATGACATTCTTGTTATTTGCGAGGGAGAATATGATGCAATGGCTTTACACCAATTCGGAATTGAAGCGGTTTCAGTTCCTAACGGCGCCAGTGGTCTAACATGGATTGAACAGGAATGGGATTACCTGGAAAGTTTCCGGCATATAAATATCTGCTACGACCAGGATGCAGCCGGTAAAGAAGGCGCGGCAACGCTGGCGGCAAGGTTAGGGCTGTGGAGATGTAGCCTGATTAATCTTCCCTACAAAGACGCCAACGAATGTCTTTTAAAGGGCATCTCCAAAGAGGAAATTCAAGGTTGCTTCAATGCCCCTGTTGATTTAACACCGGAAACAATCGTTTCACCTGATTATTTCACCGATAAAATTCAGAGGCTTTTTGAGCTAGGCGTTAAACTGTTTGGGACGCCTACAGCATGGACTGAATTAGACGGAGTTCTCAAGGGCTGGCGCGGAAGTGAATTAACGGTTTGGTCAGGGCGTAACGGATCTGGAAAGTCAACGATCCTCAACCAGGTTATTCTTGATCTGGCCAGTAAGGGCGAGCGTTCTTGCATTTATTCCGGCGAAATGTCACCTGAGCGCTACCTCCGCTGGGCGATCATCCAGCACAAAGAAAACGACAATCCGGCTCCGGCGTCAATCGTTGATGCACTGCAATGGATGACCGGCAAGATTTACATCCTCAATGTCACAGACATAATAACTCCTGATAAACTTCTGGAAGATTTCGAGTACGCCACGCGGCGTTATGGGTGCAAGCATTTCGTGATTGACTCTCTGATGAAAGTCAGCATATCGGAAAACGACGAATACAACCAGCAGAAGCAATTTGTTTCCAGACTGACCGACTTTGTAAAAACACACAACACGCATATTCACTTGGTCGCTCACCCGCGAAAGACACTCACAGACACGGATGAACCGGGCAAGGTTGATATTAAAGGTTCTTCCCATATCACGGACCTGGCCCATAACGTGATCGTGCTTTACAGGCCAAACGACGAGCAAAAAGCGAAAGCCACTAAGAAGGGTGCGGCAGTAAGCGATATGCAGTTATACGTCAAAAAGAATCGGGAATTTGGGACTGAGGGAAAAGTGCATATGTGGTTCAATCAGCAGACTAAAAAATTTAGGTGTGAAGTGTGATTACGAGAATTAACGATGTGGATTATGACGGAAAGTATATTACAATTTATATGTTGTGCAATTACGATTATACATCCGTAAACGAATGTTTATATTGCATTATTTACAAATGGCGCAGTAGAGTTTTTATAGCCCTTAAAGAGGAGTTTTTGGCTACCCTAAAGAAAGGTAAAGCAGCAGGTTGTTGACATCCGGAGGGGCATTTGCAAAACCTAACATTCAGGAAAGAATATACTAAATATTGCTAAGAAATAGCACTCTGTAAAATTGTTTGCAAAGGTTAACATTAAACGATTATTTTTACAGAGAAATCGTCTGAAGATAAGGGCGGTAGAATGTTAAGAAATGTCAAGGTTGCGGATAGAATATCAAGGGCAGCGGTTGTTGAATAATGTTGAAACTCAAAAAACAAATCAAGGCAGCAGAATGATTAGAAATGCACAGGTGCAGGCAGATGGCCTTTCTCCAAAAACTCTGGAAGTTCAAGTCGACCAAATCCTCAAAGAACCTCACGTTAAAAAAACTTTTCAAGACCTTTTTGAAGAAGCCATCCCGGATGATTTTCACACAGGAAAGGAAATTAAATCATAATCGATAAATTAACACCCACTGAAACAGTCCTGACCTATTGTATTAAAACCAAAGCCAGAGACGTTCCTCTAAATTGCCGCAGGATAAAGTCTATTTGACTATAAAGGTAAAGACGACCGCTAACGCATAGCTTCCTACTACACACATTGCTTACCTCAGCGAAAATGCAGTATTTCGAGCCGTAATCATTAATGCTGTCTCATTGGAAATATGATATATAAAACTTGTTGCCATACTATGGCACTGGTGGAAAACTTGGCGGTAATGGAAAAACAAACCGCAATCTGTAGCATCGGAATAAGCCGGTCTATACGATTCAAAGAGGAGTGAATATGTCTGTTTATCAAAAAATATTGGTAGTGTGTTTTGCACTTTTTATTTCTTCTTGTATGTCTTTTAAGCCTGTTCTGACAGCAAAGAATGCTGATATGTCCCGGGAGATTAAACAAAAAGCTCCGAAGGTGAGTAAAGTAGATATCTCTCCGGATGGACGCTATGTTTTATCTGGCGGTCTTGATTCTTTTATTCTCTGGGACATTCTGCAAGGGAAGAAAATACAAACATTCTCTCATCCCAAAGGTGAAATGGTTGATACAACTGCAGTCGCTTTTTCGCCTGACGGAAAATATTTTGCCTCTGGTGGCAGAGGAACAAAACTTTGGGAATTTGCCACAAGACAAGAAATAATGACATTTAACAATGATAGAATTGTCTCAATAGCTTTTTCTCCAGACGGGAAATATTTATTATGTGGAGGCCCTCTTGACGTGCCTCTGTTTTCTAAAAACATGCCTCCAACAATGAAAATTTTTGAAGTATCGTCAGGAAACGAAGTAAGAGATTTTAAATTACAAATACGTGCCTATGATAATATTTGGTCTGTTGCCTATTCTCCGGATGGCAAATATGTCTTATCAGGCAGCGGTTGCGGAATGAGTTTATGGGATATATCAAGTGGAAGGAAGCAGCGGCAAGTTGGTCAATGCGTCATGCTAAATGCTGTAGCCTTTTCTTCAGATGGTGAATATGCCTTGTCCGGTGGAAGGGATAAAAGCCTCATATTGTGGAATGCAAGAAATTTAACTCAGATCAAGAATTTCGTCGGGCATACAGATAAGTATGGGATTTCCTCTGTAGCTTTTTCGTCGGATGGCAAATATGCCTTATCAGCGTCCTATGAAGGTCAGGTGAAAATCTGGGAGTTAGCATCAGACACTGAAAGAAGTGTTCTTGATGGTCATAAAGGTATGCATCTAGAACTACTCGGCACATCGGCTAAATTTTCCCCCACCGGCAAGTATGTAATATCCGCTGGAGACGCCTCTACGAGAATCTGGGATGTGGCCACGGGAGAAGAAATTGCATCCATGATCGCTTTTGAAGACGGGGAATGGCTTTTCATAACAGCCGAAGGTTACTACAACGCCTCTGAGAAAGGCGCACAGTATTGGAATGCTACAGTAGGTGATAAGTCTTACAGCGTTGATCAGTTTTACGACGTCTTCTACCGCCCGGACATTGTGGCGGCAAAACTGAGGGGAGAAGACATTAAAAACCTTATTACCATCACCATGAAAGACGCCATAAAAAGCCCTCCACCGACTGTGGAGATTGCAAATCCTAAGGATACCGACTCACCCAAGATCAAGGTATGCTACTCCGTCAGGAACACCGGCGGCGGAATAGGTGAAGTCAGATTATTCCACAATGGCAAACTCATCCAATCGGATGGCTATTACAGGGAGGTGGCCAAGATTTCAATCGGAACGACCCAACTCGCTTTGTTAAACAGCAGGTCAATCTATGCCGATATGAGGAGCCTCAACATCAAGGCCAAAACAGACTCTACGGTTATAACCAGCAAATCGAAGGGAGAACTCTTTGAAGACTGCAAAGAGATAGACGCCATTGCTGGTGAGAACGAGATTAGCATCTCCGCCTTTAACAGCAGCAACACGGTTCAGAGCTACATGAAAACCATTACTTTCAACTCTGGGATCAAGTCTGCGGATCCCCATCTTTATATCCTTTCCATCGGGATAGACCAGTACACAGACAATAGCGTCAATCTCAAATATGCTGTCAAGGATGCAAAAGAGCTAGAGGAGAAAATCAAAACACAGTCTGCCACATTGTATAAACCCCAAAACATTCATTATTCACTCGTGACAGACAGAGATGCAAACAAGGCAAATATCCTTAATAAAATAAATGAACTTGCCAATACCATCAAGCCACAAGACAGCTTTATCCTTTTTGTGGCTGGTCACGGCGTACTGTTACAGAACCAGTATTATATGCTTACCCATGACTTCAATGGGCAAGTAGGTGACACAAACATGATCAGTTCTAACGAGATCGTAGAAATGTCCAAGAAGATAAAATCATTGAACCAGCTTTTCATCTTTGATACCTGCCATGCCGGGGGAGTTGATACCATCGTCAGCGGCCTTTATGACGCCCGAATGTCAGTGCTTGCCAAAAAGATGGGGCTGCACATTTATGCATCCGCCAGCGACAAGCAAGCGGCAATGGACGGGTATAAAGGTAACGGTCTTTTTACCTATAGCTTATTGGATGGTCTTAACAACAACAAAGCTGCCGACAAAAACAAAGACGGCAAGGTCAGCATTGTGGGACTGGGTGAATATTCAAAGAAGATGACGACGGATATATCCAAAGAAATTGGTCACAGTCAAACGCCGTTGATTATCAATTTCGGGAAAGACAGCCCCATCTATAAATTGCAGTGAAAATTTCTAAATAGTAATTATCAATTCTAGCAATGGCCTGCAACCAAAACTTTGGTGGCTGAACAACGTTATTCGGATTGATTTGTGGCAAGCGAGAATGTATAGTTCAACTATGCATCTGATAAAAATAAAAACAGGAGGCACTAAATGAACAAAGGACAATTGATCGGTGAAATAGCAAAAGTTACATGCAGCAAGAAAGAAGCGGGACTGGCATTAGACGCAGCATTGGCGGCAATCCAGAAAGCACTCAAAAAAGGTGACACTGTTACGCTTGTTGGATTTGGCACATTTAAAGTCAGTAAGAGAAAAGCTCGCGTAGGCAGGAACCCCCAGACAGGCGCATCTCTTAAAATAGCCGCAAAGAAGGTTCCCGTATTTAAGGCCGGGCAGGGTCTGAAAGCCGCAGTTAAATAGACTGATACCAAACCATTCCTGAACATGTTAATTGAGCCGTCTCATGCTCCGATGGGATGGCTCTTTTTTTATGCAAGCCTGCACATTTCGTTGATAACTGGTTGAAGGGTTCAGATTTTTCAGCGTGAATTTCTGGAATGATGGTGGGATGATGCCTTCCTGAAAGCTGCACACCGCCATAGTCATAAAATATTCATGATAACAACTGATAATACTTACCTTGTGGCATAATATATAATTGACATGCGACTCCGTTCTGCTATACTTTACCCATCTAAAAACTATATTCTCAATCAATGCTGTGTTGTCTTCTCGTGGGATTTATACAAGTTCGTGCCTTGATAGTGGAAACCATGGAAACCAAGCAAACAGATATTCGTCAGTGCCTCCAGAAAGCGTGGAATGACTTCGTCTGCGGAGGGACGGTTGCGGAGGGAACCGTTAGGCCCGAAATCATAGCATCCTGGAAAAGATCTAGGGCGTATGATATAGACCCGCACCTAAAGGGCTTTCCTCCCCCCCTTATGAATGATGAACAGTTGAAGTCTCTGCTGACCCGGAACAGTCTTCTCATAAACAGCACTCAACGGGTGCTGAAGAGCTTCTACCATTACATCAAGAATATCGATATCTTGATTTCCTTGCACGATAAGGAAGGCTATATGCTTGAAAACATGGGGGAGGGGGCCATATGGAGCTATGCGGCGCAAGTTCTAGGCAATAGGTTAGGGACCTCGGCCCATGAGAAAGATGTTGGGACCACGGCACCTTTCCTGGCCATTTTACACGACCAGCCCTTTGAAATGGTGGCGGAGGAGCATTACGTACAATTTCTACATCCGTGCATATGCGTCGCCGCGCCGCTTCACAATGAGCGGGGACAAATTATGGGGGCACTCAATATTACCGCAAGCTATGAAATGGCTTCGCAGCATCCCCATACCCTGGCCCTGATTGCCGCCGTGGCCAAGATCATTGAGAACGATCTGCAGTTGGCAAATGCTCTGGAGCAGACGGAATTCATGAGCCAGTCCCTGAAGGACGCCATGGCTTCCATGTCTGATGGGCTCATCGTGCTCGGATGGGATGAAAGGGTCGTTCATGTGAATTCCACAGTAGAAAAGCTCCTGGGTGTCCGGATGGAGGATATCGGGGGCAAGGAGATCGTTCACATCGTTAAAAACATCGTGATTGTCGAGGCGGTTAAGAACAGGCAAAAGCTGGTGGATTATGAACTGATCCTCGAAGAATCCGTGAAAAAGTCCCGCTATCTCGTTTCGGTAAGTCCCATCATGAGCCTTGTGGGGAAACATCTCGGCACCTCTGTTGTCCTCCGGGAGCTTAAATCGGTACAGAAGCTCTTGCAACGGGTCGTGGGTCATCGGGCCCCTTACAACTTCAACGATATCCTGGGGGAAAGCCCTGGCATTGCGCAAGTTAAACGTCTTTCACGCATAGTTGCTAAAAGCAACTCCAACGTCATCATCACCGGTGAGACCGGAACCGGCAAGGAAATGCTGGCCCAGAGCATCCACAACAGCAGCGAATTTGCCAAGGGACCTTTTATCGCTATTAACTGCGCCGCCATGCCGGCGGAACTGATTGACAGCGAAATATTTGGATACGAAGCGGGGACATTTACCGGCGGCCTTAGTGGCGGAAAGCCCGGCAAACTTGAACTCGCTCATGGCGGCACCCTCTTTCTCGATGAGATCAACGGCACGTCTTTGTCCATACAGGTCAAGCTGCTTCGTGTCCTTGAGGAAAGGGTGTTTCAGCGACTCGGAGGCAACCGATCCATGGAACTGGGGGCGCGCATCATCTCGGCCACCAACCAGGACCTTACTGAACGGATTCGGCACGGCAATTTCCGGCCCGATTTGTATTATCGTCTCAGTGTTATGGAGATTCAGATTCCTCCGCTGCGCCAGCGTATCAAGGACATAGAAATGCTGACGTATTGGTTCATTGAAGAGAAGAACCGGCATCTCAATAAAACCATAACGGGTATAACTGATGAGGCCTTATCCCACTTGCTGACATATGCATGGCCGGGAAATGTCCGTGAACTGAAGAATTGGATCGAAAGGGCCGTCAATCTTGCGGAAGGTGACACCCTGACGGTTCATGATTTCCCCAGATCAGCCCCTCCAGATGGTCTTTTCGCGTCCCAAATCATGCCTCACACCATCAAGCCCGACAACGATTCCGGGTCTCTGAGGCAGACAGAACGGGAGGCTATCATAGCCGCCATAAACAAATGCCAAGGCAACATTCCGGAGGCAGCCAGGTATCTGGAAATCAGTCGGGCGACGCTCTATAGAAAATTGGAAAAATATCAGATTTCCTTTTCCAAGAAGGTCTATTCCTGAGACAAATATCTCACATAAAGGATATTTGTCTCATTTCTTTAAGTATCTCCTTTTTATCTCACGGTACCACTTCATAGCATCAAACAATTAATATCACTAAATAATTTTCCTCGGCACCCGTCTGTCGTCTGTTTGGCACTAACGTTGCTATAGCAAGCACCATTGACAAAGTGATCATCAATAAAATGGAAAGGAGAAAAGTATGAAATACCCGGATTTAGGATTTGAACCATTCTTTACTTGGTCCAACCGGCCCAGGGTCATGTACAAAGCCGGCGTGCGCGAAGAGTTGGGTTTTGAGATGGAAAAACTTGGAGGCACGAAGGCTGTCCTTTACACAGACAAGGGCCTTGTTGATGTCGGCGTGGCCCAGATGGTGATCGATACCATCAAGGCTTCCAGTCTGGAGTTGGTTGGCGTTTTCGATAAGATCGTTCAGGATGCACGTATTGACCTGATCAACGAAGGGGCTGCTTTCTACCGGAAATGCGGCGCCAACTGCATGGTGGTTGTGGGCGGCGGCAGCGTTATGGACACGGCCAAGGCCATCAATATCCTGATTGGCGGAGGCCTTGATGATTTTACGCCCTTGGCGGAGCAGGTCGGATTGTTTGACGGCGCCAAGTCCCTGCCGCCGCATATCGCTTTCCCGACGACGGCTGGAACAGGCGCGGAAGTGACCTATGCCATGGTGGTTTTGAATGACATAGCCCACGCGAAAATTGCCGTGGCCCACCCCTATTGCAACCCGGACATTGCTATGCTGGATCCGGAGCTCACGGTGAAGCTTCCCCCGAAGATCACAGCCTTCACAGCGATGGACGCCCTGACGCATGCGATCGAGGCCATCACCACCACTAATGCAAATCCTATTTCCGATGGATTGGGGCTCCATGCGGTGCGGCTTATTGCGAAATATCTCCCGGAAGTCGTGAAGAATCCGGGTAATGTCGAGGCGCGCGGTTACCTGCTGATCGCCAGCACCATGGCCGGTATGTCCTTCATTAACGCATTCACCGGCGGGGTCCATGCGACAGGCCACGCCTTGGGCGCCATTTACCATGTCCCCCACGGCATGGCTATGAACATCATGCTGCCCCATCTGATGGCCTTTAATCTGGGAGAAAAGCCGGAGCGATTCGCCATGATTGCCGATGCCATGGGCGTGAAGATCGACGGGATGACGACGCAGCAGGCCGCTCAGGCCGCTGTTCAAGCTGTGAAAGACTTGCAGAAAGCCGTGGGTTTGACGCAGACCCTGAAGGATTTCGGTGTTCCCGAAGGACGTGAAGCCCTTAACCCCTTGATTGATCTGGCTATGGGGGATTCACAGCTCCCGTACAACCCCCGCGAGCTGCAAGAGGACGACTTGTATAATCTTTATATAAAAGCCCGGTAACATAAATAATTATTTAAAAATGGAGGAGGAAACCATGAAGTATTGGAAAGACGAAGCAGAAGCAGTCAAAGCATTTGTGTCCCTGTGGGAAGCGTGCGGCAAGGATCAGGAACTAATCGACGGCATGAAGAAAGTCAATCAACTCATTTGGTTTGATTACACCGAGTCCGGCCCCAACTGTTCGTTCAACGTGGACAGCCGCGACGGGAAGTTTATTGTCGCAGGCGGTAAGCCCGCCGGAGAGCCCAATCTCATAATGAGCCTTACCGCCGACAACGCCCATTTGTCCTGGGCAAATAAGCTCAATCCCGTGATGGCCATCACCAGAGGGCAGATCAAGGTTAAAGGTTCCGCCACGGGACTTTTGAAGCTGGCCCCCAAACTGAAAAAGGTGGCACTGATCTACGAGCAGGTACTGAAAGATTTAGGCATGGAAGATAAGTTGAAGATGTAGTCGCCTTGTAACAGACCGTCTTCCTATTGATCAATTCTTTTCGGGCTACCGGCCTTGGCGTGAGTAATTCCGGGGCCGGCAGTCATGAAGATTCTACAAGATGATTTTAGCTACCCACACCCCCCTCAAAGGGGAGCTTTATCAGGGAGTAACTCTTGAAGCCACTCAGAAGACAGGACGGTTCCAGATCTATCGCCGATTTTAAAGGAGCAGACCTATGAAAGGAAACACGGGAAAAGTCGTCAATATTGACATGACCAACGGTAGTGTCCGGATCGAAACATTGCCGGAAGAATACTATAAACAATACATCGGTGGCAGTGGACTGGCTGCAAAGATCTTTTGGGAGCGCGGACGCTTCGATATTGATCCTCTTGCCCCGGAAGCCATGCTGATCTTCATGAACGGCCCTTTTGCCGGACTCAAAGTATCCGGTGCCAGCCGCAACAGCGTGGCCGGATGTTCACCACTCACCGGACACTGGGGCGATTCCTCCTCCGGCGGCTACTTTGCCCCGGAACTGAGATATGCCGGGTATGATGGTCTCATCATCACCGGCAAAGCATCCAAACCGTCCTATCTGCTGATCAAGGACGATGCCATTCAAATTCTCGATGCCTGCGAATACTGGGGAAAAGGAACGGAGGAAGTCACAACTGCATTAAAGATTAAATACGGGAAGGATCACCGTACTCTCACCATCGGTCCCGCCGCGGAAAATCTGGTCAAGTATACCATCATTCTGAACGACGGCCATCATGCGACAGGCCGCGCCGGTTTTGGCGCCATCATGGGATCGAAGAATCTCAAGGCCATCGTGATCAAGGCCTCAAAAAAGGACATGGCGTATGCGGACAAGGAACATTTTGAAACCTACCGTAAAGAACTCAACTCCAGAATCGTGGAAGCCCTGCCGGCAAGTGTTTTGCACGAAGACGGAACGGCCGCAAACCTTGGTGGCGGCGTAGCTTCCGGAGACGTGCCGGTGAAGAACTGGCAATCAAACTTCTGGGAGGAATCGTCAGATGCCCTGGCGGGAAGCACTCTGAGTGAGCTATATCTGACCAAGCGCACCGCCTGTGCCTTTTGCGGCATTGCCTGCAAGCGGGTAGTTGAGGTCAAAGAAGGGCCGTTTGCCATACCGGAAGGACCGGGACCGGAATATGAAACCATGGTCGCTTTTGGAACCCTCATCGGTTCCATTGATCTGGCGGCGACGTGTAAAGCGGGGCGTGTCTGCAACGAACTGGGCATGGACACCATCTCCGCCGGTGGTACCATTGCCTGGGCCATGGAAGCTTTTGAAAAAGGTGATCTGACGCTGGCTGATACTGACGGCATTGCCCTGAAATGGGGAGACTTGGAGACGGTAATTAACGTGATTCTGCCTAAAATTGCCAAAAGAGAAGGCAAACTGGGGCAACTTCTGGCCGACGGCAGCGTGGCTGCCGCCAAAAAGATCGGCAAGGGACTGGAATACACGGTTCACAGCAAGGGCCTGGAAGCGCCTATGCATGACCCGCGGGGCGGCGGGCACGGGTTGGCTCTGACCTATGCGATGAGCCCGCGAGGTGCCTGCCATGTGGCGGATCCCATGTTGTTCATCGAGATGGGCGCGCGCTACTACCCGGAGATCGGATTCGATTACATCACAGGGAATGATCC
The DNA here is from genome assembly GCA_903907985.1 of uncultured delta proteobacterium. Lineage (GTDB taxonomy): Bacteria > Desulfobacterota > Syntrophia > Syntrophales > Smithellaceae > MVRV01. The sequence goes on from CAIVQG010000050.1 coordinate 38,497, forward strand.
CCAGAGCGACGAGAACAAGCCGGAAGCGACAGTGGTTGCCGTAACCTTTGGAGCCCTGGAAAACTGTGCCTGCTGGTGCCAATTTGCCGATGTGCTGACCATTCCGGACTGGCTGAACCTCTTCAATGATGTGGCAGGTTATGATTGGAATACTGAGAAAATGTTGATGGCCGGTCGCCGGGTTTTTTACCTGAAACGGCTCATCAATTATCGCTATGGCCTCACGGCAAAAGACGACAGCCTCACGCCGAGAATGCTGGAGCCGGCCAGAGACGGAGCGCCGGAAGGTATTGTGATGAATTTTGAAGGAATGAAATCGCGATTCTACGGACTCATGGGCTTCGATCCTATCAAAGCCATTCCGACAAAAGAAAAACTTTTGGAATACGGCATGGCCGAAGAGGCCAAGAAGGTGTGGTGACGGCGTTTCTCAATCTTTCATCACAAAGCATCCAACCATCGGGCTCTCTTAGATTCATTAATAGACGCCCCTTTAAAAATGAGGAAACAAATGAGAAAATTATCGACAATAGCCATAGCTCTAGCTCTTGTAGTTATTCTTGCCGGCTGCGGCAAGGAGTCCGGTAGCGGCGGTAAGGCCGGTGACGCCACGACTGCAACGATAAAGTTCAATGAAAATTTCGCTAAATCGCTGGAACTTGACAACCCCCGGTATTTAGAGGATGCCAAACGCGGTCTTATCGCCAGGCCTGAAGGAAAAATCACCAGAGCATCGGGTGAGGTCCTGATCGATTTTGACGCCTTCAAGTTTGTCGAAGGCAAGTCGCCGACGACGGTCAACCCCAGCCTCTGGCGGCACGCCAATCTCAACGCCCAAATCGGCCTGTTCAAGGTAATGGAAGGTATCTATCAGGTACGCGGCTTTGATATCGCCAATATGACTCTGATCGAGGGCAACTCCGGGTGGATTGTGGTCGATACGCTGACATGCCGCGAAAGTGCAGCGGCGGCGATTGCCTTTGCCCGCAAGCACCTGGGCGACAAGCCGGTCTCGGCAATCATTATCACACACAGCCATGTGGACCATTTCGGGGGTGCCTTGGGCGTGATTTCGTCTCAGGAAGTCGCCAAACGAAAGCTTCCTGTGATTGTTCCGGATGGCTTCATGGAGGAAGCCACCAGCGAAAATATCATTGTCGGTACAGCCATGGGGCGCCGAGCAAGCTACCAGTTCGGCAAAGATCTTGAACGCTCCGCCAAAGGCATGGTCGATACAGGCCTGGGCAAGGCAGTGGTATATGGCAACTTCGGTATCTTGCCGCCGAATCGAATCATCAGACAACCAAAGGAAAATATGGTCATTGACGGCGTGCGCTTCATCTTCTACAACGTACCAGGGGCAGAGGCGCCCGCCGAACTTACATTCCTGCTCCCTGATAAGAAAGCCTACTGTGGGGCGGAAAATATTGTCCAGACTATGCACAACCTCTTGCCGGTGCGAGGCGCCAAGGTGCGCGATGCCCTGCGCTGGTCAAGCTATCTGGATCAGGCGCTGGAGCAGACAGCCGACGCCGATGTGTTTTTCGCCACGCATAACTGGCCGATCTGGGGCCGCGAGCGTATCGCCGAGTTCATCACCAAGCATCGCGATGTCTACAAATATACTCACGACCAGACGGTGCGTCTCATCAACGCCGGCTACACTGCACGCGAAATCGCCGACATGATCAAGCTGCCCAAGTCTCTTGAGACATACGCCCCAAGCCGCGGCTACTATGGCGATCTGCGCCACAACGTCAAGGCTGTCTATCAATTCTATATGGGCTTCTACGATGGCAATCCGGCAAACCTGAATCCGCTGCCGCCTGAGGAATCGGCCAAACGCTACATTGAACTTGCTGGTGGCGCCGAAAAAGCCATCACGGCGGCGCAGACCGCATTTGACAAGGGAGACTACCGCTGGACCGCTGAGTTGCTGAATCATGTCGTGTTTGCACAGCCAGACAACAAGAGCGCCATTAAGTTGCTGGCACGAACTTACGACCAGATGGGCTACATGGCCGAAGCAGCCACTTGGCGCAACAGCTATCTGACCGCGGCCGCTGAGTTGCGTAATGGTCCGCCGAAGAAAGGCGCCGATCGCAGCTACTTCATCGATATGCTCAGTCAAACACCGGTCGAGCGTTTCCTTGACGCCATGGCCGCAGGCCTCAACGGTCCGGACGCGGAGGATATGAATCTCAAGATTAACCTGGTCATTTCTGATACCAGGGAATCCTTTGTGCTCTGGATAGAAAATGCGGTGCTGCACCACAAGAAGGCACCTCCGGCAGCCAATGCCAACGCGACCTTGACATTAACGAAAGAGATCTTCATCAAGATGATGGCTGGGACCGCCGGTGTGAAGGATACACTGATGAGTGATGACCTCAAGATCACCGGCAGCAAGATCGACTTGATCCGCTTTTTCAGATTGATCGAAAAAGCGCCCGGTACGTTTGCCATCGTAACACCTTAGGCTTACCGGTCGCGAACAGATAATCAATCTTTTCGCCAACGAGGAAAGTGTTTAAGAAGTTATGCCGATTTGGATATGATCGTTTAGCAGGCAGAACCTCTGGGTTCTGCCTGTCATTTTTCCAGAGAGTCAAAGACAATACGAATTCTGGTTGAAGTAGGTCCGACACTTACGAATGGTAATCCTCACCGCAATTCACAGCTGAAAATTACAGAGTGGTAGAGTATGCCGTGTAAAACGCATGACTTGTCGGTTAAAGTCCGACGGTGGGAGTTCGGTAGTTCGCCCACGTAGCTTGAGGGAGGTGTAAAGGGTAACCTGAAGCATTAAGTTTCCTGACAAAGGCTCCTTAGGGGAGTCGAGCAAACCTGCGGGCCGCAGCGCAAGCGAACCCAGATGTAGCCTCGAAACATACGATGGAGTTGTCGACCCTTTTCTACAGTGGGGAAGACCGGAGCATCTATCCTGACGATAACTACCAGAACCGATAGATGGGCTTCCGGGGTAACAGGGGTGGCACGTAGGGGCAGCCATGCGACAATGAACACGGGAGACCCTTGTCGATGCTCTACAGGAGAGCAACCGGTAAATATAAGGAAACGAAATTTTACTGGGTCGGCAAGGGAGTCGGATTTGCCCATAGTACCGCTTGTATTCCAAGGACAACATAACCTTGGGAGAGGAAAGGGGCAATACCTTCATCATGCTTCTA
>CAIVQG010000051.1 GCA_903907985.1 uncultured delta proteobacterium
AATCCATCATCAATTGAATCTGGCGTTTGGAGTTCCCCGCTCCGGCCGGAATAACCAGCGCACCGATTTTTTCCGCGCCGTAATGAAAACCAAGCCCGCCGGTAAAAAGGGCGTATGTCATCATATTCTGGAAGACATCGCTTTTGCGCATTCCGGCCATATACATACAGCGTGCTAGCAGGTTTGACCAGACAGCAAGGTCATTGGCGGTATGGAAGATAACAGTAGCGAGGCCTGTAGTGCCGGAAGAAGAATGCATGCGGACAAGTTCATCTTTGGAAACGGCAATAAATCCATACGGCCAGTGTTCGCGCAGATCGTCTTTCGTGGTGAAAGGAATTTTTTGAATGTCCGCGAGCGATCTGATCGAATCAGCATTAATTCTTTTTTCTTTATATGTTTTTCCGTAATAATAAGACTTCTCAGCGTAAGCCATGGTATCTTTGAGCCTGTATAATTGAAGTTCTTCCAATTTCTTGCGATCTATTGTTTCAATATCTTTTTCCCAGTACACTTTATTCCTCCGGTTCCTTCTATTTTTTACACATTTTTACAACCCTGATGGCATTTTATCAAGTCAATTCTCATAGAATAATTTTTGTTTTTTTATTTAATTATTTAAGGTAGTTGATTGATAGGCAATGTTATTTCAAGGCTTAATCCGCCATCCGGGACGTTAACAGCTTTGATACTTCCGGCATGCAGCCGTATAGCGGCATCTGCAATAGCCAAACCAATACCTGTCCCGCCTGTCCTCCGGTCTCTGTGTTCATCAATACGGTAGAATGGCCGAAGTATATTGGCAATTTCATTTTCCGGTACTCCGGGGCCATAATCACGGACTGTTATTGCAGCAGAGAAATGGCCAGCGTGCCAGACGGATTTAAGCGATATTTCCACTGTGCTGCCTTCGGCCGTATAAAGAACTGCATTGCGCACTATATTTTCGACCGCCCGCTTGATCAATTCTCCGTTGCCTGTAATAATACATTTCTCATCCTGAATAATTTTCACAGCCTTATTCAGACTCTGGGCTTCAAAATCGGCATCAGCAATAATTTGACTGATCAAATGAGCCAAATCAATTTTTTCTTTTTTAAATTCTGCAATACCCGATTCAACCCGGTTTAAGGTTAAAATCTGTTCTATTAATTCATTGAGTTTCTCCGCTTCCTGCCCGATTCGTTCCAGATACTTTGTCGCTTCCCCTTCGGAACGTTGCCGGCATAGTTCCAGCGCAACATTGAGCCGTGCCAGCGGCGACCGGAGCTCATGAGATATATCTCGCAGTAAATTTCGTTGAGACGTTAAAAGAGATTCGATCCGTCCGGCCATATGGTCAAAGTCAAAAGCCAAGTCGGATATTTCATCCTTCCTTTTGCCAATTTTTAACTTTACACGGATGGAAAAGTCACCTGAGGCAAACCGGTGCGTAGCATTACTGAGCTTGACGATCGGCGCAGTTAAGTAGCGCGCCAGTAAATAGCAAATGACTCCGGAAACAATCAGAATAGCCATAACCCGGAGAAAAAGAAATGATATGTCGCCACCGGGACGCGGTCCCGGGCCTGGCCCTATTCCTGGTGGTGGTCCTGTTGGCAGGAATATCGGCCGGTGCGAAACTTCGGCGGCCAATAGATATTTTTTCATTTTATAACTATTGATTCTTTTCAGCACCAGATTCTTATCGCCGGGAATAACGGTATTGGTTATTTTATCTTTGACAGCCGCTGCTACAAGCTTGGATATCTCCGGCGGTACTTTACGACCTGTGATCTCTTTGCCCTCATTCTCAAAAAAATATATGTGCAAGCCGGGCATTCTTTCCATATGTTCGACAAAACGGTTGAATGATGCGGCACTTTCGTTTTCGTAAATATTTACGGCCTGATGCCCCTCAAGTACAAGGATATGGCCGACAAAATGTTGCAGTTCCTCCTTTCCCCGACCAGCTTGTGTCATTATGTCTATGGCAAACATCGTCAGAAGCAGAACAATAGTTGTCAGCCAAAACCAAAGATAAATTTTGACAAAAAGCCTGTTCTTTTGCATAAATCCTTCACTCTTTACTTCTACAATATATCAGATGGAGGTAACACATCGGCGGCCAAGGCCAAAGAAGACACGTAGATATAACCGGCACCACGTATTGATTTAATACGTTCCGTTCTACCCTCGTCAGAACCGAGCTTCTTCCGCAGTCGGCTCACATGGACATCAACGCTGCGATCATAAGACGAAAGAGGTCGACCGAGAACTTCCTTAGCCAATTCATCACGAGTTACCAGTTCACCGGCATTGCGCATCAGCATATCCAGAATGTTAAACTCAACTGAGGTCAGTTCAACTGTAACTCCCGCCCGGATTACTGTCCGTGCAGTATAATTCAATTCCACATCATCAATTTTGCGTCTCTCAACCACTGAGACTGCTGATACTTCGCCCTGCCGCAACGATTGCATCCGGCGGAGAATAGCGTGAATCCTGGCTAGCAATTCCCTTGGATTAAAGGGTTTGGATAGATAATCATCCGCTCCCATTTCCAAACCAATGATCCGGTCAACATCATCACCACGGGCAGTAAGCATCAATATCGGGGTATCTGTTTTGGCCCGGATGTTTTGCAGTACATCAAAACCATTATACCCTCCGGGAAGCATGACATCGAGAATTAAAAGGCTGTATCTTCTCGCAATTGCCTTCTCCATCCCTTCCCTACCATCATGGGCCAGATCAATCGTAAAACCTTCATTAGTCAGGTATTCGCCCAATAGTTCGCATAATGCCTGATCATCATCTATTATAAGAATGCTTTCTTTTAGTTGTTCCACAGTTCTGCCGATTCCGGTAAGATTTTCATCTCATAAGTACAGAAACGGCAATATTTGCCGCCTCCAGACATTTTACACCCTTTGATTTTCCGGCACTTTGTTAAGTATTGTAAAGCAATATCCTCATCTATAATGGAAACCGGTAATGTTTTATCCAGCCAATCAGTTGTCAGTATAATATACTTTTGCCGGCAAAAGTCCATTGGCGCATTGTAAATAATTGTAAATTCATACTCATTCCCTCCTCTGGGCATGGCCATTGCTTTTTTCACCTGTCAGCTCGTAAATTTAAAAATATTTTTGGCTACACTTGCATGACGAAAGAATTAACAATTGTTTACAGAAGAAGAGGGATGGAAACGCCGATAAGAATTATAAACGCATAATTAACACAAGCAAAAGAAAGGAGGTTATTATGGTAAATTCAATTGGTGGTTTTGGTCAATTTGATGCCACGGCAATTACCCAGATGAGGCAAAATATGTTTAATCAGCTTGACCAAAACGGTGACAGCTCCATTGATAAAACAGAGTTTGCCAACTCTTTAAAAGGGATGAAAGGGGTCAACACTGATGATATATTCAGTAAGCTTGATACTAACGGCGATAATTCCGTCAGTAAAGATGAGCTGAATACCGCAATGGACAAAATGGATGAACAAATGAAGAATAAGCCGCCATCTATGGGTATGATGGGTGGAGGTGGTCCAGCAGGTACAGCATCTTCTTCCTCCGATGGAAATAAAAGCAGTGGTATTTTTGATTCGCAGGATACCAACAAAGATGGTTACGTTAGCATTACCGAATTATTGGCAGCTACCGGTAATAAGTCAACAGCTGATAAAATCATGAAGGAAATTGATACGGATAAGGACGGGAAGATCAGTAAAGATGAAAATGATGCTTTTCTGAAAAAAATGCAGGAAAAGATGTCCAGTGATAATTCCGGCAACAATTCTTCCTCCAGTAATTCGACAACGTTTGAAAAGGATCTACTGAGCAAAATGATTGAAGCGCTTAGTAACTATTACAGCAATAGCTCTGCTGCGAGCTCCAAAGATTCACTCTCGTTTTACGCATAGCAACTTTGCAAAGCTCTTCGTAAATAGCTGAGAAATCTAACTATGCAAATTTCACTGGTAAAGTTTATTGGCGTATAAAGACGGTAGGCAGGCACCTGTTGCCTCCCTACCGCCATCTCTTTTCCATGGGAACAAGTTGAGAATAATACGACTGACAGACAGGCCACACGCTTAGAGATGAGATCAAATAAAACTATTGTTGATAGAATATACCAAGAACTTCGAAAATTACTGAATTAGACAATAATGATTGTTATCGAAAATAATCCTGTTTTGTTTTTCCAACCGCTGCAGATGTTTTGTAACCAGCGCTCGTTCACCGAATTCATAGAAAAAAAGCGGCTCGCGGGCCTTGCCGTAAATCAGCCAGGCGGCAACTATTTCTTCGAGGGTCCTGGGCTGTTTTAAATATTCCATTACTTTATTGTCGCGCTCATAGATAATGTTTTCATACTTTAGCCAGAATTCACCGGGATTTTCTTCAAAAAAACCTTTCTCATGGCTGGTAATCCAGATATCTGCGGGTATTTTTTGGAGACGGCGCACCGATTTAATGGTCTCCTCAATGTCCGAATAAACATCACCATACCATGGCCCAAAGGAGGTCAAATCGTAATCTCCCAGAAAGAGAATTTTTTCTTCAGGGAAAAAGAAAGACAAATGACCGGGAGTATGCCCGGGAGTGGCAATTACTTCCACCGTCACCGAGCCGCAATCAACAACCTCACCATCCTGGAAAAAATTGGCATTTTTGATCGCGGTATAGTGAAATTGTTGCATCATCATTTCACGCCAACTCTCACGGTTACTTCCCGCATCAACGCCATACCAATCCAGGAATATATTAATATCTGACAGTGGCGGATAATCGCGGGGAGAAAGTCGCACAGGACAATTCTCAAAAAGATATAAAAAGGCAAAATGATCTTCATGGCTGTGCGAAAGCCAGACAGCGTCAACACCTTCATTTTGCTGTAACAATTTAAGTTTATCGAGACTGGATGCAGGATCAATGACAATCCGTGTTTTTTCACCTTCAACATATAATGAATGACAAAAGGGATATCGCCCCTTATTCTCCCCGTTGATAAAACGCACTCGGCCTAGCTGACGATCTTTCATTCCAACACAAACCTCTTTTAATTTAATTCGTCCTTATTAATATTGGAAATTACCGGAAATTTCCATGATTATTCGACGTGTTTCACTAATAAAGCAGACCGACTGGTTAATATTCGAGGGCTTTCACCAAGAGTAAATCCTGCTTTTACGGCCAAATTTACCGTTTCTGCAAAGTTAGCTTTTGTAACGTGAATGGAGGGTTCTACTAATAAAAAAGTCCCATTATCTTTAAGAACCAAAAATAGTTCATTCAAAAATCGTTGCTTATCCGGAACTTCATGCACCATCCAAAAACCAAGAATAAAATCAACTTTTTGCTTAACGTCTAAGAAATCCGGCGGACATAAATGCATAATAATGCGTTTTTCTACACCTGCATGTTCGGCCCGCTTCGAAAGTGCAAGCAGCATCTTTTCCTGGATATCTGCCGCAATTACCCGACCATTTTCACCAACTATCTGCGCCATGGGAATCGTGAAATAGCCCATCCCCGGACCAATATCCAAAACCGTGTCACCCGTTTTAATGTATGGCCTGAGAATTTTTACCGGATCATGAATCAGTTTGCGAAAGATATTATCAAATGTGAAACATAACCACCAGGGGCAAACATGCTTATTTCGTCCAAAAATAAAATCAGCCATTTTACTCATATTCATATCCTTAAAAAAGTAAAACTTGGCATAAATTACTTGCCTTGAACATAATTATATTTCATGCATCCGGAATTAACAACAGCAGAATTGGTCCTATTTGCTATGCACAAAGATTTGCAACACTTATGTATCAACAATAACAATGAGATTCATTCCTTTTCATTTTTCTTTTCCGCCAATCGCATCAGCCTTCTTTCCGCAGCCTCTGCGTTGCGATGCTTATCTACATCCGTCTCCAACATCAGCGGCGGCAGCGGCATGGGACGCTTGTTGGCATCCAAGGCAACAAATGTCAGGTAGGCTGAACCTGTATGGCGTTTCTCACCGGTAATTATATTTTCCGCCTCCACGCGAACGCCGACTTCCATGGATGTTTTTCCGACAAAATTCACAGATGCTTTAAGGATTAAAAAATCACCTATGAAAACAGGATGATGAAAATCGATCCGGTCAATGGATGCCGTTACCGTATGCGCCCGCGCATGACGTGAAGCTGCTACGCCTCCTGCCGTATCGATGAGCTTCATAATATCCCCGCCATGAACATTACCCGCCGGATTAGCGTTTTCCGGGTTCATCAACTGAGCCGTGGTCACTATGCTTTCACTTACTTTTTTTCCATCCATTGCGAAACCTCTCTGAATATTTCAGATTCCTGAATCATCATATTATTATAATTGTCTTTATATTGATGTTTGATAAATGTACCGCTATCGTATTCCTTGAAAGCAATCTGCAATTCTTCCTGCGTATTCATAACGATTGGGCCATACCAGGCAACGGGCTCACCAATGGGTTTACCGGAGAGCAGAAGAAACCGTACAGGGTTATCAGTGGTGCTGAACGTTATTTTATCTCCTGCTTAATACCAGACCAATTCGCCGTTACTTAAAAGATAGCTGTCATTATCAAAATATCCTCGCCCATCGATGATATAGGCCAGAACGGTATGGTCAGGTTTTACCGGATGAGTATATACAGCATCATTCGCAAGGGTAACGTCCAGATATTCTGGTTCGGTCACAATATCATGTACCGGCCCTTTTATTCCACCCACTTCACCGCAAATAATTTTTATTTTAACACCTTGCACTGGAGATATTTCCGGTATCTGGCTTCTTTTCACTTCCTGATAGCGCGGATGCATCATCTTATGCGCTGCAGGAAGATTCGCCCAGAGTTGGAAACCGCCCATATAGCCTGCTTTATCGCCATGGGGCATTTCCTGATGGATAATGCCGCTTCCGGCGGTCATCCACTGCACATCTCCCGCTCCAATCACACCCTTATTACCCATGCTGTCGCCATGTTCAACGCTGCCTTCCAGCATATAAGTAATGGTCTCAATACCACGGTGCGGATGCCAGGGAAAACCTTTGAGATAATGATTCGGATTGCTGGAGCGAAAATCATCGAGCAATAAGAAAGGATCCAACTTCGGTGCTTCAGCAGAACCGAATGCCCGGTTTAAATGAACACCTGCACCTTCCAAAGTGGGTTTGCTTTTGATGATTTTACTTATCTTGCGCATTTTCATCATCATGCCCCCTTCTCTTCTTGGGCAACTTTTCACACTTTGATTAGTTTGGATTTAAAGTCGCGCGCAAGGTCGCGTCGCTCTTCGCGCTTTTTAATGTCCTCACGGCGATCGTAGTTTTTTTTGCCTTTACCGATAGCAATTTCCACTTTGACCTTCCCGTTCTTGAAATATAGTTTCAGTGGAACAAGCGCCAGGCCTTTCTCCCTTGATTGGCCGTATAGTTTGCGAATCTCCCGTTTATGCAGTAGAAGTTTACGCGGCCTCAGCGGCTCGTGGTTGGATCGGTTGCCGTGATCATAGTGGCTGATGTGCATCTCCCGCAGGAAAACCTCATCATCCTTGACAACAGCATAACTATCTTTGAGGTTGGCTTTACCCGCGCGCAGAGCCTTAACCTCAGTTCCGGATAAAACCATACCAGCTTCGTAAATATCGCCGATATCATAATTGAGGCGCGCCGTTTTATTGGATGCAATAAGTCTGTTGGCAGTATTTTCTTTTGTCATGCTTGAATTTTACATTAAATTACGTTTAAAGCCATTTATTTTTTCTTCGGTGGCAACAGATAATCCGGTTTAACATGGCTCATCGCCTTATAAATATTCTCGCGGATTTCCTTGTTGTCCCGTTCCAGATCATTTAAAAGATTCTTAACATAAACCCGCTTTGATGTAAGACTTGTAGGGCAACAATTTTTTGCTGCCGGAAATTGTCTCTCCCGGTTGTACTTTTTTACCAGTTCCTCTTTTAAATAAGCCAAGGGCCGGATGATGTGCAGTTTGCCATCAAATATACTCTGATTGGGCATCATAGTGCTGATTTCGCGTCCATAAAACATGTTAATCAAAAGCGTTTCAATAATATCGTCCCGGTGATGGGCAAACGCAATTTTATTGCATCCCTCGGCATCCGCTATTTCAAAAATCCTTTTACGGCGCAATCTCGAACATAGAAAACAGGGGTTTTTCTTATTGTAATCGCTGTGCGCCAGCAATCCGATATCCGTTTTCTCCATAATATAATGATAGTTATTCTCCTGCAAATATTTCTCCAGCTGACTATAGGCGACATAGTCCGGATCGAAACCCATATCGATATTGACGGCGATAAAAGAAAACCTAGGCACGAAAACCATCGGCGAATCCAGCAAATCCAACAGGGCAAAGCTATCCGCACCGCCGGATACGCCGATCAGCAGCCGGTCGCCTTCCTCAATCATTTTATAATCGAGCACCGCCTTTTCCAGCCATTTTTTTAAATGTAGAAATAGTTTTGTGTTTTTTCCTTTATTCACTATTGCATTCTCCACTTTGTTTAAAAAAGCCTCCTGTCATTTAAAAAACGTTTTCTTCTTATCTGACTTGCTTAAACTTATCAAGGCGCTTTGATTATCGCCTTGAAATACTGAGTTCTCTCTGTTATAGAGGCAAAAAACTTTATGGAGGGGGCTTATGCCGGAAATTATCAATATTCACGCACGGGAAATTTTAGATTCCCGGGGAAACCCGACAGTTGAAGCTGAAGTAACCACAATAGCAGGTTTTACAGGAAGGGCTGCCGTACCCTCCGGCGCTTCCACCGGCGAATATGAAATGATGGAACTCCGCGACGGCAATAAAAAAAGATATAACGGCAAAGGTGTCCAGAATGCCGTCAATAATGTTCTGCATAAAATCGGGCCGGAAATAATCGGTATGGATTGCCGCCGGCAGCGCGATATTGACTATGCCATGATCGAACTTGATGGCACACCGAATAAGGGTAAGCTGGGCGCTAATGCTATGCTGGCCGTATCTCTCGCCTGCGCCAAAGTGGCGGCGGAAATATCCGGTTTACCGCTCTACAGATACCTGGGGGGTGTAAATGCCAAAGACCTGCCTGTCCCCATGGCCAATATATTAAACGGTGGCCAGCATGCCGACAATAATGTTGATATTCAGGAATTTATGGTTATGCCGGTAGGAGCCGTTAATTTCTCCGAGGGCATCCGCATGTGTGCAGAAGTTTTCCATGCTCTGAAATCAGTTTTAAAAGCAAAAGGATACAATACTGCGGTCGGCGATGAAGGCGGATTCGCCCCTAATTTGAAATCCAATGAAGAAGCGCTGAGCGTAATAATGACGGCGATCGAAAAAGCAAATTACCGCCCGGGGCAGGACATCATGATCGCTCTGGATGCGGCGGCCAGCTCTTTCTACTCTAAGGGCAAATATGTTTTGGCAGCGGAAGCTAAACCGCAAAAGTCAGCAGAAGAGATGGTTAAGTTCTACGCCGATCTTGTTAAGAAATATCCTATTATTTCCATTGAAGACGGCCTGGCGGAAGATGACTGGGCCGGTTGGAAGCTGCTCACCGATGAACTGGGCGAAAGAGTGCAAATTGTCGGCGATGATCTGTTTGTAACCAATGTAAAGCGCCTGGAAAAAGGAATCAACCTGGGCGTGGCTAATTCCGTTTTAATTAAACTCAACCAGATCGGAACTCTCACCGAAACGCTGGCAACTATCGAACGCGCCAAAGAAGCCAATTACACTTGCGTTGTCTCACATCGCTCCGGCGAAACGGAAGATACCTTCATGGCTGATGTCACCGTGGCCACCAACTGCGGCCAGATCAAAACCGGTTCGCTCTCCCGTTCGGAACGGCTGGCCAAGTACAATCAGCTCTTGAGAATTGAAGAAGATTTAGGCGATGCCGCCAATTACCGAGGCAGAAATGCTTTCTACAGTATTAAGCAAGAAGTAAAAGCAAAGGCAACCAGAAAAAAGTAAAAAATGTCGGAACAATCTGATCATTATAAAGCCCCGGGAGTTTTGCTTCCGGGGCTTTATATTTCAGACTGTTTAAAAACACTCAGATGCAGGGCGCGCGAAGACCGTGGAGCGGAGCGTACTAAACGTACATGAGCATCAGAGAGATGAAGCGCAACGTAACCCGTGGGTTATAAACCGCAAATAGGCCTATTGTAAAGCCTTCGGCTTTTTCCGGCAAGGAAAGCATCAATAAAATACTGCGCCTCCCTAACGGGAATGCGCCCCCGGTCAGCAGTCTGCTAGAGAAATTTGAACAGGCGGCGGCGTAACACTTCCATTTCCGCTCTATTCTCGGCAAGCGTATAGGCAGTCTCTTTCTTCCCGCCTTTTTCTTCTTTAATTATGGAAGTAATAAGTTCCGCGTCGGCCAGAAACCGGATAACGTTGGCATAATTAGATTGCGAAAGAGATTCCGCCCGCAAAACTTCTCCCTTACGGTACATTCGATCACCCAGAGTCCGGATTTTCTTTAACCAATCTTTTTCCGCATGCGGAGTTTTCTTTAAATACAGGCAGCTCCTCAGAACAATCCAGCATGATTCCAAATAATTATGGATTAATCCGGCAAATGGCTTGAGCTTCGTTTTACCTTTTCCTTTTACTTCAATCCAGACCTGGCCATCCCGTTCGAAGGGAACAATCATTTTCCTGTTGTCCAAATAGGCCAGCACATCGTTAACTTCATCGACATCGTCTTTTCGTTCATCAAAGATAAATTCATTCCATAAAAGACGCTTTATGAATTTATAATCACCCATAATCCTGGTCAGCGACATGACATCTTCATTGCTGTTCACCATCGAAGTGGCGACAAAACACAAGGGAACGAAGAAATGTAAAATGTTGTTTTTGTAGTATTCCAAATTGAGTCGCTTATCATCTTCCAGCGAGTAAACAACTTCCTGCATTTCCTCTATTTCATCCTCCTCCGCTTCAATTTTAGAAATTATCTTGGACTGGGCGAAGATATTGAGGGCATCGGCAATGGCTTTTTCCTGATGAGCAAAAGTCGCCGCAAATTTTACTTTCTTTGTAAACAGGTACTCATAAAACTCATTTAAAACATCTGTTAAATCTTCGTGCGATATCCCCCGGCGGTCATGACTCAAAAGGCCGGAAGCAACCATGGAAAAGGGTGTAACAACAGACACATTATTAATTTCCAAAACAATTTCATAGCCGATTTTCCGATACAGGCTTTGTCTTTCTTCCTGATTCATCTGGTCAATTTGTTTTTCCCCTGTCGCCAAATAGTCTTTCATAATGATCGGTTCACCGATATTGACATAAACCTTGCCAAAGCGTTTGCGGAGGATATTGCCACTTTTAATTATGTCTGCCGTGTTTTCATTAACTTTGGGGGCTCCCGTAAGCTCCTTCAGATATGATTTTTCCTCGATTACCCGGTCATAACCGATATAAACGGGAATAGCAGCAAAATTATCGCAGTATTTTTCCTGATAGGCCTGCAAAACCATGGAAAGAAGTCCGTACTTGGGTATTACCATTTTTCCGGTGCGGCTGCGGCCTCCTTCAATAAAGAATTCCAGCGGCAAACCTTCTTTTAAAAGAATGGCAATATACTTGGCAAATACTTCTGAATAAAGAGCATTGCCCCGGAAACTGCGCCTCAGAAAAAAAGCGCCGGATTTACGAAAGACATAACCCAGCGGGAAAAAAGACAGATTGCTTCCCGCCGCAATAAACGGCAACTGAATGTTATATTTATAGAACAAATAGGATAGCAGCAGATAATCGATATGACTCCTGTGACAAGGAACAATGACAAAAGGCATTTTTTTGGAAACATTCCTGATCTTTGCTAATCCTTCCATGTCCAGTAATACACCGTCATAGACAGTATTCCAGAGCCAGGTAAGCCCCTTATCCCAAAGCTCAACAAATGTTTCATTGTAATCAGCGGCTATTTCATACAGATAGCGACGGGCATCTTTTTCCACGACGGCCCGGTCTTTTTTCTCCTTTGCTGCGTAATCGGCAATAAATTGCTTGACTACTTCATCACTCAAGACCATCCCTATTAGTTCTTCCCGGGATTTTAAAGCGGGACCGACAATGCTCGTCTTTTCTTCTTCAATACGGTCGATTAATTCTCCGCGCAGATCGCGAATCATCATCTCCGCAGGAACATCTTTATTTTCATTTAAATAATGGGACATGTTAATCGGCTCTGCCGGAACAACAAAGGCTTTATTCGAGTAGCGCATAAAAGTAATCAGGCGACGCAGGGGTCCGGTATGTTCCGATTGGCCGAAAAGTATATTAATCAGGCTCTCATTTTCCTTTTCTCGGCGCCGGCCATAAGCAACAAGTACCGGTACGATAAAAATCGGAAAATCAACTTTTTCCTGTACTTTACTCAGAGCAATAATGGATTCAGCGGATGATCTGCTTTCAATAAATTCCGATTCACCCAGATGAATAATAATGCTCTTTCCCCCGGCAACTTCCCGCTCTAGAAAAGCTAATTTGCCCGACAGCGCTTTTTGCTTTTTTCCTAATCTCCGCAGGAAAGATGACCAGAGAAATTTTATCATCATGGGCAGAGGCTGCCAGAAAGACATATTCATTCCATGACAGTATGATGGCCTTGGCAAATCTTTTCGCGAGGAAAGTTCATGAATAATGAGGCTGTTGAGCTTGCTTCTTTGTTTTATCGCGTAAACGACGAGACCTTCGGAGGCGAGGTTCTTTATTTTTTCCACGTATTCATCGGCAATTGATACGCGGGAAAGAAATGTTTTTGCCGGTCGAAATCTTAAAAAATCCTGCCGTTCATAAAGACAACCGGAATAATATTCTTCATTTATTTCTGGTGAATCTATTTTTTTTCTTTCGACGCTATTCAATTTTCAGTTCCAATACAATTTCACTGCCCGCCAGCAGCTTATTTTACTTATTGTCCTGTAAAAAATCAATCTTCTTCTTTTTGAAATTCTTTGGGAAAATGCTGTTTCATATAATCCTGCACATATGCACGTACTTCGGAAGCAACACTAAAAGACATGGCATTCTTCAGCAGCACCTTTGCGTCTTTGAGGCTTGATGCCCTTATTATTCGCTTAATGCGAGGGATAGCTAAATGGTTCATACTTAATTCATCCAGTTCCATCCCCAAAAGGATCAGGCAACACATCGGATCGCCGGCCATTTCCCCACACATTGCCACTCTTATCTTCGCTTTATGAGCTGAATCAACCACTCTTTTTAAAAGTAATAAAACAGCAGGATGCAGCGGTTCATATAGATACATCAAATGTTCATTAGCACGGTCAATGGCCAGAGCATATTGAATCAGATCGTTTGTCCCAATGCTGAAAAAATCAACTTCCCGCGCCAGTTTATCGGCAAGCACAACGGCAGAAGGCACTTCGATCATCGCGCCAATTTCCATATCCGGCGCAACTTTTAAACCCTCAGCGATGAGTTCTGCTCTTGCTTCCTGCAGCAATTTTTTTGCTTCTCTAATTTCCTCAATTCCCGAAATCATAGGGAAAAGGATTTTAGTTTTTCCTATGGCACTGGCACGCAGTATAGCCCTCAATTGCGTTTTGAATAGATCAACTTCTTTCAAACAAAAACGAATCGCCCGCAACCCCATTTGCGGATTTAATTCCTTCGCTGGTTTGGAATTGGAGGGGAATTTATCCCCGCCGAGATCAAAAGTTCTAATGGTTGACCAGAGCAATTCTTTAGTTTTTACAACCTGGCAATAATTATTGAAATGGTCTTCTTCGGTAGGCAAATCCTCGCTGTTTATATAAATAAATTCTGTCCGGTACAGTCCGATATATTCGGCACCATGAGTAATTGCCATTGGTATTTCTTCAACAAATTCGATATTTCCGCCAATTTGCACCCGATAGTTATCCAGGGTGACGGCGGGAAGTTTTGCATGGCTGAGATATTCTTTTTTGGAGGCCGCATAATGTGTTTTTTTCTCTTCATACCGGGTGAGCATGTCCGGATAGGGATTAACAATAACCAACCCTGCTGTGCCGTCAACAATTAGAATATCTGCTGTTTGCACCATACTCGTGATATTATCCAGCCCGGCCACTGCCGGTATTTCCATGGAACGGGCAACAATCGCCGTATGTGATGTCCGGCCGCCGATATCAGTGGCAAATCCCCTTACCTTCTCCATTTTGAGCTGCGCGGTATCGGCGGGAGAAATATCCTGGGCAACGACAATAACGTTGTCATCAAACCCCCAGACGGTTTCTCTCTTTTTCCCTGAAAGGTTCCGCAATACCCTTTCGGCGACATGCTGAATATCGCTGATGCGACCGCTGATATAAGTATCTTCAACATCGGCAAATATTTTTTTGTACCGGTCAAGCATCATTCGTACTGCCCATTCCGCATTAATTCCCAATCTGCGGATGTATTTGGTCGTACGGCTGATAAATTTCTTGTCTTTCAGAATTAAAATATGAACATCGATGACATAGAGAGGCTCATCAATCTTTGTTTTCCTAACATTTTCCTGAATTTCTAAAAGCTGACGCTCTGATTCTTTCAGAGCATTTTTAAAACGTTGAATTTCTTTAGGAATGAGTGCTACGTCATCAAGCTTATAAAAAGAAAGCTGAATATCCAGCGGGTCAAAAAGATAGGCTTTACCGATAACAATGCCCGGGGAAATGCCTATGCCCTTAAGAACCAATGTTTTCTTTTCCTGATATACGCTCATATTGTTATTTAATCTTCTCCAAATTTGTTTTCGATCAAATTTTCCAATGCCTTCATTGCTGCCAGCACATCATGTCCCTCAGCCCTTATTGTTAATCTTCCGTTATGAGGACAGGCCAAAGTAAGTATCCCCAGAATGCTTTTACCGTTAACTGTTTGTCCATTGCGCTCTATGTAAATATCTGCTTTAAATTGCTGTGCAATTTTCACAAAGGCTGCTGCCGGACGGGCATGCATTCCCAACTTATTTGTTAATTTAAATGTTTTAATTTCTATCAATTCAAAAAATCTTTCAGTGATATTATAAGAAATAATAAAGCTGCACCGTACAAAATATAAATTTGTGAAACTCTTTTTTTAATCAGTATAATGCAAACCAGAATAATGGCAATCGCCGCCAATTTGATTACAATATCAGACGAATCAATAAATGACAAACTTCCGTTACTGCAGAGCAAAAAAGCTGCCCACCCGGCTAAAACAATCAAAGAAGCCCACCGAATATTTACGGCATTGCGCGGCAAATCCAGCATCCTGATGAATTCAATGCCCTGCTTCCCTCTTCGATAGCCTTCGAGAAATCCCTGTAATCTTACCCAGGCATGAGCCGGCGTATATAATAATAAAAAAGCCAAAGGCGCAAGAACATAACCCCTGTAAGCTAAAACACAAGAAACAATTGCGGCAAAAGGCCGTAGAGCACCCCAGAAAAAAGTATCACCGATTGCCGCATAAGGCCCTGCTAAAACCTGCTTTATTGCAACGGCATCAGCTGATGAATCATCCCCCATTTCCTTAATATGCTCTTCTTCCAAACGAACAACCGAACCCGCAACAGATGCCGAAAAATAAGGATGTGTATTAAACATCTGCAAGTGACTGGTTAATAATTTTGCTGCATCTTTCTGTGTCAGATCCCATTCCCGGATTGCTGGAATCACCGCCATTGCAAAACCCATGTTTTGCATTCTTCGAAAATTTAGCGTTGTCGAGATAAAAAATGACCTCAAAAAAATCTTAGCTAATACTAAATTATTCACTATTTTAAGGCCTCAATAGCAATAAACAGTGTATTTTAATGCTTTTTCCAGTAGCATAAAACAATACCGAAGTCAATTTAATCACAAGGAATACAAGATATTCCAATTTTTCTTGACAAGTGCTTCTTTTGTTGTTAAGGACACGCCGGTTTTCATAAAAATACCATAAGCGGAGATTTTTTATTCATTTCTTCCGCTAATTTTTAATACCGATTGATTTAAAATGGAAAAATTACTAGGGGGTAGTTAAATGCTTTGTCAGACAGTTAAAACAGGATTAGAATGCGCTTTCATGAGCAAAAAAGGCTGTGGGTTTTTTGGAGGCAGCTGCCATGTAATAGTTGATCAATGCATTGAATGCGGCAAGATATTAGAATACGAATCAGGAAAATACTGTAAGGTTTATCCGGATCCAACAAGCAAATGGATTAATGGCAAATGCCCGACGGCAACTCATATCAAGCTGGAAGTTAAAGAAGCGGCACAAAAAGTCAATCCACTCAAAGCTTCAAAGAGAGCAAATAAGAAATAATTTTAATCGCTCAAATAATTATTTGAAACAAGCCTTGCTTTGGGGGAAGAGATATTTCGATCAAATAAAAAAGGCGACTAGCAACTAGTCGCCTTTTTTCTCAGCTGATCATATTTCTTATTTGCTGTAATTCGTGTTTAATTAAGAGCAATTTTTCTCTATCGACAACTTTTAATTCCGGATCACCTTCTCCCCGCATTTTGGCGAGTTGCTTTTTGGCTCCGTCAATTGTAAAACGCTGCGAATAAAGTAAATTCCTGATCGTTAACAATTCCTGAACATCTTTTTTGCGGTACAGACGTTGGGCAGACTTTGTGCGCACAGGCTTAACCGATTTGAACTCTGTCTCCCAGTAGCGAATAACGTAAGACTCAACATCAAGAATTTTGCTTACTTCTCCAATACGGAAATAGGCCTTTTCGGGAATAATTGTTTCCATAAAATTCCTAAATCCTTACGGCAATATTCCCCACCACACTTTTAAAATTATCGTCCGGAAAAGCGGCTATTTTATTCGCTATGCTTCCGATAGAACACATAAGACAAACAATTTATATTTAGAAATCATCTAGCAGGATTTCTAAAGCACGGAGGAATGCGTATACATGGATTCGGTTATTGCTAGTTCAGGGCTTTACGCAATACCTGAGAGGATTTAAATGTTAGAACCCTCCGGGCCGTAATGGATATTTCCTGACCAGTCTGAGGATTACGGCCACGACGTTCTCTTTTTTCTTTTACGACAAAATTACCGAATCCTGAAATCTTCACTTTGTCGCCTTGGGCAAGACTGTCTTTAATAATGTCAAATACAGATTCAACGATATCTGCCGACTCTTTTTTGGAAAAACCAAGCTTCTCATAAACATTTTGAATAATATCAATCTTCGTCATTTCTTTTCCTCCGTTTTAGCTTCGTATGACTATTCGCCTCTAACTTTTGCACCAGTCAATTGAATGGTGTTGCGCACAATCTTTTCGTGGACATAATTTACTTCAACATCGGTCAATGTTTTATCCGGTGCGCGATAAGAAAACCGCAATCCCAGACTTTTCGTTTCTTCAGCAAGACCTTTGCCTGTGTATATATCAAAAATAACAACATTTTCAAGTAAATCTTCTTTCTGACGCAAAACAATATCCAACAGATAATCTGTTTCCACATCGGTGCCGATAACAAAAGCTACATCCCGTGTCACTGCCGGATATTTTGATATTTCTTTATAAGTAATACCGCCGGCATTATGGGCGGCCAGCATATCCAAATCAATTTCAAATACATAGGAGTTTATTTTTAAATCCATTTTATCCTGAACATCAGGATGCAACTCGCCTAAATAACCTATTTTACTGTCATTTAAAAAGATATTGCATGATTTTCCGGGATGTAAAAACGTCTCCGGATTTCCCGAGCGGTACTGGCAATTGTCTATTTTCAAATCAAAAAACATATTGGCAATACAGCCTTTTAGATCATAAAAATCTACATTCCGCTTGGAATTCCATAAATCTTCGCCAGATGTTCCGGATAAAAGTCCGGCCAGAATATTTCTTTCTTCCGGCAGTTTGCCTTCACCGCGGGCAAGAAAAGTTCTGCCCATTTCAAAAAGCTTTAAATGAATGCAGCCATTGTTGGCGTTCTTTTTCAGAGTATCGATCAGGCCGAAAACCATCGTTGTCCGCATAACCGATTGATCTTCCACTAACGGATTCTTAATATGAACCAGACGTCGTCTTTCATCGTTTTCTTTCAGACAGAGATAATCGATAGACAACGGAGTGATAAAACTGTAGTTGACAACTTCATTGTAGCCGTTACCAGTCAACAGACAGCGAATTCTTTCTTCCAGCTCGAGGCGGGGAATGGTAACCATCTCGGCAACAGACACGCTAGGCAGTGTTACCGGCACACGGTCATAACCATAAAGACGGGCAACTTCCTCGATCAAATCTACTTCTCTCGAAATATCAACACGATATGTCGGTGGTGTGACAAGATATTTTCCCTCTTCCGTTTCCCTGATATTCATCCCGATGCTCTGTAAAATCTTTACCACATCTTCGCTTTTAATTGACATACCGATTATTGCGTTGATCCGGCTGAGCCTCAAGGGAATATCCGTGGCGGCGGGAACTTTAACCGGATATTCGTCAATATAGTTTTTACATATGCTGCCGCCCGAAAGATTGGCAATCAATGTGGCGGCGCGATTTAATGCTCCCAATACTCCTTCCGGATCTATTCCCCTTTCAAAACGGAAAGCAGCGTCCGTGGACATGGCCAGTTTTCTTGCCGAACGGCGGATTGCGGACGGATTAAAATAAGCGCTCTCCAGCAACACGACCGAAGTATCATCCTTTACTTCCGAATTGAGTCCTCCCATAATGCCGCCAATGGCAACGGGCTTTACGCCATCACAAATCAGTAGAGTGTCCGCATCCAGTTTCCGGCTCTTGCCGTCAAGAGAGATAAATTCTTCATCCTGTTTCGATTTACGGACAACAATACGGTCTTCTTCCAGGAAACGAAAATCAAAAGAGTGCAAGGGTTGCCCCATCTCCAGCATGACGAAATTTGTCACATCTACCACGTTATTGATAGAACGCAATCCCACGGCTTCGAGCCTTGTTTTCATCCAGACAGGCGTTGGACCGACCTTAACATCTTTAATCATTCTTGCCGTATAGCGGGGACAAAAATCGGCATCAATTATTTTAACGGATGTTATCGTATTAATATCTTCTGCCGATTCCCGTATATCGTAAGCTTTTATTTTTATTTTTTTACCGGTGATCGCCGCCACTTCCCGCGCAATACCGATCATGCTGAGGCAATCAGCGCGATTCGGTGTTATGCCGACATCGAAAACCGTATCGCCCAGATCGAGAATCTCTTCCAGTGGTTTCCCCAGCGCAGTATCGGGCGGCAATTGCATTATTCCCGCAGCACCATCACCGACTTCCAGTTCCGCTTCCGAACATAACATGCCATCCGATTTTTCGCCGCGCAAAACAGATGATTTAATTGTATAGCCGCCCGGGATTGTTGCTCCAACTCTTGCCAGAGGCACAATATTCCCGGCTTGAATGTTTTTTGCGCCGCACACGATAGGATAGGTTTGCAAACCGTCAGTTACTTCACAAAGGGATAATTTATCGGCTGACGGATGAGGTCTGACAGAAAGAATTGCAGCAGTAACAACTCCGGTAAATGGCGGTTTAATTAGTTTTATTTCGTCAACTTCCAGACCGGCCATCGTCAACGACTCTGCCAGTTCAGGAGCTGTTAAATCAACATCTACATAATCTTTGAGCCATTTGAGACTAACCAGCATAACGCAAGGCTCTCCTAAAATAAGCCGTAACGGCCCCTAAAATTGTCTGAGGAATCGAATATCGTTTTCAAAAAATAAGCGAATATCAGAAATGCCATATTTAAGCATCGCAATGCGTTCCAGACCAAGACCAAAGGCAAAGCCAGTGTATTCTTCCGGGTCATAACCGACATTTTGAAACACTGCCGGGTCAACCATACCGGACCCGAGAATCTCCAGCCAGCCGCTTTGTCCACATACCCGACAACCGCGCCCAGAGCACATTACACAGCGTATATCCACTTCGGCAGACGGTTCAGTAAAAGGGAAAAAGCTGGGACGGAAACGAAGCGTTGTCTTATCACCAAATACTTTTTTAAGAAATGAAGTTAAAATACCTTTTAAATCAGCGAAACTAACACCACGATCTACCAGCAGGCCTTCCATTTGGTGAAACATTGGCGTGTGGGAGATATCGGAATCGGGACGGTAAACCCGACCGGGAGACAAAATGCGGACAGGTGGTTGTACTTTTTCCATTATCCGGATCTGAACCGGCGAAGTATGCGTCCGCAAAACTACGTTTTCTTCGATGTAAAAAGTATCCTGCATATCCCGCGCCGGATGATCCTTCGGAATATTCAGTGCTTCAAAGTTATAATAATCGAGCTCTACTTCCGGACCTTCAACAACGGAAAAACCGAAAGATGCAAAGATGGCGCATATTTCACGACGCACTTGAATTACGGGATGGATACGGCCACAGGGAACAAAACGCCCGGGTAAAGTGACATCAATTTTTCCTTTAAGCAGGATGTCTTCTTTTTTCCGGCCCAGCTGGAGCTTAAGGGCATCCTCAATTTTGGAAGTAAGGTATTCCTTCACTTCATTACAGCGTTTCCCGAACAGAGCTTTCTCTTCACCCGTAAGCCCCGCAATGTTTCTTAAAAGTCCCGTCAGGAGTCCTTTACGGCCCAGATATTTTGCCCTAACAGCCAGAAGTTGTTCTTCAAGTGTTGCCGTTGCTAATTCGGCAAGAGCATCTTTTTCCAGCTGTTGAAGCTCACCAATCATGCCGCCTGCTCACCACTCGCCAGAACAACAACCTGGGCAAAACCTTGAGGATCATTGACAGCAAGTTCCGCCAGTATCTTACGATCCAATTCGATACCGGATTTCTTCATACCATCAATCAAACGGCTATAAGAAATATTATTCAGACGGGCAGCCGCATTAATACGCGCAATCCACAACTGACGAAATTCCCGTTTTCTCGCCCGACGGTCGCGATAGGAATATTTCATCGCCTTGTTTACGGCTTCGGTAGCTGTCCTGATCAGGCGGCTACGGGCTCCAAAAAAACCTTTAGCCCGCTTTAATATCTTTCTTCTTCTCTTTTGGGCATTGACGCCCCTTTTCACCCTTGACATTTGCTCTTCTCTCCTAGTCTAAAACCAATATAATTGTCATTATTTTTACAGATAAGGAATAAGCCTCTTGATTTCATTGAAGTTGGCGGAATGAACCAGCGCACCTTTCCTTAAAGCCCTCTTCTTCTTTGTTGTTTTCTTGGTGAGGATATGACTGGCAAAAGCCTTACTGCGTTTAACCTTTCCGTTAGCGGTCAGCGAAAAGCGTTTGGCAGCCCCCCGATGTGTTTTTAGTTTTGGCATCAAATCACCTCTTTAATTATCATTATTGCTGTTATTTTTTGGGTGAAACAATCATAACCATGTTGCGGCCTTCCAGCCTGGGTTCCTGGTCAATAATACATTCATTGATTAATTCACTTTTTATCTTATCCATAATGCGGCGACCGATTTCGGTAAAGGCAATCTCCCGTCCCCGGAACATCATCGATATTTTCACCTTATCATTTTTGTCTAAAAATTTTTTTATATTTTTTACCTTAACCTGTACATCGTGTTCCTCTGTTTTCGGCCTTAATCTTATTTCCTTAACATGAATAACTACCTGACTCTTTTTAGCATCATGTTGTTTTTTATTTATCCGATAGCGATATTTACCGTAATCCATTATTTTACAAACAGGCGGATCGGCAGTAGGCGATACTTCTACTAAATCCAAACCAACCCTCTCGGCATTAGCTATCGCTTCCTCGAATGTAATAACTCCCAGTTGTTTGCTCTCAGCGTCAATTACTCGAACGTTGGCCGACTTTATTTCCCTGTTGATTCTTAAATCTTTAACTATACGTCACCTCCTGAAACAAATAAAATCTATTGCTTTTTGTCGCACATTTCCTGCACAAGTGCAATAAATTCATCAACCGGCAATGACCCTAAATTCTGGCCATCCCGAACTCTGGGCGCAACCGTTCCCGCTTCCATTTCCTTATCACCAATGACCAGCATGTAAGGAATTTTCTGCATCTGTGCCTGACGAATTTTGTAGCCCAGCTTTTCATTTTCAAAAAATTTTTCACACCGAATATCAGCAGCAATCAGTTTATTGTAAACTGTCTCGGCGTAAGGTATATGTTTATCCGTAACGGTCAACAAAGTGCATTGTACGGGCGAAAGCCAAACTGGAAATGCTCCGGCATAATGTTCAATGAGTACTCCCATAAACCTTTCTACTGCACCTAAAATAACTCTATGCAACATAACCGGCCGGTGTTTTTCTCCGTCCGCACCGATATAACTCAATTCAAATCGTTCCGGCAGCGTAAAATCACACTGGATCGTCGCACACTGCCATTTCCGTTTCAAGGCATCTTTCAATTTAAAATCAATCTTGGGGCCGTAAAATGCGCCATCCCCGGCGTTGGTTTCGTAGGTTATTTTGTTATCCTGAAGTGCATTCTCCAGTGCCGACGTGGCCAATTCCCAATCTTCATCGGATCCGATGGAATTTTCCGGACGAGTGCTTAATTCCACCTCATATTCAAACCCGAAAATTCCCATGGCATAATTTACAAAATCAGCAATGGCACGGATCTCGGAATTCAATTGTTCCGGAGTGCAAAGTATATGAGCATCATCCTGGGTAAATTGCCTGGCGCGCATCAATCCATGTAAAACGCCTGTTTTTTCGTGACGATGGACTGTTCCCAGTTCAAAATAGCGTAAAGGCAAATCACGGTAGCTGCGAATCTTGGATTTATAAATCAGCATGTGGGAGAGGCAATTCATTGGTTTAATACCATAAGACTGCTCATCCACTTCTGTAAAATACATGTTTTCCCGATAATGGTCAAAATGACCGGACTTCTTCCAAAGGTCAACCTTGAGAATCTGGGGACCCATCACCATATCATAGCCGCGTTTTAAGTGCTCTTTTCGCTCCCACTCCTCAATAATGTAACGCAGGAGCATTCCCTTGGGATGAAAAATTATCAACCCGGGACCCGCTTCTTCATTAATTTGAAACAAATCCAGTTCACGACCTAAACGGCGATGATCCCGCTTCTTTGCTTCCTCGAGCAAATTCAAATAATCATTGAGTGCTGCAACATCGGCAAACCCGGTACCGTAAATGCGCTGCAACATCTTGTTTCTTTCATCGCCACGCCAATAAGCACCGGCAACACTCAAAAGCTTGAAGGCTTTAATCATACCCGTTAACGGTATGTGAGGCCCGCGGCACAAATCGACATAATCACCTTGTTTATAAAGGCTGACTACTTCTACATCTGCCGGCAAATCGGTAATCAGTTCCACTTTATAATTCTCGTCTCTTTGGGTAAAGAGCGAAACTGCATCTGCACGTGAAACATCCTGGCGAATGAAAGGATAATTTGCAGCAATAATTTCCTTCATGCGATTTTCAATTCTGGCAAAATCTTCGTTAGTAAAAGTCTCTTTATATTCAAAATCATAGTAAAAGCCATCTTCAATGGATGGGCCTATGCTGACTTTCGCTCCTGTAAAAACATCCTGTACAGCTTGAGCCATAACATGAGAGATGCTATGGCGTAAAATAGACAAACCTTCCTTGGAAGCAATGTCAATTAAAGAAAGAGTAGAATTTTCGTCAAGAGAATGGCTCAAATCCACAGCTATGCCATTGATCCTTGCTGCAACAGCAGAACTCAAAGCTTCCTTTTTCCAGGTAGCAATAGAATCTTTTACAGTAATGCCGGCAGGTAAAGACGCCTCGGATTTATCAGGAAAAACAATTTTAATATCCATAGTTTATAATAAACACCAAAAACTGTCCATCATCCATCTGACTCATTTTAAAAGGGCATCACCATTTCGCTGATGCCCTTTATTAGAAGTTGACATTTTTCACAGCCTTAGTATTGCGAAAAATGGTAGGCAAGCAGGGATTTGAACCCTGGACATCCACCGCGTCAGGATGGCGCTCTCCCCCTGAGCTACTTGCCTGCAAATAAACCTATTCAGAATTTTGCTCTACTAGCAACAAAACGCCGCAGTGTCAAGCAAATATCTTATTTTTTAGCCTCTTTCAAGGTGGCAGTGTTAATAATTTTAATACCCCTAGTTATGTATGTCAATCCCGACGCAACTGTAAAGAGACCGGTCAACCAGCAAAGAATTCTAATCCAATCGTAACTGACATCATTAGAAAATGCCTGAAATGACAAAGCTAATAAAATCGTACTAATTTGTAGAACAGTGGTTACTTTCCCGACAAAAGCCGGATTAATCACATATGGAACTGATATCATTGACAATATAGCAATGCCTAATAGTATGATAAAGTCACGGCTGATAACTATTACCGTCAGCCAGCTAGGAATAATACCTAAAATGGATAAGGTCACAAAACTTGCCGTCAAGAGCAATTTATCGGCAATGGGATCCAAATAAGAACCAAGAACAGTTTGACTGCTCAACAATCTGGCCAAAGCACCATCTAGAGCATCGGTTAATCCCGCCACAGCAAAAGTAAACAATGCCTTACCATACGAACCTTGAATCAGAAATATAACCACAACGGGAACGAGGATAATCCGTAACAGAGATAAGAAGTTTGGTATATTCATCTAGAAAATTGAATTTGGCAATTCATTTTATTGTTTGTTGTCCCGAGATTTATTCCAATCCACCCATTCATCCCTGTCTTCCGCTTCCGTAAATTCTTTGGGCTCTTCCGCCTTACCATCTGATTTGATCCTTATCTGCTGCATTGACTTCACAATGTAAACCCACTCTTCCATAGAGACAGGTTTGGGCCCCGCTACAGTCGTTGGGCCCGCCACGGGCTTCGGTGGTCCGGACAGAGTGCCCTTTTGATCCTTTCTGGCAGTTGACGCGGCAACGCTAACTTCACCATCATAAACCTTGACCAGAGCAGATTTATCATCTTCAACATTCATCCGGTATACGGTACCACGGACTCCGGCAACAGCGTTTTCGCAGGAAATTTCAAAACCACCTTTGCCGCCGAGAGTTTTACGCACATTGGACCAGATTTTCCCTATGGTCACAAAAATTTTCACATCACGCTTTCCGGCATCTACGGCATCAACTTGCAGAATTTTAAAGGTCGTATTATCTGCAAAACGGACGATACTATTATCAGGAAGCAGAAGTTCCATCCGGCTTTTATCTCCTGTCGAGACTTCACAGCCTGGTTTGAGTAAATCATTAATCTTCAGCTTCTTCACACCTTTTTGACCGGGACAAACAGACTGGGCGGCACCCTCCAGAGCGGTAACCTTAGCTTCTCCCTTAGTCATTTTCACTACCACCGGCGGTTTGGCATAAACATAAGTGGAAAAAAAACATATAACCAGGAAACTCAACATTATTTGAATACTTTTTTTCATAAACGTCTCCATTATTTCCTAAGAAATGTTTTACAGCTCTTTAAAAAACAAGAGAATTAATATAATATTTTTAACCTTTTAAGTTTGGACCATCCGGCAGCGTTTCCAGCACTTTATTGACAACTTCCTCAATTACAGTTTCGAAAGATTCGTAGGATTTCATCTCCAAGCTTTTGCCGGGTAAATCAAAATTTCTGCTCGTAGTTTTGTATTGAGCTCTCCAGAGAACTTCCCCCGTCTGCGTACTGCGCAATTCACAATGCGCCGCAACAGTGACCGGAACATAAAACAAACTCGATGTGCGTTTACCCTCGGTAAGAGTACAGTACATGGCAGCATCCGCCCCGATCAGCTCTCTAATTACATCAGGAGCTAAAACACCGGCACTGCTTTTCTTTTCACTATTGTATATAAGCTCTAATTTCTTGTCAATTACTTCCAGAGGAAGCCTAGAGTATCCCTTAAAATAAAGTTCATCAAGTACCTTTAATCTCAATAATTGCGGTGCTTTCATATCCAGAGTTTTATTATTCACAGGTAGTACCGCAATTACTTTCGCTGTTAGCTTCTCCGAATCGTTTTTCATTGCATTAGGCGCTTTGGCAGCACATCCGTTGTATAATATCATCCCCAAAATAACCGGTAAAATCAGCTGGTATTTATATCTTTTCATTATTCTCCATCCCTTGGTAAAAGGCTAATCACAATTTTATTTTTTTCAATCAATTCAGTATCCAGTAAGTACCGGCCTGTTTTAGCCAGTTCTGCAGCCAATGCTTGTGCTGTTCCAGATATTTCCAACTCCAGATAAGCCTGCTGCCATTCGAAAGATCGCGAATTTATATTTTTCACAATCTTTGCCCGCTTTTTCAAGAAATCTTTTAAGTACCAAAAATCAGAATATTTTTTTAACCCTTTAACCTCCAGAGCAATAATTATATTCTGTTTTGCCTCACCGGATATTTGACGAAAACCCATTTTGGCCAGATCATTTTTTAAATCCGCGAGCGCAACAGCAACGTTTACGGTGACGAAGTAAGCATCCTCCTGCTTGCTTTCTGCCGTAATTTTATAATTGATTACATATCTATCCTGCTGATCGATTATTCCTTTTTTTACCGGCAGAAATTTTTTATCTTTAACCGGAAGCGAGAGTAGGGCTGATGCCGCATCTGAGATCGCTCTTTGCAGCGCGTCCCGGATTGCTCCCTCCCTTGCAACGGTAACATCATTTTGATTAATTGCGGCATTGCCTTCAACTTCCAGATTTAAAACACTCGCATTACTCTGGGCGAAAACGGGAACACACCACAATAACACTAAAACAAGAACTAAGGCCGGCCAGTAGCGTCTCATTGGTCAATTAACCATCGTTGATCCGTTGCCACTTAACTTTTTTAACTTATCAATTTCCTCCCGAATAACTCTTTCTGCAATTTCCGGGATGATCTCCCGGGCAATCCTTTCGGTTATCTCGGTAACCCGTTCGATTATTTGGTCATTGAAATTATTTGCTGCCGATTGATCTTCCGCAACATCAACTAATTCATGTATATATTTATTGTCTTTAGCTATTCTCTCATAACCACGCCCATCAACTACAATAACTTCCTGATTATTTCTACCGTTCCGTTCTTCATATATTTCTGTCAAATCATAAATTTTCTTATCGTCCGTTATAATAGAATCTTCAGCCATAATTTATTCCCCCATAAGGCAGGTCACTTTAGAAAACTTTTACCAATATATATGGTGGAGTTACCATAGTGTTCTAAACAGTTCAAGCAATATATACAATGGACTTTTGCTCATAAATATCAGGTGTTTTATGGCCGCAATTTAACAGCCAGATCATAAACTTTTTTCTTGGATAAACCGGTTTGTTGAACAATTTCAGCAACTGCATCGCGAACCGACATTTTTTTATTATCCCACAGTTGCAACAGCTTATCTTCGATTTCCTCGGCAGTTAAAGCAACCGGTTCTTTTTCTTTCCCCTGCACAATGATTGTAAATTCCCCTTTTGTTTTAGCTGGTGCACTGCTGTTCAGAAAATTCGAAATTTTCCCATACTTAATTTCTTCAAACATTTTTGTTAATTCCCTGGCAATTACGATTTCACGATCACCCAGCACATCATACATATCCTGAAGTGCCGCCAGACACCTTACCGGCGATTCATAAAACACAACCGTCCTAGTTTCTTCCTGGAGTTCATTTAGAAATTTTATTCTTTTATTTTCTTTTGCCGGTAGAAATCCGCAAAACAGGAAGTTGTCGGCGGGGAAGCCGGAGGCGCTCAAAGCTGTAATAACCGCAGATACTCCCGGGACTGGAATGACACGAACATTTTCTGCCTGCGCCAATTTGACCAGATGATAACCGGGATCAGAAATGCAGGGAGTACCGGCATCGGTAACATAAGCCACGCTCATGCCGGACATGATTTTCGCAATGATGACTGAACTTTTTTCTTTTTCATTGTGTTCATGGAGACTGATCAATGGTGTCGATATCTCATAAGCATTAAGCAGCTTTCGAGTACGACGTGTATCCTCGGCAGCAACAAGACTTACTTCTTTGAGTATCCGCAGCGCCCGTAAAGTTATATCTTCCAGATTCCCGATAGGCGTTGCCACAATGTAGAGAATTCCGGAATTGCCGTTGTTAATCGTCATAGAACCTTATATTCAAACATTTTATGGTTGACTTCTACCGTCTGTTTCAGGTTTAATACCAGAGTCCAACAGAAAATACCATAATGAACCAGTCCAAGGCCCATAAATTTATATGACAAAGCGAATGCTTATTACCGGCGGCGCCGGTTTTCTAGGATCCCATCTCTGCGAAAGATTGCTCCAGGAAGACAATGAAATTCTCTGTCTGGATAACTTTTATACCGGCAGCAGGGACAACATTAGTCATCTTTTGGGCAATTCCCGTTTCGAGTTAATCGAACATGACATCATCAACCCCATCTATCCGGAAGTTGATCAAATATACAATTTGGCATGTCCCGCATCGCCGGTGCATTATCAATACAACCCGATTAAAACAATTAAAACCAATGTAATGGGAGCAATCAATGTTTTAGGAATTGCCAAAAGAACCAAAGCAACGGTTCTTCAGGCTTCCACATCAGAAATTTACGGTGATCCTGAGGTTCATCCCCAAAATGAATCCTACTGGGGCCGGGTAAATCCCATTGGAATTCGCAGTTGCTATGACGAAGGAAAAAGGGCTGCCGAATGCCTGATGATGGACTACCGCCGGCAAAACGGCGTCAATGCAAAAATTGTCCGGATTTTTAATACCTACGGGCCGCGCATGGCCATTAACGATGGACGGGTTGTCAGTAATTTCATCGTCCAGGCTCTGCAGGGAAAAGATATTACCATATATGGCGACGGCTCCCACACCCGCTCTTTCTGCTATGTAGATGATCTGGTAGACGGCCTGATTCGCATGATGGATTCACCGGATGATTTTTATGGCCCGGTCAACCTTGGAAATCCCGGCGAGTTTACAATTTCCGAATTGTCAGAGTTAATCATTAAATTGACAAACAGTGTCTCGAAGATTGTCTTTGAGCCGCTGCCGGCGGATGATCCCACACAGCGCAAACCGGACATAACTCTGGCCGGGGAAAAACTTGGCTGGATGCCGAAAGTTGAACTGGAAAAAGGATTGACCGGCACGATCCAATATTTTAAAAATCTTATAAGCCGTTTAGCAAAAATAACTTGATTAAATAACTGCCGGAAACGGCATAAGGAGCCGTAACAAAATACAGAAAATGAACAAGTCTTGCCACCCGCAGGGGTGGTTATTTCACAATGGCTCCTAAAAATCTCTTCAGGAGTGGAGGAATACCGAACAAAATGAAATTTCAGAAAAAGATTCTCTGTATTGGCGCCGGTTATGTCGGCGGCCCGTCCATGGCCATGATCGCTCACAAGTGCCCCGATTACCGTGTAACAGTGGCAGACATCAACCATGAACGCATTGATGCCTGGAATTCTGCCGAACTGCCTGTTTATGAACCGGGCCTGGACGATATTGTTAAGAAAACGCGCGGCAAGAATTTGTTCTTTGCCAAAGATATCGAAAACCAAATCAAGGAAAATGATATTATTTTTGTTTGCGTTAACACGCCTACCAAAACATTTGGTACGGGGGCAGGCAAGGCTGCCGATTTACAATATTTAGAAAAAACGGCTCGCCAAATTCTGCAATATTCCCAGTCACCCAAAATAGTTATCGAAAAAAGCACTCTGCCGGTTAAAACGGCTTTAGCCATGGAAAGAATATTAAGTTCCGGCAAAGGCAAAATTACCTTTGAAGTTCTCTCCAATCCGGAATTTATGGCGGAGGGGACGGCAATCAAGGATTTGGAAAATCCGGACCGGGTACTTATCGGTTCGAGGGAAACCAAAAGCGGCTTAAAAGCCCGCGCGGAATTGGTTGATATATATTCGAACTGGATTCCCCAAGAAAAAATAATCACGTCCAATATCTGGAGCAGCGAATTATCCAAATTAGTCGCCAATGCTTTCCTGGCACAAAGGGTATCCTCGATCAATTCCATCTCCGCGCTGTGTGAAAAAGCTGACGCCAATGTAGCCGAAGTAGCCCGCGCTGTGGGAATGGACAGTCGCGTGGGCGGCAAATTTCTCAATGCCGGTATTGGTTTTGGCGGTTCCTGTTTTAAAAAAGATATTTTAAACCTCGTCTATCTTTGCAGCTACTATGGATTGCCGGAAGTAGCCGATTATTGGGAGAGTGTAGTAAAAATAAACGAATACCAACAGGAACGTTTTATTGCAAACATCCTCGGCTCGATGTTCAATACGCTTGCCGGCAAGAAAATTTGTATCCTGGGATTTGCTTTTAAAGCTGATACCGGCGACACCCGGGAAAGCCCGGCAATTTACATCACGCGCAGATTACTGGCGGAACACGCCGAAGTAATCATTTCCGATCCGAAGGCGCTGAAAAATGCAGCACTGGACCTTGCTGATGAAGAAGGTAAAATTGATTACATTGAAGACGCTTACCGCGCTGCCGCCGGCTGCCATGCGCTTGCGATAATGACCGATTGGGATTTATACAAGAAACTGGATTATAAAAAGATATTCAAGTCGATGGTCAAGCCGGCTTTTCTTTTTGACGGTCGCAATATTCTCGACCATAAAAAATGTTTCGAGATCGGTTTTAATGTTTATCCGATTGGCAAACCGGCGCTCAGTCACTTTAAGACTTCGCAAGAATCTTAGGGGCCGTTACGAAATAACCACCCGTGCTGGTGGCAAGACCACCCATGCAGGTCTTGTGAACTCGCGTGACCTTTACATTAGAACAAGGGGTTGCAACCCCTTGTTAGTTACAGCCGCTTATGCCGGTTACAATGTTACAGTTATTATTGATAAACGGCTTAAAGCGCAACAAAGTCAAAAGCGTTTTTTATTAATTTAATTTCGTTTCCTTCGGGCAGAAGTGTTATCGCTATTACATCAAAGCGGGCATTGGCGTCGGCCATTTTCTTCTTTTGCAGGTACCATAAAGCCAACTGCGATAGCTTTTTCTGTTTTCTCGTTCCGACGGCCTGTTCAGGATAACCTAATTCGCTTGATTTACGAGTTTTTACTTCGATAAAAACTAGTTCGCTTTTCTCCCGGGCAACAATATCAATTTCACCCAGCGGACAACGAAAGTTAGTTTCGCAAATACGATAGCCGTTTTTCTTCAGATAAGCTGCGGCAATCTGTTCCCCGTCTTTGCCAGTACTTATTTTCGACATATCTTTCATTTTTTCGACAAATCCAATGAGGTCTGGTTTCTATCAACGTTTTTCAGATGAAATGACCTGCGATGTATTTTGCACATGCCGAATTCCAGAAGAGCAGCACGATGTTCTTTTGTTCCATAACCTTTGTTCTGGAGAAAATTATATTGGGGAAACTGGCGATGATACATTTCCATAATGCGATCCCGGGAAACTTTTGCAATTATTGACGCTGCAGCAATGGAAACACTTAAAGCATCACCCTTTACCAGCGCATTTTGCGGAGTTAGCATGGGTATTTTATGTAACCCGTCAACTAAGAGAAAATCGGGGGGGATGGACAACTCTAAAACTGCCTCGCGCATAGACTGAAGGGAAGCTTGCAGGATATTGATGCGATCAATTATATCAGCGTCAGCGGTACCAACACCGACAGAAATGGCATCTTTATTGATGACTTCGTAGAGCTCTTCTCTCCTGCGGGCGGAAAGCTTTTTGGAATCGTTGATCTGTTTATTTTTATAATCAGGAGGGAAAACTACGGCCGCAGCGACAACAGGACCGGCCAGCGGCCCTCTTCCTGCTTCATCAATACCCGCTATGAACTTGTAACCTTTTTGGTAGGCAAGTTTCTCAAATGTGTCCATTGCAGACTGAGGAAAGCAACATATTCTTCACTTTCCGGCCCTTTCCGGCAAAATATCAGACTGATCCTCTTTTGTAGGATAACTTTACCGGCAACAAAGCCCGGTTCCTGCCGGGAAGTCTGCGACAGCCCAACGTATTAGCATAATACGCCTCAGGTGCATCCTCCCTGCCGCCTCGTTATCCTTCGAAAAGAGAAATCGCGTCTATAACAAATTGCCTTCATTGAAAAAGCCATCGCTGGTCGAGGCGATGGCTTTTCGACACACTAAAAACATCTTAAGCAGCTTTCTTCCTTACCACTCCGGTGTCCTGATGAACACAAATTGTTAGGGGCCGTTACGTAATAACCATTACATTTCTAACCACCCCTGCGGGTGGCAAGTCCATTTCGTTACGGCCTCTTATGCCGTTTACGATATTACATTGTTACGGTTATTGTTGAACAACGGCCTCTTAATTATTTGTCTGTTCCTTGATCCTTGCTTTCTTACCTCTCAAATTTCTTAAATAGTAAAGGCGGGAACGACGTACTTTTCCTCGGGTAACAACTTCAATCCGGTCGATAACCGGTGAATGTAGAGGAAAAGTTCTTTCGACACCAATACCATAAGAAACTTTTCTGACTGTAAAATTGGCGCGACTATTACCACGTCGCTTACGGATTACAACACCTTCAAAAGCCTGAATTCTCTGCTTCTGGCCTTCGATGATACGCACATATACTTTAATTGTGTCACCGGCTTTAAAACCGGGAA
Organism: uncultured delta proteobacterium; assembly: GCA_903907985.1. Lineage (GTDB taxonomy): Bacteria > Desulfobacterota > Syntrophia > Syntrophales > Smithellaceae > MVRV01. The sequence continues at coordinate 32,595 of CAIVQG010000051.1, forward strand.
GATCCCCTCTCATGTGCTCTTTTTCAATCATTTCCAAGACGTTCATTCTATATTTCCTCCCGTCAAACTCGCATTACTTATTAAATTCTAGTCCCTCATTATCCTGTCTATAATAATTGCTGCCGCTGACCTTACTGCCAGATGATTATAATCCCCAATTCCCTTTATCGATTCCAAACGGTAATCTGCTCTATTGACTATTTCCTCAGCTATTCCCGAACCTGTACCAAAAATTAATAGATAAGGCAAATTATCATTTCTAATCTTTTTTTTCAGATCGGCGCAGGTTAAAATATTGTCCTTGAAGTTAGCTCCTGTAACAATTATTTGCGGCAGAAAGCCGGTTTGTTCTGTAATTTCGGCCTGAACTTCGTCCAGACTTGCTTTAACCATGACCAGTTCAAAAGCCTTTCGGCGCGATGGATTGAATCCTGCCCCATATCCCTGATGCCAGTGATTAATAATTGCACAAGCCATGTCCCTTTGGGCAGAAAGAGGATTAACTACAAAATAATTCTGCACACCGTATGTTCTGGATAATCGGGCGATATCGTGAATGTCCATGTTCGCAATGGATGTGGTCACAACTTTACCATCTTTATTTAAAACCGGATAATGTAAAAGAGCTATGTAAAGCATTCTACCCTTGCCAGACATTTTTTAATAAACGAATGTTCGCTTATTGAAAAAGTTGTTCCTCTTACCCTAATCGTTTCTTAAAATCAAGACTTTATGTGTCTTCTAATTTAATTTGTTCCAGCCTTTTTTTATCTTCCGCCGATAATTCTATTTTATTCAGTAAATCCGGGCGGCGTTTATATGTTCTGCGCAGTGATTCGCGTTTGCGCCACAATTCTATTTGGGCATGATTTCCCGAAACCAGAACTTCCGGCACACACCAGCCTTTATAGTCCGCCGGCCGAGTATATTGCGGATATTCCAGAAGTCCATTGGAAAATGATTCGCTGCATGATGACTGGGCATTGCCTAATACACCGGGAATAAGACGGGAAACCGCATCTATCAGAACTAAGGCGGAAAGTTCGCCGCCGGTTAAAATAAAATCACCGATAGATATTTCCCGGTCTACTAAATGCGTTCTTATCCTCTCGTCAACACCTTCATAGCGGCCACAAATAATTATGATATGCTTTGCGGAAGCCAAATCTTCAGCAATTTTTTGATTAAATGTTTCCCCCTGCGGGGTCATTAAAATAATCTGAGAATCTAAATCCCCGCCTTTAATCTCGGCTACCGCCTTTTCCACAGGCTCCACTTTCATAACCATGCCGCAACCGCCGCCATAAGGGGCATCGTCAGTCATTTTATGTTTGTCGGAAGTCCAGTGACGGATATCGTGCAGACAAACATCTATCAGACTTTTTTCCTGAGCTTTTTTTAGCAGACTAAAATTGAGGGGAGATAAAAACATCTCCGGGAAAATGGAAAGGACATCAAACTTGATCACTATTATAGCCCTTCCAGCAATCTGACAGTCATAATCTTTTTATCGATATCTATGTGCAAGATTACATCGGCAATTGCCGGCAGAAGTATTTCTCTTTCACCTTTACAGACATAAACATCATTGCCGCCTGTAGGAAAAATTGACTCAATCCGGCCTAAATACTTCCCCTTTTCATCATAGACATCAAGCCCGATAATATCACGCCAGTAATACTCTCCCTGGGGCAGATCTTCCAGCATTTCGCCGGGTATCAATACCTTAAACCCGACCAGCGCTTTGGCCGAATCTACATCATTGATATCTTTCAGTTCGAGAAAGAGAAATTTGCCGGATGCTGCAAATGCCAGGATATCATAACTTTTTCTTTGTCCCCGGTCATCGTCCAGATAAACAAATTTCAGACCGGCAACGATATTTTGTGTCTCCACTTGCGTCAAAACTTTCAAACAACCACGGAGACCACGAGTTTTTACGATCTCGCCAACAACAAAGAGATCCATTTTTTATTCTATTATTTCCAGAACCGCTCGCTTGTGGATCTTAGTTGAAGCGGCACTCAGTATCGTGCGAATTGCTTTGGCAGTTCGGCCCTGTTTTCCAATGACTTTTCCCAAATCTTCTTTTGCTACGCGTAATTCAATCACAGATGTCTGTTCACCCATGACTTCCGTAACTTCAACTTTATCCGGATTATCCACTAAGGCCTGAGCTATAAACTTGATCAACTCCTTCATCGCAACAACCTCCACAGAATTTGATTAGTTCTTTGGGGAAAATCAATATTCTACTTCACTTTAGCCTCAATACCTTTTGCTTTCAATAAGTTAGAAACAGTCAATGTCGGTTTGGCTCCTTTGGCCAACCAATCACGAACACGGTCTTCCTTCACATTAACTTCTGCCGGATTCTTTTTGGGATCGTAGTTGCCTAAAATCTCCAGAAACTTTCCATCACGAGGAAAATCGATATCCGCTGCCACAATACGATAATAGGGCTTGCCTTTAGCACCCATACGAGTAAGTCTAATTTTAACCGCCATTGATATTAAATAAAACCTCCTTAAAATAGTTTAACCTGATTTTTTTTTATCACAGTTTATTTTAATTTAAAAGGGAAAATTCCTCTTAAAGGATTTCATACCGTCTTTTGAACTAAATTTTTTCATCATTTTCTTGATATCAGCATATTGCTTCAGCAATCTGTTCACATCCTGAACAGACGTGCCACTGCCTAAGGCAATTCTTTTGCGGCGCCGGCCATCAATAATCAGGTAATTATAACGTTCCTTCGGCGTCATGGAATCAATAATAGCTGTAATTCTGACTAATTCCTTTTCATCAGGCTGCGCATCTTTAAGTGCCTTTATCTTGCCCAAACCCGGAATCATCCCCATTACATCTTTGAGCGAGCCCATTTTTTTTATCTGAGTTAATTGATTGCGAAAATCTTCCAGTGAAAATTCGTTTTTTCTAATTTTCTTTTCTAACTGCAGGGCAGTTTTTTCATCAATTGTTGCCTGAGCTTTTTCTACCAAACTTAGAATATCGCCCATGCCTAATATCCGAGACGCCATTCTTTCCGGATGAAAGACTTCCAGCGCATCAATCTTTTCGCCAATACCCACAAATTTTATCGGCTTACCGACAACGGCCTGCAGAGATAGAGCTGCACCACCACGGGCATCACCATCCATTTTGGTTATAATAACACCGTCAATACCAATAAGTTCGTTAAATTTACTGCCGACATTAACGGCATCCTGGCCGGACATGGCATCGGTAACATAAATTATTTCCGCGGGATTAACCCTGGCTTTAATTTTTTTGAGCTCATCCATGAGCAAATCATCGATATGCAAACGGCCGGCGGTGTCGATGATAACAACCTCATAACCATCCCTTTTGGCTTGCTCAACGGCCCCGGCACATATTTCCACAGGATCTTTTAAATTACCGGCATTAAAAACACCGGCATTTATCTGCTTGCCCAAAACCGCAAGCTGCTCCATAGCTGCCGGCCGGTAAATATCGGCCGAAACTAAGTAGACTCTCTTTTCTTTTGATAACAACCGGGCCAGTTTCGCAGCGGTTGTTGTTTTACCACAGCCCTGCAAACCAACCAGCATCAATACAGCTGGTATACGGGCACCAAACTTGATATTGGTATTGGCCCCGCCCATGAGTGTGGCCAGCTGGTCATGAACAATCTTTACTACCTGCTGCCCGGGGGTAATACTGTCTAAAACTTCTTTGCCAATTGCTTTTGCACGCACATCTTCAATAAAATCCCGGACAACCTTGAAGTTAACATCAGCCTCGAGCATGGCAATGCGGATTTCCTTAAGGGCGACATTCACGCTTTCTTCATTTAAAACGCCGCGCCCTTTTAACTTCTTAAAAATACTCTCTAATTTTTCCGATAAATTCTCAAACATATTAAACTATATACCTGATTTTATTATTTCAGTTGCTGTTAACTGCAGTATTCATGCGCCTTATAACACAATGGGCTCCGGTTTTACCGGATATTTTTTCCGCCGCTGTCTGGGCATTAGCACGGCTTGCAAAACCATCAATAACAACTCTAAACCATTTTCCCTTCCCCGGAACATTGTTTTCTACAACTCGCGGCGCATAGCCTAAAGTTGATAATATTTTATTCAGCTGATTAGCTTTAGTTTTTTCCTTCAGAGAAGCAACCTGAACAACAAACTTCTCCCCTTTGGCGGTCGCTTCCGGCTCCGCCTCTTTTATTTTAGCCTCAATTTCATCTAATGCTGTACCACTCGTTGCGGCCGGCTGTTTTTTTACTGCAGGATTAGGAGTGATCGAGGCAGCAGGAACATCATTTGTGGGCTGTGGTAAAAGTGGTTGTATCGCCGGTACCTCAATAGCAGGTTTCTTATCGGGAATGGTCTGCTCTTTGGCCATTCCCTTTTTGCTGGTTAATGTGTTGAAAAAAGTCAGGTCCGGTTCTTCCTGAACTTTCATTTGATTTTGCGCCGCTTTATTTTCAGCCGCCGTTTGGACAGCTCTTGTTTTAGCCGGACGCCAGACAAGCGCTAATAATTTCTGAGGCACTGAAGCTATCTGTCCCGGATAAGTATCAATGTTTTTCCCAACGGCAACGCCAAAGAGAAAAGTACCACACAATAGAGCGGCCATTCCGACTATTAAGATAACCAGCGCCGTTCTCCCCAGCTTTAGTTCAAAATTTTTAATATTACCGGAAGCCATAATCGTTTACCTTTTCTTACGACTTTCCCTAAATAGACATTGATGCTTATCTTTGCGGGAAAAACGAAGCAATATCATCTCAATTAACGGAATTGCCACACACCATGCTGGTATTAGCACCGAAGGGCTAATTCAGTTTTACCGAAGTTAATGTCTGTTTTACAAACTTTACATCTTTTCCGGTGAACCTACACCCAAAATTTTCAGCGCATTTTGCAGAACGATACGAATAGTGCTCATCATAAATAAGCGGGCAGCAGTTAATTCCTTGTTATCAGAAATAACCTTGTTCTTGTTGTAATAGCTATGAAATACTCCTGCCAGTTCATTTAAGTAAAACGGAATGCGATGCGGTTCGAGAGTTCTGGCCGCGCCATAAATGGTTTCCGGATAACGCGCCATTATTTTCATTAATTTAATTTCATCCGTTTCCTGAAGAAGATAGGGATCAATATCCTTATAAGTAGGAAGGGCAATATCGCGCTCCTCGGCCATTTTTAAAATGCTGCAAATGCGCGCATAGGCATATTGCACGTAAAAAACCGGATTTTCATTAGACTGCTTTTTCGCAACTTCCAGATCGAAATCCAAATGGCTGTCGGACCGCCGCATCAGGAAGTTATAGCGGGCGGCATCTTTACCCACTTCATCAAGAACTTCCCGCAGGGTGACAAATTCTCCCGACCGGGTGGACATGGCCACCGGCTCTCCAGCCCGCAGCAAATTCACCAATTGCACGAGAATTATTTTTAAGGATTCCTTCTCCTGCCCCAGGGCCTGAATTCCGGCCCAAAGCCTGGGCATATAGCCGTGATGATCCGCACCCCAGATATCGATAATCATTTTATAGCCCCGGGAATATTTGTTGAGATGATAAGCTATATCGGCGGCAAAATATGTCGGTTCACCGTTCTTCCGGACGACGACGCGGTCTTTTTCATCACCGAAGGCAGTTGTCTTAAACCAAAGCGTTTCACCATCGGAATAAATGAATTCCTGCTTTTGCAGGCTATCGAGGAGTTTCGCCACGCCGTCATTTTTATATAATTCCTTTTCGCTAAAATAATAATCAAACATAACGCCGAAATCTCGCAAATCGTCTTTTATTTCTGCCAGGATTACTTCACCGGCAATTGCCGTAAAATTCCGGATCGTCTCTTCTTCATTTTGCGCGAGATATTTGCTGCCTGCTTTTTCTATAATATCCTGCGCAACGTGCTTGATATAATCGCCCTGATAGCAATTCTCGGGAAATTCGATCTTTTCACCCAGCAGTTCCCGGTAACGGAAAAGCACCGACTTACCTAAATTGTTCATCTGATTGCCCGCATCGTTGATGTAGTATTCCCTGTCAACGGAGTATCCGGCGGTTTTAAGCAGATTAGCAATAACATCGCCGACTACCGCGCCGCGGGCATGGCCGATATGCAATGGCCCCGTGGGATTGGCGCTGACAAATTCCACCTGCACTTTTTGTGCACCGCCAATATCCAGGCACCCATATTCTTCTTTTTGTTCCTCGATAACGCACAGAGTATTTTGCCAGACACTTTCCTTGAGATAAAAATTAAGAAAACCCGGCCCGGCTATTTGTGTCTTTGCTATAATATTTTCCGGATCGACTAAATTGGCCTGAATAATTTCAGCAATTTTGCGCGGATTTTGTTTGACCTGAGAAGCTAAAACCATGGCTACATTGGATGCATAATCACCATGCTCGGGATTACCGGGAACTTCCACTTCCATATACGGCAAATTCGCAGCGGAGATTAATCCCCCGGCCACGCAATTTCGGAAAGTATCTTCAACCAGTTTGGCAATTTTAATTTTCATGTATGCTTTTCAACCTCTTCTGCGACAGCAGACACTGGACAATATTTCAACTGCTGATAACAATAACTAAAAGACGACAGTCTTTCTAATGCCGCCATCTTTTGCGGTGCAACTATTTAACAGTAAACGGTCCGGATTTCTAGTCCTGAAATCAAAAAAAAGTGACAAACCGCATTTTTTTGCTGTTTGTCACCGTGGGTTTTACCTGGGAACAATTTTTTTCTATGAGCTTTGATCTTTCTTTACTGCCTCTTCAATATCTTGATCTTTAATGGACAAATCACGCGAATAATCGGGACAATGAACATTCCCGGAAGCATCAGTACCAACACTGAAACGTTTCTGGCAGTTCGCCCGCCAAGCACAAATCACACAATATTTTTTTTCCATGCCCATAAACAAATCCTCTAATTTATTTGCGAGAATCAATATAAATATATTAGCCTTATGTCAAGAATTTTCTCACGCAGCGCCTTATTTACTGTAAACGTTTATCCTTCCAGTAAAGGATATTGGTCATACTGGATGTGGACGGAGTTTCACCAAGCTTCTGTGTTAAAGAGGCCGTTCCGGCGCCACCGCTGGCTGTTGCATAGATGTCCGCAGTGCTGGATCCCGGGCGCATGGAAATTATCGGCGCTGATCCGATGCCATGACCGATGTATTTAGTTCTGCTGCCGCTACTATCCAATGCCCCTGCCCCGGAAATATATTTGATGCCGTAAAGAAAGGCATCCCCCGCCAAACCACAAGCGCTGGCAGTTCCCTGATCGGGCACATAGGTTGAAAAATAGACAACACCGCCGAATACCGTCGGGTCGGAGATCATTTTCTCCCCGACGGGACTGGCTACCGTGGAGCCATCGGAGCGCGTAAGGGTATTGGTGGAAAGATTTATATACCATCCATGTGTTGTTGCTGCAGTACCATCATAAGTCGTGCTGGTAGAAGTGATGTTGGTTAAGTTGGCCGTTGTATGTGTACCTGTAAAATCACTATTTTCTTTAATTCCATAAAGACGGTTTTTGGTGTCATTGGTATCCGGAATGGCAGTCGGCGTTGTCGGGGGTTTCCAGGTGGGATCATTATTTTCGCCTGTGCCGAAATAGACCCACACATTGCCCAAAGCGTCTTTGGTGGCTGTCGGCGTCGTAAATATTTGTTTATGAGTATTACTTGGTGTGGAGAGGCCGTAACCTCTTTCGGTATTCGTCGCTTGATAGAGGAGGCTCCCCGTCCAATCAGTCGTGGCACAGGATGTACAGGAAGAACCTGTATAACTGCCCAAACCGCAAGTAGAACAATTAGCATCCCTGGCGCAGAAGCGGAAGCGCCAGATATTGCCGCCCAAATCGCCCATATAAACAGTATCAATAAAGCCGTCGTTATCCAGGTCCAACGGTAAGGGTGAGGCCGGTGCGGAAAAGTCCATATTGGCATTGTCTGCATGCGTAAATTTCCAAATGATATTGCCGTTGGTCAGGTCAACCACAAAAAAACCCTTCCCGGAGCTGCCTGTGGCCGGAGTGTTGCATGCCGTGGCAGTTGCACCGTCGGCCGATAGACAAGAGGCGCCGCTGTAACCTCCGCCGATAAATCCGACCCATTTTTCGTTGCCTCCGATCCTGACACGTCCGATTTGCATCTTGCTCCAGGCCTCTGCCAGATAGGGAGCCGCCGGAGCCGACGCAGGTGTTGACTCGTTTAGTTTCCAAAGATATGTTGGTTTGTTGGCAGCTAGCGTATTGGTGACATCCAGAGCGTAAATACCGCAGTAGTACTTATAGGTTGTTGAATCATAAGTCGCGCTGAAGCCTGATGTGCTGGTGGAATAGCATGTAGCGGATGAACTCCACAGGTAGGCTCCGGAGCCCTGCCCTTCACTGAAGACTGCTAATGTTTTCCAATCGGTTGCGGTTTTACTTATACCGCTTGTTGCCGCACCCGGCAGCCAGACGTCAGCCACCTGTATGGGGCCATCGACAAAGTAATCGTGGGCGGCCAGTGTCGAGCGACTGGCGTGACTGCTATGAGCAATGGGCGATATTTTCTGCAGCAGATTGGGGGGGATAAAACTCCAGACCTCATCTCCACCCGCCGTTGCATCCGTAGCACTGTTGCCCGTGCGGAAGGCGTGCAATTGGCCGTCATTGGCGCCAGCCAGAATAAGCTGCTTGCCGTTGGCCGATGTACGGATATTGGCGGTTGTTGTGCGAAATGTATTAAAGGATGTTCCTCCGCATTCCCGGGGATCATAAAAATATTGCGTTGGCGTTTTGATGACCATAGGATTTGTATGAAAGAGGTCTCCCAGCTTCCAGCTCTCCTGATTGTAAGTCGAATCACCCCGGTAAAACCCGACAACTTTATCCCTTGCCGTGGTGTCGGCAACTCCCAGGTCGGCGGCTGTTATATTTGTCGTGTCGAAACTGGTAAGCGCTGTTCCCGTTGTACTTTTGTATGTCCACATATTTCTGGCCGAGGCCGCCGTATCGCGCAATTTGGCCCCGGCATCCCAGTTGTGGGGGGTTATTAATTCGCCGGAGCTACTCAGAGAATATTTTTTCAGATGTCCGACCCAGAAGGGTTCTTTGTTTGTTCCCGTATTGTTCTTCGGCTCAAAGGATGCTTCATAGATGAAATTTTCCTCCTGAACACGGGCGGCGGCAACCGAGGCCTGAGACGAGAAAGAGTAGTTGGCCTCCTGAATGGAGGTAATAGCCGACTTAATGGCGGCAGACAAATCAGCCGGATTACTCGCCAGAAAGGCATAACCATCGAGGGCGTATGAACCGGGATCGGTGCCGTTGCTGCAAGGGTTTGAACCCACAGAAACCGAGGCGGTGTTGCCTGATTGTGTCACATTGGGGTTTCTGGTGCCGCCGTAATAGGCCATCCAATTTAACGTATACTTAAGATCATTCGGCATAGATGCACCAAAGCCGACGACGTAAACCTTGTAACCGGCAGCGGCTAACTGCTTGGCCTGATATACTGGAGCCCTTCTTTGCGACATATTAGTATTGCCACCGGCAGAACAGGAAACGGTGTCCGCTCCGTCGGTGATGATAATGACGGACTTCTGGCGGCACGTTCGGGAATCATCCAGCGCTTTGTGGTCGTCGAGATAACGCTTGGCCTCTCTTAGTGAATATTGCAAGGGGGTATAATTGCTTGTGCCGAACCCAGCAATACATTCCTTCGCTGGAGTGGTCACTGTACAGGAGTTGGACCCGGTCGTATTTGGTGTGGCACAGGTGGCATTGTTACAGAAGATACTCGCATAAGGCGTTGTCGTAGTTTGAGCGTCGGAGGTAATCCCCCAGGAGAGCTTGATGCAGCTGCCGGAATCGGTATAAATCTTACTCGAAGAATCACTGCCGCTCGAACCGCAGTTATAGTAACGCATAAGGCCCAACCGGATTCCCAGGCTGGTCATATCCGCCGCTGTGATACTGTTGTTTTTATCGTCATCAAGAAGGGAAAATAGGGCATATTTAGCGATATCGATCTTTTTGCAACTTGTATTGCAGGTGGTAGAGGAGCTGCTTCTGTAGCCATAATTAGAACCACTTGTTGAATTGCAAGCGGCATTGGGAATGCAAGTGGATACACCCCAGATATTGCTACCGTCTTGAGGGTTACTGTCCATACTTCCCGACAAGTCGAGGACAATCAGTAGATCGGGTGTTGTTACTGTCGTCCAGAGTGACTCATCGGTGGCCTGGGATACGCTGGCGGAAAATGCTATTAACAATGTGGCTATTATTATCAGTATTTTTCCCCTGGGCATAATCATTACCTCCTATTTCATCGGCACGGGGCCGTACCCGATGCCGATATCTACAGTGATTAGTGAGTTATAACTTGTGTTTTTGCCAACCACCCTTCCATTATAACGCATCATGCCCCATTCCCCCAGAGCATAACCGGGTATGGGTATCTGCGCCGAGGAGCTTTGTGTCGGGGCGCAGACCGCAAATTGCGTGTTCGTATCCGTACCGCCGGCAATTGAACGCCATATATAAGTGGGGGTAGCTGCCGCGCAGTCAGTGGTATAATTATTCGCCGTAGTCCAGTTTGTAGAAACAGGACTGAAATCCTGCATCACCCTGTGAATACCGCTTTCCGTAGCGGCCAGGGCCTTCTTATCACCTACAGTTGCGACGCTGGCGCGCAGGTCCCCTGTGGACATATTAATCACAAGAATGCCGATGGCCATAAGTATTAAACTGGCAATTATTGCCGCCACCAAGGCAAATCCTTTTTCATTGTTGAGGGTCATTTTCTTCATATTTGTCATGCTTTCCTCAATAAGAATAAGTAGGGATATGGTTTCTCGGAATGACACTGGTCGTGTAGATAATCCGCTTTCTCCCGCCAGTGCTGGGATTGCTGTAAAACGCATCTAAAACAAGTGTGATTTCTACCCGTCGGATATCAGGGATGCTGGTGGTGACCGGCGCCGAAATTTCTGCGCCGGAGCCGTCGTAATACCGAAAAACCGGTATGGCTGCCTCATTATTGACAACCAGAACCGTTTTAGTAGCTTCGCTGGCATTGAGGGCACCAAGAAACGGTTGAGCCGTGCCACAATTTGTCGACCTTGTTATATATTGATTACCAGTATCATAATTATATCGAATAATCTCGTTTTCGTGATCACCAACTGAAGAACTATCATCGATGTCCATTTCTATGGTTAAAGAGCTTGCTGTTGCTTCCTGAATGCCCCGATAGTTCTGATTGGCAGCTGCACTGAAACAATTGGCCGTACTAAGCCATATATTCGGTGTTAAGTTCGGATTGTAAGAGGCCATGCGAATTTCCATCGCCATCAACTCCAGGGCACTGCGGGCATCCTGCTGGGCGATGACCTTTCCTTCAATCCCCGAAGATGACTTTTGGGCTGAGTTGACCGCCGAATAAATTGCCATCATCATCATTGTGCCGATGCCTAAAGCGACAAGAATTTCCACTAAGGTAAATCCGTTTTTTTTGTTTTTCATGCGCTCGTACACCCCGCGGGAAATCTGTTCAATTCCTGACGAGTAACAGTGAGGCTCTCTGACATGCCGGTCGCATTAGTTGCCCACGTTACCGTAACCGTGACGACAAAAGCACTCTCATTGGTACCGTCTTGAGCTATGGTTGTATTCACCGTATAAGTCACATCCCCTGATATTTCGGCACCTTGGCCGCTGACACGTATTGAAACCTGCGGTTGTGCTCCCAGTGTCACTGCATTACAGGGGTTCATGATTCTGGCTTCGTAATCTTCTAATGTTTTATACAATATTCCTGATGCTCGCCCCAGATAATCCGATCGACCTGCTGTCTGCCAGGCAGAAGGTTGCAGGGAGAGAATGGCCATAATGCCCACCGCAGTCAAAAAGATAGCGATAATCACCTCGATTAACCCCATGCCTTTTTTATTGTATATTAAATGTAACATAAGTTTTTCCTGTAATATTGAAAGTTATTGTTGCAGTTGATGTCCGGTTGTTTTTCAATATTATGGAGCCGGTGCTGGGACTCAATGTTCCTCTGGCTAAAAAAGTCAATGTGTAAGTTGTTCCACCGCCCGGAAGACTGAAAATATAGGTGCCACCCTGGCGTTGTTCAGGGGGTGCCAGTGATTTTGTCTGCACGGTTGTGCCATTCATTGTATAAGTATTTGCTGTCTTGTCAAAGTCGATGGTGAAAGTCGTATCCTGTTTGGAAACCGCATTTTGCTTCATAGTATTCATATAAGAAGCCAAATCTCTTGCTGCTGATCGCAGATTAGCGTTGGCTACGTAACCTTGGTAAGAATATACTCCTATAGTTGCAACAATACCTATTATACCAATCACAATTATTAATTCTATTAAACTAAAGCCTTTGTTTGTCTTCATTTTCCCTGCCGGCCTCAAGCTGTTCGATACATATTTCATTCTGCTTCGCAAATCATATGCCACCATCAAGACATAAATTTGCTCGATATGATCCGCTATCCCTAAACAAGTAATATTGTTTTTTATAACAGTATATTACGCTTAAATGTTTTTTCTGTCAATTTTCTCTCTCGTTAATTTTCATTATCAAATATGGCTATTTAAACATAGTCGCCGGTTATTTTCACCGCGCGTTAATTAATAGCCCCGCAAAAACAAATACCTCATAAAGGCATCGCCCCAGAACAGATAAGCTACTGCTGCCGCCGATAAAAAAGGTCCGAAGGGAACAGCATATTTCATATCCTGCTTTTTTATAACCATTACGCTAATACCGACAATTGCTCCCGTAAAAGAGCTGAATAACAGAATAAATATTAACGATTTCCAGCCTAAAAACCCGCCGATCATGGCCAATAACTTAATATCACCGCCACCCATTCCCTCACGCTTGGTTAGTAATTCATAACCGTAGGCAATGGACAAGAGGACTCCGCCACCGACCAGCAGACCAATTGCGGCCTCCATCCAGGGCACTTTCACTACAAAAACAGCTAGAATAAAAAAGATAGGAATGCCCGGCAGGGTTAATACATCCGGTATTATCTGATGATCAAGATCAATAAAGGTAATAACAATCAAAACCGCCGTAAAAACAAAAAATATCAGGAAATTCAGTGTGAGATAATATTTTCCAAACAACAGCAAAGCCAGCATGGCAGCGATAAATTCTACCAGCGGATAGCGTAAGGCAATTTTTTCACCACAGTCACGACACTTGCCTTTTAAAATCAAATAGCTGACCAGCGGAATATTGTCATAGAAACGTATCGGATGATGACAATGCGGACATTGGGAAAGAGGCCGGACAATGGAATTATGTTCCGGTAACCGGAAAATGCAAACATTTAAAAAACTGCCGATTGCTGCACCGAAAACAAAAACGAAACCGAAAGCAAAAATACTAAGGAGCATGGCTTTATTCCAATCTTAAGTTTCTGAATATCAGCCGTCTTTTCTCTCCCAGGAATAAGGGATATCACTACCATGTGCCGGCAGGCGATATTCATCAGGCTCCTGATAATTGTACACTTCGGTCGGAGTATTGACGACAATGGCTTCATCTTCGGAAATACATTTAAAACCATGATAAACAAAGGGGGGTATATGCACCAGAACAGGATTATGGATACCGGCAATAATCTCATTAACTTCGCTGAAAGTGGCTGATTCTTTCCGGCTGTCATAAAGAACAATTTTCATCATTCCCTTAACCACAGCCATATTATCGCATTGCTTCTTATGGTAATGCCAGCCTTTCACAACACCTGGATAGGCCGTTGTCATATAAACCTGGCCGAATTTTTCAAAAAAGTTATCATCGCCGCGCAGGATTTCCATCAAGCGGCCACGTTCATCGGCAATAACTTTTAACTTTTTAATTATTACGCCGTCGATCATAGTTTATTTGCTCCTGTCTTCTCCACCATATTTCCGGCATGTTGCAATGATTCAAAAGTACCGGCATCCGTCCACCAGCCATCGATCACATCCGACTGCATCTTCCCTTCTCGAATATAAAAATTATTAACATCAGTGATTTCCAATTCGCCGCGTTGTGACGGCTTCAAGGAACGAATGAATTCAAACACCCGGTAATCATACATGTAAATACCGATAACGGCAAAATTGGAAGCAGGATTTGCCGGCTTTTCTTCGACACGGATTATTTTATCTCCCTCAAAAACGGGAACGCCAAATCGTTGCGGATCAGGAACTTCCTTGAGCAGGATACGGGCGCCGTCTTTCTGGTTACGGAATTTTTCTGCCGCCTCCTTAATGTTTCCCTCAATAATGTTATCCCCCAGAACAACAACAATCTTATCCTTATCCGCGAAGAATTCGGCCAGACTCAATGCCGCCGCAATGCCGCCCTCACCTTGCTGATAAGTGTAGTTGATGTGCTTAAGGCCAAAGTCTTTTCCATTTTCCAGAAGTTTCAGGAAATCACCGGCATTGTTGCCGCCGGTCACAATCAGAATTTCATCAATACCGGCATTCACCAGAATCCGGATAGGATAATAAATCATCGGCTCATTATAGACAGGAAGCAAATGCTTGTTGGTTACTTTGGTCAGAGGATAAAGCCTGCTACCCAATCCACCGGCCAGGACAACACCTTTCATGATATCTCCTTGGTTTTTCGTTTATTATGGCAACTTTTGTCTGTTTCCATATCATATCAGTGAACATATCAACAATAATTTTCTTTACATCTCGGTAAATTATAGAGTATTTGTTGACGCTATGAATAATGATGAATACTACATGCAATCAGCTTTAAAACTTGCCCGGAAAGGAAATGGTTACGTTAGCCCCAATCCGCTGGTCGGTGCAGTCATTGTTAAAAATGGCCGGGTTATCGGCCAGGGTTATCACCAACGTTACGGCGGCCATCATGCGGAAGTCAATGCCATTAAAAATTCCCGGGAAGACATTGCCGGGGCAACGCTCTATGTCAATCTCGAACCTTGCTGCCACGAAGGGAAAACACCGCCTTGCGTCGAAAGCATAATCAGGCATAAAATTGGTAAAGTTGTCATAGGCTCCATTGATCCCAATCCGCTGGTCTCTTGCGGGGGATTGAATTATTTACATAGTCAGGGAATCGTAGTAGAAACAGGAATCTTGGAAAAGGAATGCCGCTCTCTCAATGAAATTTTCTTTCATTATATGGAAACCGGCCTGCCTTTTGTCACGGTAAAATACGCCCAGACATTCGATGGCCGTATCGCTACTGCCAGCGGCCAGTCCCAATGGATCAGTTCGGAGGCGGCGCGAAAGTTTGCTCATCAACTGAGAGCCGGGCATGATGCCATTCTCGTAGGGGCGCAAACAGTCATTCAAGATAATCCAGAGCTGACAGTGCGCCATGTCCGCGGTCGCAACCCTTTGCGTGTTGTGGTTGATTCCGGTCTGAGAATTCCTGCACAGGCAAAAATACTGCAAAACCAATCCGACGCCAAAACTTTAATTGCCACGACTAAAACGGCAGACGATCCGCAATTTCAGCGTATTGCTGCTTCTGGCATAGAAATAATTAATATTGCTGCTGACAATCAGGGCAAAGTTGATTTAAAAAAAATGTTTAAAATATTTGCCGCCAGAGGAATATCTTCCATTCTGGTGGAAGGCGGCGCAAAAATTATCACCTCGGTATTGCAGAACGATTTAGCCTGCCGTTTGGTGGCGATAATTGCGCCGAAAATTATCGGCAGAGGAATTGAGGCCATCGGAGATCTCCAGATCAGCGACCTTAAATATGCCAAGCAACTATCCTTTCAAATAATAAAAAGACTAGGCCCCGATATAATGATTGACAGCCGCTTACGTTAATTGGCAATCATGGTATACTTGAGAATAAATTAATGGAGTGTGAATCATGAATATTCTGTTTGCCGCACAGGAAAACGCCTGGGGCGGGTTTTTGGGGTTAATAAAAGCCGAGCTACCGCAGCATCATTTTGAAGCCAGCGGACACTTTGGTTTCGAGAGCTTGATGGGATTTGATGTCCTGATACCAACCATGAGCAAGGTGGGAAGAGAACAACTCACAACGGCAGACCGCTTGCAGCTCATTCAGCAATGTGGCGCAGGACTGGAAGGAATCGACCATCAGTATGCTCGGGAACTGAATATCGCAGTGGCTAATGTTCCGACCGCAATGTCCGGCAATGCCGACTCCGTGGCTGAACTGGGCATCTATCTGATGATCGGCCTCTCGAGAGATTTCCGTAAAATGTCCTTAAGCCTTGCGAGCCGGAAAACAGGAACGCCACAAGGACGGTCATTGTCCGGCAAGACGGTGGGACTCATCGGCCTGGGCGGTATCGGCCGTGCAATGGCCCAAAAGCTGGCGGTCTTTGACGTTCGCCTCATGGGTATTAAACGCCACGATCCGCAAAAGGCGAAAGAGGAACTTGGCCTGGAATGGGCCGGGACACCGGCAGAGATGGACATTCTGCTGGGGCAATCTGATTATGTGGTGCTCTGTCTGCCACTGACTCCTGAAAACCAGAATATAATCGGACAGCAAGCTTTCGGTGCAATGAAACGGAATGCTTTTTTAATCAATTTATCCAGAGGCGGTCTCGTTAACCGGGACGCGCTCGAGGAGGCGCTTGCCTCGGAGAAGATTGCAGGCGCAGGATTGGATGTATTCTGGGAGGAACCGGTCAATCCAGACGATCCTGTTTTCAAATATAACGTCCTTGCTACGCCTCACATTGCCGGATCCACGGACGTTTCCATAAGCGGTATCGTGAAAGTAGTGGCGGAGAATATCAGGAGACTGGACCGGGGACAGGAACCTTTATATCAGAAAAAATGAGCGAGCAATCAGGTCAGCTTAAGCTAAATTGGCAATCAAGTTTTCCGCCGCTTTGATTCCGTCCATAGCCGAGCTGATAATTCCCCCCGCATAACCGGAACCTTCACCACAAGGATAGAGGCCGCGAACGGTCTCACTCTGGCCGTCACCCTTCCGGCAGATGCGCACCGGTGAAGATGTTCTTGTTTCCACACCGATCAACTGGGCCTCCGCAGTAACAAATCCCGGCATTTTTCTGTTGAATTCATAAATGCCCGCCCTTAGCGCACCGGCAACAAACAACGGAAGCACATCATCCAGCGCCGCCGGCTTTGTTCCGGGGCGAAAGCTTGTCGGCCCGGCAGAATCCGCAGCTTTCTTTTCCAGAAAATCAGTCAGTCTTTGCACCGGCGCACAATAATTGCTGCCACCTGCTTCAAAAGCCTTCTTTTCCCACCGGGCTCGAAATTCCAGACCGGCCAAAAGCTCTCCCCGAAGGGCAAAATCGTCAACCCGGACATTGACAACTATGGCACTATTGGCAAACTTGCCATTACGCAGACTTTTACTCATCCCGTTTGTTAAAACATACCCGGGGAAAGCGCTACAACCGATTACCTCTCCGCCCGGACACATGCAAAAAGTATAGACCGAACGATTCAAAGCAGGAATTGCTGCGGTCACAAAATATTCCGCCGGCGGAAGATGCGGATGCCCGGACCATTTTCCGTACTGAAGAGAATTAATTAATTCCTGCGGATGTTCCACACGCAGCCCCATGGCAAAAGGTTTGGCTTCCATTTTGACGCCACTTACCTGCAACTTTCGATACGTATCGTCGGCACTCTGACCTATGGCCAACACCAATTGCTCTGTTTTTATCTCTTCCTTTTCGTTGACGATAACTGCGGCAAGCCTGCCTTGCCGGACGATAAAATCAGTTATCTGCGCTTCAAAGCGAATCGCACAACCCATCGAGGCAAGTTTGTTGCGTAAATTGATAACCACTTTTGTCAATTGATCGGTACCTACGTGGGGCTTGGCATCGGTCAGGATGGCCTGTGGCGCGCCCATTTCCACCAAAATCTTTTTTACCCAGAAAGAATAGGGATTCTTGCTCCGGCTGGTCAGCTTGCCGTCGGAGAATGTTCCTGCACCTCCCTCTCCAAAGAGTACGTTACTCGCAGGATTAAGAATGCCTTTCCCCCAGAAAGCCTGCACATCCTTTGTTCTCTTTTCTATCGCTGTTCCTCTTTCCAGCAGTACTACCGGAAGCCCTCTGGCAGCCAGCACATACGCGGCAAAAAGACCGGCCGGTCCGCTACCGGCAACAACGACGGGCAGAGCGGGTTTAAATATTCCTGTAAAAAGCGGCTCTGGCAGTTGATCTTCGAGTTCCCGCACTTGAATTCCTTCGGGCAGATCACGGGGTACCGGAAAATCATCAGCAACAGTTAATTGGACAACATAAACAAAATGAGGAGGTTTATTCCGCCGCGCATCAATGGCTTTTTTGATAATTCTGCAATTTGCAATATTACTTGGAGACACCACCAGAATTGCAGCTGCCTTTTGGCTCAGTTGCTCTTCATTTTCATCTAAAGCCAGCTTAATTCCCGCGATACGTAAAAGCTTCATCAAATCCCCATTGCAATATTTTTATAGTTATTATAGGAGGGCATACATTTAATATTATCCGAATAAATTAAGGGTGTTTTCATGCCATGGTATGCCGTAAGTACAAGAAGTCGCCATGAATATAAAGCAAATACCGGTCTTGCGCAAAAAAATATACCGACTTTTCTACCGGAGATAGAAGTTTGGAGCAAGAGAAAAGACCGGAAAAAGAAAATATTTATCCCCCTTTTCCCCGGCTATCTTTTTGTGGAGGCACCCCAGCTTGATAATGAAACAAAAATATCCATCCTGAAAACATTTGGTGTGGTGCGAATTCTCGGCAAAAAAGAAAACACCGAACCGGTGGCCGTGCCGGACAACAAGATTGAAGCAATCCAGCGTCTCTTAAATAAGAAAGTGGAAGTTTTTTCACTTCAATATCCCCAGGTCGGTGAACCGGCAAAAATTGTTGACGGCCCCTTTGCCGGAATTGAAGGTACTGTAATTGCAAGCAACGCTGAAAAAGAGCTTTTTGTTATCTCCATTGAACTTCTGCAACGTTCGGTGGCCATAAAACTGGAAGGATTTCAAATTACAAAGATATGAGATTAGACTGAAGACTGAAGGCAGAAGGCTGTAGAGCTAAATTATTTCCTTCAGCCGTCACCTGCATACGCCAGTCTTCGAGCCTAAACACCTTCAGCCTAATTATTTCTTGACTTTATCTTCATT
Source organism: uncultured delta proteobacterium (assembly GCA_903907985.1). Lineage (GTDB taxonomy): Bacteria > Desulfobacterota > Syntrophia > Syntrophales > Smithellaceae > MVRV01. The sequence continues at coordinate 51,786 of CAIVQG010000051.1, forward strand.
TTGCGTCAGAAAGCCAGCTCTGTAATTGCGATTACTCTGCCGGATTAAAACTGTTTTGGAGATTGATTTTGAAAGGTTACATTAAGATAAATAAAGATTTTTGCAAGGAATGCCACCTTTGCATTTCTGCCTGCCCGAAAGGCTGCATTATTCCCACCAAAGAATACAACTCCCACGGCTACCATCCTGTCGCCACTGATGAGGGCAAGGAATGCACCGGCTGTACGCTGTGTGCCATAATGTGCCCGGAAATAGCCATTGAGGTTTATCGTGACTAAAGTATTAATGTCCGGAAATAACATCATCGGAGAGGCGGCAATCCGCGCTGGCTGCCGTTTTTATGCCGGCTATCCGATAACCCCCCAAAATGAGCTTACTGAGTACATGGCGGAGCACATGCGTACTGTGGAAGGTGGCGTTTTTATCCAGTCGGAAAGCGAAATTGCCGCTATTCACATGATCGTCGGCGCCAGTTCCGCTGGCGCAAGAGTCATGACTTCATCTTCCAGCCCCGGTATTTCGTTAAAGCAGGAAGGCATTTCTTCCATGGCCGCCAATGAACTTCCCGGTGTTATTGTCAACATTATGCGCGGCAGTCCCGGACTGGGCAATATTCGTCCGTCGCAGGGAGATTATTTTCAGGCGACTCGCGGTGGAGGTCACGGTGATTACCGGACAATAGTTTTTGCACCAGCCACCTGTCAGGAACTGGCTGATTTAACCATGAATGCCTTCGATCTGGCAGATATTTACCGGACTCCGGTTATGATTTTAGCCGATGGCATGATGGGGCAAATGATGGAACCAGTCGTCTTTAAAAAACCAAAACCGCGTCAATACAGCGAAAAATTTATGCTCAGGGGCGCAGGTCAAGGTAAAAGCAAGTTCATCCGCAGTCTCATCCTCGATGCCATAGATATGGAAGAACACAATTGGAAATTAGCACGTAAATATCAAATTATTACCGAAAAAGAAACACTCCATGAAGAATATAAAACAGAAGATGCCGAACTTGTCATCGTTGCCTATGGCACCGCTGCCCGCATTGCGAAAGGAGCTATCAAACGCCTGCGTGAAAACGGTATGAAGGTCGGACTTTTCCGGCCAATTACCCTTTGGCCTTTCCCGGAATTAAAGCTGCGGACATTATCGAAAAAAGTTAAAAATTATCTGGTATTTGAATTAAGTACCGGTCAGATGCTAGACGATGTGCGGCTTGCGCTCCAGGGCTATGCCGATATTGGATTTCATGGCCGCCCGGGCGGAGTCGTACCCACACCGGCAGAGTTGGCTAATGTAGCTGCGCGGCATTACGAAAAAGCAGATTAATTGGAAAGTGGACACTTGGGATTGGGAAAATATGGCAAAAAAACTTTTTAGCCGGCCAAAAAGTTTAAAAGAAGCTGGTTTTCATTATTGTCCAGGATGTGGACACAGCATTACTCATCGGCTTGTTGCCGAAGTTATAGATGAACTGGGAATTAGAGGAATTACTATTGGTGTTCCTCCTGCCGGTTGTGCTGTATTAGCTTATAATTATTTTGATGTAGATATGCTGGAGGCACAACATGGCCGCGGCCCGGCAACAGCTACGGGAATCAAGCGCGCACTGCCGGATCGTATTGTTTTTTCTTATCAGGGCGATGGAGATCTGGCGGCTATTGGCATTGCCGAAAGTTTTCATGCAGCCAACCGCGGTGAAAACATCACTGTAATTTTTATCAATAACGCAGTTTATGGCATGACGGGCGGTCAAATGGCACCAACAACGATGCTGGACCAAAAAACAACAACCACTCCCGCCGGGCGCAATAAAACATTAGACGGCTATCCGGTTAAAGTATGCGAAACATTTTCACAACTCAAGGGCCCAACTTATCTGGAAAGAGTAACAGTCAATTCGCCGGCCAGTGTTAATAAAGCTAAGAAAGCTATAAAAAAAGCTTTTCAATGTCAGATGGACGGATTGGGCTTTTCACTGGTCGAAATTCTCTCACCCTGCCCCACTAACTGGAAAATGACTTCCGTAGCCGCTTGCAAATGGATAGATGAAGTGATGAGCAAGGAATTTCCGCTGGGTGTTTTTAAAGATAATATGGCTGCCGTAAAAAAACCGGCGGAGGCCGCATCATGATGACCAAAACTATTTTTTCCGGTTTCGGCGGCCAGGGAGTATTAATGATGGGTTATAGCTTAGCCCATGGCGCAATGAATAAAGGTTATCATGTTACCTACCTGCCATCTTATGGTGTAGAAGTTCGTGGTGGAACCGCCAACTGTACAGTCGCCGTTGCCGATGAGGAAATTACTTCTCCTGTATCGTCGGAACCAGATAATCTGGTTGTTATGAACTCTCCATCTCTGACTACATTTCAGAACAAAGTTACGCATGGCGGAATAATTTTTTTAAATTCTTCTATAATAGATGCCCGTCCCAGCCGCCAGGATATTAAAGTCTATGCTGTGCCCTGCGGCGACATGGCCCAGGAAGTAGGCAATATTCGGGTAGCCAATATCATTATGATGGGCGCTTTCATTAAAAAAACAGGTGTTGTTCCGGCGGATATTTACTTGAAGAGTCTGGAAACCATTATGGGCAGCAGGAAAAAATCGGCGGCCGAAGTTAACCGTAAGGCTTTTGCCGCCGGATATGATTTTGCAAAAGATTAATAAGGATATTTTAAAATGGCTGTAAAACAAATTTCCGTATTGTTAGGCAATGTACCTGGTTCTTTTGCCAAACTAACTCATATTCTGGATTTGGAAGACATCAGCACAAAAGCAGTCTCCGCTGCCAGCACAACCGAAAAAAGCATGGTTCGTCTGGTGGTTAACAATCCAGACCGTGCCGCTGCTCTTTTGTCCAGTTATAATCTTAATTTCGAAATTACACCGGTTCTGGCAGCAGAAGTGCCTCTGCATACGGGTGGCATGAATGCTATATTAAAGCCCTTGTACAGAGCTGAAATCAACATCCACTATCTTTACACAACCATCAATCGTATCGGCAAAGAAACAATTCTAATTCTTGGCGTTGATAAACTGGAAGAAGCCAAAGAAATCCTGGAACAAAACTGGATCCACCTGATCGACGATGAAATCTATTCTATTCCCTAAAACTTATTGACATGCCGGTATCTTCTGAAAAAGAAAAAGCAATTACCCAAAGAATGCTGGAGCTGGGAGTTTCCGAAAGTGACTTGGAGGAGACTTTTGTCCGCTCATCAGGACCTGGAGGCCAAAAAGTCAACAAGACTTCTTCCTGTGTTCATCTATTGCACACCCCTACCGGCATTGCTGTAAAATGTCAGCGGGAGCGATATCAATCTTTAAACCGCCATTTAGCCAGACGTTTATTGTTGGATAAAATTGAACGCGCGCAAAAAGGCTTTGTGGAAGAAGAAAAAGAAAAGATCGAAAAAATCCGTCGTCAAAAAAGAAAACGATCGAAACGGGCCAAAGAAAAAATTCTAACGGGAAAACATCATCAGACGGCAAAAAAGGTTTTGCGCAGCAAAATCAAGATTGAAGAACAATAAAATCCGGCGGGGGTGTAATTAACCCCGCGTCGCTGCGCTGTGCGGGATAAGTTAATCTAACAAATTCCAGTTCGCTTCGCTTGTGGGATTCTTTAGAGGTACTAACCCTGCGCCGCTTCGCTTTGCAGGATAAGTTAATCTAACAAATTCCAGTTCGCTTCGCTCCCGTAATTTGAGATTAACTAAAAAAAGGGAGAAGAAGTCCATTGTTATTTGCTTCTCCTCCCTTTGATAAAATACCTGATAACTTTTTTTACATACCAATCAATTTAAGTAACGGATTGGCGAAAAGCATAACCAGAGAGATAACCAACGCATAAATTGCGACGGATTCCGTCATAGCCATACCGACCATCATGGTTAACATGACTTTGCCCTGAGCTTCGGGGTTTCTTCCGACTGCATTCGTCGCACCGCTTGTTGCCTGCCCAAGACCCAAACCAGCACCAACTGCACCAACTCCCATAGCAATACCGGCTGCCAGTAAAGAGCAACCAATGATAATCGCTTTTGTGTAATCAACCGTTCCCGCAGGAGCCGCAGCTGCTGCAGCAGGAGCTGCGAAAACAAACGGAGCCGAAACAATCACTAATACCATCGCCAATACTGTATAAATCAAACTCTTTTTCATTTAAATCCTCCTTAATATAGTATGTAGCTGATCTTTAAATCCCCGGCAATCATTATACCTGCTTTTTGAACACACCTCCTTTCTGAAAATTAACGATTCGGGTATTTATGTGTTTATTTTTAACGGTGCTATAAAGAATTGTCAAGAAAAATTTCCTGCGTTGTAAAAAAATAAATTTGTCCGGTCAAGCCGCACTGATGGGGCGGGCAATAATTACTTACCCATCTTGCCGACAAACTCATACTCGCCCGACGATAACTTGAAAGCTAAATGGTGTGAGCAAAGGCAGAAATAATCCTCCCCTTCCCCAAGCCTTAACTTGATTTTATTTTTCAGGCAGGATAAAAGCTTTCCATGGAGAAATTGACTGCTGTAGAAAAGAAGGTTGCCCGCCTTATTCAGTCCGACATCCCTTTAGTGAACCGTCCTTTTCAGGAAACAGGCAAGGCCTGCGGTCTTCAAGAGGTGGAAGTTTTAAATATTACCAGACACCTCCAGCAGGAAGGTTATATCCGGAGATTTGCCGCCATACTGCGTCATCAGAAAGCCGGCTATACCAGAAACGCGCTTATCGTCTGGTCGGTGCCGCCGGATCAAATTGAGAAAGCAGGAAAAATACTCGCTGCGTTCCCTTTCATCTCCCATTGCTATGAAAGGGAACCCGCCTTCCAAAACAAATATAACCTTTTCAGTATGCTACACACCCAAAACGAGAATATCGAATTCATTATCAAGCAAATGGCTCAGTCAATAAACAGCCACGATTATTTAATTCTGGAAAGCCTTCAGGAATACAAAAAAATATCACCGGAGTATTTTTAAAATGACTGCAACCAAGACAAATTATTTTACCGACGCCAGGCAGGTTATTGCCGGCGGCGTCAACTCCCCGGTTCGCGCCTGGCAATCGGTTGGCGGCGATCCTCTTTTTGTAAGCCATGCCCGCGGCAGTAAAATCTACGATACCGCAGCCCGGGAATATATCGACTTTGTTCTTTCCTGGGGACCAATGATTTTGGGTCACGCTCACCCGGACGTAATTGAAGCTATCTGCAGCGCTGCCCGGAAAGGAACAAGCTTTGGCGCACCGACCGAGTCGGAAACACAAATGGCGCAATTAATCTGCTCAGCCATACCTTCCATGGAACTTATGCGCATGACCAGTTCCGGAACGGAAGCTACGATGACAGCAATTCGACTGGCCCGTGGCTACACCGGAAGGAACATGATCATTAAATTTGACGGCTGCTATCATGGTCATGCCGACTCCTTGCTGGTTCAAGCCGGATCAGGTGTTGCTACCTTGGTGATACCCGGTTCTCCTGGCGTTCCCGAATGCCTGGCCGAGCTGACTATCAGCCTGCCGTATAACGATATTGCTGCAGTGCAGGAAGCGATTGAGCGTTACGGGTCACAATTGGCGGCAATTATCGTCGAACCGGTAGCGGGGAATATGGGTGTCGTAGAGCCGCAGAATGGATTTTTGGCCAAGCTCAGAGAGCTGACGACACAACACGGCATCGTTTTAATATTTGATGAAGTCATCACCGGTTTCCGTTTTATTTTCGGAGGTTATCAGAATTTAGTCGGGATTAAACCCGACCTGACCTGCCTGGGTAAAATAATCGGCGGCGGCCTGCCCATTGGGGTTTTAGGTGGGAAAAAAGAAATAATGGAGGTACTTGCCCCCTCAGGAAATGTTTACCAGGCGGGAACATTATCGGGGAACCCTCTGGCCGTCAATGCCGGATTGGCCACCCTTCATCTCCTCCAGGCAAAAGCTTATTCCTATGCTGATGTTGACAAAAGAACAGAGCAACTTTGCCGGGATATGGAAAATATGTTTTCTGCCCAAGGCATTCCTGTATGCATAAACCGCTTCCACTCCATGTTTACTTTATTTTTTCAGGCAGGCCCCGTAAATAATTTCCTTGACGCAAAAAAATCGGCGACCACTTTTTTCGCTAGGTTTTTCCACGGCATGATCAAAGAAGGCATCTGGCTGGCGCCGTCGCAATTTGAAGCGAACTTCATCTCGTTTGCCCATACGGATGCCGATATAGATTGCACCCTCCAGGCTTGTGCAAACACATTAAAACATCTTTAAGGCAGCCAATTGACAACTGCTGATCAATCCTGTAAGGGGTAGAGCTGAAAGCACAATTAAAGAAATCACTTGGAAAGAATAGATCATGGAAAAGCCTCTGTCTGTTCAATCTTTTTACGATAAAACAGATAAAATTGCCATTGTCGGCCTCGGATATGTAGGTTTGCCCCTGGCGGCACATTTATCCCGCCATTTTTCTGTTGTCGGTTACGACAATAATGAAGCCAACATCGCCGGCTTGCAGAAAGGCCATGACCGGACAATGGAGCTCAGTGATGACGAACTGAAAAATGCTAATATTTGTTTTACAGCGAATCCGGCCGATCTTGCCTCCTGCCGTCTGTTCATCGTGGCTGTACCTACTCCCGTTGACCATTTTCATGTTCCCGATTTAACCGCGCTGGAAAATGTTTCCGCTATTATCGGACATAATTTATCCGCCGGCTCGTGTGTCGTTTATGAATCCACGGTTTATCCGGGCGTAACAGAAGATATCTGCATCCCCATTCTGGAGCGGGAAGCAAACCTTAAATTTGGGCGTGATTTCTCCGTCGGTTATTCGCCGGAGCGGATCAATCCCGGCGATAAAATACACACCCTCGATAAAACCGTGAAAATTATTTCCGCTTCGGATAAGAATACGCTTGATTTTCTCGAAGATGTGTATGGATCTGTAGTTAAAGCCGGTCTGCATCGGGTGTCATCGATAAAAGTAGCCGAAGCAGCTAAAGTCATCGAAAATACCCAGCGTGACATTAACATTGCCCTGATGAATGAACTCGCCATCATTTTTAATAAAATTGGCATTGATACTATTGAAGTTCTGGAAGCGGCGGGGACAAAATGGAATTTTCTGTCTTTCCGCCCCGGTCTTGTGGGAGGCCACTGCATTGGCGTTGACCCTTACTATCTGACCTATAAAGCAGAAAGCATTGGCTACCGTCCGGAAGTTATTTTATCCGGTAGGCGCATTAATGATAATATGGGCAAATATATAGCCGAACGGACGATCAAGCTGCTGATTGCCGCCGACAAACAAATACGCAATACCCGCGTTGCTATTCTTGGCTTTTCTTTTAAGGAAAATGTCCCTGATTTGCGCAACACCCGCGTTATCGATATTATCACCGAATTGAAAGAATATGGTGTGGAAGTTTTAGTACACGATCCCCTGGCACTACCGGAAGAGGCTCGCCTGCATCACGGCGTGGAACTGGTTGACCTGAAGGATATTGCTGACGTTGATGCTGTCGTTTTAGCCGTAGCTCATCGCGCTTATCAGGATATGGGGCTGGACAGTGTTGCTGCTCTTTGCCGCAAAGGTTGTCCTATTCTCATTGATATAAAGGCGGTTTTTGAACCGAGTCACGCGCGTTCGCTGGGTATTGCTTATTGGCGTTTATAAATACTTACACAGGAAAAATAATGGAGGATATTTCATGAAAAAAGCTTTTATAACGGGAATTACCGGGCAGGACGGGTCCTATCTGGCGGAATTTTTGCTCTCCAAAGGCTATACTATTCACGGTTTAATCCGCCGTTCCAGCTCATTTAATACCGGCCGAATAGATCATCTCTACCGCGATTTTCATGATCCTAATGCAAGAATCTTCTTACATTATGGCGACTTGAGTGTCTCCGCGCAGATAATGGATTTGCTGCATTCGATCGCGCCTGATGAAATTTACCATCTCGGCGCACAAAGCCATGTCCGTGTGAGCTTTGACATGCCTGAATATACCAGCGATATAACCGGTCTGGGAACTTTGCGCATTCTGGAAGCAATCCGCAAAACCGGTATTAAAACAAAATTTTATCAGGCCTCTTCCAGCGAAATGTTCGGTGCAGCTCCGCCGCCGCAAAAAGAAAACACCCCTTTTCAGCCACGGAGCCCTTACGCTGCATCTAAAGTTTACGCCTATTATATTGTTCAAAATTACCGCGATGCCTACGGTCTTTTTGCCGCCAACGGCATTCTCTTCAACCATGAATCACCGCGACGCGGCGAAACTTTTGTCACCAGAAAAATTACCCGGGCGGCAACACAAATTAAGCTCGGCCTGAAAGATAAGCTCTATCTGGGCAATCTGGAAGCCAAAAGAGACTGGGGTTTTGCCGGGGATTATGTGGAAGCAATGTGGCTGATGCTCCAGCAGGAAAAACCCGATGACTATGCCATCGCCACCGGTGAAACTCACTCCGTTCGCGAATTTGCAGAAAAAGTATTTCGTAAACTGGATCTGGATTACGAAAAATATGTCGCCGTTGATCCGCAATATTTCCGGCCGACGGAAGTAGATGTTCTTTTGGGCGATTCCAGCAAAGCCCAAAAGATGCTCGGTTGGAAACCGAAAGTAAGTTTTGAACAGCTTATCGATATGATGATAGCCGCCGATCTGGAACTGGCCAAAAAGGAAAAAACTCTTGTTAATGCCGGCTTTAACTTTAGCAGCAATGAAAACTTGATTTAGTGCCAATTGAGGATATTTTTATGTTCGAGCAAAAGCGCATAACTGTTACCGGCGGCAAAGGATTTTTGGGAAGCTATCTGATCAGGAATTTAGAAAAACGTGGCTGCCGCCGGATTAAAATAGCCGATCTTCCCGAATACGAGTTAACGAATCTGGCTGATATCCAGCGGATGTATGAGCATACAAAACCGGAAATTGTTATTCATCTGGCGGCCAAAGTCGGAGGCATTGGCTTTAATCGGGAAAAGCCGGCGGAACTTTTTTATGACAATTTAATTATGGGAACACAATTGCTGCACGAAGGATATCTGCGGGGAATTGAAAAATTTGTCGCGCTGGGCACTATCTGCGCTTATCCCAAATTCACTCCTATTCCCTTTAAAGAAGAAGATCTGTGGAATGGCTACCCCGAAGAAACCAACGCCCCTTACGGACTGGCTAAAAAAATGATGCTGGTTCAGTCGCAGGCTTATCGCCAGCAATACGGTTTTAATTCCATTTTCTTACTGCCGGTAAATCTTTATGGACCCGGTGACAATTTTAATCCCAATTCTTCCCATGTTATCCCGGCATTAATTAAAAAATGTATCGATGCCATCACTAACTTCACCGATAAAATTGAAGTATGGGGAACGGGATCAGCAACGCGTGAATTTTTCTATGTGGAAGATGCCGCTGATGCAATCTGTCAGGCTGCCGAATTTTATAATAAAAGTGAGCCGGTCAACATCGGCGCGGGCTTTGAAATATCAATTCGTGAACTTACTGAATTAATAATGAAAATTACCGGCTTTGCGGGGAAAATAGTCTGGGATGAAACCAAGCCTGACGGTCAGCCCCGCCGGAAACTCGATACGGACAAAGCTGCAAAAGAGTTTGGGTTTAAAGCAAAAACAGAGCTGATAGAAGGACTTACAAAAACGATTGAATGGTACAAAATGAATCGTCATTTATGTTAATGATAAATGAACGACGGTCAGTGTTTTTGTTTGACATTGATCTCGTATAATGTTAAGGAGCGCTCCACAAAATGAATAATGATATTCGAAATTCTGCCTTGCAAATGGCCTACGCCAGCAGCATCGGCATAGCAATGGTTCTGGCGATTTTCGGATGTCTTTTGCTGGGAGTTTATTTAGACCGGAAATTTGATTCAGGAAACGTTTTCACCTTACTACTTCTGGTAATCGGAATTGGTGCTGGATTTCGCAACCTGTATGTTTTGATTAAGAGAAACTTCCCGGATGAAGAACCTATTATAAAGAGTTTAAAAAGTGAACCACATCGAAAAAGACCTTATCCAGAAAAGAATTGAAATAGCCAACTGGGTTTTTTTGGCTGTTCTTTTCATTCCATCTCTGATTTTTGCTCCCTTAAAATTTGCCCTGGGTGTACTGTTCGGTGGCTTTATCTGCATCATCAATTTTCACTGGCTGGGCCGCAGTTTAAAGGGTGCTTTTCAAAATATGGGCGAAAGCGGCAACATAAGGACGCCGGTTATGCTGCGTTACTATATCCGCTTGGCTGTTACAGCCATAATCCTGTATTTATTAATTGCCGGGGACGCAGTTGACGTCATCGGCTTAATTGTCGGACTTTCCGTAGTGGTGGTCAACATTATTGCTACCTTGATCGCTACTGCTATTTTAAAAAAAAACACTCTTGAGGAGGTTAGTTAAAGTATGCATCCCCTACTCTTTTTGGAAAATCACTACATCCCTGCCCACATAATGTACACGTTGCTTGTGGTCATCCTTTTATCATTATTGGCTTTTCTGGCCACGCGGCGACTGGAGATTTATCCGGGGCGCCTGCAAAATGTAATGGAAACTATTGTCGATGCTATGTATGAACTGCTCAACAATACCATGGGAGAGCATGGCCGGAAATTCTTTCCGCTCATTGCCACATTGGGACTATTCATCTTAGCATCAAATCTGATCGGTGTTATTCCGGGATTTGAATCACCGACGGCAAACATTAATACTACCGCCGCCATGGCTGTAGTCGTTTTTGTTTCGACACATGTAGTGGGCGTTATGACTCATGGCTTTAAATATTTCAAACAATTCGTAGGGCCCGTTCTGTGGCTGGCTCCTCTGATGATGCCGATTGAAATAATCAGTCACATATCACGGCCGCTTTCTCTGACTGTCCGTCTCTTCGGCAACATCATGGGCGAAGATATCGTCCTGGGCGTTGTCCTTTTGCTCGTGCCGCTACTTGTTCCTCTGCCCGTTTTCATTTTAATGATCTTTACATCAGTAATTCAGACCTTGGTTTTTATGCTGCTGGCAATGATGTACATAGCGGGAGCACTGGAAGAAGCCCATTAATATTATTTTTTAAATGCTCAGGGGGATGGAAAATAAAATAATGCCACCCCCTGAGCATTTGCAATTCCTTTTTTATCAATTACTTATTATCAACTCGCTCACAGCAATCAGCCTGCTTGCGGCCATCTTTTATAACAACAATCTTCAAATAACAGCATCTGCCACTTGACGCAGACGTTCGATCGTAATACTAAAAGACGTTTTTGTTATTATTTCCATTTCATTTTTACTTTTTGGAGGATTTTTCATGCACAGCCTGGGAATTAATATCGGCTCCTCAAATGTTAAAGTGACCATGTTGGAAGGATACAGCATTCTCTGGAGCAAAGTTGAACCGCACGAAGGAAATTTTCTTGATACTCTTTCCGAAATTTTATCAGCGCAAAAGATTCCCATCGGGATTAAAACGCTAGCCACCGGGACCGAGGGAAGACATCTTTTAAACATCAACAGTGTGATCGAACCACTTTGCGTCGAAGCAGCGCTCAAGCATTTAAACTACGAAGCAGATGCAGTCGTTTCGCTGGGCGGTGAGGATCTGGTTGTTTACACTATCGACAATAAAACCAAAAAAATTATTACCAGTTTTTCCGGAAATAAATGCGCTTCGGGCACCGGTGAATTCTTCAAACAACAGTTGGGCAGAATGAATATGGGGCTGGCTGACATTACTGATATTCCCGCTAACAGCTGCGTATTAAAGCTTTCCTCCCGCTGTTCTGTTTTTATGAAAAGTGATTGCACTCACCGTTTGAATAAAGGTGAAGCCAATAAGGGTGATATTGTCCTGTCGCTCTCCGATGTAATGGCCACAAAAGTTATTGATTTCCTGAAAAGAGCCAGAATAACCAAAGGCAAAGTCCTGCTGGTCGGCGGCGTTACCCGGAATCAATACATCCTTCGTTTTATCCGGGAGAGGATGCCGCAAATCGAGTTCATTGTGCCCGAGCCGGCAGCATACTTTGAAGCCTATGGAGCGGCTCTTTTGGCAAAAGATTCCGGCAGCACCTTGCCCTCCTTAAACAAATTATTTAAACCCGGGAAAGTACAATTTCAACGTTTTAAAAACTTAAATACTGCGGCAGACAGGGTAACCTATCTTTCTTCTGCGAGCGGGAAAGTTGTCGCCGACCGCGAGTACATTCTTGGTGTTGACGGTGGATCGACTACAACCAAAGCCTGTTTAATTGATATGGAAACCAGCAAAGTCACTGCATCCTTCTATGGCCGAACACATGGCGATCCGGTAAAGTCCCTTAAAAATTGCCTTGTCGAAATGAAAAAACAAATTAAAGAAGATATTGGCGATGGCCAGATCAGGATAACTCTGACTGCGACAACCGGATCTTCCCGCGAAATTCTCGGCGTTTTTCTGGAAACACCGGCTGTCTATAACGAAATAATAGCTCATGCCGTCGGCACTACTTTCTATCGGGAAGATATTGATACAATCTTTGAAATCGGCGGACAGGACGCTAAATATGTTTTTCTCAGAAACAAGGTACCAATTGATTATGCCATGAATGAAGCCTGCTCAGCCGGCACCGGTTCCTTTCTTGAAGAATCGGCACAGGGCGATTTGAATATTACCCACGCCTCGGAAATCGGCGATATCGCCATCGGGGCCAATGAACCGCTGAAGTTCGGTGAACACTGCTCCGCCTTCATTAACTCTGACATCCGCAATGCCATTTTGCAGGGCGCATCCCGTGAAGACATCACCGCCGGGATTGTCACCTCGATTGTTTCCAATTATCTCAATCGAGTTGTCGGCAATCGAACGATCGGCAAGAACATAGTTCTGCAAGGTGGCGTAGCCAAAAACAAAGCCATCCCTCTGGCTTTCGCCATGCTGTTAAATAAAGACATCCTCGTTCCGCCTGATCCCGAAATGATGGGTTGCTTCGGCGTAGGCATTCTTACCCGACAGAAATTAAATGATGGTTTATTAGCCCACGCTTCCTATGATATCGATAAGATTCTAGCCACGGAAATAATTTACGAAAAAGAATTCCAGTGTAAGGCCTGTGACAACTACTGCCCGATTCGCGTTCTGAATGTCAATAACCATAAATATATGTTCGGCGGCCGCTGTAACAAGTACGCTAATATACGCAAGAAAAATATTGTCAGCGAGGCGGAAGTTTTTGACTATATCGAAGAACGCAACAAACTTCTTTTTCAGGAATGCGCACCCAATCCCGATGATCTTGTCCGGAAAAAAGACTTCGTGGTCGGCGTACCTCTGTGCTTTTCCATTTATACTCTCTGGCCTTTGTATTCCTGGTTTTTCCACTCGTTAGGCGTGGAGGCTGTTCTTTCGAATAACATATCCCATGAAGGGACAGCGCGGGTGGAAAGCAGCTATTGTTTCCCGGCGGAAATTGCCCACGGGGCTGTTCAGGATATTTTCGACCGCAATCTGGATTACATCTTCCTGCCCCATTTTAAGGATATGGAAAGTTATGAAAAGGATGCCCCGGCCAACCTCTGTCCTATTACGCAGGGCCTTCCCTACTATATCATAAAGGCCTTTCCGGAAATTCCCGCAGACAAATATTTATTGCCTGTCATCAGTTTCATGTATGGCCTGGAGAAGGCAGCTGAATCTTTTATCGAGATGGGAGCAAAGCTTGGCTTCACCGAAAGAGAATCCCGGAGTGCTTTTGAATTGGCCAATAAAAAGCAGCTCGAATATTTCAGCAGGGCGCAAGAACTGGGGAAAACAGCGCTGGCCGAGGCCAGGCTCGCCTCGCGTCCGGTAATTGCGCTTTTAGGCAGGCCATATAATGCTTTTACAGCCGATGCCAATATGGGTGTACCACGAAAATTCTCCACGCGGGGTTATTCGGTAATTCCCTTTGACATTCTGCCTTTTGCAGATCAGTCCATCTACCCGAACATGTACTGGTATTACGGTCAACAGGATATGAAAGCCGCCACGCTCCTCAAGGATGAGGATAATATCTATGTTACCTATATCTCGAATTTTTCCTGTGCGCCGGATTCTTTCATGCTGCATTATCTGAAATGGATTATGGGCACCAAGCCTTTCCTGATTCTGGAAATGGATTCGCACACAGCCGACGCGGGAGTGGATACGCGCATTGAGGCCTTTCTGGATATTATTGAAGGATACAGATCAAAGATCATCAGCCTTCGCGAGGAAAGATACGACAACGGTTTACGCTTCATTAACAATCCGGGCGAAGAGATTCACATTAAAAACGATATCACCGGTGAAAAGATATCCATCAAAAACAACCCGCAGGTTAAGCTGCTGCTCTCCAACATGGGCCGGCTTTCGGCGGAGCTGATCGGAGCGTCGATCCGCGGGCTGGGCATCAACGCCGAAGCAATGCCCGTACCGGATATCCATACACTGCAACTGGCGCGAAACCACGCTTCCGGCAAAGAATGCTTACCATCGCACCTCGTTTTAGGCAGCGCATTGAAGTATTTTTCATCGGGAAAATACCGGAAAGATGAAATATATATTTTATTTGTCCCTACAACCACCGGCCCCTGCCGGACAGGCCAGTATTTTGTCTTCTATGAAAATCTTTTCAAGGATTTGCGCCTGGAGAATGTAGTCGTCTTCACACTGGATTCGGATAATTCTTACAATGAATTGGGTGCGGAATTTTCCAAACATGCCTGGTGGTCTATCATTATCGGCGATCACATGAAAGACGTGGAAACCACACTGAGAACCTGCGCGGCTGATCCGGTGCAGGCGATGGTAACATACGACAAACTCTGGCGCAGAATGATCAGCGTTGCTGAAAAGAATGTGACGCAGGTGCTACCGGTTTTAAAAGAAATTTCCGCTGATATTGCCCTGATTCCCCTCAAGAAAAAAATGGAGGATTGTTCAAAAGTACTTATAGTCGGCGAAATATATGTGCGGCGGGACGATTTTGCCGTGGATGAACTGATAGCCCACTTCAGCCGGCGCGGAATCATCGGCAAAGTATCGAATGTCGCCGAGTGGGTTTACTATTGTGATTTTGTCCGGAAATATGAACTGCAAAAGAAATTAAAATTAATCCCCTGGTACCGAAGGGCTTTCACCCGCGAGTTTACGGACCTGATTAATTGGAAAATCGAACATGCCTACAAACACAACGTGGTAAAAAAGGTCGGTGAAACCCTTGGTACCACTAACCTGATTCCGAAAACGCCGCATAACATGACCGAAATCATGAAAAATACCGAACAGCATTTTGTGAGCCCTGAGCTTTATTCGGAAATAAGCATATCCAGCGGTGTAGCGGCAACGGCAATGATGGATGGATATTCCGGCATTGTCAATATTTCTCCTTTTGCCTGCCTGATCGGCCGCGTAATTGAAGGATTATTTACTCCGTGGGCGCGGGAACGGAAATATCCGATGATTTCCATTGAAATCGACGGCAATCTCCTGCCGCCAAATGTTATCAATAAGCTGGAAATTTTCATGCTCAATGTTCTGCGTTTCCGTGGTAATCTTGATGCCAATACCATGATTGAGAGCGAAGGAGTGGAGCCTGTTACGATAGACAGAAAAATAATTCACTGATGCCGCTGCTAAATCAAAGCGGTATCTCTAATTAAGAATTGGTATAATATCAAAAGAAGAAAGATCATGATGAAAAAGTTCGCCTGCACGGCAATTATTATTTTCTCCTTGATTTCGCTGGCCGGAACCGCACTGGCCTGGCATGACAAAACTCATCTGGCCGTAGCCAAAGTGGCGAAATACCGGATGTGGTACAATGCTGCCGGTCCCGACATCGCAAAGATAAAAGCGGGAGATGTTGAGGGCTATAACCACTGGTACAATAACAATTGGAAATCCGAGGTCATACCACAAACCGTAACAAGCCAGATCAACCGCTACAACAAAGCCAATGTGTTGTTAGATATTGACGGGCACCTCTATGGTGCGATTATTGCCTCCCTGCGGGAATATGAGGCAAGTTTAGCTTCCGGCAAATATGGCGAATATCATCTTGTCTATTGTGCTCATTATATTGGTGATCTCTCCATGCCTTTACACAACGTCCCCTATGACGATTATAATAAGAACCACCATTCTGTTAACGACGGCATCGTTGATCAGGAAGTGCTGGAACACCCCGAAAAAATCGAGCGGCACATGTATAGGATTACTTTAAGAGATAATAGTTTTGAAAACGACCTTATCCGGGAAATTGTCCGGATAGCCAACATCTCCCGACTGCTGGGCTACAAAATGCAAGCCGAAAACAGGAACATGACACCCGAAGAAGCTTATATTCAACTCGGACACAGCGCTTCCCTCCTGAAGGCGGTTCTGCAGCATTACAAGAAATTATAGAACATCAACCGACATCGCGCCGGACGAAAAACCGGGGTTAGATTTTTTGCGAACAGGGAAGGCAGGCTTGCCGTCCATCACCCAGCATCACCATTTTCGCCGCCATAGTCATCTCGCCACACAGGGCGCAAGGTTCAGACCGATCCAGTTGTGCATAGAGAGGCTCCTCGAAGGGCACTTCGATGGTTGTAAATATTTCTGCAAATGGTCGCGCCAGCAGATCATCAACCTTCAGGCGCTTCAGCTTCCGCCGTTCATCTTCCGATGCTTGCCCTCCGGCAACGGCTGCCTCCAACCGGTCAAACACGTGCTTGTCTTTACCTGTGTAATCGTAGCGCGTCTTGCGGGAAAATCTATAGGCCTGACGCGCCGCGCGGTTCAACACCGTATAGGCATTCTTCCCAAAATCTTTGATGATCAGATTGCCCTTGCCCGCCACAGTGCCCAGCATTACCTGAAGGGCGTCGATGGCGCAGGAATCGTTTTCACAGATGGCCACCACTTCCTCATCAGCGGATCGCCGCAGGTCCATCAGTTTCATCGCCTCCTGGGCTACCCGGTAACCATAGATCAAACCGGGGCAGATATGACCGTGAAATTCTACACATCTTTGCAGATCATCCGGCATCTTCTTTTCACTGTCTTTGGTTGGCATAAAACTTCCTTTTAGAATCAATATCGCTAAGGCACAGGTTATTTATATCTTCCCCTTTGTTTTTCATACAAGTTATTATCAGGTGATGCAGCGTGCTGAAAAAATTATGGTTCCAATTCCGGTTAGTATGCTCAGATAAATTATAATATTTGATATTAATAAATTAAAATACTTTTCTTGCTTCACTAATATCTTATGTACTACAAAGGGGATTGATCCACCAATTCCCGTAATTATACCGATAACTGATCCTATTTGTGTTTGCTTATCTACTTCTAATAAGCCATAGAACAGTATAAGTATTATTGGGATATGTAAAAGAAGAAAACCCGTTATCTTCCCCGGCAACTTTAATATTTCCCATTCTTTTTCATATCCAGATTCAATTTCGTGTAATAACAATAATGTCGCATTAAGTATGTATAGTATCGTAACTGTTTTCATTGGTATTTTCCTTTCAGCACACTTTTTCTTTAGATTGTCTTTAATACCAATTTGTCCAGAGGGAAGCGTGGCCTCGCCTTGGGCGATTGATCAGGATAACCAACAGGCAGAAGCACTACCGGGTGGATACTTTCGTCCAGTTCCAGAAACTCCTTAACCTTATCGCGATCAAACCTTCCCAGCCAGCAGCTGCCCAGCCCCAGATCAACGGCTTTAAGAACGATGTGCTCTATCGCAATCGCCGCATTCATGGATAAATAGGCCTTGACTGCTTGGGCATCCATGATGGGACTGGTGGCTGATGGGTCACTCATATCTATATCAACGCCGTCGAAGGCACCTTCTTGCAGAAGTTCTCCTATGCGCGTCTCCCTTGATGTGATGGCCGTCAGATCGGCACAGCAGACAAAAATAACCGCCGCCTGGACAATAAACTTATAGGGAGTAAACCGGCCTAAAGCCTCTTTGGCAGCAGATGATTGAACGACGATGAAACGCGAGGGCTGAAGATTTGATCCCGAAGGGGCCAGCCGCGCGGCATCGAGAAGCAGGCGGACAGTATCAGCCGAAATATCTCCCGGCGTGAATTTACGAATACTTCTGCGAGTCGCAATAACATCGGATAATTCCATATTAATGCCTCCCTGAATATTTCCGTTCCCGGTCATGGGATTAGATAGTTTCGTAGCAGGCCAAGATCTCGCCAAAGTAAAGA
The DNA here is from genome assembly GCA_903907985.1 of uncultured delta proteobacterium. Taxonomy (GTDB): domain Bacteria; phylum Desulfobacterota; class Syntrophia; order Syntrophales; family Smithellaceae; genus MVRV01. The sequence goes on from CAIVQG010000051.1 coordinate 70,025, forward strand.
GTATGGTAATCCTTCTGCGGATAAAGAGACGTATCATAATCTTGGGAAAGAAAGGCCGGGTTCATGGCGGACTTGTAAACTATTTTACACTCATAATGATACCCTGGCGTTTTAATAACCGGCGAAAGGACCTTCTGTCCGCTGACTGTTTCCAGGTTACATATTTTGAACTTGTCCAGGTCGCGGCCGGATTTTGTACCGCAATAAGCAGTTTCCTTGCTCATATCACCTGCCGGAACAGTAACGGTAAAATCCTCAGCTGCCTCAATAATACTAAAGGTGTAACGCGAAGATCGCACCGCCACTGTCATGATCGGCTTACGCCAGATAACTCCGAAAGTGGCCCAGCCAATGGTCATGGTATTGAGAGCGCTTCCGGTTTTTACAGTCAAAAAAGCTCCTTCTTTGATTTTCAAGATGGCAGCCTCGGCAATATTCATGTAATTTAAATCTTTCATAGCAATCTCCCTATGTTTTTTGTTTCCCGTTGATCTTACATTGCGGGCAAAGTTCCGACGACCCCGGCTGATACTTCCGGCAAACCAGAGGCCTTGTCCCGTATATGGAACAGCGCCAGGTATTTCCGGCACTGTAAAGGAAAGGGCATTCCCGCTGGTAATCACCGGTATGCGTGGAAATCATTCTATCCCCCGCCCAGACGAGATGACGGGTTTCGATAATGTTCAGTATATCCTGCCTGTTTTCGGCATGCCAGCGATCAAAATCACCTGGCTCGGCATAGGCCGTTAAATCGACAAAACAACACTTGCCGCATTGCAGACAGGAAAGCGTCTCTTCCATAATTTGTTTCTCGTACCTTTATCCTTTATAAATATATATTACACCTTCACCTATTTTTTCCAGCGCCAGTTACAATATGGATTTGCACAGAGATTGGAGTTGAAGTACCTGGCATCGCCGGTAACTTCCTGTCCCAACCAGCCGGGGAGTTCAAAACATTGGTCTTCTTTTTGAAGTTCCACTTCCGCCACTATCAGACCTTCGTTTTCTCCATGAAACTCATCGATCTCCCAGATCATGCCCCCATAGGCAACTGTATGTCTGGTTTTTTCGATCAACGGACTTTCGCAAATCTTCAGCAATTCTTCGGCGTCAACAACCGGTATTTCATATTCATACTCGGAACGCGTTGCTCCGGTATTAATGCCCTTGATAGTAAGAAAAGCTTGCGTACCCACGATTCGCACCCTAACAGTTCGTTCCTTATCCCGGTTGAGGTAGCCCTGAATGAAGCGAACGCCTTGATCTGTTCTCCAGTCATCACCTAGCACCAAAAACTTGCGTTCGATCTCCGTGGCCATCGTTCATATTCCTTCGCGGGCTTTACACGTTTTTAAATACAACCTTCCCCGATTTTTTCCTCAATTATTGCATCATTTACTATATGACGCTTATCAGTTTTGCCAGCGAGGGTATGTCGCTGATGTTTTCTCCATAATGTGTATACCTTAAGACCTTATCCGCCGTCATGGAAAACGCGGCAGGAAGTTGTGTTTCTTTCCCTTCAAATTTGCCATGCCGGAAACCCTGACGAACGGCCTTGATTGCCGCAATCAAACCGGCAGGATGCAGATATTTGATAATTCCACCGGCTTCCACACTATAGAGTTGGAAAATTTTCCCTTGAGGGTCACTGATGATGGTGAATGGCCAATCTTCTCTGTTGGCTAAATAAGCAAGCGTTTCCGGCGGACTTTGCAGAGTTACAAATACGCGACAACCACTTTTCCTGACCAGATCGATTTCCTGTTTTATCTTTGCCATTTCCATTTGACAGACCGGACATCCGTAATAGCGTAGAAAAATCAAAACAGCCGGATTATTACCGACAGCATTATAAAAATTAATCTCCTCATCCCAAGGTGTTCTAAATCTAAAATCGGGGGCTTTATCTCCTATGTTCAGTTTTGAATACATAGCCGAGTTACTCCTTAATTAATCAAGACTGTTTTATTCTATGGTTAAAAGTCTTTTTAAAAACTGACAAGACATAACCCCGATAACCTTTGACCTTCTCCTATTATTTTCTTTTAAACCTGATTTCACATTTGTCAAATCCTTTGGCAATGGTCTCTCCCAATTCCAATTCGCAGCCAAAGGACTTGGCAATGCCGCTATCTCCCTGCATCGTTATATCACAAAGCTTTGCTATCTGCTCATCCGTCGCTCCCTGTGCCTGCCAGGCTGCCACCAACGGACAATAGTGAAAGTCGATATCCAACCGGTCACCCGTACAGGCCAGTATCTTCATTTCAAACACCATCCGTGCGGGCAAAGTAAAAAGTGTTTTCTTAAGCCCCTGAAGACTTTTAGTGCCCGATTGCGCAGTCAGTTGAGCACCCTGAAAGCACCCGCATCTTAAAACAGCAGCCTTGGCAAAGTCTTCCGTAACTATACCACGCTTCTCGGCCTCATCCAGCAATAGATACAGCCAGGTGGCTCTATGCTCCAGCATCCCCCTTACTGCTTTAATAAGCTTATTGTTGCGCTTCGGAATATTTTTAATATTGGACATCCATCTATCTCCTTATCTTGCAAAATGAGGTTGAAGCATAAATCTCCAATCGCCGGATATATAGGAATAGCGGGGGATCAAGAACAATGTTAATTAATCACAACCGGCCATGATTATTTTCCCCAAGGAATTTTGCAGTAGAGATTTAGTGCAATCAACAGATGAGTTCGCGTCCAAGAAACATTTTCAGTCTTCATCATTTGCATCACTCCCCTTATAAAAAGACATGTGCCTTTCTTGAGAGCTCATTGAAATACTAAAAATTAGGGACAGCGCCCTGTTTTCATCATCCCCGCAGGCATTAAATCTTATCGTCGCGAATAATACTACTTCCTCGAAACATTGCAATAGAAAATCAGTTAAAACTGAGGCTGACCACCCAAAGGTGGCACAAGACCGAAAGCTGAAGGCATTTTGAAGCCTGATTCTCAATCCTTCATATTCTGATTCGTCAGCCGCAACTTGTGCATTTTTTGCTCTGATTCAAAAGATTCAATATCACCTTAACTGTTAGTAGTTCAAATACAGTTATACAAATTGTCAATTGCTTTTATAATCTGCAAAAATAATGCAGCCAAATATTTCTTGCGTGTTTCATCTCCATCTTTTTCATAAAAGAGAATAAATGCATTTAAACCTGCATCTCTAACGGGGATGAATCCGCAAAACTGAAGAAGTTGCTGTCACCGATAATGATGTGATCCAGCACCTTGATTCCCAGGAGCTTTCCGGCAGCAGAAAGCTCCTGTGTGAATTTTTTATCTTCCGGGCTGGGTGCTATATTGGCACTGGGGTGATTGTGTACACAGATTATCGCCGCGGCAAATTTCTGCAGGGCCGCATGAATGATTTCCCGCACAATCGGCATGGCCTGATTGACGGTTCCTGTGGCGGCATCACTGATATCGATGATGCGATTGTTGCTGTTGAGATAGACAACTTTGAACACTTCGGTCTTGAGGTCACGCATTTGCGGCATGATGATGTTGAGGACATCCTGCGCAGAAGCGATCTTTTGCTTGGCGCTGATTACTTCGTCTTCGCGGAAACGTCTGCCGATTTCCAGGGCTGCTTGAATTTGCGCAATCTTGGCCGGGCCGAGGCCTTTGAATTCTTTCCACTCGCGCATATCGGTCTGGTGCATGTTGCGGAAGGTGCCAAACTTATCAATTATCTGTCGCGCCAGATCAATGGCGCTGTTTCCTTTGACGCCCGTGCGTAGCAGAATTGCCAGAAGTTCCGAATTGCTCAGCGCACCGGCACCGCGCTTGTGCAGCTTTTCTCTGGGCCGGTCATCCTGCGGCCAGCTTTTTATCCCTCTAGAGATTTTCCCCATTGGCTTGTCCTTCGGCTTCATCTTGTGCGGTTACCTCATTCCTACATATAGAACATTATTTATCCCAATCTCTACCGGGATGAATACCAGCTGATTTATTTTCTTCAGGCATGTCCTGTGTCCTTTATACTGGATTCTGGATACCGGCCTGCGTAACCTGAAGGTCGCAAGACCGGTATGACACTGGGGAGATGGATTCCCTGGTCAAGGAAGAGAAGTTAGTACATATAATGGTCAGCGCTGGGTTTCTCCTGCCTCTCCTTGACTTTTGTTTTTAATTGCCCTTCATCTTACAACTTTCCAAACACAAAGCAATAAAAAAGGCCTCCCTCGCAATGCTCACGAAGGAGGCCTTTCATGTTAAAATACTTAATCAGAATATCAAATACTGCTAGGCTTTTTTAGGCGGCTTCAAGAAAACAAAAGCCAGCACCAATCCTACGATTGACAATACAGCCGTCGGATAGAAGGCAAAAGTGTAGGTTCCGAAAAGATCCTTGGCCTGACCGGAAATAATGCCGCCGATAATGGCGCCCAATCCATACGCAAAGAACACAACGCCGTAGTTACGGGCATAATTCTTCATGCCGAAGAATGTCGCCGTCGCGGTCGGAGCAATGGCCAGCCAGCCGCCGAGGCAAAGCCAGAAGCCGATAAAACTGAAGACGTAAATATAATTACTTCCTTCACCGGCTGTAATCATGCAAATCGAGACCAGGAGAATGAGCGCCAGATTCAACATTGCAGCATTGCGAGGATTAATCTTATCCGTCAACAAACCGAAAAGGGGGCGTCCGAGAGCATTGAAACAGGCAAAAACACCGACCAATGTTGCAGCCGTTTCACCCGATATTTTAATAATTTCATTGCCCACCGGCTTGGAGATGCCGATGGCCATCAGTCCGGCCACAGAACCAATGATAAAACACAAAAACAATCCCCAATATGTGCTGGTTTTGACCATTTCACCCGGTGTAAAATCAACGGCTACAGCTGCTCCCGCTGCTGGTTTCCAGCCGGCAGGAACCCACCCGGCAGCAGGAAATCGGAAAGGCATGGACAGCACAACAAGAATAATACCGAAAGCGATTCCAAAATACATAAAAGTAGTCGGTAATCCGATGGACGGTATCAGCACGCTGGCCAATTTACCCGTAATAAGCGCTGATCCTCCAAATCCCGCCAGAATAAGACCTACCGCAAGTCCCTTCTTATCAGGAAACCAGCGTGCACCCATGGCAACCGGACAACCATAGACCAGACCAACGCCTGACCCGGCGATAACGCCGTAAGTAAGCGTCAGCATCCAGATGTTTGTCGCAAAACTGGAGAGCATCCATCCCAATCCAACAATGATTCCACCGATAATGCTCAGGTTACGCGGGCCCAGTTTTTCCATAATGCGGCCACCAAAAAACATGGTAACGGCAAAAAAAGTTAGAAAGACCATAAAAGGCAAATTGGCCTGAAAAGCAGTCACGCCGACAAACGCTGCCTTAACCGGTCCCAGAAAAATGCTGTAAGCATATACAGCCCCCAGACATACACACATAATGAGTCCCAGAACAACGAACCCCCACCGGCCGCTTTCCGCCGGCATACCAAACACTTTTTCTTCCTTCCCCATTTAATACCCCCCCCAATTATTAAAATAAAAAGCGTATTAAGCATTATAAGTTTCTATTTCGAGTGTCAATAAAAAATATAAGTTTTATTCTATTGATTATTTAATTATATCCACATTAGGGGAAAAACAGCTCAGTGCGGAGTTTGGCTGGAGCCGGGCGGATATTTCCCTGGCTTATTAAATTTGTCTTTTGGTTTTCGGTCTAACCACTTTTCTCGCCGGGAGAATGAGTGATAAATATGGTCCGCGCATCGTTGTTACAATCGGTGTGATTATTTTCGGCCTTTATGGAATTACTTATTTACCGGCCGGCATCGGCTGCACCCACTTTTTATTATCTCCATCATAAAACCACTTATCGGAAAAACCGCGCCGGCAAATAAAGGATGGGTTCTCCGCCCAATGGAGCAGTTCTTTATAGGCATCATGCAGTTTACGAAAACCAACAGCATGGCCGCCGCTGTCCGGATGATGAACTTTCGCCTGGCTGCGGTAGGCATTTTTAATAATTCTGCGTAAATCGGCAGACCGCAGATCGGCTTTGTCAATTTGCAGGCATTGAAGTGATTCTGTTTTAACAGTGGGAACCTTAATTACAGATGGCCGGACCGACAGGAGCGATACGTTATGCCTGGTTGCCAGCGCCAGTACCTGCCTTGATGCCAGGTATTTTTTATTTGTTCGTTTTTCTTCTTCCCACCAGGCATTACCCAGCATATTTGTCATCTGGCTGAAGTCATCGGCAGGCTTCAGGCCTAATGTCCGCGTTTGAGTGTAGCGGAATATTTCTTTATGTCCGCGGGGAAGAACATCCATAATGATTGACGTATCGGAAAAGTAAAATGTCGCATAACGCGTATTAAGAACCTGCAACAGACCGCTTCTGGTGTTGAGCTTCTGCCGCAGGTTCTGTCGGCAACGAATCGAACAGTATTTGCGGTTCTTCATGTTTTCCGCAGTTCCACAGGAGAAGCAGCGATTTTGTTTTTTATTCGCTTTTAATACAATTTCATTAGTAATTGCTGCTTTTCTCATATACGGCAATTCATCTTCCCATTAAATATTCAAACCGGCTATTTCTTTGCTGCGGCAAGATAACCACGTGCCAGATTGATATTGACATGAATAACGCCCTTATTCAGATCTTTCAAGGCGTAACTCTCGGTAACAACGGGCAGATTATCAGCATCAGCCTGGGTTTTAATAACCGATCCGGCGGGTACATAGCGGCCATCGGCTACTTTAACACCCATGAGAACTGATGCCGGTTCTACAACACAATTTGCCCCGACAAACGACCGGAACACGAGTGATTGCATTCCGACAAACGTGTTATCCAGCACAACTGCCGGTCCGTGAATCTGCACTTGATGCGCCAGAGACACATGGCTGCCGACGTAAACAGCATATTTCTTCCCGTTGACATCCATCAAATTCTTTTCTATCGGTTTGCCATTCATTTCCGTTTCCAGGGCATGGATCACGACACCGTCCTGCACATTGGAATCATCGCCGATAAAGAGGGGCTGCCCTTCATCACCGCGCACCGAAGCACCGGGCGATACCATAATATTTTTCCCCAGAATGACATTGCCGATAACCGCTGCCAGGGGATGAACATAGCAGGTTGGATCGATAGCAGGTTCCGAAGCCTGAGCGCTAAAATCAGTTACAACATTTTTTTCAATCATTTTCTTCGCCTCCGTAATTTTATTCTCTTAAAGCCGTTGTTCCGATTGGCTTGTTATTTATAATTTACACCTTTTAAGATTTCTCCCTCAGGTCGAAATGGGACAGTGACAAATATTAGCTGTTTGACTTTATTATTTCGCGCCTGATTAATTCCTGCCAGACCTCTTCCACTTTTTTCTCTGTCTCGGCAATTGATGCCTGATTATCGATGACAATATCGGCCAGGATTATTTTGTCGTCAATAAGCATCTGGCAGACCAGCCGCAGTCTTGCCTCTTCACTGCTGATGCCGTTACGTGTTATAAGCCGGTTAATCTGTTCTTGAGCCGGGATCATCACCAGAATCGTTAAATCAAATAAATACTGCATCTGCCCTTCAAACAATAGAGGAACATCAGACAAGGCAATCGCGTGCGGATCGCTTGCTTTTATCTTTTCCAGACGGGCCTGCCACTCTTCATAGACGCGCGGATGAACAGTGTTATTGAGCACTTTGAGCGATTCTGGATGGTTAAATACAATGGCCGCCATTTTAATGCGGTTAATTTTTTTGTCCTGATCCAGAATATCAGAGCCGAAATAGTCGACAATTTCCTGCCAGGCTGGTTTTCCCGGCTCCTGAACTTGGTGGGCGATTACATCGAAGTCAATCAGATGAGCCCCCCGCAGCACAAACATCTGGGCTACTGTCGATTTCCCACAGGCGATGCCGCCCGTCAATCCCACATTTAACATGACTTTTTATTCAAATTATAGATGATCCGTAAACCATCCAGGGTCAGCATATCCTCGATCTTATCAATGCTTCTTGTCTCCGGGGCGACAATCTTGGCTAATCCTCCGGTAGCTATCACCATTGGATTGGCTTTTACTTCCGCTTTCATCCGTTCGACAATTCCATCTACCAACCCTGCATAACCAAACATGATGCCCGCCTGTATTGCGCTGACAGTATCCTTGGTAATAACTGTTTTCGGTGTGCTGAATTCGACGCGCGGCAATTTTGATGCTCGTTTAAAAAGAGCCTCACTGGAAATTACAATTCCCGGGGCAATGCAACCACCCATATATTCGCCTTTGGGAGATATGTAATCAAAGGTTGTTGCCGTTCCAAAGTCAACAATGATCGCATCCCGTTTATATTTATCATAGGCGGCGACCGCATTGACAATTCTATCGGCGCCGACTTCCTTGGGATTATCATAATAAATCGGCATCCCCGTTTTGATCCCCGGCCCCACAATCATCGGCTTGAGATTGAAATACTTTACACATAGAGGTTCCAGAATATTGAGCATCGGCGGCACAACACAGGATATTATAATTGCCGAGACCGCTTTTATCTCAGCAATTTTCATGCGGCTGGTTTGATACAAGTTATAAATGAGCACACCATATTCATCAATGGTATGGTCAATCTCTGTACGAATCCGCCAGTCATGCACCAGCTTATCTTCATCATACAAGCCCAAAACCGTATTGGTATTGCCGACATCTATTACTAACAGCATATTTATTACCCCTTTTTCAATATTGTGGCGTCTCCGGCGTTTATTACCATTTTTTCACCCTGGACAGTACATATAATCAACGATCCTGTGTCATCGATACCTATAGCCTTGCCTGTTACCGTTTCATTAAAATGGATTACCTGAACATTCTGTCCGATCATCGGCGCCAGATTAAGCCACTTTTCTTTAATGGCAGCAAAGCCATTTTGCAACAGTTTTTTATACCATTTGGCGAAATTTTCATACAGTCTGATGATCAGATCCTGGCGGGAAATTTCCTGCCCTGCTTCTGAACTTAAAGACGTAGCAATTTCGCGTATTTCCACCGGGAATTGATTTTCCCGAATGTTCACATTGATACCTATGCCCACCACCACAAAATCAACGTCTTCCTCCGCAGTTTTCATTTGCGCCAGAATGCCACAGATTTTTTTACCATTTAGCAAAACATCGTTGGGCCACTTGAGTTCAATCTTACCCGGGCAGTATTGCTCCAGAAGCTCGGCCACGGCCACACCGGCAACAAGCGATATTTGCGGCGCTGCCGCCGGTGGGAGATGAGGCCGCAAGATAAACGAGGTATATATATTGGAACCGGCAGGTGAATGCCATATCCTCTGCATACGGCCTCTGCCTTTGGTCTGGCTGTCGGCAAGAACAACCGTGCCTTCCGGCGCGCCTTCAACACCCAGACGGAATGCCTCATCATTAGTCGAACCAATTTCCGGGAAATAATAAATCTTATGGCCGATTAATCTTCCGGCCAGATTCTTTTCCAGGAGAATTTCATCAAAACCCGGAAGTCTTTCATTACAAACTGTTGCCATCTTTTTTATACCAATTTGCCTTCAGCGAACCACAATTTACAGGGAACAAAGTGCACTGCAAACTGTAAATCTAACTATCCCGATATCAAAGCATGTCGGGGAGGTCTTTATTAACACAAAACACAACCTGGTGAAAGTTCAATTGTGTTGATTTTATGATGCAATATTCTCTTTTCATTTTTCATGAAAAAAAGTAGGATTGCAAGAATTCTGGCAAATACCAACCAGGCATATTAAATATCATATGAACATTACAGGTAAAGGAGATAATATCTATTGCGATTAAAAGCATATCTGCTTATTTTCGACGGTCTTGCGGATTGGGAACCTGCGCTTGCATTGTGCGAGATTAATAAATCAGGGAAATTTGATGTAGTAACCGTCGGTTTTTTTAACAGACCGGTCAAAACAATGGGTGGCTGCAATGTCAGCCCTGATGTCACGCTTGATAATATCAATTTCAACGAAGCTGCTATTTTCATCATGCCCGGTGGTGATATTTGGGAACAAGGATCGCATGAAAAGTTGATCAACATCCTCCACGAACTCCATGCAAAAAATACCATCATTGCTGCAATCTGTGGAGCAACATTAGAGATTGCAAGAGCAGGACTGATGCATGGTCTTCGTCACACAAGCAATTCCAAGGGCTATTTAAAGGCTATGATACCCGATTATAGAGATGATGATTTTTATGTAAACAAATTGGCAATCACTGACAAGAATCTCATAACTGCCAGCGGACTAGGTAGTGTTGAATTCGCGTGTGAAATTGTCAGGCTATTAAATATCTATACCAGCGAACAAACTCAAGAGTTGTATGAAATGTTCAAGCATGGTGTGATACCGGCTCGTTATGTAATATAAAGACCGCATTCAGACTGATGCCCGACTTTAGATAAACTTAGTCCACCGGTAAACCAATAAAAAGGAGGAACAAGCTATGGATAAAATTAAAATTGCTAGCGGGGCGGCTTTTTTATACCCGATGCCGATGGTATTGGTGGGCTCTGTTTTCGAGGGCAAAGCAAATTTCATGGCCGTCGGCTGGGTTTCCCGGGTGAATTACACCCCCCCTCTCTTGGCGATAGCAATAGGTCCGCACCATACAAATAGAGGAATTGACGAAAACAGAGAATTCAGCATTAATATTCCGGATGTCTCCCTCCTCGAGAAAACTGATTATTGCGGCCTTGTTTCCGGCAGCAAAACCGATAAATCCGAAATTTTTAATGTTTTTTACGGGAAATCAGACAAAGCACCATTGATTAAAGAATGTCCGGTTTGTATGTCCTGTTCCGTATATGATGTAGTCCAATTGCCGGTTAATAAGCTTTACATCGGCGAGCCGAAAGAAGTTTTTACAGAAGAAAAATATATGACCGATCAGAAGTTGGATATAAAAAAAATAAATCCCTTTACCTTATCCATGCCGGACAATCACTATTGGTCTGTCGGCGAAAATCTCGGAAAGGCATGGGATATAGGCAAAAACTTGAAGAAGAATTAATTCCAATTAAAAGGAATACATTAAATGATTATTGATGGACATCAACATGTTTTGCATGATCCGGAAACACAACTGTCGCTGGCGGCAGAAGCAGAGCTGGACAAAGTGGTATTATTCCCCACGATTGTCCATCCGGAACGTGCAAAAACACGAGAAGAATTTATTAATGAGATGGGCACTCTGAATAAAATTCTTTCAGGTCAAATTAACCCTGTAGAAGCTCGAATAAAGTCCATTACCGAATTAGTTGAACGAATCCAGATGAACCCCAAGATTTATCTTGGTTTTGGGTCGTGTCCTTACGGATTGAATATTGAACAGACCGGAGAATGGATTGAACAAAGGATCATTAAAAACAATTTACAGGGAATTGGAGAAATTGTTCTGGGTTCAGGACATGTTTCGGCAATTGAAAATATTTTTCTGTATCTCCACGAACAGCAACATCTGCTTCCCCTCTGGATTCATACTTTCAATCCACTCGGCATCGCCGATATTCAACAGATTATTGATTTAGCAATAAAATATTCTCGCGTTAATGTCATTCTTGGGCATAGCGGTGGAAGTCATTGGATGGAAACCCTGGAAATGGTGAAATCGGAACAAAATATCTATATGGACATATCAGCATCTTTTTCGGTATTGCCCATACAATTTATTTCCGCAGCAATTCCCGAGCGGTGTGTGTTTAGCTCCGATACACCGTATGGCAATCCATATTTAGGACGCCAACAAATAGAATATATTATCAAGGATGTTCACATTAGAAATAATGTTTTAGGACTGAATACGGCAAGATTACTCAACATATAGAGAACCAGCTGTTTGTCAACTCAGCGTAGTGCTCGACATTGCCATCAGGAAGAAGAAAAATATGAAAATTAGATTGTCTGTATTTATAGTTGCAATATTAATAACGACAGGATGTTCGCATATCGGGTTAAAGTCTGGTCCTGATCAGAGCAATACCGGCAAAACCGAATCCCTTTACAACAAATTCATCGAAGGAAACTCGCCTAACATTGCGCAACTCAATCTTTTCTTTTCCCAAATGCCCAAAGGCGGAGACATCCACCATCACTATTCGGGCAGTATTTATGCGGAAAATTATCTGGACTGGGTTGAGGCTGCCGATTGCCGGATTGATAAGAATACACTTAAAATTGTTAAAGCTGCTGATGTAAAGGACAGCACTTGTTGTCTTTCGGTAAAGCAATTACGTTCTGATCTGGAACTATACAGCAAACTATTAACCATCTGGTCCGATAAAGACTACAGAAACCACTACCATCAACAATTGCCGCCGGACTTAAACTTTTTTAGCACCTTCAGTTATTTCGGGCCGATTTCGAAAAACCATAAAGAAGGATTAATGATTTTGAAAGATCAGGCCATCGGAGAAAATGTCAGCTATATTGAGACAATGATCAGTTCGGTTGGTTACTCTTATCAGGACAACTCCTTTGATGAAAATGCTAAAAAAGCAACCAGCCCGGAAGCTGTTGTACGGCTGTTGGATGAACTGACATTAAAGATAAAAGCAGATGATAAATTTCTAAAAAAAATTAATGACTTCATCGGGGAAATAGAAAGCGCCCACAGGGGAATAGATGATGACCGGTTTATGATGCGCTATCAGGTATATGCCTCTCGAAACGCTACTCCCAGCGCCGTTTTTTCATCACTCTATGCGGCATTTCTGGCTGATGATAAATTCAACCTGCTGGTAGGAGTTAATTTAGTCGGCCCGGAAAACGGCCTGGTGGCGCTGGCCGATTATAATTTGCATATGCAGATGATCTCTTATCTGCGGGATAAATTCCCGAACGTCAATGTCGCCTTACATGCCGGTGAGCTCACGCTGGGCATGGTTCCCCCGAAAGACCTGAAGTTTCATATTTCACAGGCAATACATATTGCCCGCGTTCAGCGGATCGGCCATGGCGTAGATTTGCCTTATGAAGAAGGAGCCCTCGAGCTTTTGCAGAAGATCAAAGAAAAATCGGTAGTCGAGATTAACCTGACCAGTAATGAATTCATACTGGGAGTTAAGGACAACGAGCATCCATATCTGATATATTCCGCCTATGATATCCCTCTGGTCATTAGTACCGATGATTCCGGTGTTTCCAGGAATAATTTAAGCGGTGAATACGTCCTGTTGGCAAAAAGATATAAGCCCGGCTATAAAACGGTGAAGAAATATGTATTCAATAGCATTAAGCACTCTTTTCTTTCCCAAAACGAAAAAGTCTTATTAACTAATTCTCTTGATGCCCGTTTTGCTAAATTTGAAGCCGAGATGGCCCGATACTATGATCTCTTACAGGAATAAACAGGCAGGCAATTTGTTCGAGGTGAACGGCCGAAAAGTACGGCTATCATGGCTGAGGGGCGAGGAATCGAACCTCAATTTACAGGGCCAGAACCTGCCGTCCTACCGTTAGACGACCCCTCAGTGCAAAAATTATAAACATGGTAAAGCCATTACCCACGTTATGAAGATTACATTCCATTGCGATCAGGATTACTTACTAAGTAACTCTGGTGTCATCCTTTGATTTAGCCTTCTTTGTATCGATGTCGTCAGGATATGACATAGCTTCCGCACCGCGTTCGCGCGTCCGGACGCGGATCACATCTTCCACAGGAGTAACAAAGATAATCCCGTCGCCGGGTTCACCGGTATAAGCTGACTTGAGGATAGCTTCAATCGCAGTATCAAGATTGCGCTTGTTCAGAACAATGTTAATCTGAATCTTAGGCAACATATTAACCTGATAAGTGCCCGCCCGGCCGACCAATTGAATTCCTCCCTGACGTCCATGGCCCCGTACCTCGAACATATTTAGACCGACTATTCCGATTTCGGCAAGGGCGTCTCTGACGTCATTGACTTTGTCTTCACGAATTATGGCCTCTATTTTTTTCAGCATGTAACATCTCCTTAATGATACAAGTTGTTATGGAACATGTTTCTCTTAACTTAGTCTACTAATAGCTTCTTTCACCATGGGAGCTGATATCCAGGCCGACTTCCTCTTCCATAGGTGTAACCCGCAGTCCGATACTGGCATTTAACAGCCTGGCCAAGATGTAAGTCACTACGAAAGAGAAGACAATCGTGACGATAACAGCCAGAATTTGAATGCCGATCTGACCGGGATTGCCGAAAAACAGGCCGTTAGCCCCATCTGCGTTGACGGACACTGTTGCAAAAAGGCCGGCGGCTATCATGCCCCATACACTGGACATGCCGTGACAGGCCCATACATCCAGTGACTCGTCCAGTTTACGCCTCTCTCGAAAACGCATGGTATAGTAGGAAAGCGGTGCCGCGACGGCTCCCACAACCATGGCTGCCAGTGGGGTAATGTATCCCGATGCCGGGGTTACTGCTGCCAGACCGACAACCATACCTGTGGCAATTCCCAGTGTACTGGGCCGGCCATCCAGCCAGGTCAGCATCATCCAGACCAAACCGGCCGTTGCAGCGGAAGTATTAGTTGTCAGGAGAGCATTAACCGCGACACCATTTGCAGCCAGAGCGCTGCCGGCGTTAAATCCGAACCAACCAACCCACAACAAACCTGCTCCCAGGACAGTGAGCGGAATGTTGTTCGGCTCTATAGGCGAATTACCGTAGCCCTTCCGCGGCCCGATAACCAATGCAAACGCAAGAGCCGAAAAACCGGCTGCAATATGCACAACCGTCCCACCGGCGAAGTCAAGGACACCCATGGTTTTCAGCCAACCGCCTTGCCCCCAAACCCAGTGGCAGAGCGGATCATAGACCAGAGTAGCCCAGAGCAGGCTGAAGAGCAGAAAACCTTTGAATTTAACCCGCTCTACAAAGGCACCCGTTATCAGAGCCGGTGTGATAACAGCAAACATCATCTGAAAAGCGGCAAATAGTGTATGGGGAATGGTTTTGCTATAATCGGCATTTGGTGCGGCCCCTACCCCCTGAAATCCGAGAAAATTCAGACCTCCGATAAGACCGCCAATATCTGAACCAAAGGCAAGAGAATAACCGTAGAGAATCCACTGTACTCCAATCAATGCCATGAAGATATAACTCAGGGTTAAAGTGGAAAGGACGTTTTTCCTGCGCACCATGCCACCATAAAAAAGTGCCAGTGCCGGCGTCATCAGTAAAACCAGAGAACAACACACCAAAATCCAGGCTGTGTCACCTGCGCTGATTTGAATACCCATTATTTGCAATCCTCCTGAAGAGTAATTGCAACTGTATGAGCAATAAGCTTGCCACCATTAAATTTCTTTTACAAACAAGATGTTATGAAGAGATGGTTTCTGCCGGATGGTACAATTTTGCGCAGTTAATAAAGACTTAAGACATAATTGTTTGTTTATGACCGAAGACTCACTTCCCCATCATGCATCCAGGAAGAGACCCTTTCCAATATACCACCATCTGTATAATAAAAGTATTCATTACAGAGAACTGCTCGGTGGGTTTGGATAAAATTGAAAATATTTGGCTGAAATTGAAACCGATAACCAAGGCAGCTCTTATCACGTTATATTTAAGGAAATGTCGGCGGCGCGGACAGAGTGGGTGAGTTCGCCTATTGAGATCAAATCCACACCGGTGGCGGCAATTGCCGCAATGTTGCTTAAGCTGACATTGCCGGAAGCTTCGACCAGCGCCCGGCCGCAGACCAGCTCTACTGCTTTTTTCATTTCCGTCGTCGTCATGTTGTCAAGCATGATAATATCGACGCCGCAGCTGAGAGCGTCCTTCACTTCCTGCAGATTTTTTGTTTCCACTTCTATTTTCACGTTGTGGGGCAGGCTGCGTCTCTGCGCTTGGACTGCCGCGGTAATACTACCGGCGGCAGCAATGTGATTATCCTTAATCAGGACACCGTCATATAGCCCCATGCGGTGATTAAATCCGCCGCCAATGCTCACAGCCATTTTATCGAGCAAACGCAGTCCGGGCATAGTCTTGCGGGTATCGAGAATTTTCGCCGTTGTTCCGCGGACAGCTGAGACATATTTACCAGTCAATGTGGCAATGCCGCACATCCGTTGTAAAATATTAAGAGCCACGCGCTCGGCCTGTAGAATATAAAACAAACTGCCTGACACTTCGGCAATAATATCTCCGCTTTTTACCGTTTCTCCGTCGCAAACCGGCAAACTAAATTGGGCATGTTCATCCAGGAAGACGAAGACATCTTGAAAGATCTCAATCCCGGCCACGACAAAATCATCTTTGGCAATGGCCTGCGCTTTGCCGCTGAGTTTGCGATCAACAATAGCGGTAGTCGTAATATCACCCGTGCCGATATCTTCGGCCAGCGCCGCTTCAATTATCTTCTTTATTTGTTCGGAGACCATCATGCTTGAATCTCTTTTAACTTATTCAACGCCTTCTCCAAAGCAGCATGGCGCTCCCGAGACTCTTTTAATTTATCTTCTTCCTTTTTGATGGCGGCTTCGGCGGCCTTTTCACAAAAATCACGATTAGCAAGCTTGCGTGAGCACTGGTCCAAATCTTTCTGCACCTTGCCAATTTCTTTCTCCAGGCGTGCTTTTTCACCAGCAATATCCACAATTCCGGACAGGGGCACAAAAATCAGTAAGGGACCAACAACTCCGGTTGCCACTCCCTTGGGTTCAGCCAAATTTACTTCGACAACCATTGTCTCCAGATTAGACAGATTAATGATATAATTATTTCCTGCTTCGACAATGCTCTTCATTTTTTCATCAGGGACGGAAATAAGCACCTGCAACTTGCGGGAAGGCGGTATTTGCATTTCCCCGCGAATATTGCGGATACTGGTGATAATATCCATCAGGAGTTCCATTTCTTTTTCGGCCGGAGTATCTTCCCAGGCAAGATCTGCAACAGGAAAAGAACTGACCATAATCGATTTTTCATCACTCCTATTTAACACCTGCCAGAGATCTTCGGTGACAAAAGGCATAAAGGGATGCAAAAGCAGCAGCATATTTTTAAAGACATCCTGCAGGGTGCGCTGCGTCGCGAGTCTTTGTTGCGGGCTGACTTTGCCATAAAATGCCGGTTTGCTTAATTCCAGATACCAGTCGCAGAATTCGTGCCAGACAAAGCGGTAAATGGTGGCAGCGGCATCATTGAAATGATATTCATCCAGACTGTGCGTGACTTCGGAAATGGCGCGGTTGAGTCTGGCTTTTATCCATTTATCGGAGAGAGAATCATCCGCCGTCGCGGTGCTGTTCTCATCATAGTCTTCCAGATTAGCAAAGGTCAGTTTAGAGGCGTTCCATATTTTATTGACAAAAAATTTGTAGCCTTCAATTCTCTCGGGAGACATGCGGACATCGCGCCCCTGAGCAGTGTACGCCGCGAGCGTAAAACGAAAAGCATCGGTACCGTATTGGTCGATCATCACCAGCGGATCAATACTGTTGCCCTTGGATTTGCTCATCTTCTCGCCCTTTTCGTCGCGTACCAGAGCATGCAGGTAAACATCCTTAAAAGGGACTTCTTTCATTACATATATTCCCATCATCATCATCCGGGCAACCCAGAAGAAAAGAATATCGAAGCCGGTAATAAGCAGGGAAGTCGGGTAAAAAGTTTGCAGGGCTTTTGTTTTATTAGGCCAGCCTAAAGTGGAAAAAGGCCAGAGTGCAGAACTGAACCAGGTATCGAGTACATCTTCATCCTGCTTCAAAGATGTGCCGCCGCAATCCGGGCATTTATCGGGATCGATTGTCGATACAATAACTTTACCGCACCCGCCGCAATACCAGACGGGAATACGGTGTCCCCACCATAACTGCCGGGAAATACACCAGTCACGAATGTTGTTCATCCATTCAAAATAAGTGGCCTCCCAGGTACCGGGAAGTATCTTTGTCTTCCCTTTAACCACGGCAGCAATAGCCTGTTTGGCCAACGGCTTTATTTTCACGAACCACTGTTTGGAAACCATCGGCTCAATGTCTGTCTTGCAGCGATAGCACTGGCCGATGCTATGGACATAAGGCTCGGTTTTTACGAGATAGCCGCCCTTCTCCAAATCGGCAATAACCCGATTGCGCGCTTCATAGCGATCCAGGCCTTTATAAACTCCGCCGCATTCATTGATGTTGCCACTGCCATCAATAACAGTGATAATTTCCAAATTGTGCCGCTGAGCAATGGCAAAGTCATTCGGATCAGAACCAGGCGTAATCTTAACGGCGCCGGAACCGAAATCAGTAGTAACATACTCATCGGCAATGATCGGAATTGTCTTGTTAACTAACGGCAGAATGACATATTTGCCGATCACATCCCTGTATCTGTCATCGTTGGGATTAACGGCTACGGCCGTGTCACCCAGCATGGTTTCCGGACGGGTGGTGGCCACTATTATTTCCCCTGCGCCATCGGCAAACGGATAACGGATATCCCAGAGGGAACTCTGATCCTGCTTGAATTCTACTTCTAAATCGGAAATGGCCGTATGACAACGCGGGCACCAGTTTACAATATAATCACCCTGATAAATCATGTCGTCATTGTAAAGACGCACAAATACTTCCCGCACTGCCTTGGACAAACCTTCATCCATGGTGAAACGCTCACGCTCCCAATCGCAGGAACAACCCAATCTCTTGAGTTGGTTAATAATGACGCCGCCGTATTTTTCCTTCCATTCCCAAACCCGGGCCACAAATTTTTCCCGGCCTAAATCATGGCGCGTTTTCCCTTCGCGAGCCATCTCCTGCTCGACAACATTCTGGGTGGCAATCCCCGCATGATCCATTCCCGGCATCCAGAGAGTATTGTAGCCCTGCATTCTTTTAAAGCGGATAATAATATCTTGAAGAGTATTATTCAAGGCATGTCCCATGTGCAGCATCCCGGTTACGTTGGGAGGCGGAATGACGATGGAAAAAGCCTCAGCGTCGCTTTTGTCTTGTGCATGGAATAGCTTATTTCTTATCCAGTAGTCGTATAATCTCTTTTCTGTTTCGTGCGGCTCAAATGCTTTGCTTAACTCTCTTGTTGCCATTTTACTCATCTATCTCCCATCTAATTTATAAAAACAAAAGGGCTTTTCGCCCTTTTATTTTGTCTTTTCCGAAAAGTACCGATCAAAATACAGGCGGGGCATAACTTATGTCCCGCCTGTATTTATTTCATTTTATTCAAGTGCAATTAATCAAATTTTAACTCTTGCTTAATCTTTCGAATAATCAAAAGGGCGTCCACACCGGGTACCGGATTCAAAGGCGCAAATTCACCGGAAGTCATATCTTTGGCCTCCATAATACCGCGGGAGGTAACCACCATAATCGCATTGAAATAAGGCAAATCAGCCCTCAAATCGGGGAAAGGCGAGGTGGAACCGATGAATTTCGTAGCCAGAGAATTGTCGCCGGTAACCTTGATTAATATATCTTCCAGCATCATGGCATAGGCAGCACGGGTAATTATTTCTGCCGGATGGAAATTGCCGTCCGGATAGTTCTCCAGGCCCCGTACACCAATTTCCAGAATCCCTTCAATATCCGCCTTCAGGGGATGATCGGCAATATCCTTAGCCGTTATTTTGGCCGGTCCGGCAACGGCAGCCTTTTCCGGATCCTTGAACGATGTGTCAAAAGTTTTGAGTGTCCGTTTTTTATAAAGTACATCTATTTTCATTTCTTCCAGGAATAACGCCGCCGCATCCGCGCGGGTAATACGGTCAACAATGGCGATAATTTTCCCATTAATTGTTCCCGGCATTGCCCGTTGAATTTTTTGTATTAAATTCCACTGAACATCGGCTTCGCTGATATAATCGGTTTTCAGCTCGAGCACTTTAGCAAACATCCGGCCTGCCAGATCGAATTCCAAACCGGCCTTATAGGCCAATCCCATGAAATAATAGGCCGGAGCATGTTTAGCGTCTGTAAGAATGGCACTATCAAATTCATCTTTAGCTAGATCCAGCCACTTCTTCTCCAGTTTGCTTTGGGTGAAGTAACGGATACGACTGACATATACGAAAAGTTTTTCATCATCGGCTTTAGCATGTTTCCAGCCCAGTTTAAGGTTGTCCCAGGCGGCAGCAAAATCGCCGGTAGCCGTCTTAACCAGAGCAATACCCGTATACGCTTTAGAAAATTTGGGATCAAGCGAAGTGGCCAATTCAAATTCCCGCTGCGCATCACCATATTTTGCCTGATCAAGAAGACGCAAACCGGTATAAGTATGATGTTCCGGAGTATCTAACTGACTGGTCGGCACCCGTGCTTTAGGTCCGCAGGAAATCAATAATAAAATTGCCGTGAAAAGCATGAAGTAAGTGACTAATTTTTTTATTCTCATTTGACTTATCATATTATTTCTCCTTTCATTGAAGGCTTCAATGTGCTCGCGATAAAAATGCTTTTTTATCTCTCAAACGCTGTATATAATTAGCCGCAGAGGCTTCCGAAGTCAAGCAATATTGCATTTTTCGTCACCCCGCTCTGCCGCCTTTAAAAATGATCCCACACTTTTATTTATTTCATCTGACTGTTCAGAAGAATACCATGAAATTTCTTTATCCGCGGCAAACCAGGTCATTTGCCGTTTGGCGTAGAGCCATGTCTCTCGTTTGATCAGATGAACAGTCTTTTCCCAATCATTTTTCCCGCTTAAAAAATCAGTCATTTGCTTATATCCCAGTGATTGCATTGGCTTAAGATCTTCTCCATAACCGCGTGCAAGCAACCATCTAACTTCATCCAAGAGTCCCGAGGCAATCATTTTGTCGGACCTTTCGGCAATTCTCTTTTTGAGTTCCTCACGATCTATTTTCAAACCGAATTTGCATGTATGGTAATTATTATCGCGAAAAGCCTGCCTTTTCTGTATATCCACAATAGATTCGCCGGTTTGCTCCAGAACTTCCAGTGCCCGTATTACCCGCACGGAATCATTGGAATTAATTCGCAGCGCTGCCTCCTTATCCCTTTGCTGCAACAGATTATAAAGATACTCCTTGCCCTGCGAATCACGCAGGCATCGATAAAAGTTCCTGATGTTCTCATCGACTTTCGGTGTTTCGATAATACCCTTAAGCAATGCCCGGATATAAAGACCTGTTCCCCCGGCAATAAAAACAGGCTTATGCGACTTAGCCATATTTTCGATAATTTTATGTGCCTGTTCCGTAAAAACAGCGGCATTGAATTCCTCATCCGGATAAACAATATCAATTAGATGATGTTTGACCTTATTTCTTTCCTCGATAGTTGGTTTGGCCGTGCCGATATCCAAAAAGCGGTATACTTGCAGAGAATCAGCGCTGATTATTTCGCCGCCAAATGCTAAGGCTAAATCCATCGCCAATTTTGTTTTGCCTGTTGCTGTGGGCGAATTAATGATGACCAGAGGCAATTTATTCATTTTGTTATTTCCTCTTAAACATCCTTTCGATTTCGCCCAAAGAAAAATTAACAATAATCGGCCGGCCATGAGGACAGGTAGCATTGTTTGGCGTAGCCTCCAAATCACGGCAGAGCGCCATTATTTCTTCCGACGTAAGAACACTATTGGCCTTGATGGCGGCCCGGCAAGCCAGTGCCGCCAATATTTTTTCCTTTCTTTCCTGCAAACTCGGCAATGAATTTTGATCGGCCAGCTGGTCCGCGATATCGGCGATTATTTCGCGAGCCTGTATTGGCGGTAAAATTGCCGGCAGTGCCTTGATCACAACAGCATCACGGCCGAATATTTCCACTTCCAGGCCGATTTCCTGTAAAAATTCAGTGTATCCGGGAAAAAGGGCTATCTGACCGGGGCTTAAATTGACAACTTCGGGCAAAAGCAGGGGCTGACTGATAATTTTCTCACTTGCCGATTTTTTTAATTCTTCAAAAACAATCCTTTCATGCGCGGCATGTTGATCAAGCAGAATAAAACCGTTGTTCCCGGCAAAAATCAGATAGGTATTGGCAAATTGTCCCAAATAGTTAAGGTTGGTGAAAACTATTGGTTCCTTTTGCGGGTAGTCAGTGCCGGTTGCAGGCGCTTCCTTTACTCCTAACTCTTCCACTGGCGAACGGAACAACAAATCAGTAGAAATTGCCTGTTGCAGATTTTGCCGGGAATATAATCCGGCTGAACCGGGTGGAAAGTTTTCGGCAGGCCGCCGGAAAGTCGGTAATTGTGTCTTTTCCCGGGGCGCTAACCGATAGACAAACCCGCCTTTGGGCGCATCACCTGCGGCCAGACTCTGCGCAATCGTCCGTGAAACTAAGTCATGGATATTGCGGGAATCTTTAAACCGTACTTCCATTTTGGCCGGATGGACATTGACGTCGACATCGTCGCCCGGCAAATCCAGAAACAAAACTGCGGCCGGATATCTTCTCGCTTCAATGATCTGGCGATAGGCTGACAATACTGCATGACTTACGATATTATCGCGTACAAAACGTTTATTGACAAACAAAAATATGTTTTTGGAATTAGACCGAGTAAACTCGGGCCGCGAAATAAAGCCGGACAATTGAACATTTTCTTTTTCTCCCTCGACGGATAAACAATGGTCGGAAAAATCGGCCCCCATTACCATAGCAATTCTTTCGGATATATCCTTTGCTTCCGGTGCGGCAAATATCTCCCGTCCATTAGCTAATACTTTAAAACGGACTTCCGGATGGGCCAAAGCCAGACGCGTAATTGCATCCAGACACAAACTTTGTTCCGTTGGTTCGGTTTTTAAAAACTTGCGACGCGCAGGAACATTTTCAAATATTTTTGTCACATGGATTTGTGTTCCGGCAGGGCAACCGGCAGGCGCTATTTCTTTAATTACACCCCCCTCGACGACAGCTCGTGTGCCGGCCAAGTCTTCGGGACGCCTTGTGAGTAATTCCACCCGGGCAATGGACGCGATACTGGGCATTGCCTCGCCACGGAAACCGAAAGATGCCACCCGGTAAATATCTTCAAATTGCTGGATTTTACTGGTGGCATGCCTTTCAAAAACCAAGGCGACATCTTCGTATTCTATCCCCGCCCCATTGTCAATTATCTCAATTGATGCACAGCCGCCTTTCTCCAGTTCCACCCGGATATCGCGAGCTCCGGCATCAATGGAATTTTCCACCATCTCTTTGACAATTGATGCGGGCCGCTCCACCACTTCACCGGCAGCGATTTTGTTGGCTATTTCTTCTGATAGAACAACGATACGTCCTGACAATTTTTTAGCTCCTGTTAGTTGACTGAAGACTGAAGGCCGAAGACGGAAGGCTTTCAGGTAGGTGGTTATTTGTTTTCATATTGTTCAATCGTCCTTTGATTGAACTTCTTTTTGAGCCGCGACTTCCAGGACTCAGGCTCCCTGCTTAAATGCATAACTGCGACAATTAGCAGGATCTCTTTTCTGACCTGATAGATGATTCCATAAGGGAACCTATTTGTTCGACATCGATGTGTATGATTTGACAGTTTAAACCAGGCATCCGGGTACTGAGCTATTCGTTCCAGCGTCCTTTTTATTTCTGCAGCAAATTCATAACCAAGACCTTCACTTTGGGAGTTATAATAGGCAATAGCCTCGGCAAGTTCGTCTTTGGCAGGTGGGAGAAAAGCAATTTCCATAGCTATCTGCTTTTTTCGATCTCAGCAAACACATCTTTTGCCGAAATCAGAGTCATCTCATTACGATCAAATGCATCTATTCGATCTTCTGCTTCTTGAGCCCACAATGAATCAATGGATGTTCTCGATCGAAACTCAAAACTGGACAGAAGATTCTCAACCAACTCGGCCCGCTCCACTGGTGGTAACTCCAGCGCCTCGGCAAGGATGCTCTCTGCGTGTTTTGTCATTATGTCCTGTCCTCCAAATGTTAGAAACATTGTGGTATTGTCCTGCGAACTTTCGAAAACACTAACATAAAGTTGCCTAATAATCAATCTACGGCACAACGGCTGAAGGCCGATCACCTGAAGGTGACGCGAGACTGAAGGCTTTCAGGGGCAAATAATTAAGCTTCATCCGGCTTACGGATATTTTTTATTCGAAAAAATTAAATGAATCTTTGCCAATCACGAATGAACCAAGCAAGTATTTGACCCCTTTAATTGTTTTGTCATCTAACTACTGTTTATATGGTTTCCAGATAAATCCTAACAGCCACTTTACGTCCGCATGACACAGGAAAATCATAATTAATCCACTTCAAGCAATTTATACCGCTTCTAAATCAAAGTTGATATCGCGGCGGCAAGGAGGAGGCGAAGAGGCGTATATGAAAATACGTTGAGG
The DNA here is from genome assembly GCA_903907985.1 of uncultured delta proteobacterium. Classification (GTDB taxonomy): domain Bacteria; phylum Desulfobacterota; class Syntrophia; order Syntrophales; family Smithellaceae; genus MVRV01. The sequence goes on from CAIVQG010000051.1 coordinate 94,334, forward strand.
AAACCGACGACGCTGCCAACAAAGATAGCGCTTTGATTTAGAAGTGGTACCAGAAAAAAGCCGCAGCCACTGATATCCATCGTGACTGCGGCTTTTTGTTATTTTAATATCCGGTATTTTTCAACCGGTTACCGGCAATTAATCCAGAACGATCATCACCCGGCATTTCTTCATAAAGGAAGCATTTTCTGCCGAAGCTCTGATCTGCTGGGCATCAGCATTGCTGATAATGAGATCGGCTTTCCCCGCTCCGCTTGTCTTCAATGCTTTAACTGTAACGGGGCTGTTGGTTACTCGCTGGTTGCTCTGCGCAGCCGTCAGATCGCGGGCGTAACCGCTCATGCCCTGCTGAACTGCGTATTCACGGTCAACATTGGCGGAACCATAAACTTCTTTGCCGTCTTCATCAAAGACCCGGGGCGACATCGCCGGACGAGCCTGAATGCCGCGGGCATCGACAACCAGTCCTGTATAGGTCATCGGAGGAGCTGCCGGTGCTGCCGGTGCTGCTGCAACCGGCGCCGGTGTTTCGGGTGGCGGTGCTAATTTGCGTTTTTCAATGGATGCGGGAATAATAACCTGGGAAAGATTGCCATAAAGGGGCATGCGCAGTCGAACTTCGACCGTTCCGTCAGACATATACTGCTGATCCACAATAACGGCGCCTTTAACCAGACCATCGACCTGAGTATTAATCACATCACTCTCAACGGTGAAGTCTTTTATTGTCGTTGTCGAATCAACTCGAACACCTTTGGTAATTTCCAGTAAATTGCGGTAGGCATCGACTTTGGCAGCACGCAGAGCCATCGGACGGGCATTGGCCTTGCCGATTGATTTATCAGCCGGAGCTCCGATCCCAACTGCTTCAATATAACCGGCTGACCAGTTAACTGCACCTTGACCGATTTTTTCCGTCCATTCCGATCCGCTTATTTTTTCCTGACAAATACCCGCTCCGGTAAAAAGAAGCAATAAACCGGTAATTGCTGCTACGGACATGAATCTTAACTTCATAAATATCCTCCTTTGTTGTTTGCCTAAGATTAATTATCCTGGAAAACAAGTCATTCGTTCTCTAAATATTTGTTAAAAAATATCAAAATACCCTGGATGTTGCAACAAGAATTCCATTATTATTTTTTCTCCGAAAAAGCTTTAGGCTCTTCTTTGGTAAGCCAGGGTTTGATATTGACATTATCACCCCAAATCATGTTTTGATCCGGGGGAGTAGTTCCCCACCAGTTGTTGCGGGCATCGATATAAATTGTAGAAAAGCTCTGGATCGCCACTGTATTGCCGAGAAAATTATTGAAATTAATTTTGGGATTGGCCATGCCTACACATTTAATAGCGCCTTCGCCGTGGTTTTCGGCAAAGGTATTATAGAACAAAACCGGATTGGCGTCATTACGGCAAAATACTGCATTTTGCGACGAATAAATTATCTGACAGTAAGAAATTTCCGGCGCTCCCGCATAAATATCAAAGGCCGTAGTGGCATACTTGATAATGCAATAAGCAAAAGAGCTATTCACCTTGGATTGCTTGGATAAACGCACGGCATTGTTATAAAAGCCCGGTGTCGGCGAAGAAGCGGCGGCCGTAAACGTTATTGGATTTTCTTTTGTGCCACGGGCAATAATGCCGCCGTCTTCCGCAATGAGCGATGTTTTTTGTTCAAATTCAATAACAACCCCAGGCTCAATGTAAAGCGTCGCCCCGCCGTCAATAACCACATCTTTAGTTACCCGATAAGGGCTGTTGGACAAGATCAAGTAGGAATCGGTCTTGATTCCACCACTCAACTGTTTGCCCAGTGCGGCAATGGCCAGAGATTTTCCCTGCGGGTAAGCACTATCCAGCACGGTGGCAATATCCACCCTTCCCTGAATACCAGCTAATATTTCCAGAAACTTGGAACTCCCCCACCAGTTGTCCTGCGCTTTAACTGATGCGCCGGCCATATTGCCCACAATATTATAAGGTTTATTATCGACTATGTTGTTAAGGCTGATATTTATTCCGGCACCCTTTACCACGATACCGTTATTGTTATTTCTTGCTATTATATTGCGCACAAACTCCGGGGCCGCAGATTGAACCAGCAAGCCGGTATTTTCATTATCCAGAATAGAGTTTTCTTTAATCACCGGCACAGCTCCATCACTGACAGAAAGAGACACTCCCTTGTTCTTATAAATGGAATTCTTGGTAATTTCCGGTTTGGAAAATGCCCCCTGAATTTTTAAAACTTCATTATTTTGTGTAAACTCGGACATTTCTATTCTGGGCGAAGACGCCTGACAATTGATCGCGATCCTCGCATTTTTAATCCGCACAAATTTAATGACGTTTTCTTTATCTTTAACACTGGCGAAAACGACGCCCGGCCATAATTGGCCTTCGCCTGCCGAATCGAAATTAATGATATGATCGTTATCTCCCTGAGCATTGATCCTTCCCTCAATAATCAGCGCACCTACCCTGGATTTAATTTCTGTTCCGGGCTCAATAGTCAACAGCGCTTTGTCTTTAACAATGACGTCTTTTTCCAGAATATAGGGGCTGGCACCGGAATACCAGGTCGTATCGGCTTCAATTACTCCGGAAACAGCAGTTGGCCCGGGCGCTACCGGCATACCTATTACCTGTGCCATTTTGCTTTCATTGCCGGCAACATCATAAGCGGAAACCCGGTAATAATACTTCTGTGAATTTACCAGAGCGGGTCCGGCATCACGATATTCGGTAACTTCCGTTTTAGCAATTTCCACATAACCGCTGAGCGGCGTATTGGAACGATAAACTTTATAACCGGCAAGATATGTAGCAGAAGATTTTTCCCAGTTTAATAAAACCAGGGCATTGCGTCCCACACCGGTCAGATTATTGGGCTGAGGCGGAGGAGTTGTCAGCAGAGTCACCGAACTGATGGCATCGACCCATTGTGCGGTATTGCCGACATCATCCCTGAGATAACCGGTAATAATCGCCTTATCGATGTTGTCACCAGGCACTACTTTATAAACGCCGTAATAGCCGCCCGGTTCGACTTCCTGCATCTCGATATTTTTCTTATAATCGCCTATATCAAAGTATGCCTGCATTTTAGGCGTACCTTGAATGACCACTTTGATTTCATCTCCGGCCTTTTTCGGCAGACCTTTAGAATCCTGAGTGAGAAGAGTTATAGTCGGCGGCCGAAGCATATCGGCAATATGCGGCACCGGAATTGTTTTGACCATTTCACGGAAAAGATCATCATTGGCACGCAGCAACTGAATATCACGCACATTCATTGATGTGGCAATGATCGTGGCAATGATACCTATCGGGTTCGCGGATATGCCGCCTTCATGCTTGCGGACAATGTGTTTGCCGCTCCAGAGGAAGTTGCCGGTTTTCGTATCGTACATCTTGACTTCCGCACCGACGGAAACCTGAGAATACATGACCGCAAATAATTTATCAAAATTAGAAACTTCACCAAAAACAACGGCATCAACGCCGAGAAGCTTTCCCAATTCCTGCGGCGGCATTTTACTAATGGCTTCTGGATCGGTCAGTCCGGCCTTCCTCAATGTATTGTCAACGCGGTAGAGTTCCATATCCTTGAACGGAAGAGAACTGAAATGGTTGTAAAACCCGCGCCGCACTGTATCAAAGCCTTCTTTGCTTTTGGATAAGTCCACAAAAGGCATAACGGCAACTGATTTAGGAACATGATCTTTCATATAAGGATCAATTTTATAATCTCCTTCATACAAAGATCTTATTTCGGGCGTTATAATAGTACCTTGCGTGGCCACAAGACAGCTCTGCAATGAAATGAAGACTGGCAGGAGAAACAAAATGGTTAATAATCTAAAATACTTCTTCATAGAAGGTCTCCCTTTCTTAACCAAAAAAGAGCGCTGTTTATTTTGCTGAGATGTTCACTTCTGTACCGGGTTCGCTTTCCAGGCCGTCGCGATCAACCGCAGTAACTGCATATACTTTGCTTTTTCCTTTAACAACAGCACTGTCTGTATAGCTTGTTGACTTTACTTCCGCTAATTTCTCCAGGCTGAAGAAACGTTTTTCATAAACTACGTATTGAGCAATATCCGCTTCCTTATTGGCATTCCAGGTAATTTCCACCTTTCCTGCTTCATATCGTCCATTCAATCCTTCCGGCGATTTCGGTCTGGGCTTGGTACTTACAGCAATAATCTCGGAATTATCACTCACCAATCCGTCTTTATCTTCTGCCTGAATTTTATAACGATAGACAACTCCGTCTTTCAGGCTTTTATCTATGTAAGAAGCTTTATCAACTTTGGCTATTTTAGAAAAATCATCTTTTTCGCCAACACTCCGGTAAATATAATAACCGGTAATATCTTTTTCCGGATTGACCTGCCATTCCAGCGGCACTTCTTTAACTTTCAGCGCCGCACCCCTCATGCCCGAAGGCTTTTGCGGCCTGGGTTTGGTTGTCCCTGAAGCCAGAGTTGGTAAGCTTTCTGCCGCCACTTTATTATAAGCGGTTAATTTATAGTAATAAGCTTTATTATCTGCCAGAGAGTCAAAACCGCGGGCATCATCGAGGTAATTGTTGTTTTCCCGCCCGCTTATTTTCTTGAGCAAATTATAATGGGCGTCTTTTTCCGGTGCCCAGTAAATGTTATACCCCTCAATCTCTTCTAACTTTGCCGCTGTCCAGGTAAGCTCGACTTTTTTCACAAGACCACTGCGGGCTGTAAAGTTTCCCATTTTCGGCGGAACATCTCTCGTTGTTGCCTGGGCTACCGGTGAAGGACTTGTCTCAATTCCCAAATCGTCTTCTGCCGTTACATAATAGAAATAATTTGTTTTGTCACCCAAACCTTCCATATCTGAATATTGAAAATTGTCTTTGAGTTCCGCAGCACTTATTTTTTTAATTTTAGCAAAATTGTCGTCTGCTTTAAGGCCGCGATATATATTATAGGCAGCAATAAAGGGAGACTGAACACCAGCCCAGGTCACCTTGACTTCACGAATTAAATTACTCTGAGTATTGACGGAAACAACTTTCGCCAGAGCAGTTCCCTTCAAAGGATGACTTAATTCACTTTCAATATCTTTTTCATTGAAGGCAGCCAAACGATAAAAATATATGCTGCCATCAGGAAGTGCTTTATCGCGATAAAATATTTTCCCGTCAGAACTGTCGGCGGCAATATTATCCGCTGATATTTTAGTTATCTCCTGATAAGGACCATCTTCAGACTTAGCTCGGTAAATTTTATAACCGGACAGTTTGGCCGTATCCTCGCTTTTTAATGGATTAGCTACCCAAACAATTAAAATACTTTTGGCCCGCCCTTCCGTCTTTAAAATTATCGGCGGATTGGGTGCAAAATCAGTACTGCCGGAGAGGACTGGCGTAAAATCACTTACCCGGCCCGCTTTGTCATATGCCCTTGCCTTATAAAAATAGGTACTTCCATTTTCAACATTTGAGTCACCGTATTCGAGTTTGTCTGTCTGCCCGATCATGGCAAAAGGACCGGCTGAATTCAGCGCGCGATAGACTTCATAGCCGGCACCGGCAAATCCAGGTGTTTCCTGCCAGCGCAATATAATTTTTTTATTGCCGGGTATTTTTTGGAAATTTGCGGGATAAACAGCTGCCGCCTTGTCACCTGATCCTGATGTTCTGAAATCAGCAGGACTATTTTTCTTTAATGCCGCTGATATTAAAGAACCTAATCTGACAATTTCCGCTGATAATGCCGCTTCGCCAAACGCCCTTACTCGTTCGCTATAAACTTCTTTCTTTTTATCGATCTGAATTAAACTACATTGAACATAAATAGCTGAACCCCGTTTATCCACCGAACCAACAATAATAAAATCAAGTCCCAACTGTGTTCCTATGTTAACAACATTGTCGAGTTGATCGTTCTGCTGTAAATCATTGAAGTTCAAGAAAGCTTCCAGATCTTTACGGTCAAGCAAAAAAACGGATGAATCATTTTTTAAAACATTGGTCAGCGAATTGGTGACAGTGGTGCCCAATCCGGAAGCTTCCAGATTTGCAGTCGCAAAATTGAAAATAGATATTTTACCGGCATTTGCTTTTCCAACGCTGATAAAAATTATCAGCGGCAAAACAAGCGCAATAAAGATTTTTTTGGGCATTTGCCGTCTCCAATCAAATCCGTCAATATTTTTTCCGCAAACCTATTTATTTATCAGCAACCAGTTTATCTATTACTTCCAAAGATTTCTGGGATATTGGTGTAGAGATCCCTTTTAGCTTCTCGTCAAAAACAGCATCTGTATATTTTTCTATAGCCATATCCAGATTGCGGCGTTTCTGCTGGGATTGTGCCTGGTTATAATATTCGACTTCCAAGCTCTGAAAATGTTTAAGAATTCCGCTGCCCATCTCCGAAACCTTTTGATTAGTAATTTCATCAAGCACTTCGGCTTCCGAAGGTAATTCTAGAGACTTTTGAACAATCCCGGCAATGGGGACTCCGTCCTGATATTTATCTTCTTTAATTAATTTGCCGGAAACAGTACTGGCGAAAATATTTTCGCCCGTTTGAGTATCTACTAGTTTAAATGATATTTCTAAGAGTGCACTTATTTTCGCAACACCTTGTCTATAAGAAAGGAGCTGGTAGTTAGGCTTCTTAATTGTCCGCGGTGGAGCATTTTTCATATCTTCTGCAGACGGCTTCGGATTTACTATGCGCCAATCAGACCAGTCAGGATTAGGTATATCGTCTTCATTCACCAGCACTTTGACTTGGTTTTGACTGGGAGAATCTGTAAATTTCGTTGAAAAATGCAATACGTCACCCATAATAAAAGTATCAATACCGCGCATCTTACCGACGCTTTGGGCTGTTTTAATATCGACCAGACCGGTCTGACTGAGTTGCATTTCCTTTAAAATTGACTGTAAATTTTCGCGCTCGATAATACGCAAATCAGCACTGGCATTTTTATGTAGAAAGGCAATCAGCTTGTTGGCGGCAATTTTACCGGCATCTTTCTCCGCACTTGGGGAACTAAAATCAAACACAGCAATTGATTTTCGAATTCTTTTATTAATGGAATCTTTAACATCGATCATTTTTTGGAATAGTTCAGGATAGTTGGGGTTTACTGCCTCAATTTTTTGCATCCAGACCAAAGCATTACCCCACAATTCTTTCTCTGATGATTTTTCGGCCCTTTTCATGAGGGCGTCAGAAGCAACGGTTAGATGTTCCTTGTAAAGAGGATCACTCTGCAGTGAAGGCACATATTTACGCGCTATTTCCAGTTTTTTCATTGCTGCATAAAGCTTTCCCTGTCTTACTAGCTTCACGGATTCATCAAAATAAACCTGGCTTGCTTTTGCTTTGATTGTATCGAGCCGACCTGCCAAAGCAGGATCAACTGAAGGATAGTCCATTGCTTTTTCATAAAGGATTATTGCCCGTTCCCAATTTTTCGCCGCTTCCGCCTTGCCCCCGGCAACCATGTAATAGCTTAAATTATCTCTTTGCTTGGCATCTTCATATCTTTTGGCAATATCAAGATAGCTCGGATTAATATCCATTGCCATTTTGAAAGCTTCGGCAGCCATTTTCCATTCTTCCTGTTTGCCAAGATCATTAGCCTGCTGATAAAGAACCTTTACACCTTCCTGCCGGCTGCGCGCCAGCCTGTTGCCGGTATCTTCATAATTGGGGAAAATGTTGTTGACTTTACTCAACTTTGCCATCGCCGCAGTCCAATCTTCTTTTTGCATATCCATTTCGGCCTGCTGATATAAACTTTTCAAGGAAGCCTTTAGATCACTTACCTTCACGGTTAAATCATTGCGTAGTGCTTTTATATCGGAACTTCCCGGATCCATAGCTGCCATGGCATCAACATCTCTGGAAACCTTTTCCAGTACAAGAAGGTTTTGTCCTGCAGAAGCAAGGGCTTGTCTGGCTTTAGTTAAGCGAGCCTTTGCCGCATCCTGTTTGGCACGGGTAAGTGCATCTTTAAATTCCTGATTTTCCGGTTCGTCCTTTACAGCTTTTTCAAAATAAGCAATCGCTTCTTCCCAACGGTTATCTTTGACGAATTCCTGCCCCTGTTTATAACTTTCATTGACGGCACCGCAGGCGGCCAGAAAAATGATTATTATTCCAATAGCAATTACTCTGTAAATTTTTTTCGATTTCATACTATCCTCCAACATAAGTTATTCTAAAATATAACTCTTTTAAGGCTCAAGAACTGCCTCCACTCTGTTTGGACTTATTTCTAATACTTTCATCTTTTTCTTTTTTACAGTTATCTGCGCAACGTCATGCGCTACGGCATCCGCATCACCTTCAATTTCCAAATCCAATTCTACCTTCCCCCGTGAAAAATAACGCTGATTAGCTCCCTTATATCCTTTAACTTCTTCGGCCAGCAAGGCTTTGAATTCCTGGAGATCGGAATAAGTATTTAAACCACTTACCACTAATTTTATTGTAGCGGTATTGGCTAATTCCGCAGACCAATTTTCCAGAACATTATCAACTAAGTTACGAGCAAGTTTAGTGGCCACTTCATCAGTTAAAGCTTTAAAATCGCCTTTCATTCCGGGAGCTGCTTTCTGTTCAGATCCAGTAGTAATTATATCACCGGTATCGCCATTTATAACCTTGCCCGAAATTGCAACCTTGTTATTATTAAGTTCCACACTATCAATTTTAGAGGAATTACTGACTGCCTCAACAGTACCGACAATAACAATTTCCGCCCCGTAACGATGGGCAATACTGGAAATTGTCTTTTTCTCCGCAATATCCTGTAACTTTTCATAATCCTTATTTTTCTTTATTGTCCGGGCATCAACTAATTTAAAACCCTGGGCAATAAAATATTTGGTCATCGCTGATTCCGCCAGAGCGTCTTTGACTGCCTGCTCAGGAAAGACCAACATTACTCTCGGTTTGGATTTGCGTGCCATAATCAAGTTAATTGCCGTCATTTTATCTCGCAATCTTCCCTGGCTTATTTCCGCTTCGATTTCCACCTCATAATTATCACCGGTTCTTTTTTCGGAAATTATTTTGTAAGAGGTAATGTAACCTTTAGATTCGGAAAGAATACGGTCCATTTTCACTTGAAAATTTTCGACGCTGGTGGCACTGGTAATCATGACTCCGACAGCTTTTTCTACCGCATTACGCTGGGCTTCGTCGAGTGCTTTGCTCCGCGCAATATCAACAAAATTTTTCGCAATGGTGGCCATGCCTGTGGCTCGGACTTTGTGTTGGGCATAAACCGGTGTAATAGACATAGCAAGAAAAACTAGGGCGAGGAGAATAACTGCTTTCTTCATAAAAACACCTGTTGAACCGTATTTTTTATTCTTAAATAATGCAGCAGAGAAATTGATGCCGACGAGACTCGACTATAAATCTGGCCGGTAAAAAAATATACTTAAATTGCCCTACAGTGTCAAGGTGAAATAAATCAATTGTATCGGTAATTATATATTGTTACACACCACCCCTATAGACACAACCCGACTCCAGGCTTTCCTGAACGACTATTTTACTTAATTGCGGAAGGGCCGGTTGTAAATGCTGCCAGAGCCATTTGGCCAAATTTTCCGATGTGGGATTTTCAAGACCTTCAATATCATTCAAATATTTATGATCGAGTTGGTCATGCAGCGGTTGAAAAGCTTTCGCAATGTCCGCAAAATCGATGACCCAACCCAGATTGGGATCAACCGGACCGCTGATATGAATTGCGATACGGAAAGAATGGCCGTGCAGATGGGCACACTTATGCCCCGGTGGCACATTAGGCAGGCGATGTGCGGCATCGATGTGAAACACTTTGAAAATTTCCATGAGATACTCCCTACTTTATTTCTAATATTTTATGCATCTGCAAACTCAGCCGCCAATGTGGATGAGCAAGCACATAATCTACCGCCAGTTTTGTATTTCTTGAAAGATCAGTTCCATCTTGCGGTTGTAAAAAAAAATATTGAAAATCCAAAAGGGTAAACTTTTCGGGATCAGCTCCTTTTTGGGGGAAAACAAACTTTAATTCCTGCCCGGATCGTACAACCATTTCGACTCCGGCTTTGGGACTGACACAAAGCCAGTCAATTCCTTCCGAGGGCAAAATAGTGCCATTGGTCTCGACAGCCACCTCAAACCCTTCCCGATGAAAGGCTGTTATTAATTCAGAATTGAGCTGTAAAAGTGGTTCACCGCCAGTGCAAACAACAAAAGGCCGGGTTGATCTGCTTTTTACCGCAGGCCATAACTTGGCAACTCTGCTGGCCAGTTCTCCGGCAGTCGCAAATTTCCCGCCTTGAGGCCCATCCGTCCCAACAAAGTCCGTATCACAAAATTTGCAGGCAGCATCATGGCGATCCGCCTCCTTACCCGACCATAAATTGCATCCGGCAAAGCGGCAGAAGACCGCCGGCCTCCCGGCATGAAAACCTTCCCCCTGCAATGAATAAAATATTTCCTTAACTAAATAACTCAAAGCAAACTCCGCTTATGGTTGAATTTTATAGACGGTAGGATCAGGAATTCCTGCCTCTTCAAATCCTTTTTGCCGCAACAGACAGGAATCACATTTCCCGCAGGCTTCTCCTGTTTGAGCCGGATCATAACAACTGTGCGTCAGGCGAAAATCCACGCCCAGCTTCAAACCCTGAGAAATAATTTGCGCCTTGGTAAAATCAATTAACGGTGTATGAATCTTTATTTTTTGTCTGCCTTCCACCGCAGCTTTCGTCGCCAGATTAGCCATTCGTTCATAAGCTGCAATATATTCGGGACGGCAATCGGGATAACCGCTGTAGTCCAGAGCATTCACACCAATGAAGATGTCGTTGGATTCCAGCACCTCCGCCCAGGCCAGGGCCAAGGAAAGAAATATTGTATTGCGCGCCGGAACGTAAGTAACGGGAATATCCTTGTCCATATCTGCAATACTCCTGCTCTTGGGAACAGCAATATCATCCGTCAGAGCAGAATGTCCGAAAAGGCGAAGATCAATATCGAGTGTTATATGTTGAACAACTCCACAGTGGCTAGCTATCCGCCCGGCGGCCTGCAATTCGATCTTGTGCCGCTGCCCATAGCAAAAACTCAGGGCATAGATATCAAAACCCATTTTCCCGGCAAGATAAAGGGTCGTGGCGGAATCTATTCCTCCACTTAGCAAAACAACCGCTTTTCTTTTATTATTCATTTTGTATCCTCGACATTAAACGCCCCGCCATCCGACAAAAAGGCTAAGCCAGACGTGGGAGATATACTATTTATTGGAGGGAACTTCAATCCGGAAGAGGTTAAGAGTATTTTGAGCGGTAACTGCGGCTACTTCTTCCCAGTCCAGGCCTTTGATTGCGGCTACTTTTTTCGCGGTCTGGACAACATAAGCCGGTTCGTTTCTTTTTCCGCGGTATGGATTCGGCGTCAGATATGGACTATCCGTTTCCAGTAATAATGAAGAAAGAGGAACCTGCTTCACTACGTTTTGGATTGTTTTTGCCTTGTCATAAGTAACAACGCCGGGCACAGAAAGATAAAATCCCCAATCCAGACATTGTTTAGCCATTTCATAATCGCCTGAAAAACAATGAAAAACCCCGCTGTGGATACCGGAGGCTTTAACCATTTCCAGCGATTGGTCATGAGCATCACGATCATGGATGATAACGGGCAGATGTAGTTCCTTAGCCAATTGGAGTTGTTCGCCGAATTTCTCTATTTGCTGTGCCTGCGGGGCAATATTACGAAAAAAATCCAGGCCGATTTCACCATAAGCTACAACTTTTTTCAGCCCCGCAAGTTCCTTAAGATCATCGTAAGTTTTGTTGCCGATTTTTCCCACATCATGGGGATGAACGCCGATTGTCGCATAAACATTTTCGTATTGACCGGCTAGAGTTACAGCTTTCCTGCTTAACTGCAGATTTGTTCCTACTGTAACAATAAAATCCACACCGGCCGCTTGCGCACGCTCAATTACTTCCTTGCGGTCACCATCAAATTCCTTCATCTCCAAATGAGCATGCGAATCAATCAGCATAAAGCACTATTTTTCGTTATCGTCAGGACTGACTTCCTCGGCATTTTCAGAAACATCAGGAAGTTTTTTAAGCAAACCATATAAATCCTTTTCATATATTTCACCGGCTAATAGCTTGCGGGAAATAATTCTCCTATCGGTGTTCAACAATTCTACATTAACTTTTTTCCCCATTTTTTTCTCCTTTACTGAAAAACAAATTAAACATTTTAATAATTCTCACATCGGGCAGTAATCAGATGAATATTACACCATGATTGCCCCTGGCCTTATACTCTACCTATGCGTTTTTCAGATTTTTCACCAGACTGCCGCGGAGTACTAATATATTTTATTAACTTAAGCAAGTACGAAGAGCGGTCCTCATCATTTTAAAAATCAATTGATTTAGGAGCAACATATTGATATTTAACAACAATAATGATTGGAATGCAAAATTCGCAACATTAATTGGTAATGGAAACATAATCTTTGGCTCCTTCATTCATAACCAAAGCGCCCTAACTGTCATATTCATCATATGCAGTCCTTGATTTTACAGATCCCTTGCTCCTAATTTTCTCCTCTTTCTGTTTTTCGTCATCAAACAGAAAAAAGATATATTTAAGTTCTGCAATAATCATGTCGTTTACACAGGTACAATAAAAGTATTTATTCCTTTCGTTTTTTAATGTAATAAGATAGCAAGTATAAAAATTGGTGAATATTATTGCAGAATTATTTTGGTGAGATAAAATATGGAAACCATGGTTTATAAAACACCGCCGTCAGCTGCAGAGATTATGCGAAAAATTGATGAAAGTAAAAAGCATCTTCGGCTGAGCAACATTTTTTCCTGCATTGTTAGTTTCCGCGAAGTTCTCGATACTTATGTTAAGGCAACGCATATTGCTGAAAGAGATAGAGAAAGACTCGCAGAAGCTCTGAATGAGTTTCAACGTAAGCTCGCCGGTTCCCATCAGTTCAAAGATCTTTATGGAGCAGTTACTTTCCGCGATAACGAATTCCTCACTTCTTACGAATTTATCGGACAACTAATTCAGATCAAAGAAGATGAAATTGCCAGCGTTTTAGTCGGCAAAGAAGTAGGCAAAAGCTTAAATCTTGATGATCTGGGTGAAGAAGAACAGCAAAAGACTTTGATGATGGTTTCTTTAGTGGAAAGAGGAGAACAAATGGTATTGCGGCAGCTGGTTTCCGAGAACGATGAATTGGCGTCGCTTGTGCTTTCCTATTATAATGATAATGGAATCAGCTTGCGCGCGGCGGGAGATGTGAATGGAGCAATTCAGGAATACAAAAAGGCTCTCTTTGTTTCACCTGATGACGAGCATCTCTTCTACAACTTGGCGCGCGCTTATATTGAAATCGGCAATCGGGAAAAAGCCCTGGAAACTATTAGATTGGCCCTCATGCTTAATCCCGAATTTAAAGAAGGATTAAAATTACAAAATCACATCAACCAATCGATGCCTTGATTATTAAGCATGCTTACATTCCACACTGATTTCATTTTTTCAAGCGTGGATCAAGTGAATCACGAATACCTTCTCCTAAGAGATTATAACCGACAACTGTAATTAATATAGCCAGCCCCGGATACAGGGAAAGCCACCAGGCAATATCAATGTTGTCTTTACCGGCAGTTAATATATTCCCCCAACTGGGCGTCGGCGGTTGAACACCGATGCCTAAAAAGCTTAATGCCGATTCGGTAAGAATAGCTCCGGCAATTCCCAACGTGGCCGCAACTAATATCGAGGCCATCGCATTGGGAAGAATATGCCCAAAAATAATCCGCAAATCGCCGGCGCCAATTACTCTTGCGGCCTGGACAAAATCACGTTCGCGCAAGGAAATGAAATCGGCACGCACCAGCCTTGTGACTCCCATCCAACCGGTCAGACCAATGATGATCATAATATTCCAGATTGATGGTTCTAAAAAAGCAATAACGGCCAGAATTAAAAAGAAAGTGGGAAAGCAAAGCATGATATCCACAAAACGCATAATCACTGCGTCTATCCAGCCACCATAATAACCCGCAACTGCACCCAGGAGTGTGCCGATAATAATGGCGACACCTGTGGCCACAAAACCAACCTTCAGGGAAATCCGCGCACCCCAGATCATTCGGGAGAGAACATCACGCCCGAGCTGATCCGTTCCGAATAAATGATTCATTGAAGGTGCCAGCAACACATTCTTCAAATCAATTTGCCCCGGATCATAAGGAGCAACCCAGGGCGCAAAAAGTGAAACAAGAAACAGCAGCAGGACGATTCCACTGCCGGTAAGCGCCAATTTGTTTTTATAAAATGTTTCCCAAAAACTCATAGTCATATAACCTTAAGACAATAAACCACTCCGCAATAATAGGTCCAAAATCATCCGACTTGACTATCGCCCGGCGAATGCCGGGTAATGGCTAACCACAAATAGTGCTTTGCAAAAAGCTCCAGAGGCAAGGCGCACAAGTCCCGAGGAGTGAGACGTACTTTTTACGTACGTCGCAACGACGAGAGATGAAGTGCAACTCAGCATATGGACTTTTTCCAAAGCACTAACTTATTCTAATTCTCGGGTCCGCCACCGCATACGAAACATCGGCAATCAAATTACCCACAAGGGTCAAAATTGCGCCAATGAGCAAGACTCCCATTACCGTGGGATAATCGCGTGCCATCACTGCCATATAAAAAAGCTGCCCCATACCGGGAATTGCAAAAACCGTTTCAAAAATAACGCTGCCACCGATAAGACCGGGAATGGAAAGCCCCAGAATTGTTATGGCCGGCAACAGTGCATTACGCAATGCATGCTTGTAGATGACATCCCTTTCACTCAAGCCCTTGGCCCGGGCAGTCATTATATAATCCTGCCGGATAACTTCCAGCATATTAGCGCGCATATACCGGGAAAGGCCGGCTAAGCCCCCAAAAGCAGAGATGAAAACCGGCAGCACCAGATGTCTGGCTAAATCAACGAATTGACCCCAAGCAGTTAAATATTCATAGTTGAGCGAACGCAATCCGGAGATCGGCAACCACCCCAGATGAATTCCAAAAAAGATCATTAAAAGCAAAGCCAGCCAGAATGTAGGAATGGCAAAACCGATGAACACAAAAACCCCGGTCATCTTGTCAAAAAGCGAATCCTGATGAACGGCCGATAAAACTCCTATGGGGATGGCAATGGCAATAATAATAAGCAGAGACAAGAATTCCAGCAGGATGGTGATGGGAATACGTTCCATTATTTTTGCAGTAACGGGCCGGTGATCACTGGCAAAAGAAATTCCTAGATTTCCATGACTGAGCTTTTTGAGCCACGACCAGTATTGCTGGTGAATCGGTTTATCCAGTTCATACAAGGTTTTCAGCCGCTCTTTCATTTCTACCGAAGATTTGGGATTCATCTGAGTCTCTAAATCAACAGGCGATCCCGGCGCCAGACGCATGACAAAAAAACAGATGACGGTAATTCCCAGCAGCAGGGGAATCATAAAGAAAATTCTTTTTAGAATATATTTTAGCAATGGTCCTCTTTACAGGGGCAATTTTACCGGAAGATATTTTTCCTTTATTTTAATCCTTCAGCCTTCAGCCCTTGGCCTTCAGTCTTTCAAAATCCCCATTTTTTTTATATTGTCCAGTGATTGCCAAAGATCGGCCTGGGCATGAGCCTCAAGCGTTATCAGCGGTCGGGCTTCGATGTCCTGTAACGTTTGAAAAAGCTCGGCAAAGGGAAAGGTACCATTTCCCACGGGGAGATGTTCATCAAACCTGCCGTGGTTATCATGCAAATGCAAATGACCTAAATATTTTCCCATTTCGGCAAGCCAGATACCAAGCGGAACCCTGGCAAACGCGTTGAAATGCCCGGTATCAAAACAAAAGCAGATCCGATCCGAATTAAGGCGTTCGAAAAGACGGCGCAAAACAGATGGCTCTCTTTCGTAAACATTTTCCAACGCAATTTTAGTTCCCGTGTCTTCGATCAGGGCAATTAATTCCCTCCAGGTCTCCGTGCTGTTCTCCAGCCATTCTTCATCACAAGACACATAGTAACGGCTGTCGTAGGAAGGGTGACAAACAATCCTTAAGGGATGGAAATAAGGAACAAGGTCAAACACCTGCTTTATTCTATCAATACTCGTCCGGCGAATCTTATCATCCAGAGCTCCCGGCCGTAAATCCATAAACGGGGCATGGAAAGTGATTTTGCAACCGGAATTGGTTAGAAGTTCTGCCGTTTGCTGGCACTTCGCTGTATCTAATTTATTGAGCGCATCGTGGCTGAAATAAATTTCCAGGTTCATCTTCTTTTGCAGAACCATTTCCTGAAACTCATACAGGTAATGAAAAGGCATGTGGACATGAACTTTTTTCAAAATATCTTGCATAACAAAAGCCTTAATTGTTCCGGAAATAGCATATTGAGAGGCAATGATTTATCATAGCCCCCTTTTTTTCACAACAAACAAACTCCTCAATTATTGTAACCGATTGCCCTATTAAACGATTTTAAAAAAATGGCACATTGTCAACTTCCATCATTTATGGCATAAAGAAAATAAGGTTGAAGGTATTTAGACTGAAGACTGAAGGCTAAATACCATTTATACCTTCAGTCTTCGGCCTTCAGTCTAATCCCCTAAAGTGAGGTTCTAATTGCCAGCAAAAAAATGCGAATCAGCGAAGCGTCTTCTTTTATGTATCAATGCCATTTTACAAAAAAATGCAAAAGATATCGTAGTTTTAAATGTTAAAGAAAAATCTTCATTTACCGACTACATGATCATATGCAGCGGCACAACCGAGCGTCAGACCCAGGCTGTTTGTGCAGCCATCCAACAATATCTGAAGAAGGAGGATATCCTGCCACTGGGGGTAGAGGGAGAAGCCCATGGACAGTGGATTCTGCTCGATTATGACGATGTAGTTATTTCCATTTTTCTGGAATCGCTGCGGTCATTTTATGATATTGAAAACCTGTGGGACGCGCCCCGCATGGATATTGACGAAAACGCTACGGAAATAAAAAGATTAAACAAAGGGATGGCGTGAGCTTAAGAGAGCTTTTAAATGACGTCAGCAACATTATTTTCCCGCCTCAGTGCCTAGCTTGTGCGGAGATGATCAACCAGCCGGCAAAACAAGTTTTTTGTTGCGCCTGTCAGGATAAAATACACTTCATCACGGATGATTTTTGCCCGATTTGCGGAATTCCATTTTTAAGCAGCCCCGCCGGAAGCCACATTTGCGGCAATTGCCTAGAAAACGATCCTTATTATATCCAGGCCCGCGCTGTGGCCGGTTTCGAAACAGTAATTATGGGTGCAATCCATAAATTTAAATACAGCCGCAGCATATCCACTGGTAATGCCCTGGGTTTATTTATGGCCGGTTTTTCTTTTCCTGATTTTGATTTTTCAGGGTATTCTCTATTTATTCCCGTACCTTTGCACATTAAAAGGCTCAGAGAACGGGGATTTAACCAGTCTCTGCTTCTGGCCAAAGAAATGGGAAAAAAGCACAATCTTCCCGTAAATTTTTCCTTGCTAAAAAGGTGCAAATCTACTTTAACCCAAACGGGCTTGAATAAAGCCGAAAGAGAAAAAAACGTCAAAGGGGCTTTTGTCATCGCTGACAGGAAAAAAGTTGCCGGAGAAAACATTATTCTAATTGATGATGTCTATACAACAGGTGCAACACTCAATGAATGCGCCAAGGTATTACTTGAAGCCGGAGCACAAAAAGTGGCGGTTTTAACATTGTCTCGCGTGACAGAAAAACACGCATAAACACAAGGGCTTACAATGAATAAAATTCTGGACAGAAAAACACTTCAAGAGAAACTCGATGCGTTACGGAAGGAAAATAAAAAAATAGCCTTTACTAACGGCTGCTTTGATATTTTGCACGTAGGCCATGTCCGTTATCTCCGGGAAGCAAAAAAAACTGCGGACGTTTTAGTACTGGCTCTCAACAGTGATTCCTCAGTGCAGTCAATCAAAGGAGAACAACGGCCGCTGGTGCCGCAAGAAGAACGAGCGGAAATTCTGGCGGCACTGGAATTCATTGATTTTGTGATTATATTCCCGGAACTTACGCCACTGGAACTGATTAATTATTTAAAACCGGATATTATTATTAAAGGTGCTGACTGGCCGGAAAATAAGGTTGTGGGCGGGGATAATGTCAAAAAGTGGGGAGGACGCGTAATTCTTATTCCGATTGTGGAAGGTAAATCAACAACAAATATTGTGGAAAAGATAAAAAAAGTATATCGTCTCGACCAATAAAGTAATAGATGCATTTATCAGCGGTAAATTTTTTGCTTTACAAAAAAATATCCATTATGTAATACAGGCAAAAATAAAGCTATTTTCATGAGGGAGTGGTGCCATTGGAAAAACAAACTACTTTGAAACCGGAAAAACTGGACGTATTTCGAGCAATGCTCATCCAGAAAATCAATGAATTGCTGAGCGAGGCGGGTAAAACCGTTTCGGAAATGACCAACGGCAAAGAGAATTTTCCTGATCCCAACGACAGGGCATCTCTGGAATCTGACCGTAACTTTGAATTGCGCATCCGTGACCGGGAACGCAAACTAATCATGAAAATGCAGGAAGCAATCAAAAGAATTGATGACGGTGTTTATGGTATCTGCGAAGATTGCGGCGGGCCAATTTCCGAAAAAAGATTAATGGCTAGGCCGGTAACCACTGAATGCATCGACTGCAAAACCAAGCAGGAAAAAATGGAAAAGCTCAAAGGCGAATAAACTTATAACACAACCATATACTTTAAAAAACGCTCCGGTTATGGGGCGTTTTTTGTTGAAGGGATAATTAGGCTGAAGACTGAAGGCTTTTAGGGAAAAACATGCGTGATCATACAAAACTTAAAGCATTTGATATGGCTGACGAGTTAGCAGTACTAGTCTACCAAGTAACTTCAGTGTTTCCCAAAGAGGAGTTGTACGGGCTTACTTCTCAAATGAGGCGTTCAGCGGTTTACGTCCCTTCCAATATTGTAGAGGGTTGTGCACGCGATAGCCAAGCAGATTACCTTCGATTTCTCATTATAGCCTTCGGATCGTTAAGGGAACTGCATTATCAACTCGATTTGTCCAAGCGTTTAGGATTCTTAGGTGATCAAAATTCACGCCCAGTTGAAACAAAAATTATAGAAACGGAGAAGATATTGAATGGCTTGATTCGGGCCTTGCGCGATGCCTGATATACTTATCCTTCAGCCTTCAGTCTTCAACCTAAACTCCTATGTTTATAAACGTAGCCTTAAATATTCCCGCCGAAAAACTCTTCACTTATGAAGTCCCGATTAATTTACAAAATCAGATTGCCGTTGGCAAACGTGTTTTTGTCTCCTTCGGCCGGAGAAAGCGTACCGGCTTTATTGTCGAAGTAAATAATTCCTGCAGTCTGGAAAAAGTAAAATCTATCAGCGAAATCCTTGATGAAGAACCGCTTTTCGGCGAACAGGACCTCCGTTTTTATTCATGGATCGCTAATTATTTTATGTATCCGCTGGGTAAAGCACTGGCTGAAATTATCCCTGCCGGTTCGGAAAAGAAAGACTTTCTCTGGATCACACCCTTGCCTTGGATAAATGAAATTCCCCTTCCGCCGGCACAAAACAAACTTCTGGAATTATTACAGCAATATCCGCAGGGAATTGCTCTGACCGCCCTTACCAAAATCAGCGGGTTAAAAAATATTTCACCAGTAATATGCAGCCTGCAATTAGCCGGGCTTCTGCAAATTACGGAAAAACAAAACAAACAACTGGCCTTACGCCGGGAAAAATTTGCGACACTCAAGAATAGTAAAATTGCCGAAGCAAAACTAACAAGAAAACAAGAAGAGCTCATTGCCTTTATGCAGGGAAAAGGGAATATGGCTCTTCCTGATTTAATTCAACAGTCCGGTACATCCAGTGCAATCATTAAAAGACTTCAGGAGAAAGGAATGATTGAGCTCTCCGAAACCGAAAAAATTCGCACTGCTGTTATGGAACCTTTGACATACGAAAACGCAATAAGATTTACTTTAAATTCTCAGCAACAAAAGGCGTTTCTGGAGATTTCTGCTCAGCTGGGAAATAATATTTTTACACCCATATTACTGCATGGCGTTACCGGCAGCGGGAAAACCGAAGTCTATTTAAATGCCATTGCCCAGGCACTGGAAAATAACGGCAGTGCAATTTATCTGGTTCCAGAAATAGCTTTAACCCCGCAGTTAATTTCGCGTATTCAAGGGCGCTTCGACCCCGAGCAGATTGCCATCATGCATAGCGGCATCGCCGAAGCGATCCGCTACGACCAGTGGCGGCAAATCAAACGCGGCCAGATAAAATTGGTAATCGGCGCCCGTTCCGCCCTTTTTGCGCCGCTGCCGAATTTAAAACTGATTATTGTCGATGAAGAACACGATGCTTCCTACAAGCAGGATGACCGTCTTTGTTACCATGGGCGTGACCTGGCGGTTGTGAAAGCAAAGATCGACTGCGCTGTCGTAGTGCTGGGATCAGCCACACCGGGTGTCCGATCGTACTACAATGCCCTCAATAAAAAATATTCCCATCTGGAAATATCAAAGCGGGTGTTGGATAAACCGCTGCCCGAAATTGAAATTATCGACATGAAAGCGCAGCTGGAAGAACAAGGAAAAGCCCCGATTATTTCCGCTGCGCTAATTGCCGCAATCGAGATGACGCTTCTGAAAAAAGAACAGGTTTTACTTTTTCTCAACAAGCGCGGTTTTGACACATTTCTGGTTTGTGCGGATTGCGGCTATAATTTTCGCTGCCCCAATTGTGCCGTATCTCTGAAGAACCATGCTGCCGAAGGTGTTATCAAATGCCATTATTGCAACTACACACAAAAAGCGCTGCCGGTTTGCCCCACATGTCGCGGTAACCACATTTTGAGCTACGGTGTCGGCACACAAAAACTGGAAGCGGAAATAACAAAACTTTTCCCTGATTCCCACATTTGCCGGATGGATTCGGACACAACGAAGGCCAAAGGAGCTCAGGAAAAAATCCTGCAGAAACTCTGGCAGCGGGAAATTGACATTCTGGTGGGCACACAGATGATTACCAAGGGACATGATTTCCCCTTCATAACCCTGGTCGGTGTTATCTCGGCTGATACATCTTTGAATATGCCTGATTTCCGCGCCGGTGAAAGAACTTTTCAGCAGCTGACGCAGGTTGCCGGACGCGGCGGACGCGGCAGCACCCCCGGCAAAGTAATCATTCAGACTTTTAATCCACAGCATTACGCTTTAAAGCATGTTCGGAATCACGACTATCAATCTTTTTATGCAGAAGAAATCGCTTTTCGTAAAGACTTGAAATATCCACCCTTCGGCCGGATTATTAATCTGCGCTTATCAGCAACAAATAAGGAAACTCTTCTGGAGCAGGCAAAACTGCTGGGAAAGATGGCAAAAAAACTGCGTGCGCAATTCGGGAACAAAGTAGGAATTATGGGTCCTACGGAATCGCCGCTCGCGAAAATAAAAGGCCGCTATCGCTGGCAAATGCTGCTCAAAAGCGAGAATGCCCAAGCCCTGCATCAGCTTGCCCGGGAGCTTCTGCAAAAAATGGAAAAAAGCACGGTGAAGGTTACGGTTGACGTTGATCCGGAAAATTTTATGTGACTCCGTTTCCAAATCAAAGCGCTATCTTTGTTGGCAGCGCTTGATCTCGTGCCCTTTAGTGTTTTTAGAAATGGAATAAAAAACTGTTTCGAGGTATAATCAACCTATGGAAGACCCGAAGGAACCTTTAATCGACCTGGTGGCGGAAATTCCTTTTTTTGATTGTTTTGAAAAGACCGAAATCAGCTTGCTTCTGGATGCCGGAACCTGGATAAATGTCACTTCCGGAAACCGGATAATTACCAAAGGAGAAATTGATCTGCGGATGTTTGTCCTGATTCAGGGACATGCCGAGGTTGTTCTGCAGGAAAAGATTTTAGCAGTCCTGGGCGTCGGAGACATCTTCGGCGAAGTCGGCTTAATGGGCGCTCCCCGCATGGCTCACGTCGAGACACAAACGGATTGCCTGCTTCTGTCCTTCAACGCTGAACAACTTAACAACCTTCCTTTAGAGCTCCAGGTGAAATTTCTGAGGCGAATTTTGTTCGCGACATTTGCCCGTCTCCAGAAAATCAATCAGTGGGACTGGCTGCGCCGGCATCCCAAAACAGATTTGTAAATACATTGCAGTGTCTGAGGTTTAACCATGGATGTCTTTTTTTACGAGGCCTTTGCAGAAGAAGAGAAGGCCTTAAAGAGCCAGCTTCGCAATGCCATTAACTTCGACTGCACCCCCATGACGATACAGGAAACCGGTCATACCGCCCCGCTGGCACGCATCATCAGCATCAGGACACAGTCTGTTGTTCCCGCAATCTGGGCGAATAATATCGATGGCATCCTCAGCCGATCTACAGGCTATGACCATCTGCTGACATACCTGACAAACACACAAAGGAAGCAGTTGAGCGCAAGGCACGGTTTACCGTTGAGCAGATAGTGTACTTTCTGGAACACAAGGATTTTAGATTAAAACTAGTTTTGTAATGATTTCCCCCCCCCCACGAAATATTTCTTCCTCGTGCAGGCCTTTAGACCGGGTGACCGTTACTAGGACGAGTCGAAAAGACTTGATCTAGTAAAAATGGTTATTGTGTGGTATTAAATTTAAGTGGGGAGAAATATGGCACAGAACGAACAAGTTTCCCGTTATGAAATCAACCGGAACGTGAGGACGATATTCACGCGCCATGATGCCGACCTGACCAGGATAGACTACTCCTTTATGGGCAGTACGGTCTATCTCGATGGTGACATTATCAAGCCGGACGGTGATTTTTCCATGCAGGAGATTGAATCCATTGCCAGGGAGATTTCGGCTATTCCTCATGTGCGCGATGTTCAATTTAATCTCAACAACTTGATAGTGGTCTCTTCCGGTGATTCCTGGCGGGTTACAAGAACTAAGAAATCTACATCAACAAAGGGAGTCGCCTACCAGTCAGGTTCGCAGGGCGATTCCACCATTGTTATCGAAAATGCTGAAGATTTAACTGTTGTACTTGATGATCTTCAGGCGAACTCAAAAAAAGAAAAGTAACAGAAATTCGCGAGCGCGTGATTCCCGACAACGCCATTTTTTTACTTTGTCCTTATACGCAACGCCGAAAAAGTATTAATGACGGCAATAATCATTCCCAGCAAAAAGACATACTGATAACCCCATTTTATCCAGATAAAGCCACCAGATAGAGCAACCGTGATAGAAAAGGCATGATCGATAGTAACACCCATAGTCAGCGTCTGGTTAACGTCTTCCGGTTTCACCGCTATTTTCTGCAGGTAGGTCGCCCGCGCCATGCTCACGGACATCAGCAACTGATCAACAACATAGCAGAAAAAAGCAATATACATGGCGACTGTCTCGGAAAACATATTATTAGAAAAACCGTAACCGAAGCAGATAAAAACAAGAATAACGGCCTCGGCCGTAAGGATAAATCTTTCACCGAAGCGATCAATTGCTCTGCCCAGCAGCGGCTTGAAAAAAATCCCAATAATCCCGCCAATCATCAGCAATGTAGCCACAATGTGCGTTTTTTGTTTGAAGACAGTTACCAGCACCCAAGGCGCAAAAGTAAGAAATATTTGTTTGCGCGTCCCATAGAGGATATTCAACCAGTAAAAAAGCCCGTATTCCTTCTTTAATTTAAATTTTGTTTTAGCGGGGACGGGCTTGTTTTTCTGCATGAGAAATATCAGCAGAGCAACCGTCAGAAAACCCAGAGAAGCAAAGATATATGAAATTTTAAAATTGAGATTGCAATACTTGAAACCAATTAAGATGGCAAAGCTGCCGATAATGGCAGAGATATTGGCAATGCCGCTGAGTTGCCCCAGCCTCCTGCCTGTTTTTCCATCTTGGGCCAACTCCATACCAATGCTCTGGTTCGTCGGAATAAACATGTGCTGACCTATGCTGAAAATAAAAAGCCAGATCAGCATGATGGAAAAACCGGGCGCATAAATGCCGATAAACAATATCCCGAAGGCACACAAAAGATTGGCCAGCGCCGCCAAACGCCGGGAACAGAGAAAAAACAGCACTGCTGAGACGAAGACAACTAAAAAACCGGGTAGTTCCCGCGGCAACTCCAGAAACCCGCGCTGGAAATCGCTGATCGAGAATGTTTCGTTTAAATAATTATTAAATGTAGCATCGACAATACTCTGGGAAAATCCAAAAACAACCATCGCAGCTAAAAATAGTTGCAAATCCCGCGGTAAGCCGATCAATCTGTTTTTAATTCGCCCAATAATATTATTAACTCGCCATAATATTTAAAATAAAAATGATTCCTTCTGCTCGTGAAATAAAGCATCAATCATAATTTTTATTTTTGTTTTGATTCTTTCTTCAGCAAATCCAGATAATGCTGTGTAATTCTGTAAACTGCATAATCAATGACGAGAATCGTACGGGTAATACTGTCAATGGCCTGCTGATGCTCGACAATCGTTATAAAAGTGGCTTGAAATTCTGCAAAAAGCCACATTTGCCGGCGCATCATGACCAGTGCATAAATGGCTTCATGCAGAGGGATGCCTTCATTATAACAAGTATTTGCATATTTGAGAAAATAATCCTGAGTCTCTTCAAATGTATTGGAAGACATCAGCATTCTTCTCAATTGGTGATAAAATTCAACACATCGAGGAATCAACTTCTCCGCTGGTAAATCATGATAATGGGGCGTACGTTCATTTTTTTTCACTACTTCTACCCATTCTTGGGCAATTACTTCCGCATTCTTCTCAACCAGGTCAATCAATTTAAGTGAAGCCAGCATAAGTGATCTCCTTTCAAATAGTGCAAACTGATATCTGATAAAATAAATTCCTCTTGCTTATTTCTTCTTGCCTGCTTCTTTTTTCATCAATTCCTGATATTCCTTGGTAATATCATAGGCGGCATAATCGAATAACAAAATTGTCCGGCTTAGAGTATCTACAGCCTGGCGCTGATCAATACTTGTGGTAAAGATAGATTGAAATTCCACATAGAGCCAGATGTTCCGTCGCATCAGAATCAGGGCATAAACCGCCTCATCCAGGGGAATTTTGAGGGCATAACTTTCCCGGGCATAAGTTTTAAAAAAATGTAAAATATCCTCGCTTAATTTATCATCGAGAAACATCTTGCTGAAATACTGATAAAATCTTACACACTGGAAAATAATTTTTTGTTCATCGAGCTGTTGATAATATTTTGTTTTGTTGTTACTGCGGACATCTTTCGCCCATCTTTCTGCCATCTTCTCGGCATGTTGATCAACTAATTCTAAGTACTTAATGGCATACGTCTTCATCATTGATCTCCTTTTCGTTTGATTAGCGCCGGTTATAATCCCACTGCCTGCCAATTATGCCGTAAAAAAATACACCTTTGTAAATAAAATCATTGTTCTGCCACATTAATATCCACCATTAATTTCTTTTTTACATCTTAAACCCAGGCAATTAAATTTCTGACAATCTCCTTTTGATGATCTTAATATAAGGCCCCAAGTTAAAATATTCAATAGAAATTAAAAGAACAATTAAAATTTCGTTGTTCTTGACACATTTTTTTTATTTCCATATATATCTAGACCATTCCGTATTCTAAATATAACGGAGCGCTAGAGGACCCGGCGACACACCGGCGTAAACAGGCATGTACCGGACTTTGCAGGCAGCAAATGCAGCCGACGAGCGCGAAATGCTTTTCGCTGAAAGCAGAAAGGATATTTATTCATGGCACATCCGCGTATTCTCTTTATGGGAACCCCCGCTTTCGCCCTGCCTGCATTGGAACAACTTCACATTCGGAACTATCCGGTCATCGGGGTTGTTACGCAACCGGATCGTCCAGCGGGAAGAGGACAAAAAGAAGTAGCCCCGCCGGTGAAGCTCCTGGCCCAAAAATTGAATCTGCCGGTCTTTCAACCGGATAAAGTAAAAGATCACTCATTCCTGGAAATATTCCATGATCTTAACCCGGAAATGGTTGTTGTGTCAGCTTATGGCCAGATTTTACCAAAAGCCATAATTGATTTTCCGCATCTAGGATGCCTGAATATCCACCCTTCCCTTCTCCCGAAATATCGCGGTGCAGCCCCGATTAACTGGACGATTATCCGTGGAGAAACAAAAACAGGTGTAACAATTATGGATATGAACGAAGGAATGGATTCCGGTGATATTCTTTTACAACAAGAAACATTAATTGCTGCTGCGGAAAATTATGGTCAATTACATGACCGCCTCGCAATTCAGGGAGCAGGTCTGCTGATTGCAGCTATTGAGCAAATGTCCGCCGGCACGGCTTTGCGCAAACCACAGGACGCTTCAGGAGTAACCTTCGCCCCCCGTTTAAAGAAAGAAACCGGCCGGATAAACTGGAGCTCTGATGCCGGCGATATTGTTAATCTTATCCGTGGACTTAGCCCCGATCCGGCAGCTTACACGTCTCTTTCTGGACAGACATTAAAGATTTATGCAGCCGAATCTGAAAAGGACGACCCAAGAGATACGCCGGGCACAATTGTTACACAGACTAATCGCGGATTGACCGTTGCAGCCGCTGATGGATATGTTTTCCTAAAAGAAATACAACTGGCAGGTAAAAAAAGGATGTCCGCCCACGATTTTTTGCGCGGCCATCGCCTTAATCCAAAAACAATTTTGGGCTGAAAAGGAGTAGATATGAAAAAGAGACGCTTTGTTGATTTAAGCATCAATATTGAAGCCGGTTTACCAAGTGATCCGCCGATGATGATTCCGAAAATTGACTATATCAATCATGAACTTGGTGCATCTTCCATGATGGACTTCTTTCCCGGAATTAAAAAAGAAGACTTACCCAACAGTCTAGGCTGGGCGGTGGAATTTGTTCATTTATCTACGCATAGCGGCACACACCTGGACGCTCCTTATCACTACCACCCGACAATGGATAAGGGCAAACCTTCCGCCACCATCGACGAGATTCCACTGGAATGGTGTTTTGGTGACGGCGTTTTATTGGATTTCCGTCATAAGGGCGACGGTGAAAGAATCACTGTTGCCGATATCAAAAAAGCACTGCAAAAGATCAAATACGAAATCAAGCCGTTTGATATCGTTCTTATCCAAACCGGTGCGGAGGCTTATTGGGGCACACCGGAATACCTGATTAAGGGCGCAGGAATGGACAGAGAAAGTACGCTTTACCTTACGGAAAAAGGAGTCAAGGTTGTCGGCATTGACGCTTGGAGCTGGGATCGCCCCCTCCCCTTTCTGGCCAGGGAGTTTCAAGAAAAACATGACCCGCGCGTCATCTGGGAGGCGCATTTTGCCGGCATTGAAATCGGCTACTGTCATATGGAAAAGATGGCTAATCTTTCCACTATTGGCATTCCTCATGGTTTCCAGATAAGTTGCTTCCCGATAAAAATAAAAAGAGCTTCCGCAGGCTGGGTCAGGCCTGTAGCCATTGTGGAGATATGAAAAAATCAATTCGTCATCTGGCGGTAGACATTCTGGATCAAGTCCACAGAAGCAATGCCTTCGCGGGTCTTCTTCTTGATGAGTGTCTGGATGCAAATGAGCTTTCCTCAACAGCTGATGGACGCCTGCTGACCCATCTTGTCTATGGAGTGTTGCGCCTCCGGGATCATCTGGATTGGATATTGGCAAAACTCAGTCGGGGCAATTGGGAGAAAACAGATGAAAGCATTAAAAATATTTTACGTGTCGGTCTCTTTCAGCTCAAATTCAACGACCGGTTGCCTGCTTTTGCCGTCGTCGATGAAGCAGTAAAAGTTGCCAAAATTGTTGATGCCGCCAAAAGCGGTCTGGTAAATGCCATTTTAAGAAACTATCTGCGGCACGGCAGCAGCATCGAATTTCCTTCTCTGGAGAAGAACCCGGCTGAATATATTGCAGCGTTTCATTCCCATCCACTCTGGCTGGTAAAAAGTTGGATTAAAATATTCAGCCTTGCAGATACTCTAGCCTTATGCTCCGCCAATAATGAGTTGCCTCCTTTGACATTAAGAGTCAACACATTAAAGACTTCCCGAAATGAACTTCAAGAAAATCTCACTACCGCCGGGTTTGATTTAAAAAAGACACCTTTCTCTCCCGATGGTCTCATTTCAAATAATTCTTCCTCGCCCATACAGAAAACCAACTTTTTTCAGGAAGGATATCTGCGTCTCCAGGATGAAGCATCACAACTCATTTCTTATCTATTAAACCCGAAGAGTTCAGAATCAATTCTGGATGTTTGTGCAGGCACCGGCGGCAAAGCAACGCATATGGCGGCAATACTGAAAAACAATGGTAAAATATTGGCTACCGATTATGACTTAAAAAAAATTGAGGATTTAAAAAAGGACGCCATACGGTTAGGCATAACCTGCATTGAAACGCGCCATGCTGATCTAACCAACGAGCTGCCGGAATTATTAAAAGAACAATTCGACTCTATTCTGGTGGATGCACCCTGCACAGGACTTGGAACACTACGCCGTAATCCGGAAATTAAATGGCACACAACAGCCACTGATATCCCTGGTTTTACTCAGACCCAAAATGCTGTCCTCCAAAACGCCTCCTTAGCTGTCCGAAAAGGCGGTCATTTAGTTTACTGCACCTGCTCACTGCTGCCGCAGGAAAACGAAAATGTTATCAGCAATTTCCTGAAATTAAACCCCCATTTTTCCGCCTGCCCGCCACCCGAATCAATTCCTGAAAAACTCATCGATTCCAATGGTTATTTCCGGACATTCCCCCACTTACATAATATGGACGGCTTCTTCGCTGCCCGCTTGAAACGAAAGTAATTCTTCTTAACAATGGAAAGATCGCTCTATTATGTATTCCACCTTCGGTCTAGCCGCCGAAAATACATGACCCGCCTGTCCGGGAATAAGACGCTTGCGTTCTCCAGCACTAAATACACCTTGATACTATCTACGGCGAACCCGAGATCAATAAATTAACCTGATCACCTGGAGGTGACTCAGGGGAACAAGCAATCATAACACCTCGTGAAAAATAGGCGGACAGACTAAAAGGTAAGCATATTTTCATAAGAACGGATCTCTTGATGTCCATCCGGCGTGGTCAGATGTACCACACACCACATTTTGTGTACCAATATTTCATTGACATACAAGACCTAACTTCCTTTATTTCATACATGAATAAGCAATATTTTCTCAAAAAATAACTTGACAAAAAAAGCATAGTATTATAGTTTGATAATCATCAAAGTGAAAGGTCAAGCAGAATTATGAAGCAAAGCGGGATGAAGCCTTCTGATATCAAAAGAATAACAAAGATATTCAAAGCTCTCTCTAACGAGAACAGGCTTGAACTTTTCCTGGAGATATTAAAGATAAATGAAAAATCTTTTGAAACAGAGTGTGCTGAATGTTTTATTACAGATATCATGGGTACTCTGAGCATAGGGGCTCCCACGGTTTCTCATCACATGAAAGAGCTTACTAACGCCGGCCTTGTGATCACGGAAAGAAAGGGTAAATTTCTTACAGCTAAAATTAACGATGAACTGATTAAAGAATTAGCAGAAATTTTTTCAACTGAAAAAAGTTGATATTTTTTTGCCCTCACAATTCGATATTTGTCAAATTTTATAATCGTAATACTAAAGGGGGTAAATGGTGATGGGACATAAGATCGAGGACATTATAAGAATGAGGTACTCGTGCAGATCATATCGGGAGGAACCTCTCTCGAAGAATGACAGATTAAATCTCAGCGAGTTTGTTTCTCAAAAAAACAAAGGTCCTTTTGGAAGCAGTGCAAGGTTTACCCTTTTTGCTGCGGAAGCGTCGGACAGCAAAGAGCTGAAGGGGCTTGGGACATATGGATTTATTAAGAATCCGGCAGCATTTGTTTCCGGAGTGGTGAAAGAATCAGCGATGAATCCGGAAGATTACGGCTATTCCATGGAGAGAATAATCCTTCATGCTACAGAGATGGGGTTGGGGTCATGCTGGATCGGCGGCAGTTTTAAGAGAAGCAGTTTCAAAGAAAAAGCAGGAATTGCATCTGATGAGGTTATCCCGGCTGTAGCAGCTATCGGTTATATAGCAGAGAAAAGAACAGTTACTGACAGAGTTCTGCGGACTAGTGCAAGATCGAGAAAAAGAAGAGATGATGATGAGATATTTTTCAGCAGCAGCATAAATAAAATGAATATGAATTTTACTGAAGGCTACGGCAGAGCGCTGGAAATGGTTCGGCTGGCGCCATCAGCGGCAAACGTACAACCGTGGAGAGTTGTGAAAGAGGATGAGAATAATATATTTCACTTTTTTCTCGAGAGATCGGCGAGTTACACGAAAATAATGAAACTTCTCAGATATAAAGATTTGCAGCGAATCGATATGGGGATTGCCATGTGTCACTTTGAGTGTACAGCAATTGAATCCGGTCTTAAAGGTTTATGGAAAAAAGAAAGTCCGGTTGAAGTTAATACTCCCACGGGTTGGGAGTACATTATAACATGGGATGGAGAGTGATGTATGAAAATATCGATGAAAACTAATAAAGTAAAAAGGGGACTTGTTGTCTGGTACAGTCAAACAGGTAACACACAGAGAATTGGAAAGCTGATTGCCGCAACATGGAAGAAGGCCGGCATTAAAGCAGATTCAGGGGACTACCGGGATTTGGGGAAGATAAATCCGGCTGATTATGATGTCATCGTGGCTGGAAGTCCTGTGTATTATTACGAAGTGCCTAAGAATTTCAGAGAGTGGATAAATGGCATCTCTTCTATAGAAGGAACACCTGTTGCGTCATTTGTAACATTCGGCGGCGAGGGCGGTAATCAACATAATACGGGATATAGCATTCTGGAAATGCTTTCCCGCAAAGGTGGAGTACCCGCAGGGATGGGGCTATTTGGCAGTATGTCGTCATATGCTTTAACCTGGTCTGCAGGAAACGGTGCACGTGTTCTTAAATATAAGGATCAGCCGAATGATAATGCTTATTCAAATGTCCGGCATTACGCTTCATGTATAATCCAGAGCATATCTGAGGGGAAAGTTTATAAAGTTTCAAGTGAATTTAATCTTAGGGATTATCTGAAAGGTGGAATTGCAATAGGTCCTACAAAACTTATGATCACCGGTCATGGTGTTAACAGAGATAAGTGTATTGGCTGCGGAACATGTAATAAAGTATGCCCGGTAAACGCGATATCTCCTGACAAGGGTGTAGTGGATACCAGCAGATGCATTTTATGTCTTGGCTGCGTGAATAATTGTCCGGCTCAGGCAGTGGACATGAAATTTATGGGAAAAAAGGTTTATGGATTTAACGAGTTTTTAAAAAGGAATAATGTAGTGATAAGGGAACCGAAAGAGTTAGCGAATGTGTGAAATAAAATTATTTTGAAATAATAATTCCGGAGAGAAATAAAATGAAAACAGTCTTGATAACAGGTGCATCATCAGGCACAGGAAAGGCGGCAGTAAAATACTTTCAAGCACGAGGCTGGAATGTCGCGGCTACAATGCGAAAGCCGGAGGATGAAAAAGAGCTGACAAGTTTAAATAATGTTCACTGCTTTAAATTAGATGTTGAAAATGTAAATTCAATTCAGGATGCAATTAAAGATACGATTAAGCAATTCGGCGGTATTGATGTAGTAGTTAACAATGCCGGATAAGGTTCCAAGGGAGTTTTTGAGGCAGCCACAAAGGAACAGATTGAAAAACAGTTCGCGGTCAATGTCTTCGGAGTCATGAACGTAATCCGAGCAGTCCTGCCGCATTTCAGGGCAAATCACGGCGGTACCATTATCAACATCACCTCCATGGGCGGGCTTATCACTATACCGCTCAACAGCGTCTACCATGCAACAAAATGGGCAGTGGAAGGCTTTTCCGAATCATTGGCCTATGAGCTGAGTAATTTAAACATCAAGGTTAAAACAGTATTGCCGGGAGCGGTTAAAACAAGCTTTGATCCAGCTACTCTCTTCTTTGAAAAAGATGGCTTAAGCGATTATCACACATATAAAGAAGCCGTTCTTGCCAAGGTTATGAAGACCAAAACAGGCGGCTCTACTCCTGAACTGGTGGCGAAGGTTATCTATAAGGCTGCGACTGATACCAGTGGCAGATTGTGCTACAGCGCCGGAGGCGATGCAAGTAAGCTGCTTCGAATCAGAAAACTGCTGCCCTATTGTATTTTTAGATATTAATCAGAAGGGTTATTGAAAAAGCTTAAAGTTAAAGGGAGATTAAACGATGATAATAAGTATTATTAATGGAAGTCCGCGAAGCAAAGGAGCTACGGGGACTATCCTGACTGAGATGAATAATTATCTGGGAAATAAGGAGGATGTGACAATCAATTACATCGATCTGTCAAAGCTGGATATGAAGTTTTGCACAGGATGTATTCATTGTTACAAAACCGGCACCTGTATGATCAAAGATGACGATATAGAAAGAGTCGCAGTGATGGTTAAGGCTTCTGACGGAATTATCATCGGCTCACCAACGTATGGCAGTAATATATCCGGAATGCTGAAGAACTTTATTGACAGGGGGCATTTCATTTTGGAACAGGGACTGAGAAATAAAAAAGGGTTTGCTCTGAGTACTTATGGAATAGCTGACGGACATCAGGTGGTAAAAATATTAAAGAAGTTCTTCTTGGTTTCCGGAGCATCAAGGGCAGGGGACATGCTCCTTAAAATCGATTTTAATAATAATCCGCTATTGATTGAGCATATGGTGAAAAAAATCCATAAGAAAATGGATGTATTGTATGCGGTAATTAAATCCCAGAAATCCAAATCACTGTTTGAAAGATTATTTAATGATTTTCTGCTCGTGAAAATTATTTGGAAACCGATTTTTTTGAAAAATAGGGCTAAATATGCGGGAATCCTTAAAGCCTGGGAGCAGATGGAGATTTTATAAATTGGTTAGGAACAGAGCCCAATTCAGATACATGGGGCTTTAAGAAATATTATTTTGTTTTTCAAATGCAGTTTACTGAGAAAAAAAGAAAGAAATCGTGGGGGATCAAATAAATTATGACAGTAATAAACAATGCAACTTTAAAATCAGTAATTATCACAGGCGGTAATACGGGATTGGGATATCAATGTGCATATAATATTGCATTATCTAGTCAGGATTGGCATATAATAATTGCCTGTCGAGATCCGGAAAAGGGAATTGAGGCGGTCAACAGATTAAAAACTGAAACCAGAAATAATAATATATCTACAATGGAACTTGACCTGGCGTCACTCTCCTGTGTCAGAAAATTTGTAACAGTTTTTTCCACGGCCGGTTTGCCCCAACTTCAGGCAATAGTCTGCAATGCGGGTTTACAGATCATCAATGGTACCACCTATACCTCTGATGGTTTTGAAATGACATTTGGCGTCAATCATCTGGGTCACTTTTTACTTGTTAATCTTTTACTTAAAGTTATGTCTGCGCCGGGAAGAATTGTTTTTGTCAGCAGCGGCACACATGACCCCCAACAGGTAACCGGAATGCCGTCATCGGTCTACGTGAATGCTCATAAACTTGCTTATCCGGATACAGAAGTGTCAGATGAAAGCGCTGCCCTGATAGGGAGGAGACGATACTCTACATCAAAGCTATGCAATATATATTGCACGTACGAACTTGCTTGCCGGATTCAAAAAGAAACCGGCAGGAATATAACTGCCAATGCATTTGATCCGGGCCTTATGCCGGGAACTGGTCTTGCCAGACAGGTTAATCCCGTTGTATTTTTTGTCTGGAAATATATTATGCCTGTTATGACCCTGCTTCCAATAAATGCTCACACGACAAAGAAATCAGGAAAGGCTTTGGCTGCGCTTGTGATAAATCCTGAACTCAGTACTGTAACTGGAAAATATTTTGAAGGATTGAAAGAAATAAAATCTTCAGTTCAATCCTATAACAGGGAAAACGCAAAGGATCTTTGGAAAACTAGTGTCAATTTAGTAAAACTATCCAGGGATGAAACGATTTTATCACTATGATGATTGTGATTTTTTACGCAGTTTCCTAAATAGAAAATTGAGATATCCTCAAATTCAGGAAATCTCTGAGTGTTTAATAACATTCTGCGTCTCTCTGCTCATTTGCCGCGCCCGGGGCGTATTTTCAATTGGCAGTTTGGGGGTGTTACATAATCATATGGCATTAACAAATTATTTTTTCTTGACTTCTCATTGATGTTATAGTTAGTTAAAAAATAGTTGGTTGGCCGTCCAATCAAAATAATTGATACTCAATCCACATCCTTTTTACAATGGAATATTTTCTTCTCGCGAGGATATGCATTTACGATAAGTAATTGTACTTAAAAAAAGAATTCTTTGTCTGTACCATCAATAAGTTTGATTTTATCTCCTGTAGTACTGATATGTTCTTTGAAATACAATTGGCGTGTATGTTGCTGAAAGGATGACCACATACACGACCTGTTCGGATGGGATACTCACTACTCATATACTCTTTTCCGGTAAAAACAATTTCTTATATAACATTCTTTATCCAGTGAAAGTAAGTTCTTATTAAAAAAACATAACGGAGGATTGTAAGAAATGAAAACATTAACGTCTTTTGAACTCAATGTCATGCGTCGTGTCAGCGTGGGAGACCTTCTCGTAAGAACAGCAGCAAGATATCCGAACAAATTGATGCTGCGATACAAAGACAAACGCTTCACCTACCGTCAATTCAACGAAGAGGTCAACCGATGTGCCCACAGTCTCATGTCTCTGGGAATCTGCAAGGGAGACAGGGCCGCCATCCTATCCCATAATTGTTACCAGTACGTCATCTACTGGTGGGCTCTCCTGAAAATCGGCGCTATTATAACTCCTCTTAATTTCATGCTCAAGGGCGAAGAGATCAAATATATCATCAACCATGCGGAAGCTAAGATATTCCTTATTGAAGATGCCCTGGTTGCCAATGTTCTTCCCGTTAAGAATGAACTGACCAGCGTCAAGACCTATGCATGCATCAACCTGACCGTCGGGTCCATTCCTGATGGATGGATGAACGCCGAAGACCTCTGGGCAAGCGACCTGCCCACTACAGAACCGGAGGTAGAGATTGAAGGCCATGACCCCGCATCCCTGCTGTATACATCGGGAACGGAAGCGGCCCCCAAAGGCGTCCTGACATCCCATACTAATTTCTACATGGCCATCATGAGTTCTCTCCACGATCTCAGACTCGAACACGAAGATGTTATGATTACGGGCATACCGTTGTATCATGTCGCCGCCATGTACCTTTTCATCGCCTGTACAGCCCTGGGCACTACAAACCATATGGAATACGCGCCTGATCCCATGGAAATCCTCAAATTCACGGCGGAGGAAAAGGTCACCTACTGGATATGGCCCCCGACACTGTATCTGTATCTTCCTGAAATGCCAGGTTTTGACACCTACGACCTCAGCTCCCTGCGCCGCTGCATCATCTTCGGCGCCCTTGCAGCACCAGCGCTGCTGGAGCGATGGAGAAAGATTCTGCCAAATGCAAAATTCATGAATTATTACGGTCAGACCGAAATGAGCCCTATGGGTGCCAGTCTCCAAGATCAGGACATGCAACAGAGACCCGATTCCATTGGTCAGTCTCACCTCCCTATGGAGCTGAAAGTGTTCGGATTCGACGACAAAGAAGTTCCCCGCGGAGAAGTAGGAGAACTGGTAGCCCGTGGCCCGGCCATCATGATGGGCTACTACAAGGAAGAGGAAAAAACGGCACGGACATTCCGGGGCGGATGGCACCATACGGGCGACATGGTGCGGATGGATGAGGAAGGATTCATTTTCTTTACCGACCGTGCGAAGGACATCATCAAAACGGGAGGAGAGAACGTCTCCTCCCAGGAAGTGGAGGCAGCCCTGTTCAAACATCCGAAAGTCGCCGATGTGGCCGTGATTGGCCTTACCGATCCGCGCTGGTCGGAAATCGTCACCGCCATCATCGTCCCGAGACCGGGACAGGAGACAACAGAAAAAGACATCTTCGAATTCTGCAAAAAAGAAATGGCCGGATACAAAGTACCGAAACGGATCATCTTCACTAACGCCCTGCCTCGCAATCCGAGCGGCAAGATTCTCAAGAAGGAGTTGCGCAAGACTTACGAGCAGGCGGCCTGAATCACCGGCGCAATCTCCCAAATACATTACCAATATCAGGAGGAGGACCGACAGATGTACCAGGAATACTTTACAGAAGATCATAACATCTTCAGGGCCACAGTGAGAAAATTCGTTGAGAAGGAAATCAAACCCCATATCGAAGAATGGGAGGACGAGGAGCTATTCCCCGTTGAGTTGTACAAAAAATGTGCAGACAATGGATTCACCGGTCTCCGCTATCCGGTGGAATACGGCGGAACGCCATGCGATCTTTTTATGCATATCACCTATACGGAAGAGATGATCGGCAGTGGTTCCGTCGGCCTGATTTCCGGTCTGGGAAGTTATGACATTGCCATGCCCCCTGTTTTGAAGATGGGAACGGAAGAACAGAAGCAGAAGTTTCTCGTTCCCGTTCTGAAGGGAGAAAAAATCGCGGCCCTGGGTATTACGGAACCCAATGCCGGGTCCGACGTGGCCAATATCCGGACAAGAGCCGTCCGGGACGGTGACCATTACATTGTCAACGGCGCCAAGACCTTCATCACCAGCGGGTGCCGGGCCAACTTCATCACCACAGCCGTAAGAACAGGAGGGCCCGGCCACAAGGGAATCAGCCTGCTGATGATCGACTCATCGACGCCGGGTTTTTCCGTCAGCAAGAAAATCCGCAAGATGGGATGGTGCTGTTCAGATACGGCGGAACTTAGTTTCGAAGATTGCCGCGTTCCCGTCGAGAATATCCTCGGAGGCGAGGGCATGGGATTCTACGGCATTATGATCAACTTCCAGACCGAGCGGCTTGCTCTGACAACAATGGCCGTGGCCGTGGCCGAACTGGCCCTGGCCGAATCCATCAAGTATGCCCAGACGAGGGAAGCCTTCGGGAAACCATTGTCGGGATTCCAGGTGACGCGGCACAAGCTGGTGGACATGGCGACCAAGGTTCAGGTTGCCAAAGAGTACACCTATCGGGTGGCCGCTAAAATGGAAGCAGGACAGGATGTAACCAGGGAAGTCTCCATGGCGAAGAATTTCGCCTGTGAGGTGTGCGACAAGGTCGTTTACGACGCCGTTCAGATTCACGGCGGCTACGGGTATGCAAGGGAATACCTCGTCGAGAGACTCTACAGGGATTCCCGCATTCTGAGCATCGGGGGCGGAACAACGGAAATCATGAAGGAGATCATCAGCAAGGTAAGTTAATTCTAATGATACCCATGTCCTTGACCTGTAAAGGCAAGTTCTTATCAAAAAAAGCGCTACGATCCTATACATTGTAGGGAGAATATATTGACAAATTAAAGTCCACCTCCCATACTGCCTGTGCTTATAATGGTTTGCATGAAATAGTGACATAAGAAAGGATGAGAACATGTTCGACAAATCGAAGTGCGACTTCTGCGGCGAATGTCTGGCTTGGTGTCCCTATATCGACGTTGACCGTAAAGAGGGAGGACTCCTGCTCGAAAGACTCGCGAAGGGAGAACCGGCGGAATGGGTCAGGAAATGCATCACCTGTTTCGGGTGTAATGAAATCTGCCCCACCCAGGCCCGGCCCTTCGACCTGATCTTGAAACGAATGGAAGAGATGGGGAATTATGTTGATACCTCCCTTCTGAACGCCATCCGGGACCGTTTCACTGCCAAAGGAGAATTCCAGACCCCCAGTGTCAAATCCCCCGTTCTATCCTTGTGCACTATCGAGGGCGTCATTCCCTGGGCGTTCAAAGGCCCTATCTTCGATGGACTCGATGTGGTCAAAGGGCGGCATTTCTTTTGTAATATTATGTTTCCCCATCTGGGAAACGAATCCCTGATGCTGGAGGGGTTAAAGCCTCTGGTGGAACGGTATGCCGCCCTGGGCGTTGCGGAGGTCATCTTTACCCACGACGACTGCTACGCCCTGATGGCCGATATCGCCCCGAGCATGGGTATATCACTGCCCTTCAAGGCCATCCATCTCTTCGAATACCTTCTGCGGTATCTGCAAGAACACCTGGATGAGATCCGTCCGCTCCATAAAAAAATCGCCTACCAGCGCCCCTGCGCCTCCCGTCCGACCCCGGCCAAGGAACCCCTGCTTGATGATATTTTTTCCCTTATCGGTGTGGAGCGAGTCGAACGGACATACGACCGCAAGAACGCCCTGTGCTGCGGGCAGGCTCTGAAAGGTTTCATGCAAAGGGGTGAGAAATACCCGGACTACACGACACGCAACATTGAAGATGCAAAAAAGAATGGCGCCGAGGCCATGGCCTTCCTGTGCCCCATGTGTCTGGATGCGATGGGGGAATCATGCCGTGCAGAGGAACTGGAAACATGGATGATCAGCGACCTGTGCCGCATCGCACTGGGAGAAAGTCTGCCTGCGGATGCCTACGGTGGGGCATAGGTTCCACACCCCACACCTTGCGGCCACAGTACCAGTTTTTAATTGATATACGCGACTGCGTTTCTTGTACTTCCCACATAAAAAAGCAAGTTTTTGTCAATAAGAAAAGCTGCATATATCAGCGAGGAAAACAACCATAATATTATTTATTTTAATGCTGCTTCATAATCTACCGGCGCATAGCCGCCAATGGCATGGCCGTTGACAATCGAATAAGGAACTCCCCCGCCGGGATCAAGTCTTTTCTTCCTCGCCGCAGCTTCACTATCTCGTTCAATGTCATATTCAGTAAATTGGATGTTTCTGGCAGCAAAGAAGTCTTTAGCTTTTTTGCAGTATGAGCACCAACTCGTCGTGTATAAGATTACTTCCTGACTCGCAGGAGGCTTCTCAATGTCTTGGCGATGCGTCGCGGTCGCTATTTGCGGGGAAGTCGTTACTGACAGGTCGGCATTGGATTCTGTTTTATGAACCTTAATATTTTTACGGATTTAGACGGCGGCGGATAGTCGGTAATGTGAATGTTTCCTTCTTCGTCTTCCCATTTATAAAAATCTGCCTGAGCAAAACCAGAGGATATACAGAGGATCAATAAGAGGGGTAGGAAAATTCTAAACATGCATACCCTCAATGTTTAATCACAATACTTGCGCTGATTAAATCGGATTTCCGTCAATGGCCCGTATTCCGTCATGAAAGAGTTGACGCATGTCATACGGCGGTTTTTCCTGTTTATCAACGTGCCGATATGTAGATAGGTCAGATGGATGCTATTACGGATTAAAACTATTAGGATGAGCATGCGTTGTGTCAACAAGATACTATCAGCGAGAAAGATCGCTAACTAACTAATTTATTTTGACAAGAGCTACTCCATATGCTCTGTCGAACAAAGTACGCCTCAAGTTATCCCCATAACATGTAATTTGGGAGGCGAATAAAGGAAAAGGAGACGCAGCGGCCATTTTGGAAATCAATCCTTCGACGCTTCTTTTCCGGATGCGAAAACTGGGCATACGGCGTCCGGAAGACCCTAAAGCACCATCATCAGCTGTTTTCATACCGGGGGATAATGAAGAAACTCCTGAAATCAGGCTGACCCGTCATAACTGAACCGGTACCGCCATCTTTAAAAGACAATAATTCTTTTCTTTTTCCTGCCGGATTTAAATTGACGAAAGAAACTAAAAAATGCTAGGTAAAAAAGATTAATATTAAGGGGTAATTACTATGTTTATTAAACAAATACAAGTGGGCCAAATGGCTGTTTTTGCCTATTTGATTGGAGATCCCATAACCGGCGATGCTTTGGTTATTGACCCAGCTGATAATGTTGCAGAAATTATCACGGAAGCGAAAAACAATAAACTACGCATCAACAACATTGTCAATACCCATGGCCACGTTGACCATATCGGCGGAAATGCCGAAATGCAAAAACTCACCGGGGCAAAAATTATTGTTCATGAAGAAGATGCGATAATGTTAACATCTACTCCGGCGATGATACTGAAAATGTTCGGAGCCAAACAATCTCCCACACCTGATCGTCTGGTCAAAGACGGCGACACAATTAACGTGGGCAATATATCTCTCAAAGTGATTCATACCCCCGGGCATTCTCCCGGCTCAATGAGTCTTTATACTCCGGGATTTGTTTTTACCGGCGACACCCTCTTTGTCGAAGCCGTGGGAAGAACCGATCTTCCCGGCGGCTCCTGGCAAATAATGTATAAATCCATTCAGGAAAAGCTCTTTATCCTGCCGGACGATACTAAAGTAATGCCCGGTCATAATTACGGCAGGACTTCAACGTCCACTATCGGCCATGAAAAAATGCACAACCCATCAATCAGATAAAAGGAGAAACGGCATTATGAAAAAAGGATTACAAAAGACCGATTTTGCTAAATTAAATTTTGTCAGCCGTGGCAAGGTTCGCGATATTTACTCCGTCCAGAATTATTTATTAATTGTCGCCACCGATCGCATCTCGGCATTCGATGTCATTATGCCCAATCCGATTCCCGGCAAGGGTGTGGTTTTGAACTGCATGTCTGCTTTCTGGTTTGCAAAAATGGAAGATATCATCGGCAATCACCTGATATCCATTGATCCTGCGGACTTCCCGGGAGAATGCGCCCCTTATCGCGAAATACTGGATGGTAGGAGTATGCTGGTAAAAATGGCGACTCCGTTGCCTGTAGAGTGTATTGTCCG
Source organism: uncultured delta proteobacterium (assembly GCA_903907985.1). GTDB lineage: Bacteria > Desulfobacterota > Syntrophia > Syntrophales > Smithellaceae > MVRV01. The sequence continues at coordinate 135,329 of CAIVQG010000051.1, forward strand.
TGGTTATTTGAGCGGCTCCGGCTGGAAGGATTACCAGAAGAATAAAACCATCTCCGGCATTCGACTGCCTGATGGACTGAGAGAATCGTCGAAACTGCCCCAGCCGATTTTTACGCCTACGACCAAAGCACCGGAAGGTGAGCATGATTCTGCCATCACCAGAAAAGAAATGGAAGATATTATCGGTAAAGAACTTACAGAAAATATTATAAAAATCAGTCTGGCCATCTACAACCGGGCAGCAGAAATGGCCCAAAAGGCCGGCATCATCATTGCGGACACAAAAATGGAATTTGGCATGCTGGACGAACAATTAATCCTGATTGACGAACTGCTAACGCCGGATTCATCGCGCTTCTGGCCCAGTACCGACTATGAGGAAGGCCGTCCGCAAAAAAGCTATGATAAGCAATTCCTCAGAGATTATTTGCTTTCGATTAATTGGAATCAAAAGCCGCCCGCGCCGGAATTACCGCCAGATATTATCGAAAACACCAGAACAAAATATGAAGAAGCCTTGAAGCTTCTGGTGAAATGAGCCTCAGAAGACAGTTGACATATTTAAATTACTAATTAAATTTGCAAAATTAATATAATGCCCTTTTGCTTGCAAGAAATAGCAAAGCGGCAAGGAGGAATAATTGACTATTAGGAAGTTACCTGATTACCGGCTGAAACAAAAGATTTTATATGTCGATCATACCAGTCCGGAAACTTTTAAAAAATACGGTGATCTTTTTTTTGCCGAAGGCAATTTTTCTGATGCCCTGGATTTTTATTCAAAAGCAAACTTCACTGACGGATTACAAAAAATTAAAAATGCCGCCATGGATAGCGGAGACGTAATGCTTTTTGGACTGGCAGCCAAAGCTCTTAATACCGAAATAAAGACTACCGACTGGGAAAATATCGGACAGATCGCTCTGGGGGTAAAAAAATATCTCTTTGCCCGGCATGCTCTGGAGAAAGCAAATAATGAGGAATTACTCACCTCTCTTGCAAAAATAATGGAAGCGGAGGAACACGAAAATATCTCATGACAAAAAAGGACTACTATGAAATCCTGGGTGTAGAAAGAACAGCCTCAGATGAAGAATTAAAAAAGAATTACCGTAAAATAGCCATGCAATGCCATCCGGACAGAAATCCGGGAGACAAAAAAGCTGAAGAACGCTTTAAAGAAGCGGCAGAAGCTTACGAAGTATTAACTGATAAACAAAAAAGAGAAACATATGACCATTACGGCCATGAAGGCTTAAGTAATACCGGTTTTCAGGGTTTCAGTGGTTTTGAGGATGTTTTTTCCCACTTCGGCAGTATCTTTGAAGAAGCATTCGGGTTTGGCAGTACCCGTGGACGATCACGCTCGCGTGCCCGCGCCGGCGTTGATTTGCGCTATGATTTAAATATTTCCTTTATTGATGCCGCTTTCGGCCTGACCACCACAATTGATCTGGAAAAACTTACCACCTGCTCTGATTGTCATGGTACAGGTGCCGCTCCCGGAACAACACCGGAAACATGCCGCACCTGCCAGGGCCGAGGTCAGGTAATACAGTCCAACGGATTATTCACTATAAGTTCTACTTGTCCCCATTGCGGCGGTCACGGTAAAGTAATTTCCAAGCCCTGTAAACATTGTAATGGCCAGGGTAAAGAAGCAGTAAAGAAAACTGTTCAGTTGAAGATTCCGGCTGGTGTGGAGACTGGTTCCCGCTTGCGTTTGCGAGGTGAGGGTGAAGCCGGTGAGCAAGGCGGTCCTGACGGTGATTTGTATGTCTTTCTGAGTGTTGAAGAACACGATTTTTTTGTCCGGTCTGACGATAATGTACTTTGCCGCATACCAATTTCCTTCACTCAAGCTGCATTGGGAGCAACTGTTGAAGTTCCCACGCTCGAAGAAAAAGAAAAAATAAAAATCCCTAAAGGGACACAAAACGGCAATACTTTTCGCTTGAAGGGCAAAGGCATCCCTCATCTTCGGGGCTACGGTCGCGGCGATCAGATCATTGAGATATTTGTGCAAACACCTGTCAATCTCAGCAAAAAACAAGAAGAGCTTTTAAGAGAATTCGAAAAGATCAGCTAATCTGCCCCCTCAATGTAATACCAATATGGGTTCATAATAGGGATTGCAATAGCAGCAAAGATATGATTAAAATTTACCACCGAATACCACTGGAGGAAGAAACATGAAAAGAAATGATTTCCGGATAGCTATTTTGTTATTTGTTGTTTTTCTTTTTTCCGGCTGCGAAGCACTTCTTATTGGTGGAGCAGTAATGGGAGCCAGTTCAGGAACTTATTTTTTCGTCAACGGCGAATTGAAAACGGATTACAATGCGCCACTAGATAAAGTTTGGAATGCCAGCGAAAAAACTGTTGCCGACATGCGCGGCATTGAAGTCGTTCGGGTAAAAGAAATTGCCCAGGGGAAAATTACAACACTGATAAATGACGAAAAAGTTCAATTCGATATCACATATAAATCTAAAAATTTAACCACAGTTGCCATTCGTGTCGGAATTATCGGAAATAAGCTGTCCTCGCAACTTCTGCACGATAAAATTGCCGACCACCTGGCCAAATAATTTTTTTAAACGGGATTTGGGCCGGGCCATCAAATGAATAAAAAGGTTATTTTAGGTATCCTCATAAGTGCGGCCTTGGTTTATCTGTCGGTAAGAGGAATTAATTTCCCCGACATTATCCATGATCTAAAAAAAATCCAGTTCAGTTACGTCGCACTTTTTCTTATTATTGCACTCTTAATGCAATGGCTGCGTTCCTACCGCTGGGGCATTATTTTGCAGCCACTGGAAAAGATCGATCAGATTTCGCTTTTTTCCGTTACCTCCGTAGGTTTTTTAGCAATTGTAGCAATTCCGGCACGCATCGGAGAACTGGCCAGGCCTTATCTCATCGCGAAAAAAAGTACGATCAAAATGTCTTCGGCATTGGGCACAATAATAGTGGAAAGGGTATTAGACAGTTTTTCCGTGTTGACTATTGCCGTCGTTGTTCTGCTCCTCAGTGACCTGCCTTCCTGGATGATTAAATCGAGCATAGTATTTTTCCTGCTGACATTAGCAATGTTTTGTTGCATTTTGTGCTTGGTCTGGCGCCGAGAAACAGCCTTAAAGATTATCAATCGGATTTTAAGCAAGTTGCCGGGGAAATTTGCCAATAAGGTTGATGAAATTATTCATCGTTTTATTGACGGTTTTGAAATCATCGTTAATATCAAACTGCTACTGTATTTATTTTTTCTTTCCGCCATAATCTGGCTTGTCGATGTTTTAGCCATTTATGTCTTACTCGAAGCTTTTGGTTTTACACTACCAATAATGGCGTCCTTTATGGTCATGATTATTCTTATCGTCGGCATTGCCATTCCCACAGCACCCGGTTTCATCGGCAGTTGGCATTACAGCTGTATTTTAGCCCTGGGGCTTTTTGGCATAGCAAAACCGGAAGCCCTTTCTTTTGCTGTTGTTTATCACTTTTTATCCATGATTATAGTAATTGTTCTCGGAGTAATTTTTCTGCCCTTCAATAAATTTTCCGTATCCGACATGAAAAATCAGATGAGTCAGAACAAATCAGACTAGAAAAAAACCTACAAATCACCCTTGACATCAACTTTCAGGCTTTTTAACTTTTTATGCAGATTGCTGCGTTCCAGACCAATCGCCTCCGCAGTCTTGGATATATTCCATTCATTTTCTTCCAGTTTCTTAATAATAAATTGTCTTTCAAAATCCATCTTGGCATCTTTTAAGGAATCGGCAGCAGCAGCAGAAACCGGCTCCGTCAGTGCTTCGCTATTATCTACCCTGGCATTAAGAGACGGGATGTCATTGGCTGTTATTTCGTTAGCCGGAGTCATAATGATCAATCTTTCAATAATATTTTTCAGTTCACGGACATTACCCGGCCAGTCATGTTGCATAAGCAAGTTAATGGCATCGGCCGTTATTACCTTTTTAGGCTGTCCCTCTTTGAGTGCAAAATCGAGCAGGAATCTTTCCGCTAAAGGCCTGATATCTTCCTTTCTTTCACGCAAGGTGGGAACCAGCAATGGAATGACATGCAACCGGTAATAAAGATCCTGACGGAAGCGTCCCGCCTCCATTTCTATTTCCAGATCCTTATTGGTAGCCGCCAAAACACGCACATCCATATCTATTAATTTGTTGCCACCTACCCGTTCAAATTTCTTTTCCTGAAGAATGCGGAGAATTTTTGCCTGAGCCTTCAGGCTCATATCGGCAACTTCATCCAGAAAAATAGTTCCTTCATGAGCCATATCGAATTTGCCGCGTTTTTTCTCGGTTGCTCCGGTGAAGGCACCCTTTTCATGACCGAACAATTCGCTTTCAATAAGTTCTTCCGGTATCGCCGCACAGTTGACCTCAACGATGGGTTTATGCGACCTGTGACTGAGATGATGAATAGACCGCGCCACCAGTTCCTTGCCGGTTCCGTTTTCGCCCATAATTAAGATCCAGGCATTAGTAGGTGCAACAATACTGATCATTTCTTTGAGTTCGCTTATTATCTGACTGGATCCTGTTAACTCGTACTGATGAGAGACTTGCTGCTTGAGCAATACATTTTCTTCTTCCAGACGGATAACATTGAGGGCGTTGGCAACCATGATTATAACTTTATCGAGAGAAAGCGGCTTTTCGATAAAATCAAAAGCTCCGAGTTTGGTTGCTTTTACAGCCGTTTCAATAGTCCCGTGACCGGACATCATGATCACCAGAATATTGGGATGCGCCGCCTTGATAGCTTTGAGAGTATCCAGACCATCCATGCCGGGAAGCCATATATCAAGCAGTACCAGTTGAGGCATTTCGCTATCAATACTTTTCAATGCCTCTTCGCCGCTGCCGGCAATCAAAACCTGATAGCCTTCATCTTTTAAAATAGCACTCAAAGACTGGCAAATACTTGCTTCATCATCAACTACAAGAATAGTTTCGTTCATATTATTATTTCAATTCATCCCTATTTTTTAGGATTTATACTAAATTAAACTTCCGCCACCGGCAACTGAAAAGAAATTATCGTTCCTGTGGGTATATTGTCAGCAATAAGCACCTGGCCACGATGATCGGAAATAATGGAACTGACAATTGCCAAACCCAAGCCGGTTCCTGATTTTTTTGTCGAAAAATAGGGCTCAAACACTTTTCTTTTGTAACTGGCGGGCACCCCCGCCCCATCATCGGCCACCGCTACTGTAACTTTACGATGTTGTTCGTCATAGCTCACTGCAATCTCAATTCTGCCCTCTTTTTTGTTGATAGCCGCAACGGCATTATCCAGCAAATTTATCATGACCCGATTAATTTGCTCAGCATCAAGATTAAATTTCGGCAGATTTTCCGCTTGCTGATAATCAAAGATAATGTCTTTATGAGCATCCTGAAACAGGATAACTGAATCGGCAACAACAGCATTCAGATCATTAAGTGTCAGGGTAGTCACAGGCATGCGGGCATAACGCGAAAATTCATTGACAAGATTTTTCAGCACTTCCACCTGATCAATAATGGTCTGTGTGCACTCCTTAAATACGGAACCATCTTCGCCTAATTTATCGCCGTATTTCCGCTGTAATCTCTGGGCAGAAAGCTGAACCGGTGTAAGCGGATTCTTAATTTCATGCGCCATACGGCGGGCAACTTCACGCCAGGCAGCAGCACGTTCGGCCTTTTGCAATTGGGTCAAATCTTCAAACACAACAACAATGCCGGAATCGTTACCTTCGTCATCGCGAATTGTTGTGACAGTCAAGAGAATAGTGAGAGCCTTATCCTTGAACATAAGCTCAATTTGCTTTTCCAGGGAGCTTTCATTGTTTTCTTTTATTTCCTGCAAAAATTCATCCACAAGAGACAGATGTTCCGGAATCAGCAAATCCCGGTAATTCTGCAGAAGAACTTTCTCTGTATCAATGTCAAACATTTTTTCCGCAGCGTGATTGACAGTCGTTATCACACCATCACGGTCGACCGAAATAATTCCTGCAGAAACATTGCGCAATACGGTTTCCATATATTTACGCCGCTGATCCAGGCTCACATTCGCCTGTTCCAGACCATCTTTACTCTTCTTCAAGTCCCTGGTCATGTGATTGAAGGATTTAACAAGAACTCCAATTTCATCATCCGCTTCAATATCAATGTGGATTTCCAGATCACCCTGAGTAATTTTATTAGTGGCTTCAGCCAGATTTTGAATCGGTACGGTAATTCCTTTAGCCAGGGCCAGGCCGAACCAGGTCGCCAGAAATATGATTACCAGCGTCACAATAGACAAGGTAACAATATAATTAAATTTGATGGGATTTTTCAGCAATTTGATCTGTCCATATTGCTCCGAGGCTTCACCGATAATTTTTAGCTTATCCACAAATCCTCGGGGAATGTTGTAGCTGATGGAAACACGGCCAATGACCTCCGTCGGAACTGCATAAGAAAATACCGGCACAACGCCGATAACGGCATCTCCCTTACTGGTTGGTTGAATAGTTGATACTTCCTTGCCTAAATAAATATCTTCCAGCATTTTAGGATTTAAGGCAACCGGCAGCAGATCAGGATGTTCGCTATCACTAAAAACTATATTTTCTTTCTGAAAATCGAAGTATGTTTCCACCATTCCTACTTTGTAATTTTTCTGGCGCTGATTAATTAAGTTCTTCAGGTATTCTACTCTTTCCCGTTCATAGAGCCGATTTTTTGTAATATCAGCGCTGATTTGACGCGCATTGAACTTAGCATGTTCCGCTGTTTGCTGATAATAAACCTGGGCAACTTCCAGTGACCGAGTTAAGGCATCACCGATCTTGATGTTAAACCAGAATTCCATACTGTATGTAAGAAAGTTTATTGCAAACAAGAAAAGTAAAATTGTCGGTACGAGAGATAAACTGACAAATGCAGCAACGAGTTTTGTCCTCAGCTTGGAACCGATAATGCCGCGGCGGTGCTCGTAAAATAATTTGACTACATTACGAACAATCAAAAAAATCAAAAGGAGAATTAGGATGGCGTTAATGCTGGTCAGGCTATATACGAGAATATTTGTCGAAACAGGCAAATTATCTTTGTGAGAATACTGGCTGGCAATTAAAGTAAAAGCAACCGCCAGCAAGCCCACAACGACTATAATAATCCGTTCACGGCGCCTCTTTCTTAGTTCTTTGTCATCTACGAAAACATTCTTTTGTTTTTTTTTCATTACCGCATCATGTTGAGCAAATTAATTTCGCCTTTAATAGGACCGTTTCTATCTTTAAATTAAGCCGTTGTTCAAAAAAACAATCTGATCATGACATTATCGCAACCGGCATAAGGAGCCGTAACGAAATAGAGAAAGCAACAGGCCATTTTGCAACGGCTACTAATAGGAAAACATTTGTTTGTACCAGACAGTTTCAAAATCCCAGAAAGAAACAAACAAAAAAACATACTCCATGTGCAAAGGCAAACGCACTTTATCTATTTTTACTTTCATCATCAGATAGTAATTATTTCCGCGATCCAGTTTCTGGAGAGGCGCAATTATAATTCCACTTAAATCCGCCATCGCCTTTTGCGCACTTTCGAAATCAGAAAAAATAACCGGTGAATCATTTCCACTGGTAAATATGCTGAATGCTTTTTTCAGATTATCATATTTGATTGTACGTTTAATTTCATAGCTAGTTACTTTTTTATCCCAAAATACAGACCTTACTCGATATACTTCCAGTTGCAATGTAAATACTGCGGGCACACCAGCCAGAATTGTTGACTCCATTTCGGTCTTAAAACCATTAACCAGCCGGGCATATAAAAGTACGTTTTCCTTATTATTGGTGATTATAATGTCGTTTATTGTCGGCTGGACGGCTTGTCCCTGTGTTGCCACTCCGAGGCAACCGGAAGCAACAAGCAGAAAAATGAAAAATAATTGCCAGAAGTCTTTTTTGACCCTATCCATATAAACCTGTTTTCATCGTCAATCGGCAGAAGATTTAATTAATAAGATATACTAGGTAACCTGAGAACAAAAATCAAGACTAATTTAGATTAAGCCCGAATGGCATCAAGAATACGAAAAGATGGAATTTTAAAGGAAGGACGTTTGTGAATAGTTTCTTCTTGATCAAACCAATTGACAATTTCCCAGCAGTCCGCTTTTAACATCAGTTCTTTGAGCAAAAGATTGTTTAAGCGGTGGCCGGATTTGTAAGCGACAAAATGGCCGATAATCGGCATCCCCAGCAAAAAAAGGTCTCCGATAGCATCAAGTATTTTATGTCGGACAAATTCGTCCGCAAAGCGCAAACCTTCCTTATTGATGATTTTTTGATCATCAATAACAATAGCATTTTTCAGAGAACCGCCAAGGGCTAATCCTTTTGCCTGCATATATTCAACTTCATTTAAGAAACCGAATGTCCGGGCTGCACAAATCTCCTTTTCGAATGTTTCATCGGAAAAAGTCATACTGTATGATTGCCGTCCGATAGCAAAATGCTTAAAATCGATTTCATAAGAAATCTTAAACTCATCAGCGGGCAGCAAAACCGCATTGCTGTCGCCTGCCTTCACGGACACAGGTTTTTTAATCACTAAAAGTTTTTTGGTCTTTCCCTGGATATGCGTACCTACGTCTTTGAGCATATTTACAAAAGGAAGAGCACTGCCGTCCATAATAGGCACTTCAAAGGAATCCAGCTCCACAACCGCATTATCAACTCCCATCCCGCTAAAAGCGGAGAGAAGATGTTCCACAGTCGCAACAGTAACGCCATCGGTACCCAGAGAGGTCGCCAGTGTCGTATCTGAGACATTATCATACGTTGCGGGAATCGGACCGGCACCGGGTAAATCATTGCGGACAAAAACAATACCCGTACCCACGTCCGCCGGCTTAATGTGCATATTTACTTTCCGACCGGTGTGCAAACCGATACTGGAACAAATTATTTCTTTTTTCAATGTCCGCTGCAAATGCATAATGTCATACCAATTCAACAATTTTATGCTAATCCAGCAATAAACATACCACAACTAATAACATTCTCTAAAAAAACAAGTTGCTATAATCACACCTCAATTATATTGTCCTTGACGACATCTGATTACAATATTTAATTTCTGTGGTGTAAAATACCACAACATGTATTGGAAAAGCGATTTTTAGTGACAAAGAGGCGGATACCCGTCTCTTGTAAAACTAAAAATTGTATCGGCCAACAGAAAAAGGACGTCGCCTATCTTACCATATTCTACTCTTGGGAATCATAATAAGCAGTTTACACGATATACAGAGGGTAAACTGCCGTGCAGCCTGCGCCCGGAAAGGTTGCTCTGCGCATGAAAGCGGCAATAAAGTTTCCGTTGTTTGTGCGATTACTTCCCGGCAATCTTAGGATTTAGGAATGACGGATCCAGAAATTCCGGGTTCGGATACGTATAGAATCCTTTCCCGCTTTTCACTCCCAATTCTCCACGCTTAATCATTTTCAAAAGCGCATCAGGGGGAAAATCTTTCGGATCTTTGGAGTCATTATAATAGGACATTTCAATGTCATAAACAACGTCCAGGCCTACTTTATCCATCAGGGCAAAGGGTCCCTCTTTCATTTTAGTGAAGATGCACCAGCCGCGGTCGGCATCGCGAAAATCAACAAATCCGTTGCCCCAAGTATAAAGAACCTGCCGCTTAATAGCCCGCCACACATTGTTAAAGCAGAAGCCAAGAATCTCTTTATTAACTTTCAGCGGCACGCAACCGAGTGATATGATCCAATCATATCCGGCTTGCATAACTTCGGAGGTGGTCTTGGTGCCGCCCATAATATCCACCATGTTGACACCCTGCAGTGGAAAATAAAAATGAATGTTCAGGCAATTTTCCGGCCGCCCGCTGCTTACTTCCATCTTGGAAATTGGCAGTGATGAGCTGTTAGAAGCTAAAATTGCTCCGGCAGGTGTTTTTTGGCCCAGTTCAGCAAATACTTTATTTTTTAATTCGATGTTCTCCGGAACCGCTTCAATGACCAGATCCGCATCTCTTACAGCTTTGCCTAAATCAGTTTCCTGCAAAACAGCATCACGGCATGTTTCCCAACTCTCCCAGGGTATTAGTGGATTTACACCCTTCTCTTTTAAATCCGCATAAAGCTTCTTGTAGGTTGCCGTAAAAGCGTTCGAAATCGGATCGTATGCTGTCGTTTTATAGCCCGCATTTGCCGCCAGCATTGCTATTTGGGCTCCCAGGATACCAGTACCTACTAATGTGACATTTTCAATTTTTTTTACCATGATTGTTCCTCCTGATTAATGATTAAATCCAGCTGACCAACCTTACCCCAAAAATGAAAGCACCGTTTAGCAACTTTATTCACAATTTTATTATCAGATTTAAAAAAGAGAACAGGACTCTCTGGTTTGATTATTAACAGCAATAAATCTCACCAAATGATTTTCAGGAAATATTGGCGAAACAAATATCCGCTCTTTTCGGTATATTACCGGATTATTTATAAAAACGTTCCTTTTCACTGTAAATGCATCCGCAATATGGCTGTCGATACATCTCTAATTCCCGGGAAATTCTTACACCTTCGACCCAACCTGCGCGAAAATCCTGATAAAAGAAAGAAACTCCCAGTTGCCGGCTTACGTGTTCACCTATTTCCCGAATGAGATCATGCTTCTGATATTTACTATAAAGCAATGTTGTCGTAAAGCCATCATATTTATCAAGCAGGGCCGATTCGGCCGTATATTTTAAACGGTCATGCAAACAATATTCGCAGCGTTCACTTTCTTTAAAAACTATTTGGCGTAGAAATTTTTCCAGAGGATAGCCATCGGGACAAACAATATTTAATAAGGCCTTAGTGGCATAATCATTTAAGGTCAGCAGACGTCTTCGGTATTCCTGATAAGGATGGATATTGGGATTATAAAATAGACCGTCAACTTCATGCCCTTGAATTCTCAATTCCTTTAAGGGATAGATGGTGCAGGGCCCGCAGCAGATGTGCATTAAGAGTTTCATTTTTTTATCTCTTCGCCGAAGAAACATGATTACGGCAATTTTAAAAAAGATCTTTCTGGGCCGTAGCTTTCAGCCCGAAATGTTCATAAGCTTTAGCAGACGCTATCCTTCCCCTTGCCGTTCTTTGCAAATATCCTTCCTGAATCAAATAGGGCTCATAAACATCTTCTATGGTCATTCTCTCTTCGCCGATTGCTGCCGAAAGGCTCTCCACACCGACCGGACCGCCATTAAATTTTTCAATCAGGGCCAAAAGCAGCTTCCGATCCATTTGATCAAATCCCTTATGATCAACCTCAAAAGCATCCAGCGCGGCCCGGGCAATTTCCCCGTCGATCGTCCCGTCGAATTTTACTTCGGCATAATCGCGAACGCGTTTCAGCAGACGATTGGCAATCCGAGGCGTTCCTCTGGCACGCCTTGCCAGTTCCTGAGCTCCGGCATCGTTGAGCTTTACTCCTAAAATAGAAGCAGATCTTTTTATGATTATAGAAAGTTCCTGCGGTGTATAAAATTCCAGACGGAAATGCATGCCAAAACGGTCGCGCAAAGGCGAGGTGAGCGACCCGGCGCGGGTTGTTGCGCCAACCAGTGTAAATTTTGGTATCTCCAGCTTCATTGATCGGGCCGACGGCCCCTGACCGATTAAAATATCAATATGATAGTCTTCCATAGCCGGATATAAAATCTCTTCCACCACATGGGACAGACGGTGAATTTCATCAATAAAAAGGACTTCATGTTCATGCATGTTGGTTAAAATTGCCGCCAGATCACCCGGCCTTTCAATTACCGGGCCGGAGGTGACTTTAATATCCACACCCATTTCGCGGGCAATAATGTACGCCAGAGTTGTTTTTCCCAAACCCGGCGGGCCATACAAAAGAACATGATCGAGGGCTTCGCGCCTTTTCCTGGCGGCTTCAATAAATATTGCTAAATTGCTTTTAACCTTTTCCTGGCCGATATAATCGGTCAGTTTTGCCGGTCGCAGCGTCACTTCCAGGCCGGACTCATCCTCCTCACAGAGGGGACTTATTAAAGGATTTTTTACATTTGCATCCATAAATTATCTATCCACAGAAAATCAAAATCAGCCCGCAAGAATTTTCAAGGTCTTTTTCAAAAGCGCATCCAGAGTCAATTCTTCTTTTGATACCTGCATGACCTTATCCAAAGCATCTTTTGCCGTATTGTTTTTATAACCTAAATTGACCAACGCGGAAAGCACATCTTCCTTGATCATCTCACCGGCTTTGCGCCGATCTTCCGCTGCCGGTATTTGCTCGATCATCATTTTCTTGATAACTTTTTCTTTGAGTTCCAGAATCAGACGCTCGGCGATTTTCCTGCCCACGCCGGGAATGCTGACCAGTTTGGCCACATCGCCGCGGGATATGGCTTGCATCAGATCATGCACCGGTATACCGGAAATAATGCTCAGGGCAAGCTTCGGCCCGATACCGCTCACCGAAATCATTAATTGGAAGAAATCACGCTCCTGCACCGTATAGAAACCAAATAGATTAATGGCGTCTTCTTTAACAGAAGTGTGAACATGCAACGTTACCACCTTACCTGATTCCGGAAGCTCATAAAATGTGGAAATCGGAATAAAAACGCGATAGCCGACACCACTTACATCAACAACAATGCTGGAGATTCCTTTATAAGCAATTTTGCCGCAAATGAGAGCAATCATCAGATGGGCTGCTCCTTTTGGAAATTGGCATGACAGACAGCAACGGCCAGAGCATCGGCGGCATCGGCAGGCGGCAGAGCGGAAAGCTTTAAAATAGCCTTAACCATGATTTGTACCTGTCTTTTCTCCGCCCGGCCGTAACCAACTACCGCCTGTTTAACTTCCAGAGGCGAATATTCAAAAATTGGAATACCGAGATTTGCGCCGCTAAAAATCACCAGACCTCTTACCTGAGCCTGTTTAATCAAACTGCTAACGTTCTTACCGTAAAAGATATTTTCTACCGCGATAGCGTCAGGAGTTGTCTCTTTAATCACTTTCGACAACTCCTGATAAAGGGAAATTAACACCACTGATAAAGGCGAACTTTTTTGCGGTTTGACTTCACCATGAAGGATATGCCGCAAATAGCTGCCTTCTTTTTCAATCACCCCATAACCGGTAACATGGCTACCGGGATCAATTCCGAAAATGCGCAATTTTTATTCCAATTTAAAAACTTAAATTCATGTCGCAACGGCCTTGTAAAAAGATCCAGAGGCAAGGCGCGCAAATCCTGAGGAGTGAGTCGTACTTTAAAAGTACGTCGCAACGACGAGGAATGCAGCGCCAAACGTCACCTGAAGGTGATAAACAGCATATGAACTCGCGTACCCTTCAGGGTATTTTACGAGGTCGTCAATTAGGAACTTAGTTTTTCCATCACATCATCATCGATGTCAAAATTGGCATAAACATTTTGCACATCGTCATTATCTTCAAGCTTTTCCATCAGCTTCAGCATTTGCTCCGCCTTAGCTAATTCCAGTTTAACCGTATTGGACGGATTCATGCCGATCCTCGCTTCCAGATGTTTTATACCCTTGGCATCAATCACTTTTTTTACTGCTTCAAAAGAGGCAGGATCAGTAATTACCTCGAATTCATTGCCCTCGCTCACGACATCTTCCGCACCGGCATCCAGAGCCAGTTCCATTAGAGCATCTTCATTAATAGCTTTTTTATCGATAATTATGCTGCCCTTTTTCGAAAAAATCCACGACACACAACCATTTTCACCAAGGTTACCGCCATGTTTGGATAGGATGTGGCGAATTTCAGCAACCGTTCTGTTTTTATTATCCGTCATTACTTCAACCAGGACGGCAACTCCTGCCGGACCATAACCTTCATAAGTAATCTCTTCGAAATTTGCCGCGCCTTCTCCGCCACCGATGCCCTTTTTAATTGCCCGGTCAATATTGTCTTTAGGCATATTTTCTTCTTTGGCAGCCATAACCGCCTGCCGCAAGCGGGAGTTTCCTTCGACATCGCCACCACCGAGCCTTGCCGCCAGCGTTATTTCCTTGATAATTTTGGTAAATATTTTACCGCGTTTGGCATCGATAGCACCTTTCTTTCTTTTTATAGTGCTCCACTTGGAATGGCCGGACATATAATTTCTCCTGAATGGTTTTTGGACTTTTTTGCCTAATAACATAAGGCAATAAGCTTGTAAAGTTAATTACATCTGGTTAGTGTCAAGAATGTTCCGTCTCGGCGATATTTCGGCCGCATTCACTTCAGGCATTGGAATACATCCATACACCACAGACAAACGCCGCAGGGTTCGGTGTTGATGTAACAATCCTGCTCAAAGTTACCGCCTTCAACGTAGTCGCACAAAGCAAAATCACAGTTGAAACAAAAGGGATAATCATAGCGGAGAACGTTTTGCCTAAATGAGACGAAATGGGGATCATTCCATATATCCAGGATGCCTCTGGCGGATAGATTGCCGAATACCCTAGGTTTCACAATTTTTTCTATGCCGTTTATGTAACAACGGTAATGGTGCCACAAAAAATAGCAGGGATGGACATTTCCATCCCAGGAAACAAAGATACTGCCTTCCTCTACAAACTCGCACCGGCGGGCGCTTTTGGGGATAATTTCCGGCAACCGGAGTTTTATCCCCGTTTCTGTCCCGGCTGACCGTGCCCTGGCGAAGACCTTTTCCATCTTATCCACCCAGACATGATCCGTCGCAAATAGTTTCTGCAGATTCAATGAAATTCCCTGTCTTATGGCATCCGCCACCAGCGATTCCACGGAGGCAATTATTTTCTTTTCGTCAGCGGATTTTTCATATTTCATGAATACATCGTAATAGCGCCGGATATCAATTCCCTCTTTTTCAGCTCTTCTTGCGTGTTCATGAAATATGGATATGGAAATGTCCAGGTTGGCGTCGTATGTCGTCTGGGAAACGAGGAACTTATGATAGGGAAAAAGTTGCGTGACAATTATAAAATCGGCGCCGCTAGATGCGGCCCAGCGAATTGTTTTTGCTAACTCGTCAATGTTATCGCGCCTCAGAACGAACTCCACCCCGATTTCCAGTTGCTCGTTGCATGTTTTTTTTGCCGCATGGAGCATTTTAAGCGCTCCCTCGACGTTTCTAAATTCTCCCCCCTGGCGGATGTTACTGAAGGTCGCGGGGGATACGGCGTCAACAGAAAGGCAGATCCGGGCCACGCCCGCCCTGACCAGTGACGTGGCGCGCTTACTGTCTATGAGCAGACCATGGTCTGGAATCCTATCCAGCCGTCTTTGTCCATTTTCTCTTTGGCAATCCGGATAAAATCATCGAGGCGGGGATGAAGCAGAGGTTCACCTATACCGTTCAACACCAGGGCCTCCAAGGTTGGCAGGGCTGGCAGCAGGGCTGTGAAAATATCTGCGGAGATGTCTCCTTCCACAAATTCTGCATCATGTCTCTGCTTGAGACACATGGGGCATTGGAGATTGCAGCGGGTGGTTAATTCGACGAACAACTTGGCTGGATAAGGCCTTAAGGCCGGCGTTTCTTTTGTCAGAGGAATATTCATCGGCGTCAAAAGGAAATTTCTGTAAATTCCATATCGAGTAAGTTCAGTGAAAGCATCTTCCCTCTTAATGTTGATCCAACTCCCAGCAGGATCTTAACTATTTCGGAAACTTCAATACTAGCGATCAGAGGAACGACAAAAGATAGATTTCCCAGGTCCTTCTCGATGCCGCGTTCGCCACTATAGCGGGAATAAATTTTTTGCAGCGTGTTTTCTCCAGGAAATTGGGTGGCAACCTGGCCGTACCAGCCGCCGACGCTTCCGTGGACCATCGGTATGCCGCATTTTTCACATACTTCAGCCAGTTCAAGACGCCGTGGAATACTGTCGAGGGCATCTGCAACAACCTGTATGTCTGCAAACTGCCTGGCTCCATTCTTTATAGTGAATGGTTCAGCAAGCGGCAAAATGGTGACAGCGGGATTGATCTTCAGTACCCGTTCGGAAACGACTGTTACCTTAATTCTGCCCAGTGTGTCCATGTCAGAATTAATCTGGCGGTTTAGATTATGTTCCTCAAACGAGTCGGGATCGATTACGGTGATATGACCGACGCCGATGCGCGCCAGCTCCTCGATGATATAGCCCCCCAGCCCGCCGCAACCCACAACTGCAACGCTGCTTTGAAATAGTATCCGCTGTTCAGCTATGGAGATCGTATTTCTATTCCGTGCGTAACGGGCAGGTAAAATCCCTATGCAAAGCGCAGCATCTTCCATCTCGGCAATAGTAAGGTCTGACTCCTCAGCGATAATACGCTCTGCCTCGAGCGGAAGCAAATCACCTTCTGCGTAATTCTTAAGAGCGTCGATGAATTTTTTCATCCTCCCCCCAGCGGTGGAAAAAGCGCCAGCGTGTCCCCATCAGCAAGGGTATGATCGCATTCCACGTGCCTGCCGTTCACCAGCATCAAAGTCACCTCCTTCTCCGGGAGCCCCTCTATGCGAATGACACCGGCAACGCTTGTCCCGGAATCATATTCCCTATATGCCGTGTCAAAACGATCAAGCCTTAACGAGGCAAAGAGTTTCAGGAATATCTTGATTTTCGCCGAGCTTACCGACATACCTATCTCCGTTTGGCACAGGATGAAGTCTACGATGTGAGGATTTCAACGGCCAGCAGAATGTCTGCATCAGCGGAATCATCTCCGTTTGCCGGCATATCTCCTGATAAAATCTCCGCAGACGTCTCGCTTATCAGCTTCATAACCTTTGAGCGGGGGATTATTATGCCCCTGCGTAATACCAGAGGCCCCGCCTCCCCCATGATAGAATTGAAGAGCTTGAGGCGTATTCGTCCCTTAGCCCTGATCGAATCCGCATTTTGAGTTCTATAGGTGATGTCACTGCGCATTGCCGAGTAAAACCCTCCCTTGCGCAACATGGCACCAACCAGCCCGGGCATTGCTGCCGAAAGGGCCAGCACCGCGCCGTCGCCGACAACAGCAGCGGCGCAATCGTCAACGGGCTTGCCGTTCAGGAAAATAGTGGTGATTCGTTCCTCAAGATAAACATGATCAATACCCATCTGTCCGCACAGCAATTCTTTAATGCTACAGCCTGTCTCCACTTCCACAGTGATACCTTGTTGAAATAAAGGAAAAAAGCACGACAACATATTGGGGCTTATCTGCGTTTTAACTTTCACCAGATCCGCCCCGGTGTGTCCATCAACTATCGGAAACTTCTTTCCGTTCATACGGCTTCCGTAAATAACAAGGGGGAGCCTGATTTCACAGCCCCCCCTTTATTATTTTGAACTACTTTCTTTAAAAGTTAAAAACCTTATCCAAATCCTCGTCTTTGACCTGGAAGGTGACATTGTGCGGAGGCAGCGGCATTTTACTGAAATATGCCGGCAGCCGGTCGTGCTGAGCGGTAAAACCAGCACGCATGTTGAAGTTCCTTTCAATTGTAAGAATCTTTTTCCCCAGGGCCGAAACATCGTCCGCGGTGAGGGAGAGCCCGTAATAGGAGTTCAACAGATCAATAAGCGCCTGAAAGGTTTCCGGCTGGTCAAGCACAGCGAAAGCGATAAAGAGACACATACCTGTTGAATCGATGGCTGCCGTTGCTATCTGGAGATTGCGCGAAAGTTCAATCTGTCCATCCGGTTTAAGGGGATCGACAAAGCCGCCGACTTTCAAAATGTTGGCCGTTACCGCGTAGCCGGCAGTGTGATCAGCGCCCATTGTACTTGTGGCATAGGTAACGCCCATACCCTGTACGGCTCGGGGATCATAGGCCGGCATGGACTGATGCTTAACTACCGGAATCCGCTCAACGCCAAAAGCCTTGCCGGTGACTTCAGCACCGCTTCCCAGAATGCGGCCGAGGGGTGTTCCTTTGCCAACTTCGTTCACCAAGCGGATAGCGCCCTCAGCATCACCGAATTGAATGACTCCGGCATCCATGGCAACTCCGATGGCAACTCCCATCTCAATCGTATCAAGGCCATAAGTATCATCGAGGAAGTCGATTCTCGCAATCGCATCCGGATCTGATATTCCGCAGTTACCACCATGGGCCCATACTGTCTCGTATTCCGGTTGTTTAGAAATAAATTTACCGTTTTTATCCACATATGTTCCGGAGCACTGGATAACGCATCCGGTGTGGCAGCCATGTGTTGCCAAACCGCCCCGTTTTGTCTCGAGGTCTGCATACGTCTCCCCGCTGATAGCAGAGGCTCCTTCGAATGCACCTGTTTTGAAATTTCTGGTCGGATACCCCCCGGCTTCATTCAGTATGTTAGTGAGCACGCTTGTGCCATACGCAGGAAGACCCTTACCGGTAACCGGATGGGATTTCAACCCCTCTGTGAACTTTTTGTTGGCCTCGCGGAATTTTTCGGGCTCCTTAGGTTGACGCATTTTGAGACCGGTCGTGTCGAAGACTATTACTTTGACCCCTTTAGAGCCCATGACCGCACCTACTCCGCCGCGGCCGGCATGACGGCTGGGACGTAACTCCATGTCTGTGACCGCAATGGATGCTGCCCCCATTTTCATCTCACCTGCGGGTCCGATGGATATACACGCAATTTTTTCGCCAAACTCCCCTTTCATTTTCTCAATCAGGTCATAGTTCGTCAGCATCTTTAAGCTATTGTCAACCTGGATGCTCACTCCCTTATTGTTGATGACTATCTTGTAGAGATCACTTCCTTCCGGGTTGCCTTCAAGTACAATCGCGGCATAACCGTATCTGGCCATGGCGATCCCTGCCTGCCCGCCCGAGTTGGACTCTTTTATTGTGCCGGTAAGGGGGCTTTTACAGCCGATCGATAAACGCCCGGACATAACAGCCGCTGATCCCGTGAGGAGACCAGGAGCGATCACCAGCTTGTTATCCTGCCCCAGTGCATGGCACAATGGTGGTACTTCGGATGAGATAATCGATGAGGTCATGGCCCTTCCTCCAAGACCTGCATATTCGCCGAGCGGCGACTCGGTCATCTTTGGCCCTCCCTTTGCGCCCATATCAATTCTTAGAATTTTGTCCATTTTCTACCTCCTGATAGATTTTTTTCAAAAACTAATGAGATAAGAAACTAACCAAATCTAAATAAAATTTAATAAGACTTTGCTTTCGAGGTACCATAGTGAAGTATAGGTTTGACAAGAATTTTCTTTTGAAATTATGACAAAGTATAGGGAGACTGTTTTTGCTTGTCAAGGGATATTTAAGCAAATAAGATGATTATTACCGGAAGAAATCATGGCTGTTTTCCTGAATATACCGCCGTGTTTAGTACAAGAAAAAGTACCTTTGAACAAAACATCAGATATTGCAGCTATCAGGTCATATGAATCCTAACTTTTATGTAATACTTGATATTCCCCTCACTCCCCAAAAACATCGGCTATGCTTTTAAACATTCTATTGATAGCAACAAAAATATTAAGTAAGCTGCAAATTACTTACATGGGAGGGTATCAATGAAATCGTATCGGAAAGAACTATTTTTTAATATTCCTCAAAGAAGAGCGTTCATTAATATCACTTCACAGGTTAACGACTGTTTGCAGGAAAGCGGTATTCGCGATGGTTTTATTCTTATAAACGCGATGCATATAACGGCCTCTGTCTTCATCAACGATGATGAATCAGGCCTGCATCAGGATTATGAAAAATGGCTGGAAAGGCTTGCTCCCCATGAGCCGACATCGCAATATCTCCACAATCGAACCGGTGAGGACAACGGCGATGCCCATTTAAAAAGACAAATAATGGGACGGGAAGTAGTTGTGGCAATAACAAATGGAAATCTCGATTTTGGGCCATGGGAACAGATATTTTACGGTGAATTTGACGGCAGAAGAAGGAAGCGAGTATTGGTAAAAATTATTGGTGAATAAGTAAGGCATGGGTTTGTGATGATGCTGACCAGCATAATGAAGCAGTAGAATGGTGCCTCAAGAAGGTAGACATGCTGCTGAAAGCGGAAGGCTGCACTCAGCAAGTTTCGGAATAGGATGGAGTAAGCACTTTGATCCTCGTCGATCTTCTACGGCGATCTGGAAGGATTGACGATGCACGAAGAACGATTGAGGAATGCCGCACAAGGATAACGGATAACCTGATCATAAGTATTCTTGACTTTCAATCTGCTCTTATTGAGAAAGGAGATACGGATTGTCACACTATTCCTCAGCATCTTGGAGGAAATGAATGAAGCATAACGTCATCGAACATTATAAAGCTCGGAGGTAAAGAATCCTTATGGCATATTTAAATCGGAATTGTGAAGAAATAGAAAATGCGTGTAAAGATTGCACTGATGCTTATCAAAGAAAAAGCATTTAAAAGCGTCTGAAAAAATTAAAGATGATCTTTCTAATGTGAATGAAATATTTAACTGTATTGACTGCGAGGAAGTAAAAATAATCTATTGCGAATGTGATGATCTCCAATGCAAGAAACATATCGCGTCGAGTCCTATCTCCAAATGAAAAGTACAACAAAAAATTGTTGCCAGCTTCTTAATTGCCGAAGGATGAAGTCTATTTGACAATAAGTGCAAAGACGACCGTTAACCATAACTTCCTCCTACACAACTTGCCAACCTTGACGAAAATGCAGGACTTCAAATCATTATCAATGATTCTGTTTTCTTAATAATCGTGATATATTGAATCACGTTTTATGAAGGATCAAAGCCAAAGGATATAAAAGTGAGATAATGTAGCAAAGCCGGAAAACCAAGATGCCAAAGGAGAAAACAAATATCAACCTAAATATCAGGAGAAACCAGTCTAGCTCCTTTTGACGGTCTAAGTTTAACTTTGGGCGTCAGGGGTTACTATAGCGTCCGCTTCAAGCAAAGCCAGCCTGTGGTTGGGTCACAGCTTTTACCCTGGCTTGAAAAGTAGTTTCGCGCCGTGTTGGTCTCTATGTAGGATAATAGAAAGGTGTCGCTGGGGGTACGCTTTTGGCCACAATTCCCGCCTATGCCGCCACACAAATAAGTGGAGCCTACCCAAACGCACATGCACGTGTTACCGGCAAAGGCCAGCGTTGAAGACAGCAGGGCAATTAGCATCAATGCGACTACAAGCAATCTTTCCATGTGGGATTCTCCTTCGGGGTTTTATTTTTATATTTTATTAGACATTGCTTTTCGATGGCGGAAGTATAGGGTGCCCTAACCTGCACTGTTCAAATCTATTGGTGCAATTCACTTCTCTGACAAGGACTAAGTGTTAGTTTTACTCTTAGCTGTCCAAATTCTTTTATTTTCAATGCCGAATATTTTCAATTTTCGATACATGGTGGGTGTACTTATGTTCAGCATCTGAGCGGCAGTTGCCACATCATATTTAGCCTCGGCAATGGCAGACTTGATAAGTTCTTTTTCAGAATCTTTCAATGAAACGATGGGACTCATCTTTTCGGCCGGTTTTGTCAGGGTAATTGCACTTTTGTCAATATACTCAGGCAAATTATCCGGATTAATAACGTTCCCTGTTGTTACATTGACCGCATATATCATGGCATTCTCCAGTTGCCGCACATTACCCGGCCACTTGTGTTCCTTAATCAATCTCAGAGATGCCGGGCTCAATTGGGGAATCGCTCGACCTATTTTTCGGCAGTAGCTCTCGATAAAATAACGGATTAATACTTCTAAATCGTTTCCTCTTTCGCGTAATGCCGGAATTTTAATCGTTAAAACTGATAGTCGATAATAGAGATCTTCGCGGAAAAGGCCGTTATTTGCCATCTGGTAGAGATCTTTATTCGTTGCAGCGACTAATTTGAAGTCAACGTGGTTATAACGCCGCCCGCCCAGGCGCATAATCTTCTTATCCTCCAGCACTCGCAACAAAACACCCTGAAGCTCCATAGGCATGTCACCAATTTCATCCAAGAAAAAAGTGCCGCCATTGGCCAGTTCAATTTTACCCGGCCTTCCGCTTCGGTCAGCGCCGGTAAAGCTGCCTCCCTCATAACCCAGCAGTTCACTTTCAATTAAGTTACGGGGAATTGCCGCACAGTTCACGGCTATGAACGGGCCCTGAGGACGATAATTGTTATGAATAGACTGAGCAAAAAGCTCCTTGCCTGTCCCGCTTTCGCCGGAGAGCAGAATGTTCTCTTGAGAAGAGGAGAATCGTCGAGCCGCTTCTAACGCAGAAACAAATATTTTACTTTCGCCGATAATATCCTTAAAATGATAACTGGCCGAGGTTCCCGACCTCTTCGTTACTAAAGCATCAAATTTTTCAATGGAAGTTAGTCTCAGAACAGCGCTTCTTGTCTTATTGTCGCTCTGATTCGAGATTGGTCGAATACTTATTAGATATTTTTGCTCATCATCCCCTGTACAAATGGTTTCTTCGATATCGACGTTTTGCCCTTTTAAAGCCAGTTGCAGCAGCGGTGATTGTTTCGTTAGAAAGTCCTTAATGTTTTTATTCTTTTTTTCATCAGACATTATATTCAATATCCGGCAACCTTCCTTGTTGATATGATTAATTTTACCGGTTTGATCAATCACGATTAACCCTTCGTCGATTAGAGACCAGGTTGCTTTTAGCGTTTCATAGGAGAATGCCAGATTATCTCTGGTCGTTTCCAGGAAGTCATAGCTTGTTCTGAGTTTTAAACCATTCTCTATCGTGGTTGCCATGGCGTATGTCAGAGCAAACGTATGTAAAAAAAGATTCCTACAGCTTTCTTCCCAGGGAGGATTTGGAATGTCCTGACGCAGCATTATACCGCCGATGACTTTTCCGGTATCATCATGTATGGGAGCGGCAGAAACAATTAAATCAAGTTTTGCGAAATCGTCACAGTAGAACTCCAAGCCAAGCATCTGTATCGGGCAATTATGGTATGTAGCAAGTGCATGGGCGCAGGTGCCGATGGTGCTTTCATCATAAATGTAGTTCATGGGGATAGGGTTATAGGTTTTTTCAGTTTGATGCAACAGAGGTACGCCGCTTATGTGGTACAAAAATAACGCACTGCCATTAAAAGCTTGCAGTTCTCTAAAGGCTGTGAAAATAGGATTAGCAATGTTAATAAGATGGCTGTTATTATTTACAATTTTACTATATGCATCAGGTTCAAGATATTTTTTATACTCTATTTTCCTGTGATTTATTCCTAGTTTGCGTGATTTATTCCAGGAGTCGGCTACCTCCGGAGATAGGAAAAGACAAGTCCGGGCATCTTCATCGTCGCCGGCAAAAAATTTTTCCCTAAACAGCTTTATGCCTTCGTAACGTTCCTCGGTAAGAGAATATTTTTTATCAATTGTAAGGAAATTATTAGGATTATGAATTTCCCCCGAATTATTAGTTGAACTTTCCATCTTATTATTCCCTCCCTAAATTATTACCAAAGCTTATACCAGATAATTATTAAAATCATAATTAATTATTAATTATGAGACAAGAATACGCCAAACTTCCTCTAATTAAATCTGAAAAATCCGGAAACCATGAACTAAAGATAAATTTTATTGACAATTATATTAATTATTTATGCGCTTTTTAACAATCATTTGATTCCTTGCTGCAAGCGAGAAATGCTACGGGCACGAACATTGCTAAAAGTATTATCATTCAACCCATCCTTCAAGACTTATGCTTTTAATATTATTCGAGAAATAGATAAGTCCAAATTATGGATACCGGTCAAAGCTTTCAAGAAGGTTACTGTCCGGGTCAGGCGCCTTTTAGTTTACACCCCAGTTAAGGGGGTATATTTTACTATCTACATTAATTAAAAAGGAGGAATTATGAAGATGGAGATTACGTCAGCTCAAACCATCGGAAAAACTCTGGAGGCAGCCGTTCAAGCTGCGCCGGATCGCGTGGGTTTTGTTTATCTTGACCAGGAAATCACTTTCGCACAGATGGATAAGGCCTCAGATCGGGTGGCTTCGGGCTTTTTGAAGATGGGGCTGCAGCGGGGGGATAAAATCGGCATTATTGCCCTGAATCAAATGGAGTGGCTCTATGTCTATTTTGCCGCCGCAAAGATCGGCCTGGCGGTTGTGGGTTTGAGCGTCAGGTACCGGGAGGGAGAATTTGACTACATGCTCAATCACAGCGACGTCCGGGCCATCGTCACACTGGCCAAGTGCGGGGACTTCGATTATGTCGATTTTTTTAAAAAATTCCGCACAAAAATCCCCGGTTGCCGGCATTTTATCTTTATCGGCGAAGGCGGGTTTCCGGAAAGCACGGGTTTCGATGCCCTCTTGAACGCCGATGTGGACGCCACGACCCTGACGAACGCGAAGCAGGCCGTAGTTCCCGACGATTTGATGATGATCATTTATACGTCCGGCACGACGGGGACGCCCAAGGGCGCCATGATTACCCATAAAAGCCAACTGGCGTCGGCCTTGGCCATGGCAAACCATACGAAATTCACGGCCGATGATGTTCAGGCTCTGGCTATGCCCCTCAATCACGTTGGCGGCATTACCTGCGGCATCCTCGTCCATTTACTGGCAAAAGCCGCCGTCGTCCTGGTCCCCATGTTTAATGCTGACCTGGTTATCCAATTGTCCGTGAAATACCAGCCCACCATCTGCGGCGGCGTGCCAACAATGCACCTCCTGCTCATGATGAACGAAAGTTTCAAGACCTGGGATCGCAGCAAGGTCCGGATCGTGATCGCCGGGGGGTCCAATGCGGAACCCGACATGCTGAAGAAAATCAAAGAAGCCTTCCCCAACGCGGCCATCATGAATCTTTACGGATTGAGCGAATCATCGGGGGCCGTCATCATCAGCCCCTGGGAGAGCGATTTCGATGCCACCGTCCGGAGCATCGGCAAACCCATCGGCGATTTCAAGGCCAAAGTAGTTGATGCAGACGATCAGGAACTCCCCACGGGCGAAACGGGAGAGCTCTGCATTCAAGGCGATTCCCTGGCGAAAGGTTACCTCCATATGGAAAAGGAAACGGCCGAGGCCTTCAGGGGAGGATGGCTCCATACAGGCGATATGGCTTATATTGACGGGGAGGGTTACATCGTCCTGAAGGGCCGCAAGAAGGAAATGTACGTCCAAGGGGGCTTCAATGTCTACCCCGTCGAGGTGGAAAATATCCTGTCCAAGCACCCCAAGATCATGATGGCGGCGGGGATTGGTGTCCCCGACCCCGTTCTGGGAGAAGTGGGACGCTATTATATTGTCCCCAAAGCAGATACAAATCCAACTGAGGATGAAATCAAAGAATACTGCCGCCAGAATATGGCCGATTACAAGGTTCCCAAACAAATTGTTTTCCGACAGGAACTCCCGTTGACTCCGGCAGGAAAGATCATGAAAATTAATTTAAAGGAAGAGTATGAAAAAAATAATCAAGTGACATGAACCATCCAGCAGGTGCCTAGGCCATCATGGCCGGGTACCTGCTGACAGTATTGCCTTTATGTTTAATATAGGGCACTTAAGTTCCTTATTGCTTATAAAACTTCTCTCTTTCAGTTGTTCATCTGTACTTTTCATTTTTTAAGAGACGGCCACTTGATTTGAAATTCGATTTCTTCGCTGCCTTCTTCGCGTTCATATTCAACACTAATTATGGCATTGGGTGGAACGGTGACACGCTCCCCTGCCACCTGTATCCGAAACACTTCTCCTTGTTCAATGCAATCCGCTAACCTGCGCAGTTTAGCAACAAATTGTTTGGCGGGATACCCTTTTTCAACATCGCGTTTTGTTTTCCTGTTGCGGCTTGCCATAACGAAATTACCCCTTTCTCTTTAATAATATTACAGACAAGATTTATGTATCGAGAACAAAAAACTCAGGCCGAGTCGCAAAGACCCGGCCCGAAAAACCGCTATACCGGTGATATTCAGTTTTATTTATCCTTTTCTTTTGCCGGCTTAAAAATACCCTTTAGATCTTCATCCCACCGTCACAGAAGATAACCTGCCCGGTAATGAAAGAACTTTCATCGGAAGCCAAAAACAGCGCCAGGTTGGCAATATCCAGCGGTGAGCCTTTGCGATTCAGGGGAACAATGAAAGGCAGCATGGCATCCATTTGCTTGATAGTCTCCGGAGGCATACTCTTCAACATATCTGTCCAAATCATTCCCGGAGCGATAGCATTGACATTAATGTTCTTTGGCCCCATTTCCTTGGCGGCGGTTTTCGTCATTCCGATAACACCGGCTTTGGATGCGGAATAGTTGATCTGCCCTGTATTTCCCAGAGCGCTGGTTGATGAAATATTCACAATCTTGCCGTAACCTTTTTCCCGCATGACCCTGCCCGCACACTGCATGCAGTAAAACACGCCGGTCAGATTGATGGCAATGACCGAATCCCACTGCTCGTCCGTCATTTTATGCATAATCGAATCACGGGTAATACCCGCGTTGTTAACCATGATATCAAGCGTACCGAATTCCTGAACTGCCGTATCAACCATTTTCTGAACAGTTTCCCGTGATGTCACACTGCCAACCACAGCCACCGCTTTGCCGCCTTTGGCCTTGACCTTCTCCACAACGCTTTTTGCATCCGCTTCATTGACGTCATTGACGATAACTTTTGCTCCCTCCTCGACAAAACGCATAATAATGCCCTCGCCGATACCACGTCCTGCTCCTGTTACAATTGCCACTTTGTCTTTAAGTCTCATTCCTTAAAACCTCCCTCAGCCTTCAGTCTTTAGTCTGCTTACCATTATTCTTCTTCCCAGTGCATTGATCGAGAAACAGCTTTCTTCCATTTAGCATATATCTTTTCTCTCTTCTGTTCGTCCATGCCCGGCAGGAATCTCCGGTTTACTACCCGTTGTTCGGAAATTGAGGACTGATCTTTCCAGAATCCCACTGCCAGTCCAGCCAGATATGCGGCCCCCAGCGTTGTTGTTTCAATATTTTCCGGCCTCTCAACGGGCACTCCCAGGATATCCGCCTGAAATTGCATGAGGAAGTCGTTAGCACATGCTCCACCATCAACGCGCAGTTCCTGAAAGCCAATGCCGGAATCGGTACGCATAACTTCTAATACATCGCGGGTTTGATAAGCGATAGATTCCAGTGTAGCGCGGATAAGATGATCTCTCGTGGTACCCCTTGTCAACCCCAGAATGGCCCCTCGGGCATACATATCCCAGTAGGGAGCACCAAGGCCGACAAAAGCGGGAACAACATAAACACCGTTGGAGTCGGGCACTTTTGCGGCAAAATAATCACTATCTTTGGAATCGTATATCAGTTTCAGCTCGTCGCGCAGCCATTGCACGGCCGCACCGGCAATGAAGATACTGCCTTCGAGGGCATATTCAATCTTGTTGCCTATACCCCAGGCAATAGTTGTCAGCAGACCGTTTTGCGACTGTACCCGTTTTTCCCCAGTCAACATGAGCATAAAACATCCCGTACCGTAAGTATTCTTGGCCATTCCCGGCGTAAAACAGGCCTGCCCGAACAATGCCGCCTGCTGATCGCCGACATCACCGGCAATCGGAATTTTTGCGCCTAGTATACGAGCATCAGACTTGCCATATACGGCGCTGGATGGTTTTACCTTCGGCAGCATGGAGGCCGGAATATCCAGCTCCTTTAAAATATTCTTATCCCATTTCAGCTCTTTGATGTTGTAGAACATGGTACGGGAAGCATTACTGTAATCGGTTACGTGAACTTTGCCCTTTGTTAAATTCCAGATCAGCCAGGTATCCACATTGCCGAAGATTAAATCACCTTTCTCGGCTTTTCGTCTTGCTCCGGCCACATTATCAAGTATCCATTTTACTTTGGTTGCGGAGAAATAAGCATCAATTACCAGCCCGGTATTTTCCCGGATATAATCCTCCCAGCCCTTTTTCTTCAGTTCATCGCAAATACCGGAGGTGCGGCGGCATTGCCAGACAATGGCATTGTAAACAGGTTCACCCGTATGTCTGTTCCAGACAATCGTTGTTTCCCGCTGATTGGTGATACCGATTGCCGCCACTTCTTCGGCGGAAACTCCGCTGGCCGCCAGAACTTCGCTGGCCACACCGCTTTGCGACCCCCAGATTCCCATCGGGTCATGTTCCACCCAGCCGGCTTTGGGATAAATCTGGGTAAATTCTTTCTGAGCGACTTTAACGCTTTTTCCGGCACGGTCATAAAGAATGGCGCGGGAGCTGGTAGTGCCCTGATCGAGAGCAAGAATGTATGATTTTTTCATTTCAACTCCCTATATGTATTAATTCGAGATATTCGCATAATTCACCAGGCAGACAAGAACAATATCAACGTGACGTTTCCGGACTGATCAGAGCAAGATATCCCTGATAATCAAGAGCAGCAAGATGGAATAGTGGCGGCGCCCGGAATCAAACCGTCTACAATTTAATCCTTACCCCTCCGATCCGCCAGTCCAGCTTCCGCAAATAGAGATATCCGGTAGGATAGATAATGATGCCTGCATAAACATACAAATAGACTCTGTCCCAGATCAGCGTAAAAATATTTTGAAAGTACTTTAGTGCAGAAATATTCTCGTCACTGAAATCGATAAAATATACCGGCCCGGATTTACTCAAGACTGCCTGCTGCCAGAGCATATTATTATTTTCCAGCATAAATATCGGAATACCAAAAACAAGCAACAAAACCGTGGTTCCTGTAATCAATATACCCCAATTATATTTCCCCATTTTAAATAAAATAATATCCGCCAGAATGATTAGAAAAGCATAAATGACAATGGCGATATAAAAATTAATCAGAGTTTGAGGAATGGGAGACAATAATTTAAAATAGACCGGAATCAAAAAACGCACCAGAAGCAAACCACAGGCAATGGAGAAAGCAACCGTAAATATGATTATTAATACCTTAATAAAGTTGTTTACCATATCAAATATTATATCCCCTGCTTTCGCTTGATATATCTTCTACTTAAATCAGATTTGCCATAAAATTTCGGCACTCCCTGAACCGGCAATAAAGAGTGTACGTTTGTTGAAAATATTATTGGCTAGAGGGGTGATAAGTCAAGATAAATATTAATTTTTAAGTATAAAACAAGGCTAACCTGATACACTTGCAGCAATCAGCTTAAATTATTCTGAGCAAAAAAATACTAATATCGCCCCAATACCTGTTCGCCAAGCGTCCCCGTAACCGATCAACAAAACATCTTCAATAATCTTTAAATATTAAGAAATCTTGCCACGCCAGCGCTAAAGATACATTTTTGAACCATTTAAATCATATAATCGTACATTTTTGTATTTGACAAATTACTTTTTTGCGGTTAGGAATACGGCAAACGTTTGCCGATGGTCTTATGAAACAACTCTTTAACCCTGAAGATATTGAGCGGAAAGTCCTCCTGATTCTGAGAATTCTGAACGAAAGTTCGGAACCGGCGGGCGCTCGTGTAATTGCCCGGCAGATGGTGGAACGGGGCGTTCAATTAAGTGAAAGGACTGTTCGCTATCACTTAAAGCTGATGGACGAAAAAGGTTTAACCAGGCTGATTGGCCGGCGTGATGGCCGGATAATCACCAGCGCCGGACTGGATGAAATTTCCAATGCCCGTGTTCAGGATAAAATCAGCCTGTCCATTTCCCGCATTGACGTTCTCTCTTTTAAAACCACTTTCAACCTCAAGAAAAAAACCGGAATGGTCCCGGTTAACATTTCCTTCTTTCCCGAGAAGGATTTTAAAAAAGCGCTCCGGATCATGAAACCGGTTTTCCAGAAACGACTTGCCGTCAGCGACCGCGTTGCAGTTGCCCCGGCTGGCGAAAAACTCGGAGAGATAATTGTCCCGGAAGGGAAAGTCGGACTTGCCTCCGTTTGCAGCATTTTGATTAACGGCATCCTTTTGAAGCAGGGCATTCCCACCGACTCCAAATTTGCAGGTATTCTTCAGGTTAGAAACAGCGTGCCGCTGCGTTTTGTCGAGCTTATTCATTATGCCGGATCATCGCTGGATCCTTCGGAGATTTTCATCCGCGGTAAAATGACTTCGGTACAACAGGTTACTGAAAAAGGTGAAGGTAAAATACTCGCCAATTTTCGCGAAATACCGGCACTCAGCCGCAGTCTGGTGGAAGACATCATCGGACAAATGGGCAAGCTGGGCATTCATGGTATTCTTTCCCTCGGCAATCCCGGTAATCCCATTTGTCAGACTGATGTGGACATCAACAAAGTGGGAATGATTCTCGTCGGCGGGTTAAACCCGATTGCCGCGGCCCATGAAGCGGGAATCGACGTCGACAACCGTGCAATGTCCACGGTAATTGCCTTTGAAGACCTCCACAGTGTCGAGGAATTATAGGCAGCCGTTTTCATGTATTTAGTTACCAGGGTAATAAAATAAATAATTTTAAGGAGGATTTAGTTATGTCAGTAATCAAAGATGTTATCGCTAAAGTTAAACAAACCGATCCCAACCAGCCGGAGTTTCATCAGGCTGTTGAAGAAGTCATGGAGACATTGGAACCCACGGTTAAAAAGCATCCGGAGTGGGTGAAGGCCAATATCTATGAACGAATTGTGGAGCCGGAAAGAGCAATGCAGTTTCGGGTTCCCTGGGTGGATGACAAAGGCAATGTTATCGTCAATCGAGGATTCCGCGTTCAATTCAACAACGCCATCGGCCCCTTCAAGGGCGGTCTGCGCTTCCATCCTTCCGTCAATCTGGG
Source organism: uncultured delta proteobacterium (assembly GCA_903907985.1). GTDB lineage: Bacteria > Desulfobacterota > Syntrophia > Syntrophales > Smithellaceae > MVRV01. Next base: position 166,118 of record CAIVQG010000051.1, read on the forward strand.
AATCATCAAATTCCTGGGGTTTGAACAAATCTTTAAGAATGCCTTGACCACCCTGCCCATGGGCGGCGGCAAAGGCGGCTCCGACTTTGATCCCAAGGGAAAATCAGATGGTGAAGTCATGCGCTTCTGCCAAGCCTTCATGCGCGAATTATTCCGTCATATCGGAGGCGAAACGGACGTTCCGGCAGGTGATATCGGCGTCGGCGGACGTGAAATCGGCTTTATGTACGGCTATTACAAAAAAATCCGCAATGAGCATGTTGGCGTTCTTACCGGCAAAGCTATGGAATACGGCGGAAGCTTGATTCGTCCCGAAGCTACCGGGTACGGTACAACCTATTTTGCCGCGGAAATGCTGGCTACCCGCGGTCTGGATTTCAAAGGCAAAACCGTCGCCGTCAGCGGCGCCGGCAACGTTGCCCAGTACACTGTGGAAAAAGTAAATCAGATGGGCGGCAAGGTCATTTCTCTTTGTGATTCAACGGCGACCATCATTGATGAAGAGGGCATTAACGATAAGAAATGCAATTACGTGCTGGATTTGAAAAACGTCAAACGCGGCCGCATTACCGAATACGCCAACAAATACAAGGCTGTATGTTACGAAGGCAAGAATGTCTGGGATGTTATTCGTGAACAGGGCATCAAAGTGGATATCGCCCTGCCCAGCGCAACACAAAACGAAATTAACGGCAAGAATGCCGCGGCTCTCGTGAAGAACGGTTGCATCTGCGTGGCTGAAGGCGCCAATATGCCCTCCACCCCCGAGGCCATAAAAATATTCCAGGATAAGAAAATCCTTTACGGTCCCGGTAAAGCGGCTAATGCCGGCGGCGTGGCCACATCCGGTTTGGAAATGAGCCAGAACAGCCTGCGGCTTTCCTGGACACGCGAAGAAGTCGATAATCGCCTGCTCCTGATCATGAAGAGCATCCACAAAAATTGCTACGATACGGCGGAAGCCTACGGCAGAAAAGGTGATTATGTTACCGGTGCCAACATTGCCGGTTTCACTAAGGTTGCCAATGCTATGCTGGCTTATGGTGTTGTGTAAAAAAATAGGCTGAAGACTGAAGGTGGAGTCCCTCAAAAACGGGACGGAAACCGGCGAATGCCGGACCGAAGGTTGAGATGGTGGGCGCTTTGCGCCCAACTAAACAGTTTGTTAAAGAAAGGCCGTGCTGCTCTCAGAGAGAGCGAAATGGCAAATATTGTTGAAGCCGCAGCCTGATTAGGGCTGCGGCTTTTTATTTGATGTCAGCACCACCGGCCTGCCTTGCTCTGTTCATAAATTCAAACAATCTGATGTTTTTAATATTTAGCCAGCTTACACCTACTACTAAAGTGTTTTCGATTTGGAATTGTGGTGAGGCTTACCGTTTCAAATCAGCAACTTTTCCTGACTCGGTCGGTGTGTGTAGCAGGAAGCAGTCCTTGCTGTCTGCACCTACAAACAAATGATTATCGGTCAGATAAAACTTAAGGATTATCGCTTGAACCGTAGTATCTGACAGGTCTTACAGAATCTTTATTGTCGCACCATCTGCTGCCTCTGTGCTCCCCAACGTCCAGCTTACTCTATGAAGATTTTCTCTAGAGTATCAAGACACTTGCAGTTACTGCCTCTGCTATTCCTGTGCCCCGGCTTGTTTGAGCATCTTCACGGTTCCATCGGCCTGCCAACCCCATTTTTCAACGGCCAACTTGGTTGCGGTCATACCATCCTGTCTCCTGGCATTCGGATCAGCACCTTTCTCCAGCAAAAGCTTGACTATATTCGGATGTCCCTGTGCTGCTGCACAGATAAGGATCGTCTCTCCATCTATTTTTTTCGCGTTCACATTGGCGCCTCTGTCCAGGAGTATCTTGACGATATCATTGCTGGCACCGATCGCGCACGAGGCAAGCATCAAGACTGTCTCTTCTCTGGTATTCTTCGCGTTCAAATCAGCGCCTTTGTTTAGCAGTGCCTGGATGATCTCGGCATATTTGCAGTTCATAATGCAATTCGCTCCCGCCGCTGCGGCTCTCATCAAGGGTGTCGTTCCGTCCAGCATCTTCATATCAACCACAGCATGCTTCTCCAGAAGGGCATTGACTATTTCCACATGTCCGTTATTCGCGGCCCATATTAACGCTGTCTCTCTCTGCGCATACATGCTTACGTTAACGTCGGCATCCTTGTCCAGGAGCATCCTGACGATCTCCGTGTGGCCGTGCTCCGCAGCAAAGATAAGTGCAGCCCCCCCTGCCACATTCCTTCTGTTCACACCCGCTCCTTTTTCCAGCAGGGCCTTGACTATCTTCATATACCCCTCGGACGCGGCCCACATTATCGGTGTCCACCCGCTGGAGTTCTTGCAGTTGGCGTCAGCCCCTTTCTCCAAGAGCATTGTCGCCATTTCTCCCTGCGCGTTCATCGCTGCGTTCAAAAGTGCGGGATATCCATTGGCTGCCGCGCTGTTCACGTCGGCGCCTTGCTCCAGTGCAGCCTGTGCCCCTGCTATGTCCTTCTTGGCTACTGCATCATTGAACTCCTTGTTCAGTGCCGGGTTGCCGGGAGCAGAGGTTTGTCGGGGCTTCTGTGCCATCGGTGGTTTCTCGCCCTTCTGGAGCGCATTGAGCTTTGCCAAATCGTCTCGCACTTCGCTATACTTCGTGATGTCCGGCTGCAGCTCTGCCGCCTTGTCAAAGTCCCTTCTCGCCTTCTCCAGTTGGCCAAGTTCTAGATACGCCTTGGCACGATTGCGATAGGCATAGAAGAGCGTGCCGTTCAATTGGACGAGCTCGTCGAACTCCTGCCGCGCTTTGTCGTACTGCCACAGCTTCAGGTATGCCCTCCCGACACAATTGATGCTCTCGGCGTTCACTACGGCCTGTTTCGACCGGGAACAAGCATCCAGCATGGCTGGATAGTTGCCAGAGTCCAGATGGAAGTTGGAAAGCGATATAAGAAGCCTGCCTGATTCTTTCTGAGGTGCAAACCGGATGGCCATATTCATGTCCTCGATAGCAGAGGAGAAGTTCTTCGTCTCACGCTTCGCAAGTGCCCTCCCCGCGTATCCCGAATAGTTCTCCGGGTCCAACTCAAGCACTTTGGTGAAGTCGCGTATCGCCGCATCGAATTGTTTAAGATTACGGTGGGCCACACCCAGCAGGCGGTTCGCCTCGACATGTTGAGGGTTTGTCGTCAGAACTGCATTCAATTCAGTGACAGCTTCAGCGTATTTCTTTTGTTCGATGAGCGCCTTTCCCTTCGCAACCAATTGGTCCACTTCCGGGGCTGCATAAGCAACCGCGGCCATAAACAAAACAAACAACAAAGATGCAACAAATGACAAACTGCGCTTCTTCATTTTTTCTCCTTTTTCATTTTAGTGCAGTATAATGCCTAAAAGCTCTGTTCTTGCGTAATCACCAGGTGTTCTTGTTATCCCAAGAACTATGAGGACGGAACTCATTATAATCTGCCCGTTGCAAATGACCACTTAAAAACCCCTATCCCATATCCTAAGAACACGGATCATCTGTTCCGCTATTCCCTCAAGTATCCTAATTCATATTGCAGGCACTTATTTAATACTCAAATTTTTTATTTCCCCTTTAAAGTACCTTCCGTAAGTTTTATTATACGCCACAGTGACACTAGAATTGGGGAGATAATATATGTTTCCAGCAAAGCAGGGTTTCGTATCGACCAAAGCATCGTTTATATACAAACGTATCTCTGTGTCTTGCCTCTGGAATACAATATGATGCCATACACCGGTTTGAAGCTTGTAGGTAATTACTGCCCCGCTGCTTCCGTTGCCGATGGCGAAATCGAAGTTATTCAAGTCATCGCCTCTTTGCTGAATAACCAATCCCACATTTGCCCGATGATTGAAATCGAGGATATCGGCGTGCGTTTGTTGGTTCGACCCTGGTTTTACATCCATTTCGATGGTAAAATCACCTATCATCCTTGACGGCAAGGCTGCACCGATATCAATGCCGTCATTGATGCCGTTAAACACCTTTACACCTGAAAAAATATAGGAGAGACTGGTGGAATCCGAAAATGTAATAGAACTTATTTCCGATTGGGTATAAACTACCGTCCTGCCGTTCTTGAAATTGATGGTAATAGAGTTACCGTAAGCCAATAACGACAAACCAAACACACAGGCTGACACGAGCGCGAGGGAAGTGATCATCTTTTTCATTTTCCATGCTCCTTTAATATTTTTTTAAAAAATGCCGTAACTGGAATATAAGGCAGACACGCTTGCATGTCAAAGCAAAAAGGCCACAAAAATGTATGGATGCGGTGTCGATGTTTGTCGGGCGTAAATAGTGTTTATTAAGAATCGTAGTCTTGCATTTTTGCCAAGGTTGTATGGTTGTGTAGTAGTAGGAAGCATTGCTTGCTGTTCGCACCTACGAACAAATGATTTTGCAAATTCTGGATGTTAATGATTACGAAAGAAATCTTGTTATCCACGTAATGAGCCACACAGCTCATTGAATTACCGTCTTCCACACCAAATTATTATTTCTTTGGTGCAAAGTAAGGGCAAGACTGACCATCGTGCTTGCATAACATAGGTCTTCGAGATGAGTCACCATTTTCCCAACATTCCGGATTAGGCTTCCATACTTTAGGCGGACAGGTGCATTCACAATAACGTTTCGTGCAACTCATTTTACAGTCTGCTTCCTGAAGCTTTTTCCCAGGAGGAGTGGCGACCGGAACATTACTTTTTCTTATCTCCAATTGCGCCTGCCTATTTTTATCTTCCAGTTCTTTCTTGTAGTTTAGCCAATCTTCGTGAATTTTTTCCGGTGTCCTGCCGACGATTTTCGATCCAAACATTTCGCGGTATTGTCGTTTGTCCTCTTGTTTGCCAAGCCCTTCTTTTACTGCGGAAGTTAATTTTCCAACAGATGCATCCCAGGCTTCACTGCCCGCATAACCGCCCGCTACGCCGCCGGCAATAGTGCCTGCAGGACCGGCCAAAGTGCCAAAGCTCGCGCCGGTAGCTGAGGCAATGCCCGACACAACTGATTTGCCGAGGCCATCGGCTATAGTGATGAAACCTTGAGCATATTTACCTTCGGCGATTTCACCCGCTGCTGTGGAACCATAACCCACATGGTCGATGATCACGCCGCCAGCGCTGAGGATGCTACTTGCGCCTTTAAGATTGGCACTTTTTTCCAGAAGGTTGCCAACAGCGGATGCTGATTCACCGCTTTTGTCGGCTTTCCATGCATCGCCAAAGGTTTTAATTGCAGCATTGCCGAGGGCATGATCTGTAACTTCTTTGGTCAAGGATATTATTGATCCACCCACGTTGGAGTTCGCAGCATCGTTGATTTTGGCAACGACATTGCCTTTGGAGGGATCATCACCTGCTTGGGCGGTAGCAGGTGCGGCTAAGCAACTCATAGTCAATACGACAAAGCATACACATGCTGCGAGAAATGGGAAAATAAAGTGCGGGCGTTTCATGTTATATGTCTCCTTAGTGTGCATTATGGTTGACTAACTTTTGCTACTAAGTCCCTGATCTGGCTGGCGTAAGACGCAGAGAAGATGTGGTTGATAAAGTACGCCTGACGCAGGCCGTATTTGCCTTTGTCAGTCTGAAACCAGAATAAAAGCACATTGTTGGGGTCTGCCGGGTGGCTGAGAAAAACAAAACAGTCATCCGGCGTTCTAAGGACGGAAACCACCTTGAAGACTCCGAATTCTTTGTTGTTGGCCTTGATAAGGTCAAACGTCTCCTGAGGTGTCTGGGGAATGGTAGCCTTGAGATCGTTGAAATCTCCACTCTTGATGCCGGCCAGAATCAAAGAAGTAGCATCACGGTAAACTTCTAACTTTTTGTCCTGCTCGTAACGGATGAGGGCGGTGATGCTGCGTTCAAACCGTAGGTTGGCTGCCGCAAGCATGCTTTTGCTGATTTCCTTATTTTCTGAATTTTTATCGAAGATGTTCCTTTGTTTTGCAAAAGGTGAGTTGTTCTCCAGCTTAACTCTTGCGGGGAAGATGTTCTCAAAGGCGACAAGCGTTTCTCCAACGGCAAGCGGGACGGCCAAAAGAGGTGTAATAGTTGCGGATTCGCGTTCCCAAAGCGGCTGCACCTCAAAAGGAATCTGACCGTATTGGCGGATGTAGTCGCCCAGGAACAGTTCGGCGTGGTTCATGACGAATTGCTTGTTCTCATATTGCCAAATCGTTATTATGGCGATGTCGCTCCAAGGGTGATAAAAAAGGACGATGTGTGTTTGTGTCGTGAGGGGTGCAACAGTGTAAGTAGCGGTGGCGAAGAAATATTTCCAGCCTACATCGGGTGGCGTTTCGGTAAACAGGGCATTTTCAATGCCTGTAAAGTCCTGCAAGTTGGAAACGGAACTGTATTTCTTGATTGTGGCAACGGGCTCTACGATGGCTTCAAGCCGGAAAGTTTTAACGGCTTCAATAAGTTGTTGCTGGGAAATACCGGGCATGGTCTTATTATTTTTTGCCGTTGTTTGCGGCGGCAGAGACTTCTTTGCGTCCCCGGAGTTAATAATCTTCTGCCATTGTTCCCTGGTTACTTTTCCATCTTCCTTACTAAAACCTGTGCCGGTGAACAGAAAAAACAAAAATAGGACTATACTTGCTGCAACCAGATTATTGAACTTCATTCTCAACTCCTTTATTGCCGGTTCATTTCCGCAACACCTTGCATATGAATTAAATAGAATGTGCCTTACATGAAAGAATATATAGGAAACGTCGTCTTGTATGTCAATTAAATATTGATTACCGATTGGAAAAAAGCATGCTCGTAATAAATTGTAAACACTCGCTTACAGGAAACACTGTTTGCTGAAACCACCTCCGAGTCCGCATAAATATGATAGCCAGTATTCACTTGAGCATCATTTGTAGTCAACAAAAGTTTGATGCATTAGAAAAGATGTTATCTCCATGTTATACGTTATCAGCGTGTCATCCATGAACGCGAACGCAGAGTCACAGCCGCGTAGGGGAACAGCCAGAACAGGGAAAAAAACGAGAAGTACGAGTATATAATTCCGTAAACAAAATCCCAGGAATGCTCACTGTGCAGATAATAAAGCATATTAAAGAATGATATGAGTCCCATGGCAAACATCAGACGGACAATAGTCATAGGATCATTGTAGGTTAGAATTATGAGCAATACAAGGCTGACGTAAGCTACCGGGAAACGAAGATTAGTGATGATTTTGTCGAAGATGGCAATAAGGCGGGCGCCGAACGGACGCTTCCAGACGATACGAGCGAAAACAATTTCCTCCCGGATGTAACTTCTGTCCCAGCGCAGGTACATTTTACAAAGCTTTTCATAGGTCCACGGAACTATCGTATGTACAACTGCTGTTCGTTGATAAACTGAATTGAAGCCGGCGGCCAGAATAAAATTGGTCAATGATCTGTCTTCGCCGTAAGTGCATTGTCTGCCCAGAAATGTCTGTTGCATCCAGGCAGCAAGCACATTCCGAACAACCGTTATACGGTACGCCGATAATGCACCGGGGCAGCAATAAACCGTCCCGTATGTGGACTGCGTTGCGCGCAGGAAATCGAAAGACAAGATGAACTGGACATGCAGCATTCGGGGAATCAGCCCCTGATAACGGTTATAAACGGCTACTTTACCTGCAACGGCCCCGACTTTGGGATTCTTAAACGGGCCGACAATGGCTAGCAGAGTTTCCTTTTCAATCACGCTGTCGGAATCAATTGTGACGACGATTTCCCCTCGCGCCCGCCTGAACCCTTCTTCCAGAGCAGCGCGTTTACCGCGATTTTCCGGAAAACGGACTGCACAAACTAAACCATTATGTTTTATGGTAGCACTGTTGATATATTGCCAGGTATCATCTTTGCTACCGTCATCTATGGCAATTATTTCCAATCGATCTCGCGGATAATCAGCTTCAATGATCGAATCAATTGTTTTTTCAACCATGACTCCTTCATTATAGGCTGGAATGATTACTGTAAGCAGCGGTGCCTGATCGAAATCGGCGGAAGGGAAAGGGCGGTAAAGGAACCAGAGGATTGTACGGAATGACAGCAGCAAGATACCCATTATTACCCATAGCAGACTGGGGCGAATGATAATCTTCGACCAGTGGGCACTCTTGACCGCATAGTAGATAGGTTCAAAAACGCCGCCCGTAAGCGATGCGTAGGAAACATATAAAAGACAGGTTATTATAGCAATACGAATGCACCAGCTGAAAATCGGAGAGTGATGTTTAACGGTACGTGGTGAAAATTCGTTATTTTGCATAAAATTGGATTCTTATATCCGACGATCTATCCCTGCCATTTAAGTTCCCGCGTTATTACCAGCAATCCATCATTTATTCAACTTGATAAGTTCAAATCCTCTTTGTAGAAAAAATATAGGAATAACTGTCTCTTATGTAAATTAAATAATATTGGCCACAAATGTCAGTGTGATCCGGATGTTTGTCGTCGGGTATTAATTATGTTTATTGCCGATTGAAAATACGATTAGGAGTAATGTAATACATATTTTCGGATTACTGGTTATTCGCAGACTCTTTTTCGCAAAGTGTCCATCTGTGAATTAGGAATTATATGGCTCCATTCTGGTTCTTCAATATTATTAGAATACATTACTTTACCATTCTTATCGTAACGAAAAACAGATACTAAATTCATCATCTGTTTCTTACAGTCTATTCTATACAAGTCCTGTGAGTTGGATAGTTTGCCATATCCTTCAGCAGACATTCCTTCTGTTATCTTGTCTTGAATATATATCTCTCTACCTTTATCAGAATAAATACGTTTCTCCCATACTCTAACTATATCCTTTGTCCCACTATTTTCTATATTTCCCTTTTTATATAAAAGGATATTCCCATTATTGTCCCTATAATATTCAACCCAATCAGAACCAATTACTGGAGTTACAAGTATAAGGGGAACTATAAAAGATAAAGAGATAACAAAACTAATAATTTTCATGTGTCTTCCTTTCAGAAGAAAAAAATATATATAGATCTTCTAATTCTTGGTTATTCACAGACTTCCTTTTGTGAAATGTCTAAGATCGAATTAGGAATTATATTCCCCCATTCTGGTTCATTATAAACTTTAGAATAAAATATTTTACCATCCGTATCATAATAGTCAAAAGATAACTTATTGAATCCATGTTTTTTACAGTCTATTTCATACAACCACTTTTCTTCTGATAGTTTACCCCATCCTTCAGTTGATAATCCACTGTTTCTCCTAAATTGAGTTACTTTATCTCTACCTCTATCGGAATAAAATGTTTTAACCCATACTTGAAATATATTTTTTACTTTTTTATTTTCTACATTTTCAATCTTGTATGAAAAAACATACCCATCCTCATTCTTATAACATTCTACCCAATCGGATGAAGGTTTCGGCACAGCTGTTTGAACTTGAGATTTCGGAACAACGGATTCAATCGGTGATTTTGGATTAATAACTTGAACGGAAGATTTTATGTCATCACTCTTGTATTTTTGACCTATATAATGGAAAAAGAGATATGTAAATATTAGGAAGGATATAATCAATATTACAAAAATTAGGTATGATTTTATTGCTTGACTAAAAGTTTTCTTTTGAATTGTTTTCGTATTTGAATAGGATTTATCACTATTTATGGATGTTTCTATTTTGGGGTTAATTGCAATACGATTGCCACAAGAATAACAAAATTTTGAGGTATCGCTTACTTCTTTTCCACATTGTGAGCAAAACATTTTTTATTCTCCATTTTTAGAATAAAAAATACCGGCAACCTTTTTTAAAGGATTGTCGTTATATATGTCATCTGTTATCTGAAAAATAGTTCATCTTGAATTATCTCACTTGGCTGTATTTACTGACCTGCCTCCGCTACTTGTACCACATGTTAAGTTAGATTCCAGCTTTTAATTATTACCGATTGAAGTCTAGGATTTATGTTGAGGCTGACGTTTTATTGACTAGAGGAAGCTATCTTTGGAGAAGTTACGATTGTTGGCCTGAGCCATTGAGCGATGTATGCTATCTGGGCGGATGCTCTTGCACGTACTTTTGACGCCTCGCCTGCAACCGTTCCCAAATCTCCTGTGGGACCAGTGCCTGCACCGCTGCATACATTAACTTTGCAGAAAACTGTTGCTCAGGGACAAGGTAATCCTCAATCTTAATTCGTTTTCCCTTCACCATGACAATAAGTGTCTGATTGCTGCCGCCGACCGGCGCCTGATCCAGTTGCCGCCATTTTCGTGTAAATAGCCCGTTTTCGACAATCACTCGGTAAACGTCGTTCAAGTTCTGCTCTTCTACCTTAAAAAATTCAGTCCACTTTGGCACGGTGGTTGATGGATAGTCAGGAGTCAGAATGATCTCACTTCGGCCCGAAGGATTGATGATGACGCTGTATTCGTAATGGTAAGGCGGTGGCAAACTCCCTTCGCGCCATTCGTACTCAATGACGAAATCGTTTGGCCTCGCGTTCTGCTCATTGGTTGAGGAATGTAAGGTTGCGCAGCCGATGCAGAAAACTGCAAACAGCGTCAGCAACAAATTGGAAAGGCATCTCATGGAAGTCTCCGCTCAGCATGTTTTCTCATAAAAACGTCATCACTATTATCGCGGAAGCGGGTTAACGGAAACATCAACCGAAGACTTAGCGATCGGCTGGATTGACTTTGCTCGCAATTTTTCAACTATCACCAATCTTTGTGTAGCATAAAATAGCAATATTAGGGAAACAACATTAAAGGAAGAAAATGATACCATGACGTGTGGCCTCTTTTATTTTTCAGCCCTGATTACTATTTATTTTTTAATAAATAGGCTGGATAATATAATTCCGGAAACCAGTATCAATATGGCCACAGTGATTTTTGTGCCATGACTTCCGAATCTCGGCAAAATCACGAAAGGCAGCAACCATAGATACACCACTAAGTGAAGAGTACCGATAAATACTATTCTCAAGATTCTTTTCATAACCTGATTTTTTTCGTTCCTGTCAAAGGAATTAATTAAGCATACCTAATGGAGCATGACCTTTATCACGTTTGCAAAATTTCATTTAACACAGAAACGAAAAAATTAGATAGGCAGGAAAGGTAAAATCGATACAGCTAGTAAACCAGACATCTATTACGTGTATTCAATTTTGTTAGTACCTGTGGTTTCCTCTGGCACATGTTCCTTCTCTTCCATGGACTTTTTGAAACCTTTTATAGCCTTGCCTATAGAGCTTCCCAATTCAGGAAGTTTGCCGGGACCAAAAATAATCAGAACGATCCCCAGTATAATTAAAAGATGCATTGGTTGGAGAAGACCTCTCATTATCTTTTCACCTCCTATTTCTTATCCTAATATTTCGTTTACAGTCTTTAAAGAAATAGGGCAAGAAATTTTTCATTCGGTGGTTATCGTCAAAATATACTGACGCTTAGAAGAGGAAGGCATGTTGATATTGCTACAAACAAATAATCATGGTGAATAAATATTTTGAGGATTTGCGTTTGAAATGTTTGATCAACAACTAGGTTCAGCCACGCAGATGCCTTAGGGCACTTGCGTCAGCTGCAACCTATTTTTGGATTTAACTGGCGATGGCTACAAAACGGGAAGTTTATCGTGGGCAAAAATCTCATAACCGTGGCTTTGGTCATTAACCACAATAATCGAGAGGTGGAGATTCAATGATGATGAATAGCCAGATAGATTGTTTCTTATTCAGGCTCTATTCATTCCCAATATCTTTTGCCTTCATAACTTCACCGGATATTCATTTTTCCAATTACTAAGGGACGACAATATCCAGCTTTAAACGTCATTTAGGATTCAAAGTTGAGGGCTGCTGGTTTCCCTGTTGTTCGGCTTTTGCAGCAGCCTCTTTCGCAAGCAGTCGCAGAGCCTGACGATCACCTTTGCCAGCTTCTTGGGCAGTTTGAGCGGGAGTCTCTTGAATTTCCTGCATCAATTCCTTGGCAGAATTGCTTATTTGAACTGTATCCGTCGTCGCGGTCTGCGTTTTTGCTGGGGCTGGGGCTACAGGTTGAGCTTGATCTGTATTTGCTGCAGCCGCTCGGGCGTCAACTTTAGCTGCATCGGTTTGTGCTACTGGATTAATAGCCATTTTCATTTCTCCTATTATTTTATTGAAAACAGTAAAAAATACGATCAGGCGTCTTTCTGTGCTTATTGTATCGGCATATTCTCCAAAAACATAAATTAAATTATAATGCGTTAATTCTGTCAAAATCTGAATCGAGATCAAGAAATCTGCTGCAAAACGACAAGGCGACTCGTCAATATTGAGGTAGCTACTCAATAAATACTGAAGATAACTGTTTGAAAGGTTGGATATAAATAAAAATTGCCGGACGCTTGACTACAGGAAGAACTTGCTAATCTTGCCAGTCCGAAACAAGGGGTCTCGCCACCCGCATGGGTGGTTGTAACCCCTTGTTCATATATTTACTGAACAAAACAAATCATCTGCTGGTTCACAATATCCGAAAGCAGCCGTAAATCCTTACTCTGGACATCGCAAACGCGCACGACATCAGCATACTTTTTATCTTCCGGCACCAGATCACTCAGAATATTAGGCTGACGCTCCAGCCATGATTTATTGAAAATAACATTTTTCTTTTCCGGATAAATAGCCAGATAGAAAATATCCATTTCAACCAGATCCTGAAAAAAATGCGTGCCGAAGGACAGATCGGGAACAAGGCTGCCGTCCGAATAAGCAATCTCGGCAATTGCCGCCACATTATTGATTTCGGAGAAGGTCACCGGCACTCCCATCGCCGGAGTTGTCGTTCCCCAGCGGCCGGGTCCGAAAAGTATCGTCGGCATTTCCTCGCGCCGGCCGATCAGTTTATTGAGTTTTCCCACCAAACGGGCAATGTCGTATTTTTGGGAAAGACTAAGCTTGGTATAGCCCTGAGGATCGATATAAATCAGGCGGGAGATGGCTAAATAGACACTGCCGCCCATAAAGTTGGCGTCCTGCTTGATCAGAATCTTCGCCTTGGCGATCTTTTCCGGAATTTCCACACGGCTGTAATGCCCCTTGGTCTGGAAAGGCCGGCATTGCAGCAGATTGATTTTTGCCTTGCCTTCTGCATTGAAATTAACAGTAAATTCAATATCCACCGGATAGCGGTAAATCTCCTCCAGTTTTTTGAGCATCCGGGACATAACTCCGACAAACTCTGTGGAAGACAATAACTCGTCAAAAGTCAATATCCACGATTCCTGCATGCTTCCGCCCTTTGTCCGCCGATAGGCCTCCGCAGCGGCGTCACGGACGGCAATAAGGCCCAGGTGCGGCTCCAAGTCTTCGTTCAGCACATCCGCAACTGCAAGAGATTGAAAATCATTTTCCTCTAAATTCAGGAGATCAACCTCTCTTTGCGAAAAACGCACCATGTCTTCGAGTTTGGAATAAGGTTTAGTCAGCGGAGCATCGAGCGCGACAATTCGCGGATAGTCATTCTCCACGCGATTTACCGCACGCGTCCCGAGACCGAAAACTATCCGCAACATGCCGGCTTTCGGGTCCATGCCCTTCTGCCAGACAAATGTATTATAAGACAACCCGACACCGGCCATATCCGGAAAGAAATAGTTCCGGCGATGCGATCCCGAAACTCTCTGCACCAGCAGTGCCATCTGCTCATCGAACTGCGCCATTCCGCGCTGTAAGCGGTAAGTCAGGGCATCTACATTCATAGAGCTTGCAAATATTTTCCGGACGGCTTCTTCAAAATGTTCGTATCGCTGCTCGGGAGTTCCCTGATTGGGACAGAAATAGCTTTCATATTTACCCGCAAACGCATTGCCGAAAGCATCTTCCAGAAGAGAACTGGAACGGACAATTATCGGCGACTGGCCGAAGTATTCGAGCATCAACTGAAACTGTTCCCGAACTTCCTCGGGGAAGGTTCCATGCAGCATTTTACCTTTCAATATCTGGGCATTTTCAAAATATTTTTCTTCGGTTTTATGCTCCATCAGCAATTTCCACCAACCGTTTTGCACGATATACGAATAAAAAACATCCGACCCGATATAATAGGAATCGTGCAACTCCAAATGTTCCGCCCAGTCCTGACCTTCATCTTTGCGCAGGATATTGCGGGCCAGAAGCATTCCTACTGACTTACCTCCGATGAAACCGGTACCGATCAGGCGCTGCTTAATATCCACCAGATCTTCCAGTGTAAAATATTCTTTCACCAGGGATAGCATGCGTTTTTCGCGTCCGATTAAAACACGGGACAGCGTCTCCACCATTTGTTGCTGCTCATCAATTGCCTGCGGATCATCCAGTAGGTTGATCGCCTGAAGAAAAATATGATCCCAGTAATCCAGATTCCGTTCACCGCGGCCGGCATTTCTTTCTGTTAAAAAAGAAAAGAAACTGGCGGCATCCGCACTGTTCAGGATCGGCACAAACCTGCCTTTTTCCAGGATATGCGGCAGGAACATTGTGGGAGCATAACGCTGCCAGGCTTTGAGCGGATGAATACAGAGCTTTCCTTCATGGCTGTAAATATCAAGCAGAACCTGAGTTGTTTCCCGAATCCGGGCAATGGTCTTGAAGGAATGGCGGTTTCTCAGAATAGCGAAATAGGCAACAGTGTTCAGCTCAAACAAATATGGACAGGTAATGACAAAGAAATTACCGATCATCAAATCGGTTGCCCAGGCCATTAAAAGATCGGACAAACAGTCAAATACATAGAACACATCCCGCCCTTCTGCACCAACGATGCTGTGCACCTGACTAGAAAACGATTCAAAACCGCTGTGGGCGCTGAGCTGATAAATTTTTATTTTTTGTTGCTCCTCAAAAAGCGAGGCATGGTCGGCAAAACGCATATAGACTATCCGCTGACCCCGGGATAAGGCAGCCGAAACATAAGGATCGACAAATCTTTTATAGTCGGCAACATCGTCCACCTGAAAGACGACATTATCACCCATACGCAAATAATTAAGAATTTCATCTAAACCGCTGATGCCTGTGCTGACTCGGTGTAATGGTGCCATATGCTTCGATCCTCTATCTAAATTTTGCCACAATAAATTTGTATCATTTTTGTGTCTTACTCAGTCCCGCATCTTGTCGCGGTAATTTCCGTCTCTTTCTCTACAAAACAGTAACAGTGCGGATTGCAGGTTAAATCGGCTCCGTGCAGACCTGATTCTAAGCTCTTCACTCCTTGCTGCTGGAGAACAGTTTAAACTATAATTGCTTTTTATGCCCGTGATTGAATCATGACACAACCATTTTATTTACCTGCCGCTGAATCTTATACCGGTTTCAGCTTAAAAGCTTGAAACAACAGACTCCTCCCTTTTTTTCTAAGGGAAATCTACGGCGATTCTGAAAACGATCCTTCCATCGCAATTGCGGACAGACTTTTGCGGTTGGAGGGAAATTCGCGTTCCTGCAGATAGACCGGCAGGTCTTCTTTATTGCCTTTTTTGCCGACGGCGATCATCGCCTCTACCTGATAATCATCCGGAACGAGCAGAACCGTTTTTGCTTTATCATAATCAAAACCCTGCATACCGTGCACAACCAGACCGTTTTGCGATCCCTGGAGTGCAAAACTTGCCCAAGCGGCACCGGCATCATAGGAATGAGTCCTAGACGGTTTGTCCGAATCAAAAGTTGTTTTGGAAATTACTACCAGTAAAACGGCGGCATTTTTCGCCCAGATCTGATTTCCTTCCGCTAACAGATCATAGAAAGTACTCCAGTGCGGCGTGTTTCTACGGGCATAAAGAAAACGCCAGGGTTGATTATTGTTGGCTGAAGGCGCCCACCGGGCTGCTTCCAGAAGGGAAAGCAAGGCAGTTTCTGCAATTTCTTCACCGGACATGGCGCGCGGTGACCAGCGATTTAAAAAAATCTCATTTACATCCTGCTGTGGTTTTCTAAAATCACTAATGTTCATAGAGCACCTCACTTTTATTATTTTTCTTAGAGCTCAAATATTTCTTCATTTCATCAAGGCTCAGACAATTAAGGCAATCTCCCGCCGCAAGCCAGCCTTTCCGGGCAATTTTAATACCGAAGCTGATATCGGCCAGCCCTGTTGTGGAATGAGCGTCGGGATTGATGGCAATTTTCACTCTTCTTTTCCGGGCATAAATACAGTTGCGCCAATCCAAATCCAATCTTTGAGGATTGGCGTTTAACTCCAGCACCTTCCCATATAAGGCGGCCATATCAATAATTTCCGCAATATTTACTACATAAGGCTCCCGGGCTAAAAGCAGCCGTCCTGTAGGATGTGCCAACATTGTAGTATATTCATTTTGCAGGGCTTTCTTAATGCGCTGGGTCATTTCCTCTTCCGGCATATTGAAACCAGAGTGAATCGCCGCAATGACAAAATCAAAGCTTCTCAATATGTCATCGGTATAATCTAGGCTGCCGTCCGTTAAAATGTCGGACTCGATTCCTTTGAAAATATAAAAAGGGGCATTATTTTTATTTAGCTCATCAATAATGTTATGCTGTTTTTCAATTTCTTCTCTTTTTAGCCCTCCGGCGTAATAAGCGGACTGGCTATGATCGCTGATACCTATATACTGCATCCCCATTTTTCTTGCTGCCCCAACCATACTTTCCAGAGTATGGGCTCCATCGCTGAAATTAGTATGGACATGAAAAATACCACGGATATCTTTTTCATTAACTAAAACCGGCAGATTTCCCTTTTCCGCCGCCTCCATTTCCCCCATATTCTCGCGCAATTCCGGTGGGATATAAGGCAAATTCAAATGAGAAAATATTTCTTCTTCGCTTTGGCAAACAATGTTTTCCTCGCCGCGCCACAGACCGTATTCATTAATTTTCAGCCCGCGGTCCTTTGCCCTGCCCCGCAAAGCCGTATTGTGTTCTTTACTGCCGGTAAAATGCAGCAAGGCGTGGGGAAATTCCTGATCCGCAACAATTCTCAAGTCGGCATTGATTCCTGTCTGCAATGTCACACTTACTTTGGTAATTCCTTTGGCGGAAACCCCCGCAACTTGCGGCAGAGAAGCAAAATAGCCGGCCAGTCTTTCGGCAGCAGCAGAACTGGCCACAATATCAATATCCTTGACTGTTTCGGCCGAGCGACGCAAAGAACCGGCTAGACTCACCCGGCTGACATCCTTATTATCCGTAAGCATTGAGAACAATGCCCGAGCGTCGGTTGCCGCTTCCGCATACAGCCTTCTTTGGCTGTAAAGCTTGAGTTTTTCGATTCCTGCCAAAATATTATCCTGTGTTTTTTTCCCAAATCCCTGGAGTTCAACAAGGCGGTTTTCATGGCAGGCATATTCCAGTTCACCAACGGTCTTTATTCCCAGCTGTTCATAAAGTGCATGGATTTTTTTGGATCCCAGGCCGGCAATTTTTAGCATTTCCATATGACCGGATGGAATAGATGAACGAAGCGATTCCAAATAAGCCAATTTTCCGGTTTCGACGAGTTCCTCAATCTTCTTATTTATCGCCTCGCCGATACCCTTAACTTCGGAAAGTTTTTTTTCTTTAACCAGATTTATAAAATCAATGTCCAGCTTTTCCAGATTGCGGGCGGCATTTTGGTAGGCACGGGATTTAAATGGATTTTCGCCAGATAGCTCCAAAAGAACAGCAATTTCTTCCAGAATTTTTATGACAGTTTCTTTGGTTACTGCGGAGAAAGAGGTCATTTCTTTACCCATAAAGCTTCCACTGCCAATGAAGTCTGCACCTTTATTTCGCACGTTATCAGCAATAACAGCTTAATTAAAATAATTTTCTATAACATATTGCAAGGCAATGCTTGACAATATAGTTTGAACAATATATAAGGCGCAACTTACCTGAGAGATGATCTCACGATGTCCCTATCGTCTAGAGGCCTAGGACACGGCCCTTTCACGGCTGTAACCGGGGTTCGACTCCCCGTGGGGACGCCAAATATAATAAAAAAGGGCAAACTGAAAACAGTTTGCCCTTTTTTATTTTCTGAATTCTATTCCGCTTTCTTCTTGCTCGGCTTTTTCTTTGGTTCCCCATCAGCAGCGGCATCTGTTTTCTTTTTCGGTTTCGGTTCTTTTTCAGCAGCAGCCGATTTTTTCTTTGATTTCGGCTCCGACGCTACCTGTTCCTCTGTTACCCCCGGCTCAGCCGCTTCTTCTTTTTTTGTAAGGCCGGCTAACTTTTCTGCCTTGGCCTGCGCTAATTCTTCATTGAGCTTCGCCGATTTATCGGTAGCTTTAATTCTTATATTAGTTTCTCTAATTTTTGATTTGAAATTTTTAACAAGAGGGTCGCTTTGAGCTTTTTCTTTGCTAATCCCCTTCTGAGCCAGTTGCTGTAATCGCAAATCCAGCTTTTTCTCTAAAATCCGTCGCTGCTCAATTCTCACATCCTTACTTTTCGATGACATTTTTTCCTCCCCTTGTTTTTTAAAATATTTCTAAAAAGGAAATATCAATATTTTCAACCAAAAGCCATAAAAATTATTTATGATTATACACGGAAGCACCATTCACTTAAATTATTAACCGACCTTCAACGGCAATAAAACAGGTTTCCCCAGTCGGGATAAGATCTTTGCGTATGCCATTTATTTAATACTGCCCAAAATAGAGTTGATTTTAATAATTAATCTTTCTCATCCCCAATAGAATCGTAACTTTTAAAATTATCCCGGCCTTTTTCTTTAACTTTATACATTGCTATATCCGCGTTTTTCTTTAACGTATCAAAATCAACACCGCCATCAGGATAGATGGCAATTCCAATACTGGCCGTAATCTTCAATTCATGATCTTTCAGAACGAAAGAACGCTGAAAGGAATTAACTATTTTTCTGGCAATCAGTTCTGCATCTTTTTTTTGATTAATTTCCGGCAGAAGGAGCATAAATTCATCTCCGCCCATCCTTGCTACCGTATCACTTTTGCGCAGGTAACCCCGCAGACGGTTACCTACGTTTTGCAGTAAAAGATCACCCATATCATGCCCTAAAGAGTCATTAATAAGCTTGAATCCATCTAAATCCAGCATCATAACGGCAAATTTTTTGTTATTTCTCTGAGCAACCGACATAGCCACATTCAGACGGTCATTGAAAAGCAATCGATTCGGCAACCCGGTAAGTGCATCATGATAAGCCATATGCAAAATTGTAGTCTCGGCCTTTTTGCGTTCATCAATATCCCGGACAATTCCGCGAAAACCAATCGGTTCTCCGGATACATCCATCATCAGCGACACTGACATCTCTATATGCCTTTTGAAGCCTTCTTTGCGGATAATTTCAAAATCAGAACTTTTTTCCGGTTTACCGGTCCGATAAACTTTCCCACCAAGTTTTATCAACTTAGCGGAAGTACCCCTATCAATGAACTGGCGATAGCTCATTCCTGTTAATTCTTCCTGGGTATAGCCAAATATTTTACGGCAGGCTTCATTAAAGAAGGTCAGTCTGCCTTTAAAATCAACTTCATAGTATCCATCTTCAATATTTTCCAGAATTGTCCGATAGCGTTCCTCGCTGGCTTTCAGCGATTCTTCCGCCTTTTTGCGATCGTCGATATCCACATAATTGCCCAGTATTTCTCTTCTCCCGTCCAGAAAAACAGGAATAACAATCTCCATGGTCCATTTAATCTGGCCGCTCTTGGTAATTGTCCGGAACTCATAGGGCACAGGCTCCTGCATTTTGAGCATTTTAACTGCATTTTCCCGGACTGTTTCCCTGTCTTCCGGATGAACAATATCAATTGAATTCATGCCGATCAGCTCGCTTTCGCTGTAGCCGACATATTCCTGAAATTTGGGATTGACGAAACGAAATTTGCCGTCACGGAGAATATAAATGCCTACCAGAGAACTGATCGTCAATGATTTATAAAACTCTTTTTCACGCTTGCGTTCGGTTACATCACGCACAATGCACTGTAAAAGCCTTTTTCCTTTTAGTTCCAGACAATTGAAACTTACTTCCGCATCAAAAACAATATTGCTTGCTTGGGTCAGTTTCCCTTCAAAAAATTGTGATTCGCCGTGCAAAGCAGTATCTATTATTTGCCTGATCTTTTCCCGCGAATCAGTCCCGTCCGGCTGCTTTGGCGGTAAATATTTTTCCAGGGGCTGATTGATTATTTGTTCGCGTTGACAGGCAAACATTTCCAAAGTCTTATTATTGAAATCAACAATTACATCTCCATCCAGCAGAAAAATGGCGTCGCTGACGGACTCAAATAAGGCGCAAATATTTGTTCCCGAAAATTCGGTGATGCCGCTGGAACCATTAGTATTTTTTAGTTTGGAAGTGGACAGTGGTTTATCTCCTGGCCAAGGGGACTGTTGATCAGCTTTCCTGCTGTTACTCATACTACTGCATTACCTCTACTGCAAACAATTTAGCAATTCAGTACATCCATCCCTTTATTATGTCAATTAGTTTATCCTTCTGTGCAGATTAATATCATCCAGGTTCTATTCCAGTTCCAGCAAGGCAATTACTTCAATATGTTGCGTCTGGGGGAACATATCCAAAGGCAAAAGGACCGACAACTTATATCCGGATTCTATCAAAAACTTAACATCCCGCGCTTGCGTCACCGGATTACAGGAAATATAAATAAGCTTCTGTGGCTGCAAACCGACAATAGCTTTAAGAACTGATTCGCTGCAACCAATGCGCGGCGGATCAAAAATCAGCAAATCCAACGCTTTTGAAAGTGTTAAATATTTCAGTTTTAATAATTCGCTTTCGGCATTTCCACTGATAAACTTTATATTTCTTATATTTTCTTTTGCGGCGTTAATTTGCGCAAACTGCACCGCCCTGGGGTTTAATTCAATCCCGACAACCTCGCTGGCAAAAGGTGCCAGAAAAATGGAAAAAAAACCGCAGCCGCAATAGACATCAACCACTGTATTTAATTTGCCGGTAAATGCCATCCGGCAGACTTCATCCACCATGGTTTCTGTTAAAAATAAGTTATTCTGAAAAAAACCATCGGCAGAAACTAAAAATTCTTTGCCTTTGACCACACGCCTGATTTGGCCTTTTTTGACTTCCTGCTCGTTTGGCAAATCCGACCAGATATTCAGACGGGCATCCTTTTCATTGCGGCTGAATGCATTTTCTCTGAGCCTGCCTATTTTCTCGTTTATTGTTTCTTCCATAATTTCACAGCGCTTAATATCCACTATTTTGCCGCCGGAAATATCAAGAAACCCCAGCTTGACTCCGTCAGATGATGTTATCCGGTGGCATTGCGCTTTGCCCCGGTAATGATAACTGGCCGAGGAAGCTACCATTGCCGCAACCGGCGGTGCGCTGATCCGGCCAATCTTCACAAAAGCCTCTGCAACTTGCCTTTTTTTTATTTCCAGCTGCTGCTCGTAATTTATATGCTGATAACAACAACCACCGCAGCTTTCATAATAATTACACAACGGCTTTACCCGCAAAGGAGAAGAATTGATAATATTTAATATTTTACCGCGGGCGAAATTTTTTTTGCGTTGTGTAATTTCAATTTCCAACTCATCCTCCGGAGTTGCAAAGGGTATAAATACCACGAAGTTGTCTACGCGGCCGACTCCTTCACCACCGAAGGCCATTCTTTCTATCTTTACCGTGAAGCGATCTTTAACTTTCACAACCTTCACCTCATTTATTCATTTAACGACTAATACCATTTCCCGATCAGAGCCGTCAACGTAAGTGGCATTTTTCTTTACAACTACTCATATTCTTGTTAACTAACTTATCAAAATCGAGTGTCAAAGGGATCAATAATGTCCTCCGAAAGAAAATCAATTCTTTGCCCCAATTGCCGCAAGCTGATCAGCTCCGATGAACCGATCTGCCCTTACTGCGGACTTAAACGCCCGGGAATGCACAATGCGGTTGGATTTATCCGCAACCTGTTTTTTACTTTGGATCCGGTAAAGACAATTATCTGTGTTAATGTTGCCTTTTACCTTTTTGCGCTTTTTTTAAATCCTGAAGAAATATTTTCCGACAGAGGCAGTGCTTTCGAGCTTTTATCACCATCGAATGAAAGCCTCTTTTTATTAGGCGCCACAGGCACTATTCCCATTTTCCAGTTTCAGCATTACTGGAGCATAATTTCCGCATCTTTTTTGCACGGCAGCGTTTTGCATATTCTCTTTAACATGATGGCGCTCGCCCAGCTAGGACCTTTTATTCTACGGGAGTTCGGCCTTTATCGTTTTATTAACATATACATCCTCAGCGGAATTGCCGGCTATATTGTTTCATTAATATTCGGCGTTCCTTTCACTATCGGCGCTTCAGCCAGTATCTGCGGATTAATCGGCGCGATTATCTATTACGGCAAAAACCGTGGTGGATATTACGGCCAAGGCATCTACAAACAAGCCCTGGGCTGGGTTGCGGGACTTGTCATCTTTGGAATATTAATCAGTGGTATCAATAACTGGGCCCATGGCGGCGGTCTCCTGGCGGGAATTGGGCTCGCTTTTTTGATGGGCTATAATGATAAAAACAGGGAAACAGCCGGACATAAACTTTTAGCCTCAGCAGCTGTTTTAATCACAATGGGAGTTTTGGTCTGGGCGGTCGTTTATTCCTTTCTGCATTTATTATCACCGTCAACCTTACTCTAAGAACCGGATGCTGCCGGGCTTGTTAATATAAATCACATTGACAGATAATGCCCGTTCCCTTATGTTAGTTTACAGTAAAATATCCACCTGTTATCTTACAATTTATTTGCGAGGTGTACCCATGAAGAAAAAAATAACAATTATATTTCTTTTAGTTCTGGGCGTTCTTGCCGGATGTGACGCTGCCATAAATATGAATGGAAAAGTTATGAGCGTTAGTTCGGGACAATTTGTTTATCAAGATGGCAACCTGATCAGCAATTATAAAACCGATATTGAATTAGTATGGGCAGCTTGTGAAAAAACGGTAACGGAACTGAAGGGCAAGGATATCCAAAAGGAACGCAAAATATCCACGGGCACGATCAAGACAATCATTCAAGATGAAAAAGTCATTATTTCTGTTGAATATGTAACTAAGGATTATACTTCTGTTGCCATTTTCGTTGGGGTTGCCGGCAACAATATGGCTTCCCGGTTAATCCACGAAAAGATTGTCGGCAAATTAGTTCATCCCTAGACTTCAAATATAGCTGACAAAATCAACAAGGAAAACAAGCTGAGTTACGGCTGAAGTGCTGGTGGAATTAACCACGAAAGCCAGGCCCGGCGTCTGCCGGACCTGGCTTTTCTATTTTTTACGACTTCATCATTTATGGCTTTGGAAAATCTTTAATTGATCTTAATGCCCTTTCTATTTCTTCATCAGGCAGTTCATAAGCCTCAAGTTTGCCGGATAAATAAGCATCATAGGCAGCCATATCAATCATGCCGTGACCGCTCCAGTTGAAGAGAATGACTTTTTCCTTGCCTTCCTCTTTCGCGCGGAGAGCTTCGTCCACAACTGCGGCGATAACATGATTTGTCTCCGGCGCAGGCACAAAACCTTCCGTCCGCGCCCACTTGACACCGGCATCAAATGTTTTCATCTGGTCATAGGCTCTGGCTTCAATAAGATTTTCCCTCACCAGATGGCTGACAATGGGGGCCATACCATGATAACGCAGACCACCGGCATGAATTGGCGCCGGAATATAATCATGACCTAAGGTGTACATGGGAAGAAGCGGCGTTGATTTCGCTAAATCGCCAAAGTCATAGGCAAACGGGCCTTTGGTCATGCTGGGACAGGAAGATGGTTCCGCCCCGACTATCTTGACATCCTTACCGTGAATCTTGTCGCAAACATACGGCAGGGCAATACCGGCGAAGTTGCTGCCGCCGCCGCAACAGCCCATAACAACATCAGGATAAACGCCGATTTTATCCATTTGTTTTTGTGCTTCCAGGCCGATGATGGTCTGATAAAGTAAAACATGATTTAAAACACTGCCCAAAGCATAACGCGAACCGGGAGTATTCACTGCTTCTTCAATCGCTTCGCTGATAGCAATTCCCAAACTGCCGGGAGAATCGGGATGTTCGGCCAAAACATTTCTTCCGGCCTGGGTCAGGCTGCTGGGGCTGGGAATGCATTCGGCGCCCCAGGTATTCATCAGCATCCGGCGATAAGGTTTTTGCTCATAGGAAACCCTAACCATGTAAACACGGCAATCTAAGCCGAACATCTGTGTCGCCATGGACAGAGCGCTGCCCCATTGTCCGGCGCCCGTCTCGGTAACAATTCTCTTTGTCCCGGCCTGCTTGTTAAAATAAGCCATGGGTAATGCGGCATTAGGCTTGTGCGAACCGGCAGGGCTGACACCTTCATTCTTATAATAAATTTTTACAGGACAATTAAGCAGCTTTTCGAAGTTATAAGCGCGGTAAAGCGGTGATGGCCTCCAGAGCAGATACTTCTGTAATACTTCATCCGGAATATCTATCCAGCGTTGCGAACTGGCTTCCTGTTCAATAATGTTCATCGGAAAAATCGCCGCTAAATCATCGGGAGTTACCGGCTGGCCCGTTCCGGGATGCAGCGGTGGCCTCATCGGCGTGGGCAAATCTGCCACAATATTATACCATTGTTTGGGTATTTCCTGATCTTCCAGCAGCACCTTGACCTGTTTCATAATTATTCTCCTTTTTTCAATTTATTTATAAAACCAAAAAAAATGCCATGGGTTTTCTTCCCACGGCATTTGTATTTTTACATGCTTAAGTCATGGGAAGGATATCCCTGCCCATGCTCATTTTTTATTTAAGCTTATGGGCAGACTGTTAAGGCCTGCCACCACCAGTTATTATTAGAATTTGTTGCTATCATCTTTATTCCTTAATTCCCGTCAATTTAGCGTTTCCGTAGCACAGCAAATTAATGTTTGTCAAGTTGAAATTTATTAATAGAAAAATTCTTTATCCCGGCGATACCAGTAATCAGGGATAACACGGTACATTAATCGAGAGAAAGGTCCGATATATTCTTGCGTCCTTTTATCATATTGACAGGCCTGAATTACCAGATCTTTAATCGCGCTTTTGTTTTCTGCGGCGTTAAATATATGATGGGCACAGGAAAAAAGTGGACTGTACATATTTTTTTTCTCTAAGTACTTATAAACATTTCTGATGGTATTGGGACCTTCCGGCGTTCCATCAATCTTCTCCAGAACACGCAAGTTGGTTTCGATGGGATTGCCGGTATAGAGTTCGTAAAAATATTTTCCGTAGCGGTAATTCTTGCTGGCCAGGGAAGAAACAGTAACATACATATCGCCCACACCGGCCTGGCTGTGAAAAGCCTGGAAACTTCCGCCTAAGAGGCGCGACAGCGAACGAATTTCCACTCCGGAGCGGGCAAATATGGTACCGGGAATGGAATCACCCAATTCGAGCGAATCTGTCAGTCCTTTAATATTGGCCACAATATTTTTCAGGGCGCCACAAGCCTCAACTCCGACAATATCAAAATTATAATACGAATTTAACTCTTTGCGATTAAATTTAAACAAGTCATCGCGAATAATAGCAGCTATACGCCTTTTTCCGGCGATAGTCACACAAACAGGATTGCCCAATGCAATATCCATATCAAAAAAAGGTCCTCCGATACAGACGACCTCGTATTTATGCTTTATTTTATAAAGGTTGTTGTTAATCAGCTGTGAAGGCGTAATCAACTCTTTGGAGATTTCATCGGAAATCAAACCTTTAATCGGAGAAATAAGACAGGTATCGGCTGCCTTTTTGGCCAGCAACGGTTTGAGGTAGTTGAGCAGTTCCGGCAGGCGATTCATGGTTATCGCCAGGACAATGAAATCGTTATTTTCGACTATGTGTTCCAAGTCGTTAGTCGCATATACCTTAGGTGAAAGCCGTGGAACATTTTCCAGGCCACCTAAACGTTTGGCTAAATCTTCGGTTAAATGGATAGGGTTTAAACGATCCCTGTTTATCGCTTTACAAACTTCAGAATCATGGTAATAAATAGCAACTCGTTTGTTATCACGGCCAAGTTTATAGGCAAAAGAAGTACCCAGCCGACCAGGACCGATAATTGCAACTCTCGTCGTATCTAAATTAGGAATTATCATTAATTATGCTCTTTATCACATTTTTGAAAAAGTATTATAAGAAATAAATCGTCCGACTGTCAAACTTTAATCGCTCTTTCAGGGGAAATCAGCTTAAATTCACTGAAAGTTCGCTTCTTTTTGATTGCAATATGGGTGAGTATTGTTTAAAAATGAGAATATCATATTATCTTTAAACAACATGTTATTGTTCAGATGATTTTTGTTTTATCTAAACGCTTTAATATGTTTGACGATTATAGAGGTTATTATTATTTATGGCCAAAACAAATCCGGGCTCGAAAGAAAATAAACGGTTCTATTCCAATGGCGCCCTGAATGAGCTTAAATTCATCAAAGACGGCAAAATCGAAGGTGAATATACTTCCTATTTTCCCAATGAACAAATTATGGCGCAACTTCATTTTACCCGTGGTAAAAAAAACGGCACGGCAACCTCTTATTACGACCACGGACAGATAAGGGAGAAAGCTAATTTCGTAAATGACAATTTGGAAGGCCAATACATTTCTTATTACAAGGATGGAGTAATCAGGGAGCAGGAAAATTACAAGAATGGTAAGCTCGATGGTCTCTACCGTATTTATTACAAAACGGGTCAGCTAAAAGAAGAAGAAAATTTCAAAAACGGTAAATTTGACGGTGAATATATTTGCTATTACAAAACAGGACAAATAAAGGAAAAAGGCGCCTTTCAAAATGATAAACGCGTAGCTGAGTACATCGCCTATTATAGAAACGGCGAGATAAAAGAAAAGGCGACTTATAAAAACGGAAAGCTGGTGGATAAATTTTGTACTTACGGTGAAAGTAATTCTACCGGGGCAGCGGGCGGTGATGATAACGACAGCAACTCCGGAAACTGGGAAGAAAAGGATGTTGCCGGATTGCTACAGGATTTAGCTACTTTTGAAAACAAGAAACCCGAATAATTATTTTATTTTGGAGGGAATTTATCAGCATGATAAAGAAAATCCTTATTCCTATTGATGGTTCCGTGGGCAGCCATAATGCCTTGGATTATGGAATTTATATCTCCCTGAAACTCAATTCCCTGATCAGCGGTCTTCATGTTTTAGATGTTAATTTACTTCAGGGACCAATGCTGACAGACATTTCCGGCGCCGTGGGTATACCGCCATATGACGGCTTTTTTGATGCCATTCACCAATCTCTCAATGAAAAAGCGGATTTTATTATTAATGATTTTCACGAACAATGCCAGCGAGCAGGTCTGAAAACGGAAATCAAAAAAGTTATCGGCAAAATCGATGAGATAATCATCGAAGAGGCATCCACCGCCGATTTTATCTTGATGGCCAAGAAGGGCGAGCATTTTCATTTAAAGAAAGGAGGACTGCTCGGCTCCGTCGCCGAAGCTGTTATCCGCCATTGCGGAAAACCAGTCATGATCACCCCCGATAACTTTCGTGAAATTGAAAGTATGGGTATCGCCTATGACGGCAGCCCCTCAGCCCAAAAAGCACTTGAATTTTCTTTGGGTATATCAAAACAGGCCGCCTGGCCCCTGACCGCAATCATTATTACTTCGGATATGGAAAAAGCAGATAGACTTAGCGCTCAAATTGAAGAAACTGCCCAGGAACAGGAAAATGAATGCGAAGTTATAATCCTGCCCGGCAAGGAAGCAATAGAAATTATCAAGTTTATCAAAGAGGATGCCGTTGAATTAATGGTCATGGGAGCATATGGCCATAACCGGTTGCGGGAATTACTTTTAGGAAGTACTACATCTCAGGTTATTCAAAAAAGCACCATCCCCGTCTTGCTTATGCGGTAGGAATTAATCAGGAAAATAAACTCAGGGCACTACAGCCTTCGGTCTTCAGCCTAACCTCCTATTTTATCTATTGTCTGTGTAAGCGTTCCTAGCATATCGTGTCTCGTCAAGTCGTATTGGATCGGGGTTATGGTAATAAAGCCTGCGGCCAGAGCGCTGACATCAGTATCTTTCTCTTCCAGATCTGATTGCGACTCACCGGAAATCCAGTAATAAACATTCTCTCGGGGATCGATACGTTTTTCAAAATGCTCGATAATATTTCCTCTCCCCTGCCGGACAACACGGACTCCCTTTATTTTTTCCCGGGGCAAGGCCGGAATATTCACATTAACAGCAGTATTGCGCAGCGCGGAATCACCTGTTAATTCGCGCACCATTTTACGTATATACTGAGCAGCAAATGTATAATCCGCATCCTTACGAGTATCCAGAGAAACTGCCAATGCCGGAATTCCCATGATTACTGCTTCCGTCGCCGCAGATACCGTCCCGGAATAAAGCACATTGATGCCGACATTAGCACCGCGATTTATTCCCGACACAACAAGATCTACCGGTTTATCCGACAGCTCTTTAATTCCAATTTTAACGCAATCCGCCGGTGTGCCTAAAACGGCATAGCCCAAAAAGTTACCGTTTTTCGTAGCACGCCGCACCATCAGCGGACGAGAGATAGTAATTGCATGCCCGACAGCACTCTGTTCTATTTCCGGGGCGACAATTAAACAATCTGCTTCCTGGCAAAGTTCTTCGTATAGGGCGCTTAACCCTTTGGCATAAATCCCATC
This sequence comes from uncultured delta proteobacterium, assembly GCA_903907985.1. GTDB lineage: Bacteria > Desulfobacterota > Syntrophia > Syntrophales > Smithellaceae > MVRV01. The sequence continues at coordinate 194,916 of CAIVQG010000051.1, forward strand.
ATCATTAGTCAGTAATATTCGCATAATAAATCTTCTTGTCCTCTCACCTTCAGCCCTCAGTCCTCAGCCTATCTACCTGTCGTCCTACTTCACCTTTCCTATCGGAAACGCCTGGCCGCTGATTGATATCGTAGGATACTGGGCTTTCTTGAATATCTTCTCGGCGAGCGTGGGCACTTCATTGTCCACATAATCGGCAAGCTCTGTCGTCTTTACATAACCGGTATTCCCCTTGTCGGCTTTTCCTTTCAATCCCTCGGACAGAACGTAAGTAAACAATCCATGGCCCTGATAGCCTTCCAGTGCTTCCTGCATCGAGGTGGATGCCGAAAGAATTGTCGAACCCACTGCCCTGCTTAGAATCTTCATTGCGGTGTCTTCACTCATGCCGCGTGTCAGCATAGCCACCTGGATGGCCTCACCCAAAGCACCCGCATTGCAGGTATCAATGATGATCAGCTTTTTTGTAGCCGGGATATTACCGATAAGGTCCTTGAATACTGTCTGACCAATGGCGTCGGTCTTAAGTTTCTCCGTTCTAGTTGATCCTACATTCGAGGTGATCAGAAAATATTCTCCATCGTCAACTGTGCCATGGCTGGCCACATATAAGACAAACAAGTCGTCAGGATTTAAAGACTGCATGGTTTTAAGTTCTTTCAAGATGTTTTCCCTTGTTGTCTCTTCTTTGGAGGAAAGCGTTTTAACTTCTACTCTTTCAAAAAGAGGCGCAGCTCCCTTCTTCAGGGTGTTAGCAAACAGTGTTGCATCGGCAACAGCATAATTTAGTTGGAGTTTGGGGTTTCTATACTCATTAATGCCGATGACCAGTGCATAAAGCGAAGGTTTGCCTACGGCTTTAAACGCCGCTGTAATTTCATAAATAGCGTCTGAGCTCTGCATGGTATTTTCGGCATTAAAGGCGATAGCACGTATGGAATTCAGACCACTGGAGAGTTTTAGCTGATATGTTTTAGTGATTTGGTTTTGATTAGACGCGACAATTTTCACGCCTCTTGTGCTGTCCAGCAGCACGGCGGAGCCGTTGAGATAAAGCCGAATATCGCCAATTCCGCCACCGTTGTCGGTAATTTTTAAGGTGATCGCAGCATCACTTTTGTCGATACTTTTTGGCGTATCAACGATCGCGACCACCGGAGGCGGTTTTACATCCGCCACCTGTTTGAGTTCCCTTAAAGACCCACCGGAAAGCGCAACCTTTACAAGGTCAGGGCGATAGAAGCTCTCCCGCAACTGTTCTGTGCTATATTCTTTTCCACCAACCTTCACCTGAAGATACCGATCACCTTTAGGGGAAGAGTTGTAATAACCATTGGCCGTGGTAATAATCCATTCGCCATCCTCAAAGGCAATCATGGAAGCGACTTCCTTTCCCGTAGAGACATCCCAAATTCTTGTAGATGCATCTCCCGCGGATATCACCTGTTTGCCATTGGGGGAGAATTTAGCCGAAGCGCCGAACCCGCCGAACCCGCCGCCGGTATGTCCAACAAGAGATCTCCAGTCAGTTCCTGATGCTAAATCCCAAATTTTCACCTGACCATCATGGCCCGCTGATAAGGCATATTTACCATCTGGCGAAAAAGCTACGGACCAAATTCCATTACCTGTATGACCGACGAACTTCTTTACCTGAGTTAAATTTTTTACATTCCACAATCTGACACTATTATCATATCCGCCGGACAAGGCATATTCACCATCTGAAGAAAAAGAAACCGCTCTTATGCCATCACTGACTTTCACGGTTGTTCTTATAGACCTCCCCAACGATATATCCCACAAATCAATTATGCCGCCCATACTGCCGGATAGGACATATTTGCCATCCGGAGAATAAGCAACAGACTGAAGCCTGTAATCGAGTGAAGGTCGTATTTTAAAATCTATGATTTCCCCTCCTGTTGCTACATCAAAGATTTTCAAGGTTGGTTTAGGGATAAACAAGGAAGGACCAGGACCTCCACATAAAAAATATTTTCCGTCTGGAGAAAAGGCTATAGCAAGAGCTGGACTGTCATCATATGTCATTATTTCACGTCTTGTAGCCAAATCCCAAAGCTTTGCCCCTTTTCCGCCAGAAGCAAAATATTTTCCATCTGGAGAAAAGGCGATCGCAATTCCTTGCCCCATCCAGTCATCATGATGGAAAGTTTGAATTTTTTTCCCTTGCAGAACGTCCCAGAGGATAAAAGAGTCCAAGCTACCCGATAAAGCATACCGTCCGTCCGGAGAAATAGCTATTTGAAATACAACGGGAGCTTTTTGTTTGATTTCCCGGGACATGTCACCTTTTCCGGTAAGGATCGGCGTTGCCGCGCAGGAAGAAAGAAAAAGCGCAAAAAACACTACCAATATTTTTCGATAAACAGACATATCCGCTCCTTTTGCGTCATTAAAGAACGAGGGGTTGCAACCACCACTGAAGGGTGGCAAAATCCCTTGTTCTGACCGTGTCTTGATAACCTGCAAGGAACGGTACAAACCGTTCCCTGCGCTTCACGAGATAAGCTTCACACTCTTATTTCACCTGCTCGAGCTTTCCATCCTTGACTTTCAGGATAAAAGCCGTCTTCCGGCTGACTCTATCCGGCGAAAAAGATGTAATGCCTGTGGCTGCTCTGTAATTTTTCACCTGCTTTAAACCGGCAATAAACTGTTCGCGTGTGAAAATATTTTTATCTTCCAAAACACTGATAACCATTCCCATTGTATCATAAGACAGAGCTTCTATATTCTCCGGCTCCCTGCTGTAAGCCGTATAATAAATATCAACAAAGTCGTTGGTCTCCGGATAAAAACCATTACCAAAAAAACTATCGACAAAAACAGCTCCTTCTAGAGACTCCGCATCTTTTCTCAACAAATCCGGCGAATTCCACAGACTTGTGCCCAATAGGTGAATATCCTTAACACCATAAAAGGCGAGCTGCGAAGCTATCATCTTGACCCTCTGATAGGAATCCGGAATGAATAGAGCTTCAAAATCAAGGGAAACTTGAGCTTCCGGATTACGGGCCGGAGTCTTTTTTGTAACACTGATGCCATTTCTGGTAACTTTGTTAATCTCTTCAGTAAAATCTGTCTGCGTCTTACTGTAGCCAATTGCGCTCTCGACTTTACCGCCCTGGAGATCTGCCTGGGCACGGAAATTCTTTACCATTTCGACGCCATAATCGTCTTGGGGATACAGGATAGAAAAAATTGCGCAATTTAAATCATCCAAAGCATACTTCGCTAAAGCTTTAATTTGTTGTGACGATGTCAGGAAATGCTGGAAGACATAATCATTTGCACTTGTCACTCCTTCCTTAGGCGTGATTAAAATTATGGGAATCTTCCATTTACCTGCTTCCTGGGCAACCTCGATGGCTTCCAGCGTTCCGGCAACTGCAATAATGGCAATAACATTCTCTCTCTTAGCTAAACGGGCAACTGCATCCCTGGCACCTTGTGGCAGACCGTGGGAGTCAGCGGCAACTATTTTCCATGATGTCTTGTTTTTTTGATCAAACATTCCTGTTGCAAGTAAGATTGCATCCAGAGCTTTGCTCCCATAATCGCCATATCTGCCCGACATTGGAAGCACACAGCCGATGGCGTTGCGGTCCGGAAAATCTGCTGAATATTGAAAAGCAGGACGCTTTTCTTCTTGTTGATTAATTTCGTTCGGTTTTACTACCGGTGGTTGAACCTTTTTTTGTGTATTTTCTTTCGGAGTCACCGGAAACGCGCTTTCGACAGCAGTTGCTGCTTTTCCACCGCCGACAAGAAAAAATACCAGCAACAAAATGAATATTTTGGTAAATGCCCGGCAAAGATTCATCGCGCCTCCTTTATTTTTGCGGAAATTACAATAAATACCTGATTAAATCCACAAAAAAAGCCCGGAGCTTGTATCCAGCTCCGGGCTTTATCGGCTTCCTTTTTATTGTTTTACATCTTCAAAATCGGCATCAACCACATCGTCATCTTTCTTCCCTGATGGTTGCTGGGGACCGGCATTTTGAGAGCCAGCACCTGCACCGGGCTGAGGACCGCCCTGGCCGCCGGAAGTTTTTGCGTACATGGCTTCCGCCAGTTTATGAGAGACATTCGTCAATTCTTCCTGAGCTTTCTTTATGGCGTCAATATCATCGCCCTCCAGAGCTTTTTTAGTTTTAGCTATAGCTTCTTCAATTTTGGTTTTTTCCGCTGCGTCAACCTTATCACCGAATTCCTTGACGTTTTTTTCTACACTGTAAACCATCGAATCCGCCTGGTTCCTGGTTTCAATTAATTCCCTGCGACGTTTATCTTCTTCGGCATGCGCTTCCGCATCACGTACCAGTTTTTGAATTTCCTCTTCCGATAAACCACTGGAAGCTGTAATCTTAATACTCTGTTCCTTGCCTGTGCCCAGATCTTTGGCATGAACATGCACAATGCCGTTAGCATCAATATCAAAAGCAACTTCTACTTGCGGCACACCGCGCGGCGCCGGCGGAATCCCCACCAACTCGAAACGTCCGAGCGTCCTGTTATCGGCTGCCATCTGGCGTTCGCCCTGCAGAACATGAATGCTCACAGCCGGCTGGTTATCAGCCGCGGTAGAGAATATCTGGCTTTTCTTGCAGGGGATTGTAGTATTCTTTTCTATCAATCTGGTCATGACACCACCTAGGGTTTCAATACCCAGCGAAAGCGGAGTGACATCAAGCAACAGAACATCTTTCACATCGCCCGCCAAAACACCGCCCTGAATAGCAGCACCAATCGCCACAACTTCATCCGGATTAACACCCTTATGCGGTTCTTTACCGAAAATCTCTTTGACCTTCTGCTGCACACGCGGCATTCTGGTCATACCTCCGACCAAAATAACTTCATCGATATCTTTAATGGTTAGATTAGCATCCTTGATCGCCGTACGGCAGGGATCAACAATTTTTTCGATCAATTCCTCTACTAATGATTCCAGCTTGGCCCGGGTCAGCTTGATATTCATATGTTTGGGGCCAGCAGCATCGGCGGTGATAAACGGCAGATTGATATCAGTTTCCATCGTTGTGGAAAGTTCCATTTTGGCCTTTTCTGCGGCTTCTTTCAACCGCTGCAACGCCATCTTGTCGCTTCTCAAATCAATGCCCTGATCTTTCTTAAACTCAGCCACGAGAAAATCCATTACGCGCTGGTCGAAGTCTTCACCACCCAAATGTGTGTCGCCGTTTGTGGATTTGACTTCAAAAACTCCTTCACCCAACTCCAGAATTGATATATCAAAAGTTCCGCCACCCAAATCAAAAACGGCAACCTTTTCATCTTTCTTTTTATCCAGACCGTAGGCTAATGCCGCCGCCGTCGGTTCATTGATAATGCGCAAAACATTTAACCCGGCAATACGACCCGCATCTTTTGTTGCCTGACGCTGGGAATCGTTAAAATAAGCCGGTGTCGTAATAACGGCATCGGTTACTTTTTCTCCCAGATAATCTTCTGCCGTTTGCTTCATCTTAGTTAAAATCATCGCCGAGATTTCGGCCGGTGAATAATCTTTACCTCTGGTTGTAACCTGGGCATCGTTATTGGCTGCTTCTGTTATTTTGTAAGGAATAATTTTGATGTCGTATTGGACTTCTTTCGAATTAAATTTCCGGCCGATCAATCTTTTAACGGCATAGATGGTATTTTCCGAATTAGTAATGGCCTGCCTTCTCGCCACTTGCCCTACTAACCGCTCCCCGCTTTCCGTTATAGCAACGACAGATGGTGTCGTGCGATTACCTTCCTGATTAGCAATAACGACCGGATCTCCTCCTTCCATTATAGCTACGCAAGAATTAGTTGTTCCTAAATCAATTCCGATAATTTTTCCCATTTCTTCCTCCTTATTCTCCATTCTCCACAATTTGTTCATCTACATTATTTTCGTTATTTATCTTTTTGCAGACAGAAACTCTCGAAGGCCGCAAAAGCCTGCCGTTGAGTAAATAACCTCTTTGAAATTCATTAATCACTTTATTTGCTTCGTGATGTTCGCTATCTATCTGCATCATTGCCTCGTGGAAATTGGGATCAAATTCTTTACCTGCACATTCAATAGCTTCGACACCATGCTTTTTCAGGCAGCACAAGAGCTGGTCCTGAATCAGCTTAAGCCCTTCCTTAAAGGCATGTACATCCGTGCTGCTTCCGGCATGTTCCAGGGCACGATCCAATGAATCGACAAAAGGCAGAATATCATTAATAATTTCTTCTTTACCGTATTTTAATATTTCGTTCTTCTCTTTGGCGGCGCGTTTTTTATAATTATCTAATTCAGCAACGGCACGCAGATATTTATCGTAATTATCTGCTGCCTCTTTTTCCTTTTCCGTAAGTTTTACCTTCAACTCACTGCTTCCGGAATCATGATCAGCAGCAATACCCTCTGCTGCCTGATTTTGTGCCTCTTTAGATTGATCTTGCTCTTCTATTTGTTCCTTTTTATGTTTCTTCACCATTACCTCTGAATAAATTCATTGTTGTTATTTTAAGTCCGGCTTTTGAAAAAGCTTGATGTCAACTAAATCACAAATCGCATGGCCAGCCGTGATATGAGCTTCCTGAATACGAGCCGTAACTGAAGAAGAAACATTGATTGATAAATCAGCGATCTTCGCTATGTTTCCTCCATCCTTGCCGGTAAAAGCGATAGTTACCAGCCCTATCTTTTTGGCTACCTCCAGCCCTTTCAAAACATTGGCGGAATTGCCGCTGGTGCTGATGCCCCAGGCAATATCTCCGGCTTGGCCGATAGCTCGAATTTGCTTGCTGAACACTTCAGAAAAATCATAGTCATTACCAATACTGGTAATTATTGAACTATCAGTGGTTAGTGCTATCGCCGGAAGTGGCGGTCTTTCAATTACAAAGCGGTTCACAAATTCAGCTGCAAGATGTTGCGCGTCCGCTGCCGAGCCGCCGTTGCCAAAAAGTAAAATTTTGTTACCTGCTTTTAGAGCTGAGGTTATTGCCTCGACAACACTCACCAGCTTGCTGAGATTTTCATTAACAAAGGTTTCTTTGACACGATTGCTTTCTCTAAATATTTTTATTATGTGATCTTCCATACTTACCTATAATTATTCTATTGAATGCCCTATTGCAAAGCGGCACTAATATATTTACGCGCCTATCCCCTGTCAAGGGTAGCAAGCGGAATTTTCTCGTCATTTTTCCTTTTTATTGAAAGAAATAATCCTTGAAGTGTAAATCTTGACAACAAAAGTTTCATAAATATATTTTTTTGAATGAAGCATAAATAGATAGTTATAATAACTTCTTAGGTAATTTTAATTAAATGAAAGGAGGAGAGTTTATGTTTACACCCAACCTATGGAGATTTAGAAGATTACCTGAGCATTATTCTGCTCATTGTTTCCGGACTCCTTTCCTGGTGGAGCTTCAGTTTCCTGCTGAGCCTGCCCCTGATCATAAAACTTAGCGGAATTATCAAGAGAACGACAAATTGGGTTTTGCTTGATCAATACGGCAAATATGTGCGGTTGTTTTACTTCATCTGCGGGCTGGCGATAATATCGGGAATTATAAGCAGAGATTTCTAATTGATTGGTTTATCCGGCCAAAGTTTTTTTTCAATATCATCGACCCGGGAAAGACAGACAATCTCTTTAGCCATCTGCCGGCATTCCTTTGAGTCCAGCACCGCGATGATTTTCTGATTTTCGCCTAAGTATTCCGCATTCATACTAAGCTTTCTTATTCCCACCCCGATCAGGAATTTGATATATGCGGCGGAATTGGCCATATCACCGCACACGGAAACGTCAATTTTTGCGGACTGTGCTGCCCGAGCAACTTTCTTTATCGCCCTTAAAACGGCAGGATGATGCGGCAGATAATACTCGGCTACCTCTTCATTGCTTCTGTCCGCCGACAGCATATATTGAATAAGGTCATTTGTTCCGATGGAAAAAAAATCAGCAATACCAGCCAACTCGGCGATAATTTCAATAGCCGCAGGTATTTCCACCATCATGCCTATTTGCGGCGCACCATTGTGAGGTATGCCTTTATTTTTCAAATCAGCGGCGCACTGCCCAACTACTTCTTTCGCCGCGATAAACTCTTCCAGCGAAGAAATCATTGGGAACATAATGCGCAGATTGGCTTTATAACCGGCGCGGAGTATCGCCCTTATCTGCTCGGCGAATATTCCCCTGTTGGCCAAGGAAAATCTTATCGAGCGCAAGCCCAGAACGGGGTTATCTTTTTTTGTTTTCTGGAAATAAGACAGAATTTTATCGCCTCCGACATCCAGTGTGCGGAAGGTAATTTCTTTGCCCGGCATGCCTTCTATAAGCTTTCTGTAAACAAAGAACTGTTCTTCTTCCGAAGGGAAATTGCTGCGAATCAGAAAAGGAAACTCCGAACGGTAAAGGCCTATGCCATCACAGGCAAGTTCTTTTAATGTATCGACATCCTTTAGCAGGTTGACATTGGCCATCAATTGAATTCTCAGCCCGTTTTTTGTTTTTGTCACGGGCATCATTACTGCCGGTGTGTTTTTAGCTTTTCTTTTTAGCCTGTCGGCAAATTCCTTTAAAATATCTCGCTTCGGATTTATGTAGATATTCCCGATTTCCGCGTCCAGCAGAATCTTCGCGTTCCTGTTAATGTTGAGTAGAGCCGGATCATTTGCTATTATTATCGGCATGCTCAGTGAACGGGCGAGAACGGACACATGAGATGTGACACCGCCACTGATCAGCACAGCGCCTTTAATTTGCTCCGAGGAAAGCCTCAATACATCGGATGGATAAAATTCCCGCGCGATTACTATTCTGTTCTTTACACCTGGCAGTTTAATATCATCTCTGACCAAATTGGCAACGATGCGGACTGCCAAATCCTCTATGTCTTTTGCTTTTTCTCTTATATACTCGTTAGGGTTGGCTAGAAAAATATGGATATACTTCTTTGAGGTGGTAATTACGGCGTCAGGTGGATTCTTGCCTTTATTGATCTCACCAATAATGCCGTTGATAAATGTTTTATCTTTCAATATCAGCAGATGAGAAGTGAAAATCATGGACGCCGCGTCCGTAAGATTCTTCTCCACTTTTTTTTGCAAAAGCTCTATCTGCTTCTCTGTTGATTGCAGAGCGCGGGTAAAATCGCCAAGAGTGCATTTCTCAAAAGACATTTTTTCCAGATCGTCAAAAGCTTTGCTGTCTTCAATAACCGCAATCTTCGCATAAACGTAACCGCGCGAGGCAGGCTTCCCTTTTATGAATTTAGATTCCGATTGAGATTCCCAGTCAATGGCGGCGATTTGTTTAATATACGAATTCATTGAAGTCAGAAGCTTGGCGTTTTCAATCAGCGCAGCCAGCTGTGAAGTTATAATCCGCAATGCCAGCATATCGTCTTCTGAAAAAGGGTTAGCTTCTTTTCGTTGCAGAACCAGGACCCCCACCCGTGAGGCCTTGCTGATTATCGGCTCGGCCAGAAACGCTTTATAAAGTTCTTCGTTTATTCCGGGAAAAAGCTTAAAATCGGGATGGACAAGGCTATTCGCGGTACAGATCGGTTCGATGTTTTTCAGGCAGGCGCCGGCGATTCCTTCGCCGAGTTTCATTTTGATTTTTCCTATGGAATCCGTTTTCAAGCCGACGTTTGCGCGCAGTACCAACTCCTGGTTTTTTTCATCAAAAAAATAAATGGAGCAGACATCGGCTTTCATGTGCCGGGCAACCATTGTGACAATATTTTGCAGCAAGGTCTCACTGTCGGCGCTGTCTTTAAAAACCCAGTTCAACTCTCCAATATCCAGCAGCAGACGGATATGTTCCATATTTATTTGCCCCCATGTTTTTTTCTACTGCCGCTTCTATCCTTAAAACTGCCAGATTTCCACGAAGAGGGGAATGACAAAATTCCCTGCGCGCTATTGGTTAAAATTATTATTTACTTTTCTGTTTTTCAGTTCGGCGAGCTTGCCTTTGTTCCAACCCGATATTTTGCTGTAGTATTTGGTGAGCCGCGCTATGCCTTCTACTTCAGATGATCTGCAATAAATGCAATTTTCGTTTAACCCCGGTGCAGTTTTGCCGCAGGAGGCACAGGAAGTGAATTCCGGAGTAAAGTCAATCTGCTGATTGGCTGATTTATAAAATACATCTTTTACAAACCGGCAGAGTTCCTCTTTGTCAGGATGAAAGCTGCCCGGTTGCAAATGCGTGATGACCTCTCCTTCCAGGTACTTATGGAAAAGACCTTCCTGAATTACTCTTTGTGCAGGCGTAATATCCGCCGCAACATTCAGATGCGTGGAGTTGGTGTAATAAATTGCCCCTTCGGAAATATTGCCTTTAACGTAGCGGCCGGCAACCGGCGAATAATATTTTAAATCCAGCCTGGCAAAACGGTAAGCCGTCGTTTCCGCAGGTGTTTGCTCCAGAACAAATGCCAAGGCGGCATCGCTGCTCCAGCGCCTGACTTCGCTTTGCAAATATTCAACAACTTTTAAACCAAACGACAGAGCTTCCGGCGTTTCATGTAACTGCTTGCCCAGATGGATTTGGACCAGCTCGTTGAGACCTACAAGTCCTACAATGTAAAACGCCCGGTTCATTCTCAAATAGGGGAAACCATCATTGTTCATCGCCAGCGCAGCCAGTGGCCCCTGATCCGCATAGGATAGAAGCTTCTCTAAAAAGTCTTTTTTCTGAATATGCGCCTTTACTGCATTAGCGGTAAATTCCCGAAGCAGGCCCCACAGCTTCTTCTCATCTTGCTCAGCTTTATAAGCGATGCGCGGCAAATTTAAGGTGACACTCTGTATAGCTGCGCTTCTTATCAGCCATGGCTTGTCCATTTCCAGATTACACTCAGAGCTATCCTTACAACAGACAAAAGAGCGGGCATCTTCAGCGCGATCAAACACGAAACACATATTCCCTTTAAGGCTCGCCACTTCACAGGCAAGCCCTAAAAGTTCAGAAGACGCTTTCGTTTTCAAAAAAGATTCTGTTATATGCAATAGC
>CAIVQG010000052.1 GCA_903907985.1 uncultured delta proteobacterium
GCCGGAACCACCGTATTCCTCGGGAACGCCTGTGCCGAGAAATCCCTGATCCCCCATTTTCTTCCAGACGCTCTTGGGAACTATGCCCGCTTCCTCCCATTCCTCGACATGGGGAACAATCTCCTTGTCAAGAAATTTCCGGAGACTCTCCCGAAAGATACTGTGTTCCGCAGTGTAGGAAATAATGTTCATCGGCCTCTTCCTCCTTTATTGTCAGGTATTCAATCCTGTTTTTGTCCAATCTGGTCTACCGGTCTGACTGCAATGGCAGACCATGAAGCATCTTTTCTGCAGCAATCAGATTCTAACCTTTACCAATTCCGGGACATTGGAGGCTTTTTACAAGCTACATACCATCGAATGATTCCACTTCCTGGTTAAATCATTTGATGGAGAACAATAAGTATAAATTATTTTTTTGTCAAGAAAAATACCGAACAGGAAAATCAGGAAGGAAAGTTTTGTGGTCATTGCAATAAATCAGCACGAAGAACAAGCAATCTTCTGCTGAGACTATTCCCCGCACACTCCTGCGGTTAATAAAAAGTGTTCAGGACGGATCAGGATTACAGCAATTTCCATATATTACGGATGCAGACATTCGGGACTATGCCGCAATTGTGATGTCTTCCGTTAGGAGAGGTGTCTTAACGCGCCGAAGATGGGAATTGTCAGGTACTCGCTTTGCAGTTCCGAAACGGCAAGTTTTCGAATAACCTGACGGTCAAATTAACAAGTACAACTCCTAAACGCCCGCCGGCAAGAGACACGTAAAACAGATAAGGACAGAAAAGATCATCGTACAATAATCTCGTTCGCTACCATGATGATTGTTGAGCTTTTAATAGTTCCTTAAGATTGGCTTATGCGCGGTCGTGCATTCGCAATAGATTAAAGGGTAGAGGTCGATTTCTCTCAGTGGATATTGTCTTTTATTGGTTCAGTTGCGGGCAGCACAACCAGATAATGACTCAAGCCGGCCGAGGCAAACTTATCGGCAATGAGTGCTGCCAGCGAAGGCGAATATCTGTCATCCAAAGATATGTAACCGGCTCGCAGTACAAGTCTGTTGCCTAATTTACGAAAGGACCAATCTACAAAAGCTATGGCCATTCTTACAACACCCGGCAGAGCGATCGTCGTCCGATCAAGGGTTAAGTAGTTGTTCATTATCATTTCAGGTATATATTCGGGCAGTGTATATCGGCGAATAATCCGGCTAGTGAGATATAAATGATTGTTTTCAATAAACTCATCTGACATTTCCAGAGAGCCGGTCTGGTAATGATTTCTGTAAACCGTCATCATCATTGCACCGATGCCTGATATAAGGCAGGCCAGTTCCACCTTGCGTGCACCCTCATGTGAAAAGCCGAAACTACGAGCCATAAACCTTCCGACGACAGAAGCGGCAAAACTTTTGGCAAATATTTTTTTTGCGTCTGGATCTTCCCGGGCAATACGCTGCATGGCAAAAAGCAGTATTTGGGTTTTTGTGTATTGTGTTCCCAGGCGGTTGACCACGTCAAAAAATTGTTTAACCGGGCCCAATTTAATGCTGCCATGATAAGCGGAATTGGCTATACCGAAAAGGTAATCAAAAACATCCGTTCCCAGCCCGACTTTCAGATCTTCAATTTCTCTTTGTCCGATTTCTACGTCATCCAGAACGGCTAGAACCGCCGGATTAAATCCGAGCAGAGAACTTTCAAGCAATGTCTGCTCAATATCTTCGATCACTTTAAGGGCATCAGCATCCATAATATTTCTTTATAAGATTCTTCAAGCGGATATTTACTGCGCATCCAGTAATGCATCTTTTATCTGAATTTATCAATGATCCAACAAAAGATGCCCCCATGTTCACTCTGTGACTTTCAGCAAAATCACCTCAGGATAGCTGCTGGCGATGTTGCCATTATTGACTAGACATTGTTTCTGTGAGGATCAATATAGAAAGAACAGCTTTGTATGTCAATGAAATAATGCCCTTACGGCCGTGTCCTGATAATTGCAATAACTCGCGGTTCATCCCTACGAGTTGTGACAATTACCTTCTTTAATTTTGTTGGGAACCAAAGATACCACTCACTGATGATTGTCGACGACAGGTTGCCTCCACAGTGATTTCAGAATATTCTCTCTCCCCTAAGTGGTTTTTAATGTGTTGCCCGAAACGAAGTCTGCTTCAGCCTTCCCGTGAGTGGAAAGGCTGAAGCAAGTTATGTTTATGATGGCTGATTAATGGCCGAAAGCTGCCAGGGATTGTTTCCCACGGGACGGGTAAATGTCCAGAACTCTTCAAATTTAACCGATTCTGTTTTGCTGCCGGAGATTACTGTCACATTCGTTTCATCGGTGGTGTAATCCAGCAGGTTCGCGGTAATTTGGACGGTGATGAAATCCCGACCGGCTTCCTGCCAGACTTCGCTGATCTCTACCTTCCGCACGGCGATATTCTCAAGCCGGTTGATCTGCTTCTTCTTTTTGAGTTCTTCGGCATCGCCTTGGAGAATACCAAATATCTCATCTGTAAGCATATTACGTATGGCGGACATATCGCGGTTTGCCCAAGCCCCCTGCACTTTGAAGAAGGCGTCCATGGCCTGATCTTTGAATTTCTGTTCGTCAAACGCAGAATCCATCTGCCGGATGTAACCGATTCCGGCATCAATTTCGGATTCCGCCGCCTGATGCCCGTAAGATGGCGAGAAACCGGGCTGTTGTGGTTCCGGCATCGTTGCTGTACGATAAGAGGCAGGGTTGGCCGTCGCTTCCGCTTCCCGCCGCCTCTTTTTAATGTACCACCAGAGGCCGTAAAGAATCGCGCCGATCAGAACTATTTCGAAAATACCTATGCCTCCGCCGCCGATTCCCCCGCCGCCACCGAATCCGAGGCTTCGAAAAAGCATTCCCCCGACAATGCCGCCAACCAGACCTCCGGCCATTCCTCTCATAAAGCCGCCGCCTGGAGAGGGCGCCGGTGCCGAAGGCGCTGCCGCGGATTGCCGGGACGGACTGGATGGCGTAGCTGAAGGAGAACTGGGAGACGAATAGGAACGTGACCCGCGGCTGCCGGAAGACCGGCCGCCACCGGCACGGGCGTGGGCATCCAGCTCCAAAACGTACGTTACAAAAAAGAAGAGGCTGAATATCATCAACCCGTATTTGATCCATTTGCCTGAAAACATATTTCTCTCCTTGGTTTTTAATTTAGCGTCGCATACTATTGAAAGGTCCTGCCATTGTCAATATTATTCCCAACAATCTTTGCCGGATAATTATTAAGTTAAGCAATAATACTATTTTGCTTGCAAAAGATAAGGAGGCGGATGCCTGCGATTGTTGTGCGGCCTGTGTTTCTGCATCAATCTACTGAATAACAAATGAGGTCATGGTCAACGATCCAGCCACTGGTTTATCATTGAAATAAGTAACAGTCTCTCCTGCCTCCTTTAATGCCAGAATGTAGAGCATGGGCAAATAATGCTCCACTGTAGGCACTGCCAACTGAACCGATTTCCCCAGTGTTTGATAATTTATCAACTCTTTATGACGACCTTCATGAATGAGTCTTTTGAATAGTTCGTTCGCCTCAATTGCCCAATCCAGACCAAAGGGCCGATTGAAGTCACTACCCTTCAATACCATTCGTTGAAGATTATGCACCATGTTTCCACTACCGATGATGAGCACATTTTGCTGTCGTAAGGAAGACAGTTCTCTTGCCAGCAAATAGTGACCTCCGGCTTGCATATTATAATCCAGGCTCAATTGAACCACTGGCACATCAGCCTGGGGATACATTCTTTTGAGTACGCTCCAGCAGCCATGATCCAGACCCCATTCCTGATCAAAGTCCACTCTTGCGCTTTTAATGATTTCTTGTATTACCGAGGCCAGCCAGAGACTGCCGGAAGCGGGGTATTGAACCCCAAAAAGTTCTTGAGGGAAACCACTAAAATCATGAATGGTGCGCGGCTTCTCCATAGCGCTAACCAATGTACCGCTGGTTTCCCAGTGAGCGGAAATACAAAGGATAGCGTCCGGCCAGGGCAATGACTTTCCCAGCTCCCGCCAATGGCCTGAAAACTCATTGTCTTCGATGGCATTCATCGGAGTACCATGACCAACAAACAGGACAGGCATTATCCTGCCTTTGGATGAAGATTTAGCCATATCAACTCACCTGAAATTAACCGACAAACGTTGTAAAAACTGCACAGCAAGAGTACCTTCAACATATCGATCCTGCTTATCAACCGCGGTTTTTTCCAACTGCACTCAAAGCGATCCATCTAATTCTTCAGCTACGGACGCTTGGCAATGTCTGCAACGCTGTGCACCCCGGAAAAGCGGTTTTCCACAATGAGAGCAATGATAGCGCTCGCATTCCGCACGCGCCCACTCGACGCTCCCTTTTTCATCCCCTTGTTCCTTAACTTTAGAACGCCAAAGAGGAACAGTCCTTTGCATCACTCTTTTGCCCGTGGCAAATCCGAAATTTTCTATATGGTTGCAGGGCCACTGGCTGCACTGATGGCAGGAATAGTATCCTTTAGCCTTTACGCAATCTCTGATAACACAGCTCTTGCAGTAAACATAAAGTTTCTGAGGCGGATCAGACTGCATACAACCCAAACATTCTGTTTGTTCCGGTGTTGTCCCGTAGAGATTTCCCATGGTTGCCTTGAATTTGTCATTAGCATCCCTCGTGGCGATATAAACGCCGCAGGCGCCGCAGTATAATCCACAGGGAGCCATTAACGACTTGTTTCTTATTTCCTCTTCCTTCCAACCTTCCATTTTTCCTCCTTTATCCCCCGTGAACTAGAACTTTATTTTTCTTAGTTCCGCTTGCGGGTGCTGCCGGTAAAAAATGACAATGTTGCCGATGACGCCGATAACCTCGCTTTTGGTGATTACGGCTATTTCCTGCGCTATTTCTTTTTTCTCTTCCTTGAAGTCAAGGAATTTAACTTTAATCAGTTCATGATCTTTCAAGGCGGCATCAACGGATGCTATCAATTGTTCACTGACACCGTTTCTACCAACCATCACCACCGGTTTTAAATGATGCGCCAGAGAGCGCAGATGTTTTTTTACCGAACCTTTGAGTTTCTCCATAAATTCTTTTCACCTGATAAATATTTCAATTTTTTATTTATATATCATATTTCCTGCAGGGAAGGAAAATTTCTTATTTACGGTTAACGGCTTTTGCCGCAGCGCCGTAACCAGTGCTTCTTCTCCCGGACGGCATGTTTTTGATTGTCCGCAAGGAGCTAATTTGTCCCTATCTTTCCTTTATCCTTGACAAATCGTCTCCTTTTTCTTACTCTGTCACTCAAAACATCATTAGGATAATAATCCATGAAAAAATCACCGGCAAAATCGGCAGTTGCTTCCAAAAAGAAAAAAATTAATTTAGCTTTACAGGGCGGCGGCGCCCATGGTGCATTTACCTGGGGAGTGCTGGACAGACTGCTCGATGATGAGCGCATTGACATTGAAGGAATTGTCGGCACCAGTGCCGGTGCCGTAAACGCAGCAATTCTCGCCTACGGTCTGGAAGCAGGCGGGCGTAAAAAAGCTCAGGAGCTGTTGAAACGGTTTTGGGAATTCAATTCCAAAAATAGCCACTGCTCGCCTTTTCAGCCGACGGCCTGCGATAAAATTCTCGGCAGCAAAGGTTCCATGGAATTTTCTCCTTTCTGGCAGATGTTTGATACTCTTTCGCGCATGTTTTCCCCTTATCAGTGGAATCCCAATCATACAAATGTATTTAAAGATATTCTCGAAGAGTTGATTGACTTTTCGCTCCTGCAGAAATCACGCACCACCAAGCTTTTTATTTGCGCCACCAATGTTTTAACCGGACGTCTGAAAGTTTTTGAAAATCATGAAATAACGCCGGAAATGATTCTGGCATCCGCCTGCCTGCCCTACCTGTATCAGGCCCCAGAAATCAACGGAGAGCATTACTGGGATGGTGGGTATATGGGTAATCCGCCGATTTTTCCTGTTATTTATAATACGAATTGCCAGGATGTCTTAATTATCCAGATAAATCCGATCAATATTCCCGAGGTGCCTCAGAGCGCCAACGCAATTTTCGACCGGATCAACACCTTGAGCTTTAATTCCAGCCTGATGCGCGAAATGAGGGCGATTCATTTCGTTACTTCTTTAATCGAAAAGGGTGAGCTTGATTCCGCCAAATACAAGCATACCTACATTCACACAATCGATGCCGAAAGGGAAATGTCGAAACTGACTGCTTCGAGCAAAATGAATCTGGACATGGAGTTTCTGCAATATTTATTTGCTATCGGCAAAGAAAAAGCCGAGGTATTTCTGGAGAATCATTACGATAAAATAGGCAACAAATCTTCCACCGATATCGCGGAAAAATTTTTCTAACAGCAATACCATTTCGCTTTTTGCGGCTAACTTTGTTGGCTGGAGCAAGAGTACTCAAATTATCCCATTTTAAGGGCAGTTCAAATACCCTGAAGGGCACGCGAATGCTTAGATGCAAGGCATGCAAAAACCGCAGCGCGAGGCGTATATGGATATACGTCGAGCATTGAGGTTTGCAGCACAACGCAGCAGATGAGTGTTTTGTAAAGCCTTCGGCTTTTTCCGGCAAGGAAGATATCAATAGATGATTGCACTTCCCTGTGGGACTGCGCTCCCGGTCAAATGCCCTTACTAAAACCGCTGCCCCAGGAACAAATAAACCGACCGATGGCCGCCTTCGGCCTGACCATAAGCGAGGAAAATCGGCCCCAGATATGTATTCGTTCCGACAAAAACACTTCCCGCGTAAATGAGGGACCCGTATGTAATATCGCTTCTTTTATCCCAGACATTGCCCGTTTCCACCGATCCGCCAAGATAAAGCGGCATATTGAATACTCCCAAACCTGAACTGCCCATTTTCCGGTAGCCGATGAGACTCGCCACTCCTGTATGCCGTCCGGAAATTTCATTTATGGAATAACCGGAGAGACTCATAAAACCACCCAGAGAAAAGGAATCCTGAATGGGACTGTCGTCATTATCCAGAACTGTTTGAATACGAATGGTAGGCACAAAAGTGTTTTTCCCCCAGGTTTTTGCCGCCATCCAGTGGACGCTCAGACCCTGTGCCTCAATATCCGATCCCATTTTTTTAAGATTATACATCCAGGTAATATCTGCATCTGCTCCGGCAAGGGGAAAAGCATAGTTGTCCAGTGTACTGTAGGAAAAAGAACTATAAATACTGCCGCGATCATAGCTGGCAGACCCCAGTGCAGGGTCACCAATGCGCACGCCGACATCACCGTGCTCTCTGCGGACTCCCAAACGCAATTCACCCCAGTTGCCGAACTGCCGTCCGATGTCCACCCCGACTTGCGCCGTGGAAACACGGTATTGAGCAGTGATGTCGCCTTTTTCGTTAAACAAATTGATGTTTCTTACTTTATACTCAACTCCCGTAGCCACAAAATAGTCCAGGGAATAATCAATGGGCTGATAAAACTCGGAATAAAAGCGGGGCGTCTCGCCGATTTGCAGTTCCGTTCGCCATTCAGCTCCTAGACGGTTGATAGCTGTTTTCGTAAAACGCGTTGAAAGAGTATAATTGCTGGAGCCTTTGAAATTATCCTCAATCCCTAACCCGAAACGCAGGTAATTCGGCCCCCATGATTTCTCTACCGGCTCAATGATAATTCCCGCCTGCTTGTTTTTCCTCTCCAACCGGAAATCCACAGTTTCAAAAGTACCAATCCCGTAGGCCCGATTAACATCTTTTTTTAACGCAGCCATATCCAATTTATCGTCGGGTTTCGTCTTTATCTGGGCCTCAATAACTTTTGTGGACAACTCCGACTTGTTCACAACATCGATAAAAGCGATTTTGGGCAACTCCGACGATTGTTTCCTCTGGCTGGAAAGATAGGCAAGATAATCCTTATCCTGTATTGCAAGTTTGGCCAGCCTGGACCGCAATTCCGCTGCTTTTTTCTGACCAATCTGGATGCTTTCCGTTGCCCGGGCAAAATCGCTTGATCCGACATCACCTAATTGCGGCTGAATAAGGATATCTTCCGGACTCATAGTAGCGATCTGCGCTTTAGAATTACGTTGAATCATGATGGTCATCACCTGCGCCGAGATAGCAACCGGCGATGAAAGTTTTTCGCGGGAGCGCAGACCGGTGCCGATATCCACGACAATCACCAGATCTGCGCCCATTTGCCGGACAACATCAACGGGCACATTATTAACTATTCCCCCGTCCACAAGTATCCTGCCGTCGATCTCTACCGGCGCAAAAACTCCGGGGATGGACATGCTGGCGCGAAGTGCCCTCGCCAGTTCGCCTTTTTGCAGCACAACAGTTTCACCGGTTTCAATATCCGCCGCCACGGCGCGGAAGGGAATATGGAGATCATCGAAATTGCTGATTCCCTCCGTATGAAAAAGCAGTGACTTTAAAATCACATTGAGGTTCTGCCCCTGTATAAGCCCCCGCGGTATCTGAAGCTTGCCGTCTTTGTACCCCAAGTCAAAATCAATCAGGTAATCAGCGGCATCCTGTTTCCGGCGGAAAGAAAGGTCCTGCGGTGATGGCTTATCTTTAAAGGCATCGTTCCATTCGATACTGGTCACAATCTTTTCCATCTCCTCCGGAGATATGCCGGAAGCATAAAGACCGCCTACAATAGCTCCCATACTCGTGCCGGCAATACAATCAATGGGTATTTTCATTTCCTCCAGCACTTTGATGACGCCGATATGCGCTACGCCCCGCGCTCCGCCGCCGGAGAGTACAAGCCCGGTCCGTGGCCTTCCCAAGGTGTTTAATTGCTGTGCACCGGCATCAAGAGGCACCAAGAGTATGCTCAAAACTAGAATAAGGAACAGCAGAGGGGTACCTTTTGCTTTCTCGCCGGAGTGAGGATTGAAAATGATTCGGATCATATAAACGCCTCCATTACCGGAGATAATAATATGTTGCATGTTTTATAAAAAGGCTTTTATGGAATAACACAACTGAATTCATATTTGAAGCTTTATGGCATAATGTTTGGTGGATAGAATAAAATATTTATCCGTGCTGATCTTTTAATATTGGCTTGACTGTTTCTTTTTCGGCTTGCCATTTACTTTGCGGGATGATATTTTGACAGGAATAATTCAGTTCCATAAAACCGATGCTGCTCTTTTTATTTTTACTGCCGTAAAAAATATAAAGGAGGCAATAAAATGGAATACCTGCTGGTAAATTATCCGGAGGACAGAGAAGTACTAATTGATACCATATTGCAGGGTCGTACTAATGAAGCCATCGAAGTGGAAAAAGGCACTCACCTAATTTCTCTAAAATCACCACCCCTTAATTTTCGCCCTAAACAAAAGAAAATCACACTTGCCGGAACTTCTGCTCTTACGCCGCAGGAGGTGACCTTTGCCAAAACTTAAACTGTATTTATTCCTGGTCCTGCTTGTCGGGGCGGCAACCTTGGGCAGCTGCTCCCATTATCCGCCAAACCAGCCGCTGGAATCAACCCCAGGTAATGACTCTTATGATTTCAGCCGGCTTAATGCGCCGGATAACAGCGATGAAACTTTTGTAGTGCTCACCTTTTCCGGCGGCGGAACGCGCGCCGCAGCCCTGGCTTACGGTGTGCTGGATAAATTACGGGAAACACAGATTGATAAAAATCAGAAAACCCTGCTTTCGGAAGTTGATGTGATTTCCACTGTGTCCGGCGGATCATTTACCGGCGCTTATTACACGTTATTTGGCAATAAAATTTTTACCGACTTTAAAGATAAATTTCTTTACCGCGACATTGAGTCAGAACTGTTCTGGAAAATGGCAAGTCCGGTAAACTGGTGGCGACTGACTTCCCCTTATTTCAGCCGCATTGATCTGGCTGCCGAAATTTACGATGAAAGTATTTTCAACCGGCAGACTTATGGAATGCTGGCGCAAAAGGCCAGGAAGCCATTCCTGATCGTCAATGCCACCAATCTCTACCAGGGCGCCCGATTCGAATTTACCGGCCGCCAATTCAGCTATCTGGGCTCCGATATTCGCTCCTATCCTGTTGCGCGCGCCGTGGCCGCTTCTTCCGCTTTTCCCTTTTTGCTCTCGCCGATCAGCCTGGTTAATTACCCCTGGCCGGCGGGAAATAAAATTACACCGCAAGATGAAATGGCCGGCGAGGACTACTGGAATAATAAACGCCGTTACTATGCGGCAAAGAACAATGCCATCTACGCCGACGAAAAAGAACATCCTTATGTCCACCTTATGGATGGAGGATTAGCAGACAATTTGGGCCTGCGGGCTATTTATGATCTCTATGTCCGGGAAGACATTCGCAACAAAATCAATAACGGTAAAATCAAACGCCTGCTGGTGATTGTTGTCAATGCTAAAGCTCAGAAAAAGGAAACATTCGATAAAAATGAAGCACCACCCGGCCTGAAAACCACAGCGTACAAAACGGCCACTGTTTCGATGGATAATTATTCTTTTGAATCGGTGGAAGTATTTGCCGATTTATTAAATGAGCGGATCAAAGCCCAGCAAAGCATAGCGGGTTGCCAGCAATTGCTCAACCGGCATGCGCAAGACAGCTACAAAATTCCGCCACTGGCTGGAGGAAATCTGAAGCTTTATGTTGTCGATCTGGCTTTCGACAATCTTGCCGATCCTCAGATGCGGAATTATTTTAATAGTCTTCCGACATCCTTTAAATTGTCGAAAGAACAAGTGGACAAACTTATTGATGTGGGCGGGAAACTGCTTGCTGAGCATCCGGAATTTAAAAAATTCATCGCTGAAAACAAAAACTAACGGAGGGAAAAATGAACCAGCCGCTGATGAAAAACAAAAAAGGCCTTATCCTGGGCGTTGCCAATGAAAGCAGTATTTCCTGGGGCGTAGCCAAAGTTCTGGCCGAGCAAGGGGCCCAACTGGCCTTCACTTATCAAAATGAAAAAACCGGCAAATTTGTTATTCCCTTGTTTCAGTCAGTAGGCAGTAAATTTTATGAAATTCTGGATATTACCGACGACGAAAACATTCAGTCCGTTTTTGAAAAACTCAGAGAACATTGGCAGGGCGAGCTTGATTTTATCGTTCACGGCATCGCGGGCGGCCCCAGCAAAGAGGAGCTTGCCCACGGGTACATCCAAACGACCCGCGAAGGTTTTGTCAATTCTATGCTGATCAGTGTATATTCTTTCACGGCAGTTTTAAGGGAAGCGGCAAAAATGATGAAAGGGCGCAACGCCGCGGCTTTGACGATGTCTTATTACGGTTCGGATAAGGTTGTGCCGCATTACAACATCATGGGTGTAGCCAAAGCTGCGCTGGAATCCAGCGTTCGTTATTTAGCTGCCGACCTCGGCACACAGGGTATTCGCGTCAACGCCATTTCTCCCGGCACAATTAGAACACGCGCCGCCAGCGGCATCGGGGATTTCGAAAATCTGGCCCGTTTCACAGAATTGAATTCACCCATGCACCGCGGAGTAACTCAGGAAGAAGTGGGACGAGCCGCCCTATTTCTGCTCAGCGATTTATCAAGCGGTGTTACCGGCGAAATACTTTACATTGATGCCGGTTATCACATCATGGGATATACAATGAATTGCGTGGAGCCGGAAAAATGAATTTTGGCTATATGAATTCGGTAGTAACAAACATGAGGAAATTACCAAGTTTTTGTAGTAGAAAATAATACTAAATAATAGAGTTAATTCCGGTTAATCCGGTTGATGCCCTCTTCCTGTAACACACAAAACGGCAACCTCGACGAAAATGTAGGACTTCATCCAGTTATCAATGATGTCCTTTCCTCGACAAGTATGATATAAATAACATGTTACGTGAGGGACTTGAGCAACGGATACATTGTTGAGATATTGTGGTATTCCGGAAAAACAAGCGGTAAACGGAGAAAATAAATAGCAAACTAATTATCGGGAGAAACCGGTGTTTGCCTGACCTGCAGTTTTTGTTGAAAACAGGAGGGTTCGGAAATGAAGAGATTAACGGTATTGGCGGCAATGGTGGGTTTGATGGTCGGGGTTTTGTATATCGGTGGAGCAGAGGCTTATGATGAAATACAGTTGCTGCGATGTAAAACATCAAAAGGGTGTAGTGGCTATGACCTGAGCAGGGCAGACCTGAGAGGGGCATACCTGATCGGTGCAGACCTGAACAGGGCAGACCTACGCGAGGCATACCTGCGCGTGACAAACCTGACCGGGGCAAACCTGAGCCAGGCACACCTAAATGGGGCAAACCTGAGCAATGCGACATGGACAGACGGGTCAAAGTGTAAAGATGGGTCTGTCGGGGAATGCAAAAAATAACCACCGGCGCATCAAGTCTGTATAATGACCATGGCTTGGGGTGATATGAGCTGCTCTAGAAAAACTGTACAAATTCATAAGTATTAACCTTGCTCTATAACAACCCAGAGTATGACTAAATGGCACACAGATTACGATTGTGATAACAATGCCGGCAAGGTTAATAAAAGGAGAGAGCATTATGAAAAGGATTCTGGTTCTGGTTTTTATGCTATTGTTTTTGGGGTATTTTGCTTCCGAAGAGTATGCGGCAGCGGCGGATCGTTTCGTAAACAATAAGGATGGCACGGTTACGGACACGCAAACGGGACTGATGTGGGCGGACCATGACAACGGGTCGAATACCAACTGGGATAATGCCGAGAGCATTTGTCGGGGGTATAGCGGAGGGGGAAAATCCGGATGGCGGATGCCGGCTATTGATGAGCTGTGGCAGCTGTATAACAGCAGCGCCTATGGATCTGTGATAACAAAAAGCGGGAGGTGGGTATGGTCTTCGGAAACTAGCTCCTACGGTCCTGCCGCTACCGCCTTCGATTTCGACGCCGGCGGTCGGTATGGGTATCCCAAGTCCGAGCACGAAGGCATGCGGGCTCTCCCGGTGCGTTCAGACAAATAGATTATTTGGTCATTTTCTTTTGGGTGCAGAGAGGCGTATTTGTTGCTTCCTGAAGTTAATAAAAAGTCGACCTCGACGAAAATGCAAGATTATAAACAGTAATCATTGTTGCTGCTTTCTCAGCGAAGTAAAATTTGAGTTGAAATGTTTCTACGAGATATTTCCCCAAATGCCATCTTGCCGGATAACTCGACCAAAAGGGGAACTGATTTCTCAAAAGAGCGGTCGCCGATTCACCTTCCTTACCAAATCGCATCGTCGCCCCATCGACTGTCGGCCTACTAACGCGCGTACGTTGATATACATGCCTGCTGGCAAGTTTGTGTGCAAACATTGCCATCAAGCATGCCGGTACAACTTAGGTATTGACAGGCGTTTTTACAGCTCACGGTGAGCTGGCTGGAATTGGGACCCATTGATAATGAGATTGCCTTGCAAATCTGCTCGGCGTACGGTGCCCCACCGAGTGAGGCCCTACATCCCGCTGCGGCCCATTGACTCACTTGTGAATCCGCTAATGCCGACATGGGGTTTAAAACACAGCACAGCACTAAGTTGAATCCTACTGCCCACAACAAGATAGTTTTTTTTGTTACTCTCATTAACATACTTTCTCTCCTCTTCACATTTTAAGGGATAGAAATTTGCTTTTCCAACGGGGTGACAATACCAAACAAAATGAACCACTGTCAACACTATTTCAGGATTTTTTGTCGAAACCGGAACACAATCGAGAACCAACTGAGGAGTCTTTGACCTTCCGCCAACATGATTTCAACTTGTCACCGTAAACCTTGGCGAACTTATTCCTTACCTTTCGGAGCAGGTTAGAAGAGAAACGAGAAATGCTCAATCACCGACGGTATCAGGCAAGTTTGATCCGGCAATGAGTATTGGCAAATAAAGTATAATTCAGGACATTGCTCAATTCAAATCCAAACTAATGTAGTGGACATGTAGGTGCAGGGCGGCGTATTTGTATTTTCCTTGTACTACACAGCCCAGCAGAGTCAGTAAAAGTTGCTGATTTGAAGTGATAAGCAGCATCTGACGGCAGAGAAAACCGTATTGACTTTAATACTTAGAATAGAGTAGTAATCAACCCAGTAAAGACCGGTTCTAATTCGCCTAAAGTTTAATCACTTTTAGCTATTTTACAGGTGTGTTAATGTCTAAGGGAATCCATGATAAACTCGGTTGTTTAGATAGGCTCACACCGCACAGCAGCAGTACCCCCCCCCATTATTCTAGTATTCCGTATTTACACAACAATGTCATTGCGCCACTATTCATTGAGGGCTTACCATGGAAGATGAAAGAAAGACCAAGAAACAACTGATTGAAGAACTTCAGGCACTGCGTCTTGAGCAAATCGAACAAACAAGAGTAACTTCAGAGAAGTTCACTAAAGCTTTTCTGCAAAATTCAATTCCCACAATCATTAGTACTGTGAAAGAAGGCAGAATTTTTGAAGCCAGTGATGCGTTTCTGCGAATTGTAGGACTTAATCGTGATGAAGTTGTCGGGCGCACTTCCATAGAAATCGGATATTTTACGCAAGAACAAAGAACGTCTTTTATCCATGAACTAAATAAAAATGGATGCATTGAAAACTTCGAAATGGAAATCAGGGCAAGATATGGCGCGTTGAGATATGGATTATTCAATACTGTCATGATGAGTATCAACAATGAAAATTATTTACTGACGACCATTCAAGACATCACCGAACGCAAGCAGGCGGAAGAAGATCTGAAAAAAAGCAAAGCAATGTTGAGTCTGATTACGGAAAACATGTCCGATATGATCAGGGTGACTGATTTACAGGGCAACATTTTATATGTTAGTCCATCTCATTTCAAAAATCTCGGCTACAGGTTGGAAGAACGGTTCGGCAAGTCGATCTTTGATATTGTCCATCCCGATGACGTGGAAAGAATCATAAACTTATTTTCAGAGGGTTTAGCCGCCAAGCAACGCGCCATTGCTGAATATAGGGTAAGGCATACGGACGGCCATTATGTCTGGCTGGAGACGGTGGGGGATATTCTCAGGGATGCTCAAGGTAACGTAACGTCCGTTGTTATGAGTTCACGAGACATTACCAATCGCAAGCGGGCTGAGGAGGCTCTTAGAGAATCTGAGAACTGGTATCGGACCATTTTTGAGAATACAGGTACAGCCACGGTTATCTTAGATGAAAGCACAAGTATCATTCATGCCAACGCCGAATATGAGAAATTATCCGGTTATACAAAAAATGAACTGGAGGGCAAAAAAAGCTGGACAGATTTTGTTGTTAAAGAAGACCTTGAAAAAATGATTGCAAGTCATAGACAGAGAAGAATTGATAACACCGCTGCCCCTAAAAGCTATGAATTTCGATTCAAGGATAAAAAATGTCACATTAAGTATATCTTTCTGACTATTGATATGATTCCTGGCACTAAAAGGAGCGTAGCATCACTTCTGGACATCACCGAACTCAAACAGGCGGAAGAGGAAAAACGAAGTCTGGAAGATCGTCTGCATCGTGCAGAAAAGATGGAGGCTTTGGGTCAACTGGCCGGCGGAGTAGCGCATGATCTGAATAATGTATTGGGGATACTCAGTGGTTACTCGGAACTACTGCTGATGGAGATACCCGAGGGGCAGCGCGCCCGCGGTCACGCGGAAAAGATTTTTCAGTCTACAGAGAAAGGCGCCGCAATTATTCAGGACCTTCTCACCTTGGCC
>CAIVQG010000053.1 GCA_903907985.1 uncultured delta proteobacterium
AACATCAGACAAAGCAAATATTTAGAAACTTGATGCTTTTCCACATAATGAGCATAGGCATAGAGTGAGGCCATGCCGAAAAACATGCTCAACACATCCTTATGCTCGGCGGCCCAGGCCACCGATTCTACGCGTAACAGGTGAAGGGCAAAAAATGCCGCCACAAAAGCGGAAGCCCAAAGACGATTCGTGGCTTTGTTCAAAAAAAGGAATAAAAAAAGCACGGCGCCAATATGCAAAAGCAGGCTGACGACATAATGGGCGGAAGCATTGGCCCCGAACAAGCGCCAATTCAGCATGATGGAAAGCCAGGTCAGGGGATGCCAATACTCCAGGCTGGAATTGGTGAATGCCCATTTAATGTTTTGGTGTTAATTCCGGATTGAACATGAACATTTTCCGTAATTAATCTGTCATCGTCAAAATTAACAAAATCGTTACCCAGAATACGGCCAAAAGCAATACAAGAAGCAACTATTAAAAATACTATAATTAAATATCTGTATTTATTGTTCATAAATCACTGCCATAAAAAAGTTAACGCTTTCGCTTTTGCTGAATCGCTAAAGCCACTCGTAATGCCTGGCGGGCTTCTTCATAGTCGGGTTTGATATCAACGGCCCGGCGAAAATATTCGATAGCTTCTTCAATTTTACCGGTATTGGCTAAAGCTAAACCAACGTTCAAATAGTTTTCGGGATCGTTCGGATCTATGCGTAAAGCCTGACGGAAATGATATAATGCCTCATCATGCTTGCGTTGTTTTCCTAAGCTTACACCCAACTGAACGTGTGCGGTATAGTCCGCGGGATTGATCTTGACGGCCTCAAGATAGTGAGCAATAGCTTCCTCATGCATTCCTTGTTTATCAAGACAAGCAGCAAGGTTATTATGAATTTTAGTTTTGGAATAATTACCGCTCGATTTTAGCGCCTCGCGGAAATGAGCAATAGCTTCATCAATCAATCCCTGTGTCCTTAAGGCTAATGCTAAATTATAATGAGAATAATCGGCATAAGCATTAGATTTTATCTGCAAAGCGGCGCGGAAATGAGTAATTGCTTCTTCAGTTTTACCTTCTTCTGCCAATTCAACACCTAGATTATTATGAACGTTAGCTTTGGTATTATTATCGCTCGATTTTAGCGCCTCGCGGAAATGAGCAATAGCTTCATCAATCAATCCCTGTGTCCTTAAGGCTAATGCTAAATTATAATGAGAATAATCGGCATCAGCATTAGGTTTTATCTGCAAAGCGGCACGGAAATGATTAATTGCTTCTTCTGTCTTACCTTCTTCTGCCAATTCAACACCTAGGCTATTATGAGCCAGATAATTATTTTTCGTAACTTGCAGGGCATGGCTAAACAGTAAAACGCCGTTTTTCCAGTAACCGCACTGCTGCGAGGTCAGGATAATCAATACGAAAAGGACAATACCCGCCACAGGAAGCAAAATTGCCTTGCGCAGATTTTCTTTAGGGAATAAAGCAACCATACCCCAGGCCAGCATGATACCAATCCCAACCGAGGGGAAATAAGTGTAACGATCCGCCATAGCCTGATTACCTGCCTGCATCAAGCCGATTACGGGAAATAAGGTACCCAAATACCAAAACCACCCCACCGCAAGGAAAGGTGCTCTCCTGACTAAGTAAACGACAGCAACACTAATTGCCAGTAAAACGGCAGCGGCACCAAAGACCTGCCAAATTTGAAAAGAATGCTCCAGCGGATAGAAAAACGCTAGGTTAACAGGCCAGAAAGTTTTGCCCAGATAAGCAACGTAAGATATAGTAGCGTTCATTAAGCGTTCGGAAAATGGGTTGACTTGCAATGAAACCATATAATTGTCGGCCCGTAATTGCCAAATGAGCATAACACCCAAAGATATTGATAAAAGAAAAAATGGTGCCTTTTCCAATAAAATATTGCCGATCGCAGCGTGGACACTTTTCACTGGAACAGCTCTATTTTTCTCCGGGAGGGAGGTGACAACCTTACGCTGTTTATTTTTTTTCTTGCCGGTTTTTTGCTCAGCCACTACTGGAATGTTCACAGGAGTTAACTGTTTTTGCCACCGTGCCAGCGGCCAATAATCAAGCAAAAGCAGAACACAGGGCAGTGTGACCAGTGTTGGTTTGGACAGGAGACTCAAAGCAAACAATATCAGGCAAAGCAAATATTTAGAAACTTGATGCTTTTCCACATAATGAGCATAGGCATAGAGTGAGGCCATGCCGAAAAACATGCTCAACACATCCTTATGCTCGGCGGCCCAGGCCACCGATTCTACGCGTAACGGGTGAAGGGCAAAAAATGCCGCCACAAAAGCGGAAGCCCAAAGACGATTCGTGGCTTTGTTCAAAAAAAGGAATAAAAAAAGCACGGCGCCAATATGCAAAAGCAGGCTGACGACATGATGGGCGGAAGCATTGGCCCCGAACAAGCGCCAATTCAGCATGATGGAAAGCCAGGTCAGGGGATGCCAATACTCCAGGCTGGAATTGGTAAAAGCCCATTTAATGCTTTCGGTGTTAATTCCGGATTGAACATGAACATTTGCCGTGATCAATCTGTCATCGTCAAATTTAACAAAATCATTACCCAGAATACGGCCAAAAGCAATACAAGAAGCAACTATTAAAAATACTATAATTAAATATTTGTATTTATTGTTCATCTTTGGGAAGCATCCACATAATTATTAACGGAGATAAAAATTTCGTTGCTTATATACTAATACCGGTAAAAATCAACTCCAAATAGCATTTCCAGGAGAGGCCGCCGACAACAATGAACGCATTTATATTTGGACAGTCTAACCCCGCTTACCGATTACATTAGCCGGCACACCGGAAACAATAGTGTAAGGCTCAACATCCTTTACGACAACTGCTCCGGTTGCAACAATTGCACCACGACCGATTGTAATCCCGCCGGGAATGCAAACATGGGCACCGATCCATACATCGTCTTCGATAACAACAGGGCAATAATATGATCTAGGCTTGTCATCGGGCGATCAGGTTGAGTGAAATTGTGCCCTGAAGAATATATAGCGGTATGGGGGCCAATCATGACGCCATCGCCGATCGTAATTCCACCCCGGCCGTCGAGGATCGCTCCGGAGTTGACGGAGAAATTACGTCCTGCCTCAATACCGTAAGTATGGGTGAAATAGACACCCGGATAGATGAGAGTCAAAGATTTAATTTTTTTGAAAAGAAGTTTATAGAGACCGTAACGGCCAAGCATGCCCTCCATGGAGGGAAGATTGCGAGTTATCCACCCGATATACTCCTCTATCCAGATGTGAAAAAGATGGCCGGAGTACCGCCCCAGAAAACGCCCTATTGGGCCGACTTGCTTTTCCATTACGCACTTCCCCCGTACATTTTTCCCTTTTTAATCATTTTTTACTAATACAATTTTTGCAAACATAGCACAACTATCCATCCAACGTGCCAGCAAGCTCTCCAGAAAACGCCAAAACCCGAAAGCCCAGCCCGGTTGCAAACTGATCAGCGATACACCGCCGGACAAAAGATAGCGAAAGGGCATAATCGGTTCAATACGGCTGATGCGCAATCTAGGAAATTCATTTTCAAATTGTTTTCGATCCCTGTGAAATACAATCCAGGGCAGGGCTCCATTGGCCCCGGAAAGCGGACCTTCACTGGCAAACTCCCACTGTTTTGAATCAAGCCGGAATGGTTCATGGTGAAATTTAGAATAGACAAAGTGTGACCATGATGTCACCCAGGGCTCCACCATCAACATGACACCTCCGGGACGAAGACACCGCACTGCCTCGCGCAGAAAGAGCCGGGGCTCGGGAAGATGATGAAACACATCGGTCATGACAATTGCTTTGAGTGATCCGTTAGCAAATGGTAAATATCCGGCATCAAGAACAAGATCGATATCTGAGATGTAAAAACATTCCGATGTAATAACACCCGGCAAAAACTTTTTGAAAAAACCGGCACCCGCCCCTATCTCAAGAACAGAACCGTTTCCTTCCGGTAGGTAATTGAACAAAGCCTGATACCATTCTTCGTAGATGCGGCAGAGAAATCTTTTCTCTTGAATTATACGCCTTCTCAGATAAATTATTTCCGGGGCATCGAGATTAATGCACCTCATCAAGGGGTGTATAAAAAGTGATTTAAGGATGGCATCCCCCTCAAATAAATTTGATTCTTAACGCGGCAAAGCAGACCATGCGCAGCAGCAGCCAGCCGTGTTTCCAGCGACTGATATTGGTTGTTCCATAAGTGCGTTCCCGATAACGAATTGGAACTTCGCTGATTTTTAGATTTAATTTGGCGGCGCCAAATAAAAGGTCGAAATCGCCAAAAGGATCAAAGTCGCCAAAATACGCTCTGTTGGCAGCAATTCTTTCATAATCCTTTTTCCAAAGCACCTTAGTGCCGCATAATGTATCCTTAATCGGCTGACCAAGCAACCAGGAAAAAGCCAAACTGAAAAACTTGTTACCCAGAAGGTTAAAAAAACGCATCGCTTCCTTTTCCATTGGATATACTAAACGCACTCCGTTGACGAATTCAGCTTTACCACTGGCGAGGACATCATAAAATCTGGGCAGGTCTTCCGGCGGCACTGTAAGATCAGCATCAAGAATCATCAGAATATCGCCGGTAGCATGCTGGAAGCCCAGGCGAACAGCATCGCCTTTGCCCTGGCCGGTTTGCCGCAGAAGTTTGGATAAACGGTGAGGATTATCCGCCATTGCCTTTGCAATAACTTCATAAGTATTATCGGAAGATCCGCCTTCAACAAAGATTAATTCCGTAGCAGCGCCCATTTCCGGCACTTCGTCAAATATTTTTTGTATATTCCCGGCTTCGTTGCGCGCGGGAATGACAACAGATACTATAGGCGCCGGCGCTGCTGCTGCAACCGCCGGGCAGGGTCGGGCTATGATAATGTTGGTTAAGGCGAACCACCGGAACGGCCAGATTTTGACAACAAACCGATTGAACAGCGAATCCACCAGTGGCGTCCGGAGAGGCCAGACAATTTCCTCCCAGTGTCTGATGACTTCAAAATCGGCAAGGGAAAGCAAACCGCTTACGTCTTCCACAGTGAGCCAATTTTGGGGCAATAACGGTTTGGCCAGACCAAACTTGCGGATAATCCTGAATGGTAATTCCCATAACCGGCTGTACGTTGTGATAATGATCCTAGATCCCGATGCGGTAAGAGGCCTTATCTTCTGCAACACTGCTTGCACATCCCACAAATCATTAACCAGATCAGAGAGAATAATAAAATCAAAATGTTCTTTTACATCAATTTCATGAGCGTCGGCTTGTATAAAGTGCAAATCAGGATGGCTGTTCCTGGCCTGTTCCATCATCTGTGATGAAAAATCTACACCAACACCATACGAAGGCTGAAGAGAGGCCAGCAAATCACCCTGTCCACAGCCTAACTCAATTACGCGCTGTCCCGGGGGCACAACAAATCGTAATACATCCTGCAACCGTTTGTGGTAATAACCACTGCATCTTCCCCACTGATGCTCGTTCTTGACAATATAATCCCAATGGGAAACATGTGACTTTTGATAGCTTTTATAATTTGCCATTCCTTCATTAGTATTCGAAATATTTTTAGCCATCAAGCAACTCTTTCCGGCAAATTATTGCCCTTTTTTCTTTTAAAACATTATGAAACAAAGACTAACACAAGATGGAATATTTTTTCATTTTCTCAATAAATTACATCAACTCGAAATAACATTATTTGGCACCATGTATTTTCCCCTGCTCCAGCGTCAATCGGAGAACCCGGCGCGCTTCTTCATAGGCGGGATTGATAGCAATAGCCGTGCGGAATTGATCAATTGCCTCTTGCCATTCACCTTTTCTGGCCTGAGCGACCCCTAAATTAAGATAAAATCCGGGATCACCTGGATTTATTCTTAGAGCCTGCCGGTAATGATAAATTGCTTCTTCATACTTATTTTGATTAGTGAGTATTAGTCCAAGATTATTATGGGCTTTGGAATAGTTTGGATTTATCCTTACTGCTTCCTGGTAATGATGGAGTGTTTCCTCTGTTCTCCCCAGTCGATACAGAACATTTCCCAGATTGTAATGCACAGTATCATCGTTATACTTTATTCTCAAAGCAGCTTCATAATGCTCTATGGCCTCCTCATTTTTTCTTTCGGCAGCCAAAGCCACACCGAGATTAGTATGTGCCATATAGTTTTCTTTGGTTACCTGCAGGGCGTGATTAAAAAGAATGGTGCTGTTTTTCCAATAGCCGCACTGTTGCCAGGTCAGGAATGACAAGATCGCAATGCATATTACTCCCACTGGAAATAATATTGTTTTTCGTATTTCTTCACGCTTAATCAACAAAGGGATACCCCAAACCAACATAATGCTGATACCGATTAAAGGTATATAGGTATAGCGATCGGCCATTGCGTGTTTTCCTACCTGAACGATTCCGATAACAGGTAAAAGAGTTATTGCATACCAGAACCATCCAACAAATAGATACGGCAAACGTTTCACCGTTACAATAACAGCAGCGCTGATAATGAGAATCAGCAAAGCGGCGCCCAATACTTGCCATACCGGAAGTTGATCGGAAAAAGGATAGAAAACGGCCAGATCATAAGGCCAGAATGTTTTTCCAAGATATGTCACAAAAGAAACAGGCGCGTTGGCAATTCGGGAACTAAGAGAAAAACCTTTAAAATCCGGTTTGTACTGAGCATAAAGCGTGATGATAGTAAAAGCTGCCGAAACGATAAAAAAAGGAATCTTTTCCTGAAGCTGCCATAACGGAATTATTCCTGCAATCTTTTTTTCTGTTACTTTTTGAATATTGGTCGGAGATACATTTTTCTGTTGCGCACCTTTTTTTAATCGGGTTTTCTGTTGCCTTTTTTCACTGCGGCCGGGCATAGGGTCCGGCAAGTGGGGTTCGGCTTTCCGCGAACCTAGCCGGCCGAGCGGCCAGTAATCGAGAAGGATCATCACTATGGGCAAAGTGACAATCATGGACTTGCTCATAAGCCCGCAGGCAAAGCACAAAAGAACAAGCAGATACCTTTTTGTGGCTGGTTTTTCTGTATAATAGACATACAGGCAAAAAGTCAGCATCCAGAAAAATGCACTCAAGACATCTTTACGCTCCGCGATCCAGGCAACTGATTCCACATGAAGCGGGTGAAGCGCAAAAAGCGCCGCAATAAAGGCGCTGCGCCATATCGTCCCTGTCATCCGGTTAAAAAGCCAGAATAGCAGTAGAGCGCTCATTATATGCAGGAGAAGATTGGTCAGATGATACCCGCCAGGCTTTAAGCCATAGAGTTGGTAATCGAACATCAAGGATAGCCACGTCAGAGGGTGCCAGAATTGGGCATAGGTTGTACTAAACGCCCAATGAAATCCTTCCAGCGTGATGCCAGACTGGATATTTCTGTTCTCTGTCACATAAACGGGATCATCAATATTAACAAAATCATTGCCCAATATCCGGCCATAAGCAACAAGGCAGATGATAATTAGCAAGGCAATAATAATATATTTTTTTGTTTTATCCGAAGATGGAGTCATTGACTTAACGATTAATCCCAATCCTCTATGAAAATTGATTTTGCAATTTCTGCTGTTGCTCTTTTGCATGGGCAACAATTCTTTCTATGACTTCGGCAACTGATGGTTCGTCATGAATCAGGCCGGTTACCTGGCCTACGGGAAGAATTCCTGTTTTTGTATTTCCATCTTCCGTGGCCTGCTGGAAAGCCTTGAAACCGTTAGCCAAAAAAGCCATCTGCCGCGCGCTTTTCCAACCGGAAAGCAGCACACCTAAAAATAATTTCGCATAGGGCATCTCCATCTGACGGGCAATATCCTGAGAATTGACAAAAGCCGCCGGCAGATTTAATCCTCTTTTAAATGCCTTTTTAGCCGCGGGTGTTTCCAGAACGCGGCACAATATTCCGTCAAAGCGGTCGGAAAACATTGTTTCGGTAACATCTTTTTCGATAGACAACTTTTTATAGTTGTCATGTAACGGACTTTCCTTAGTGGTCATAAAACGGGTTCCCATGGCTATTCCTTCCGCACCTAAAGCCAGTGCTGCGGCCAGTCCCCGGCCGTCGGCAAAACCACCGGCGGCAATAATCGGAATATTTACCGCGTCCGCCAAAGAGGGAATAAGCACGAGTGAAGTCACATACTCACCATGCGCAGCAGCTTCGTATCCTGTAGAGATAACAGCATCCACCCCGTATTCCTGCGCCCTTTTAGCATGCCGGGCATTGACGACGGTGGCCACAACTTTCCCACCGTAAGCGTGCGCACCCTTGACAATCCAGTCACCTTTCCCCAGGGCGAAATTAATTACCGGCACTTTTTCTTCGAGCAGAACTTCGGCATTTTTCAAGGCTGCCGGAATAAGAAGTGTAGCATTCGCTCCAAAGGGTTTATCGGTAAGATCGCGTATTTCCCTTATTGCCTGACGTGTCTGCGCGGGGGTATAGGGACCAGTAGCGAGAATCCCCAGTCCACCGGCATTGGAAACCGCTGCCACCATCTTTGGCACACTGATCCAGCTCATGCCCGATAAAATAATGGGATATTTGATGCCAAACAGTTCGGTAATACGCGTTTTCATAATCACTCCTTTTTCCCAAAAAAAATCAGGCGGGGGCGATCCTAAAACTTAGACCCCGCCTGAAAATTATTTTTATAACTACTTCGCCTGCAGAGCCCGGCCAATGGTCATTATTTCTGCTTCTTTCGTTCCTTCATAAAGCTCCAGAATTTTCGCATCGCGATACCATTTCTGCACGGGATATTCTTCAATGTAACCATAGCCACCGTGAAGTTCAACTGCATAATTGGCGCAAAATACTGCTGTCTGTCCGCCATAGAATTTTGCCATGGCCGCCAGCGTGTAATCAGGAGTCCCCTGATCAATCAACCAGGCCGCTTTGTAAACAAGACCGCGCAGAGCTTCTATCCGTATTACCATTTCCGTTAACTTCATCTGAGTGAGCTGATATGATCCCAGAGGTGCACCAAAGGCTGTTCTTTCCTTGACATATTTAATGCTCGTTTCCAGACAAGCCTCCGATAACCCCAGCGCCTGGCCGGAAACCATAACTCTGGTGGTATCGAAAAAGTGCATCAGCTCGCGAAAACCATGTCCTTCTTTTCCTACAAGATTGGACTGGGGGACACGGACATCTTCCAAAGCAATTTCCGCGGTATCACTGGCGCGAATTCCCATTTTGCCATGAAGTTTGTTCCGCGTCACTCCCTTGGCATCAGCCGGGATAATAATCAAACTGAAGCTGTTGTGCTTTTTTTCTTCCGGATTGGTAATGCACTGAGTAACCATAAAATCACAAACGGTACCATTGGTGATAAACATTTTATTGCCGTTGATCACATAGTCACTACCATCCTTGACAGCCCTTGTCTTGTAACCGGCAACATCGGTCCCGGCATTAGGCTCGGTAAAGGAGCCGGCACTGACTTTGTCACCTGCGCAAACCGGCGGGAGATAAGTCTTTTTCTGTTCTTCGCTGCCATACTGAAAAATTGATTCGCAGCCGAATCCCGCGGCAGTAACATTCAAACCAATACCCATGTCCACCTTGGATAATTCTTCCGTAATAATGGCGTTGCCTAAAATACCGGCACCGGCTCCGCCATACTCTTCTGGAATCCAGGCGCCGACCAAACCGTTTTCCGCAGCTTTTTTTCTAATTTCCGGTGTGTATTTTTCCTGTTCATCGCATTCCTGGGAAAACGGCGTTATTTCCGCCACAGCAAATTTGTATGCCATTTCCTTCAACATCTTCAGTTCTTCAGTTAAGTTAAAATCCATTTCCTATCTCCTTTAAGCATATTTTGTCTGGCGGGAATCACCAGTCCAAGTCTTTTTTGTGAGCCGCAATTTTTTCTTAATTGAATCTTGCGAGTTTTATCCACTCTGGCTTGAGAAACATTATCAATAGATAAATATTTGCCCGGTTGCGTTGAGAGGAAAAAGCTTCTCCTTGGGCTAACCAACCTGCCTGCTTATTTTTTACTATAATCGTAAACACCCTTGCCTGATTTGCGTCCGAAGTTGCCGGCGCGAACAAGTTTTCTCAAAAGAGGAGCTGGCCGGTATTTATCACCAAGCTCCCGATGCAATCCTTCGACAACACGCAGCAGCGTATCATTGCCGACTAGATCAGACAGAGCCAGAGGACCGATAGGATGGTTGCAACCGAGAACCATGCCTTTATCAATATCTTCCGCAGTAGCCAAACCTTCGTCCAGAACGAAGAAGGCCTCATTGATCATATTGCAGAGGATTCTGTTTACAACAAACGCCGGAGCCTCTTTGACTATGATTACTTCTTTACCGATTTTTTTACCCCAGGCCTTGGCAATCTCCAGTGTCTCATCAGACGTTTGATGACCACGAATTATCTCCAGCAAACGCATAACCGGGACGGGATTGAAGAAATGAGTTCCGATGAACCGATCCGGCCTCTTGGTCACGGAAGCCATTTCGGTGATGCTAAGTCCCGATGTATTCGTAAAAAACAAACAATGTTTAGGGACTATTTCTTCGAGTTCAGCATAAACCTTTTTCTTCACGTCCATCACTTCAATAACAACTTCGACAACCACATCTGCTCCGGTAGCGGCCTCTTTTAAGTCCAGCGTCGGTTTAATCCGTCCCAGAATCACAGTAGCCTGCTCCTGAGATATTTTACCTTTTTCAACATCGCGGCTCAGATTTTTTTTAATGTTGTTCATGCCGCCATCAATGAATCTCTGCTCAATATCTCTCAATGTCACTTCATAACCTGCCTGCGCAGAAACCTGTGCAATGCCATTTCCCATCAGGCCAGCACCCAACACACAAATTTTCTTAATTTCCATTTTGGCTTCCCCCTCCATCTATCTATATTTATTGGATAAATATAAACCTCTTTTTATCCAGTATTGAAAAATTTTACAGAAAGCTAACAGACTAAGCATATTGAAGTCAAGAAAAACATCAATAAAATTGAAGACAAAATTAATGAAATCGTAAAAATTAATTGCATAGCCAAACAGCATATGTCAAAATTCACTTATGCAGATAATAATTGATGGCTACAATTTAATTCGCCAGTCTGATTCCCTGCGCCGTTTCGAAAAACAAAGTTTGGAAGCCGGCCGACGGGCGCTGACTTCCAAGCTGTCTGAATACAAAAGAAAAAAAGGACATAAGATTACCGTTGTTTTTGACGGCTGGGAGACAGGCTCAGCCCAGGAAGAACGTGACCGGCAGGGTAATATCAACATCATTTATTCACGCCGCGGCGAAAAAGCAGATGATGTGATCAAAAGATTAGCAGATAATAGTTCGGAAGAAACAATAATAATTTCCTCTGACCGGGAAATTGCTTCTTATGTAACGAGGCACGGGAAAACCGCGCTTTCTTCCAGCGAATTTGAAATGCTGATGCACAAAGCCATTACCCAATCAGCGATCAGTGACTTTGCCGAAGGGAAAGAAATAGATGATGAAAACGACTATCATTACTCCAAAAAGGGACCGGCAAAAAGAATGCCGCGCGCCCGCAGACATGCCCAAATAAAGATCAAGAAGCTTTAGTGCAGGCTTTAATCAGGAAATTTTCCAGTAACAGCTGCGGATCTCTGGCCGAAGATTTGAAACCGCGATCGATTTCGAGCAAGTCATCGAGATAGCCTATCAGCACTGGATAAGAGAAACGTCCGCAATTGCGCAAAGCATTGAAAATCACAAAAGGATGCTTGCCCGTCAGAAAATCTTTCGGTAACTCTTTTGTAGCAGCCAGCTCACTCAATGCGGGATGAATATTCTTCGAAAACCAGCCATATTCCATACTGCTGCTAAATTTCGGCAATTTCCCGGAGTTGACTAATATTTTTGCGTGCAGTAAAAAACGGATTTCTCTGACGATCATTGTTAGAATCATCAAGTGGTGCAGCCCTTGATCCAATAAAGCCTTCAGGGCATGGAGTGCGGCCAGCTGATTTTTTTCACTGAGAGCGGTCGTTAAATCAAAAATGGAATCTTCTTTTGTTTTGCCGACAACTTCCTCGACATCCACCTCCTCAATAAGCGGACGATCACCGACAAAAAAGATCAGCTTTTCCATTTCCATAATTGATCGACGCAGTTCAAATCCTGTTTTTTTCCCCAAACTA
This sequence comes from uncultured delta proteobacterium, assembly GCA_903907985.1. Classification (GTDB taxonomy): domain Bacteria; phylum Desulfobacterota; class Syntrophia; order Syntrophales; family Smithellaceae; genus MVRV01. Next base: position 12,242 of record CAIVQG010000053.1, read on the forward strand.
ATCCAGGCTGCCGGCGATAGCTTCTTTTTATAACGCTCCAGTAATTTTTGAATTTGTTTTTGGAGAACTTCTTTTTGTGCTGCTTCTCCCTTAGCTATGCTAAAATTCAGAACAATTCCCTGCTCGGCAATCATCTTGTATATTTTTCTTCTTTTATCGACTGTTTCTGTCGTAAAGATCAGGCAGTTTCCCGAGGGCAAGCCATTTTGGAAAATTTTTTCCAATCGTTCTATTTTATCCATACCGGACAATTCAACAAGACCCAAATTTGAGCATATTTCCAATATCCGGGGAAGCCATTTTTCGCGGTCTTCGCCTGCATCCCCGGCAATAATTTTGCTCCATTGCACATCGGAAATACGCCGCCAACCACTGTCCTTTAAATCTTCCAGAGAAAATCCTGCCAGCTTCAGGAAAGTCAAAAAATATTTCGCGGCTTTGGAGGGATTATCATCAATATTATTCCTTATTTTTTGAACCAGATCAGCCAGATTCTCACTGGATTGGAAAATTGTTGTATTGCGAACCACCACAACTTTCCTGCCGCCTAAAAGGGAAGGTGTTAAAATATATTCAATCAGGCTGTCCACATCAGTGTTTTCGCCATCAAGGTAAAACAGGCCAAAATCACGGTCTGTTAGGGGGATAATTAAGTCTAGAATTTGCTGGAGGGTCTCATTAATTAAATATTCCTCATCGCCGTAAAGAAGATAACAAGGAGCAATGACACCTTTTTTCAGATCAGCCAGTAATTTTTCCGCTGCCATAAAATGTTATCTCTTAAAACTGCCAGATAGTATTATTCCCTTCCCACGTTCAGCGCTGCCTTTGTTGGTGGCGCCGCGTTATCATCTGTGATCTGGAAAAGGAATTACCAATCAAACTATAACATACTTTTTAATGTGATTAACGGCTTCTTCAGGATTATCAAAAACCTGAAGAAGTTCAAGATCAGCCGGAGAAATTTTCCCCTCCGCCAGCATGGTTTTTCTCAGCCACTCGAAAAGTCCCCGCCAATACTCACTGCCCATAAGTATTACCGGAAAACTTTTTATTCTCCTGGTTTGAATTAATGTCACTGCTTCAAATAACTCATCCATCGTACCAAATCCGCCCGGCAGAATGACATAAGCTACCGCATACTTAACGAAAATTACCTTGCGGATAAAAAAATACTTATAATCAAGGTGAATATTAGCATAGGGATTCGGTTTTTGCTCAAACGGCAGGCGAATATTCATCCCTACCGATTTTCCGCCACCTTCGCTGGCACCTTTATTAGCCGCCTCCATAATTCCGGGGCCGCCGCCGGTAATTACATTAAACCCATTTTGGGCTAAAAGCAGGCCTAGTCTTTCCGCTTTTTGATAGTATTCGTCTTCCGGCTTAACCCTGGCCGAACCAAAAATAGAAACGGCATTATGTATGTTGGACATCGTTTCAAAGGCGTCAACAAATTCTGCCATGATGCGAAACATGCGCCATGATTCTTCAATGGAAAGCGCATCAACTACATATTGTTTTTCGTCCATATTAGAGGTAACTCCCGTAACTGATGATGCTCAGCCACTACATAACGTCCCGCAGAAAGCGAAACTGTATTGATGGATGAACTCGCAAAAAGTTCCCAATGCCTTCTCCCCGGTCCGGTAATCTCGCGGCACCTCTCGTACCCATTGGCATAGGGTTATCACGTGACGAAGGCCGGAGCCCAGAACATCTGAAAAGTAATGCATTCCGGCCTTCGTAATCCGAAGGTCACAAGACCGGAATGATGATTCTATGGTTTTTTGATCTTTTGCGAAGCCGGAATTAGTTACTACGGCGTCTTTGCACCTTAGCCAGTCTGCGGCGCGCTTCAATTGTTTTTCTCTTTTTCTTCACAGATGGTTTTTCATATGCGCGGCGAACTTTTAGTTCTTTAAACAAGCCACTTTTCGAGAGTTTGTTTTTCAAAATTTTCAGAGCTTTTTCTACGTCATTATCAATTACTTTTACTTCCAATGTAATTCCTCCTAATTATTATAATTTATGATCATTTTGTATTTCACAAACAAAAAAAGGGCAGTACGGCGCAGTGCAAATCACTTGCCGTAAACTACCCTGGAGATTTTCAATTAATTCTTAATCACGCTCCTTGCTTAAGACACAACGCTTTTCCAAACATTCAGAAAAGCATTGCTTTCTTTACGATTTTCTACTGTAACCCGCATACATTCGGGCATTAGAGTAGAATTAAGATTTTTAACTATGATACCTTTTTCTACACGTTGTGTGTATATGCGATCTGAATCAAAAGCGCAACTAAAAAAAATATAATTTGCGCGGGACGGAAAAGGCTGAATTACGTCACTATTTTTAATCATTATTCACTAAATCTTGCAGTTTCATTTGTTTTCAATTCTCAATTTTGAAAGGTTCTTTCTTCCTGTCTCGATTCCATCTTAAATCTGCATATTTTTGTGCTAATTTATTCACTAGTTCTTCTTCCGCAGACGTCAATGGTTCTTCGGTGATTTCTCTGCCCAGTCCCTCAGCAAAACCTTTTTTCAAACTGACACAAATTTCCTTTTCGTTAACCGGCAGGGCAATCTCTCCATTAATTGCCGCAACAGAATCTTTCAGCTGCTGCAATTGTAAATCAGTCCGCGTTGGCAATAAGAATGACGCCGTCTGGACCGGATCAAAACCTGTCAATATTGAACCGTGCTGCAGGAACCCACCGCCGGATCTCATTTGAGCACTACCGCAAATTTTACGTCCGGAAACCAGAAGCTCATTTCTTGATGGCATTGAAAAACAGCATGCTTTAAAATCAGTATCGTGCAAAGAACGGCCAGTTTCAGCAAGAACCGCCTCTATTCCCAAATCGGCCAAACCGCGAGCAATACAATTGCTGATTATTTTATATGTTCCCAAAATATCGGCAGGGAATGATTCTTCAGTATTGCAGGCTATAACGGCATAGGTAACTTCAGCGCAATGGAAAACGGCTTTCCCCCCACTGAGCCTGCGGACAATATCAACCCCGGCCGTACGACAGTTTTCAACATTAACTTCTTTTTTTATGTCCTGAAAATAACCAATAGAAACAGCAGACGGGTGCCATCCGTAAAATCTAATTGTGGGAGGTTTTTTGTTTTTTATTGTTTCTCGAAAAATGGCTTCGTCAATAGCCATATTTTCAAACGCATTATACCGTTGAAAGTCTATAACCCTCCAGGCCATAAAGGGACTCAGTCCGTCTCTTCCTCTTGCATTATAAAATCGTGGTACCCTGTCGCATCAAGCAAGTCGTCCAGCTGTCCCAATTCATCCATTTCAATTACCACCAGCCATCCGATATCATGCGGATCACTGTTTATTATGCCAATGTCATCGTTAATGTCTTCATTAACACTGACAATAGTCCCGCTCACCGGAGAAACTAAATCGATAACCGCCTTGGTAGATTCAACAGAGCCAAATGTTTCGTCACGTTCCACATAAGTATCGATTTCCGGAAATTCAACCGACAGGATTTCTCCCAAACGTTCCTGAGCATAATCCGTAATACCCAATGTAGCCATATCTCCGTCAATCCGCACCCAGATATGTTCACGGCTGTAAAGGAGATCTTCAGGAAATATTTTCATAACAGCATAACCTCTGTTTTATTCGATAACGATGAGTTCTTTATTCATTTTTGTCAGCTTTTCGCAACTATTTTTTTTCACTAATATTGTATCCTCGATTCTAATACCCCATTGCCCCGGCAAATAAAGCCCGGGCTCAATCGTAACCACCATCTGTGCTTCCAGAATATCTAGGGAAGCAGGAGCAAGGCGTGGAGCTTCGTGAACCTCTAAACCGACGCCATGACCGGTTCCGTGGGAAAAATACTTTTCATATCTTTGACCAAAAACATCTCTGGCGCAACGGTCAATGTCAGCAGCGGCAGCGCCTACCCGGACGACAGAGATTGCCTCGTCATGAGCTTTTTTAACCAGCTGATAAGCATTCTTTTGTTCATCTGTCAACTCCTGAAAAGCCAAAGTACAAGTTTCATCAGAACAATACCCCTTATATTTTACACCAAAATCAATAACAATAAAATCTCCGCGCCTGATTTTTCTCTCGGTTGGTTTCGCATGAGGCAGAGCTGAATTTTCTCCGGAAGCGACAATAGTCTCAAAGGCCAGTTGATCGGCACCGGATTGCCGTGCCATTATCTCGAGTTGCAGGGCGATATCCTTTTCGGAAAAACCAGCCTTAATTCTCGGGATCAAAGCAGCAATTGCCGCAGAAGAAATTTCTGCCGCTCTTTTCATTAATGCAATTTCTGCTTCAGTCTTACAGGCCCGGAGCAATTTCAACTCGTCACCCAAAGGCACTAAAACTTCATCCTGCAATTCCCGGATCAATTGATTATACATTTGCACGACAATTGACCCTGCTTCAAAACCAATATATTTCAGCGCTAATTGTTGGACAGCCTGAACGATTCCCTTAATCTTGTCTTTGTATTCAATTACTTCTACGCCCGCTAACTCTAATTTTGCCTGTGTTATATAACGACCATCGACAAGCAATACTGTTCTATTTTCACCAATTATCAGAACGCCATCGCTGCCGGTAAATCCTGACAAGTAACGGATGTTGTTTATATTAAAAAAAATCAGGCTGTCAATTTTGCAATCGGAATACTTCTGACGCACAGAGGATCTTCTAACCGGAAATATGTTATTATCATGTTGCATGCTTCTTTAACCCGCCTAAATTCTCCAGCCAGCATGACAAAGTTTTTATCAGATTATTTGTTGATGCAGCAGAGCCACCTGAAGATGATTTTAAAGCAAGGACAGCTTTCACTGTATCGAGTTTTACTCTCGCCTGCACATTGGCCGGCTCTCTCTTGATTATTTCCGTCAGAATATCCACTGCCATCTTCGAATGACCCTGCTTTATATAGAGATCAGCTAAAGTTAGAGTATAAAATTCCGGCCCGGGGCTATCGGCGTCACCTGATTCATCAACTTCATCGGCAACGGGCTCTGCATTTTTCAGCAGGGCAATTTTTTCGGCGACTTCCCGGGAATTTTCCGCAAGAGGATTGAGGGAAAGAAATTTCTGATAGCACAAAACTGCATCCTGATTTAATCCCTTTTCCCGATAGGAATCAGCAGCCTGTAAATAAACAAATGATAATCTGGCAATATCTTTTTCTAATCCCTGCAAAATATTCCGGGATTCTTCAATCCTTCCCATTACGATCAGCACAAGATTGATAAAAGCCCGGGCATCAATATCCAGTGGCAATCGGGATAACCTTTCTTCGGCCATGCTTAGCGCTTCCGACAGCCTTTTGTCTCGCAAAAACATTTCCATCTGATTGACAAAAACCAGACGGTCTTCTTCGATTTGATTATTTTCCATATATTCCGTTAAAATATTGATTTATTTTAATGATTGTAAATAGCTTTTAGCTTGCTGACCTAAAGAAGACTGGGGCGATAATTTAACCACTGCCTGGAATGCTTTTGCTGCCTTTTCCGTATCTTTAATTCTTAAATAGCATTCCCCCAGTAGAAAGTGCGCATCATAAAGCGAAGAGTTTAATTCCACTGATTTTTTCAAATGCACAATAGCCTCGGAAACATTATTTTGATTGAAATAGACAAGGCCGATATTTTTTTCAATTTGCGGCCGCAAATTAGTCATCGGCTCCCGCTGGAGAGCATCCGAATATTTAATCAGAGCAGTCTTATTATCTTTTTTAGCATAATAAGCCCAACCAGCATTATAAAGCGCCATTGCCGGTGTATCATACATCGGATTGGCGAGAGCCCGATCGAACTCCTCTATTGCCTGATCCCAAAGTTCCATATCCGAATATAAGGTACCTAAGTAATTATGAGCTTCGGAATAGTCTTCCTGGAGAGAGATTGCTTCCTTAAATTCTTCGACAGCCTTATCTCTCATTCCTTTGCCATGATAAGCCATTCCCAGGAAATAATGAATTTTATGATCATACGGAGAATATTTTTCGGCTTCGAGCAATTCTTTGGCGGCATTATTGAATTGCCTCATTTCAATATAAGATATGCCCTTATTTAAAAACATCTCCGCCTGTTCCCGATGCCAGGGAGTATTGGTGCACGCGCAAAGCTGCATTACCAGGAACAAAAGAGGAATAACTATTATTTTAGATAAGGGTAGTTTCATTAATTCTCAGGCTAAATATCCAGGATATGTAAGTTGTCAATCAATATTATTGAAATTCAATATCCATTAAGAAATAGGATCACTTTATCAATTTATGCTTTTTTCCGCACTCTCCGTAAAACCTTCCCCTTTTAATATCTTCGGCGTTACAAAAATTAAAAGCTGTCTTTTTTGTTTACTGGTGCTGTCGGATTTAAACAACCAACCTAAAACAGGAATCTTCTGAAGCCAGGGAAGACCGCTGACAATCTTATCATCCTGCGTTTTTAATATGCCACCGATCACAACTGTATCGCCATCTTTAATTACCACCGTCGAATCTACTTCGTTCTTGCGAATAGGCGGGTTCCCCTGAAGCGTGGCCGCCAGTGCATAATTGGGTACGTCATTGGAAGCTTTTATGGACATGGAAATTTTCCCTTCATCAGTAATTTTGGGCGTCACTTCCAATTTTAACAAGGCTTCTTTAAAAGCAACTGTGGGAGGAGTAGTGCCGGATCCCGGAGTTACGTAAGGAACGTCGTCACCTTGTTTAATTGTAGCCTTGATACCCTCCATTGTCACTATTTTGGGGGCGGATATAATCTTACCCGACGTCGTAGATTCCAGGGCGGCAAGTTGAACTTCGAGAAAAGCCGCTGCACCACCGAAAACAACTCCCAGCGTCGGTGAGGCCACAGTCAAAGTTGAGGCGGGGAAATTAACCGCCGCCATTTGTAATGCGGAATTAATCTGAGAAGGATAATTTTGCAACCATTGCCGGGTGGACAAAGTATTGGAACCACCGGTAATCCCGAGTCCATAGTCGCCTCCCTGAACCGCTTGATTAGTGCCACCCCCCCATTTAATGCCCAGATTTCGGACAAAGTCCTCGGTTGCTTCGACAATTTTCGCTTCAATTAAAATCTGCTTTAATAAGCCTTTTTCTGCCAGAAGCTTCTGTTCTCTGGTTTTACGTTGATCATCAGCTTTTTGTTGATCTTCTTCCGCTTTTACTTTGTCCCCTTCATCTTTTTTCTTTTTTTCCAACGTCATGACGCTGATAATGTTACCACTTTTTTTCTTCGATAAACCGTTTATCTCCAATATTGTATCCAAAGCCTGTTCCCACGGAACATTCTTCATGGTCAATGTTACTTTGCCTTTAACATCATCGCCGGAAACTATGCTAACATTTCCGTATTCAGCCATCAGACGCAAAGCATCTCTGATTTCGGCGTCTTGAAGATCAATAGTAACAAGTTTATCAGTATTTTTTTTTGCCGTTTCCGTTTTAACCGCCATGCCGCTACTCGATGATGCGGTAGAAACAGGTGTTGTATTTTCCGGTAAGGTAGAGACATTAAAATCAATATAAATAATTTTACCTTCTTGTTTTACAGCATAAGGAACAGCTTCCTTTATATTCACCGTTAAATAAGCCCACTGTTTGCCTTCGATAGACTTTTGTACCGGTGTTACCTGCGCAATATTGTTTAAGGCATTTTCGCCAAAAGTACGGCGCAAATTTTCTGGCACAAACATATCTTCTAATTTAACAAGCAAACTGCCATCGGTTTGACTTTCCACACTAACAACCGGTTGAACTGATACAACAAGCGCAATCCTTTCTTTACCCGGCAATTTCTCCAATATAACATTTTCCAGATATCCTGCTTCGGCAACAACATTCTTCGCTTTGCCTTGATCGGCAGCATCGGCTACTGCTGCCGGAATACAGACAAACACCCATAAAGTTATTATAAGAGCAACAAGTATGTTGGATGAATATTTTTTCATGGTTTGACCTCATCTTGGTTTTTATGAAGTTTTATAATAATTCTTTTTGCCTTTTTTGTTTTATGTTCTTCAACAATAATGCGATCAGGCAAAATTTCTATGACCTTCCCATTATTTGTACCAATATGTGTTCCGACAATTAAAGGATAATGTTTTTTTGTCCCATCATCGACGACAATAGCTATCCGGCGGCTTTGGTCACCGGCGATTCCCACTAGCCGAAATTTATCAACTTCCGTTCTTTGCAGAGGATAAATTGAACCTACACTCTTTTTTTCTGCTTTCTTTTTCGCGGCATTTTCATCGTCCACAAAAGGCCGGAAAGGATCTGGTTTGCCCGCAGGATTGTAGTTGTACGTACTTTCCGCAGGCAGTGCAACAGGTGCCGCTGGTGGCAGCTGTGGTTGCATTTGGGCTACCTGCGGCTTTACGGGAGTAATTTTCGCCGGCAGGACAGGAGTTGTTTTTTTGGCTTCAGCAGCAAAAAGGCCTTCTGTACTTATAAAGCCGGCAAAAAACATTAAAGTGATCAGAGTTATTTTTCTCATTTTGCCTTTTCACTGACAGGTTCTTTTTTATCCACAAACATGTACGTTTTTATTGTACACGCTGTATTGATAACGAAGCCTTTCCCTTTTATCTCTTTTCTATCCATGGTAATATCGGAAATATTGACAATACGAGGCAGCCTGGCTACTTTCTCAAAGAAATAAACAATATTCTGGAAAGTGCCGACCACCGTCACATTTACAGGTATTTCTTCGTAAAATGGCTCTGGTTCCGGAGGAGGAGCTGTTTTGCCATCCGCCGCCGGTTTGGCAGCGGCTGCCGCTTTGGGGTCCGCCGGCTTGGGTGGCGATCCCGCTTTGGGGTCTGCTTTGGCCGGTTTTTTATCCGGTACTTTTGGTGGCGCAACTTTGGGCTCAAACAACAAGAAATCAATCCCGGCATCTTTACCGGCTAGAGAAACAGAATGGAAAAGTCCGGGAATTTCCCGCTGGGCGGGAAGTTTTTGCAAAGCTACATTGTAATTTTCTTTGAGCGCGGCAACCTCTGCTTTATATTTGTCAAATTGCAGCACAGCTTTTTCTTTTTCCTTAATTTGGCCATGCAGTTCTTCGAATTTTTGATCCAGGGCAGTTTTCTTTTCAATTGTTGCTGATAAAAAATAAAACCAATCAAAGTAACCGATAACTACAATGACTGCGACTATAATCCCCGCTTTGGCTTTCGGAGATAATTTTTTTATGGCATCCATATCAATGGCCATATTAAAATCCTTTTTTCATGATGCATGAAAAATTAAATTGCTGCAAAGCAATACCGCCAATTTCTACATTCTTCGAAGAAACCAGATCGACTGATTTTATCGGCTCAAATTTTTCAATCGTCTTCATAAAATCAGCTACAATTATGTTGTCCCGGCCAACGCCTTCAATTGTTAATTTATCGTTTTTTTGGACGATCTTAACAAGCCAGATATTTTTGGAAGGAACAAGCGCCGCCAAATCGTCCAACGTCTTAACTGGTGCTATGCGATTTTCTTCCAGTGTTTTAATAACTCCCAGTTTTTGTTCCAGATCTTTTTTATCTTTCTTGAATTTATCCAAATCACCGATTTTTTTATTCAAATCGACTAGTTTTACTTCCGCTTCCTTGATTTGACTCTCCAGGCGACTTACAGAAGAAGATAACTTAACCTGAGCGAAGACCAGCAAAAGGATAAAAAGGACAAAAGAACCACCAATAATAGATATCTGGCGGACGATATTTTCTTTTTTTTCTTTTTCGCGGTAGGGTAAAAGATTAATCTTAATCATCTGTTATCCATTTTTATCTATACCTAACCCTATAGCAACAGCCGCAATAGGCCTGATGCTCTCCAGTGTTTTGGCGTCAATGTTTTTCTTGTTGTACCCGATATTTAAGAAAGGATTGACTATTTCTGTTTCTATACCTAGCCTTTGTGATAACGTTGCTGAAAGGCCGCTAATTCTAGCCGAACCACCGGAAAGAAAAACGTGTTTAATATTTTCAGCGCCAAAAGTGGAACGGAAATAATCGATTGATCTTTCAATTTCCGAGCAAATAGGCTCGGCAAAATCTAAAATGCTGTTTTGCAACTCAACATTGTCCTGATTATTATTAGACAGGTATTCGATTTTATTTTTTTCCGCTTCCTCGAAAGATATCTGGTATTTTCCCTGTAATGCTTCTGTAATCGAATTGCCACCTAACGTAAAATCCCGGGTGAAGATCGACATGCCACCTTTAAGGATATTAATATTGGTAATACTTGCGCCAATATTAACCATGACAACAATTTCTTTAGGTTCATATTTATAATTCGCTTCGTACATAGCCTCCAAAGCAAAAGAATCCACATCCATGATCACTACATTGAGACCGGCTCCGACAAGTGCGTCGAGATAACTGTTGACAATATCTTTCTTGGCGGCAACGATAATAACGTCCATCTGATTGGGATTAAATTCATTATCCCCCAGAATTTGAAAATCGTAGTTAACCTCATCCATATTATCAAATGGTAAATATTTTCCCCCTTCATACCGGATTAATTCACGTAATTCCGTTTCCTGCATTTGAGCAAGTGTAACTTTTTTAACAATTACTGAATTTCCGGAAAGAGAAGTAGCTATTCCCCTACGCTGTAAACCTGATTTTTTGAAAAGCTCTTTGACTTTTAAAGATAATTCCCCGGCATCAACTAAAACACCTTCAACTATGATTCCCTTGGGCAGAGGTATTTGTAAAAATTGATTAAGAATGTAACCCTTAGATGAGCTGATCACTTCAGCTAATTTTAAGGAACTGGAGCCGATATCTAAACCGACAATCTTTTTTGAGCCGGCAAATAAATCAAAATCTAACATTAAAATACCACCAGACGTATTTTCCCGGAAAATCCGCTCTCCGAATTACCTGGAAAGCCGGTAAACTGTATCTCCCTTTTTAACCATACCCAACTCATTACGGGCTAGTGATTCAATATAAACCAAATCACTACGCAATAATACGATTTTCTTTTTCAATTCATTGTTTTCCACAGCCACACCACTATTCAACAATTTTAGCTGGTCTAGCCTCTTACCCATTAAATAATTATCAACCAATCCCCTGTTGCCGAACGTTATTAAAAGCGCCATCAAAAACAAAAAAGCAACCAAGTATCTGCCCAATTTCATTTGGAAGCAATCCCCCTCCACGCCCGCAGCAAATAATCTTCACACATCGGTTGTCTTTTCCAGAAAGACTTCTTTGTATTGCTTTTGCAATGCCTTTGCGACTTTTAACTCCGAATTTTTTCTCGTGGGCAAACCTTTTTCCATTTTAGCAATTGTTTGCGGGGTCAATTCAGCCTTTCTGGCCAATTCCGCTATGCTCAAAGGAATTTCTTCGCGAAATTTTTTTACTCTATTTTTTCCCATATTTTCTATTATACCTTAAAGGGTTACCTCATTTGTTGGTAATAACAACACAAGATATAAACAAAAGTCAAGAAAAAATATTTAATAATCATTAAAGTTAATTAATATTAATTAACTTAATAATTAAACGCTATTTTATTCTTTCCTCAACACACGGTCTATAAAAGCTTAGAAAATATACACTTTTACCAACAGAACAGTTAGGGCAATAAATACTTTAATTAGATTTATACGGAGGGTAAAATTTGTTGGGGCTCACCAAGAACAAAATTACCGCTTTCTATCCATTCTTTCAAGGTATTGGCTATCTGCCTGGCCTTGTAATAACTGGACAGCGGTGCAGTAATTACTTTTTTCCCATCAATCGTGATTGTGCCGCTACGGAGATCTTTATAGCTGACTTCAGCTAGAGCTTTCGACACACCTTTGGGATAATCCATACTGTAATCATAAACTTGTGTATAAATATCTTCATCTTTCACCGCAGTAAAACGCGCCATGTCTTCATCCAAAATGGGAATGGGAATGCCTATCCCCACATACAAGGAAACCCCATAACCAAGAATACTTGCTCCCGCCAGCCATTCCGGGCTCATTTCTTTTAGATTGCCCACCACGGCAATAGTACCTGCACCCTGATTGGGCGTGCCATTGGCACTGCGCGTGACATGGGGATTATGCTGAGTTCCCGGCCAGGCTACAAAGCCCTGCGCGCCGCCCAGGAATATCCTTGTACCGACACCGATAGTCCGGTAGTAAGGATCATTAAACAGAGGGCTTAATTGTCCTGATGTTGCATAATAGGCATTGGCCATGCGTGGCCGCAGCATTCCCATATATGTGTAAATCGTTGTATCTGATAAATTTACGGCACAGTTGTAGTTTTGATAGGCATTACGCGGGTTAAATAACATTGCATCACGCAAATCGTTGATTGTAATATTTTTTTCAAATTTCCGGGCCGGATAACAATCGGTACCGTAACCTTCGGCACGCAGTTTGACGACGTTTCCCGCCACCAGGTCTTCGATAACATGACCGCCACCGTAATTAAATTCTCCGGGATAAACGCTGTTGAGCGGATCACCCTCGACTACTTCGGTGGCTCCGATATAACAATCAACCGCTGCAATACCGCCATACGCCGGCACATCATTTAACCAGACCTTTGATGCCCGAATTTTGGGAGACGTATGACCGAAATTCAAGAACGCTCCGGATGAGCACATCGCCCCGAAAGTACCGGTAGTAACAACATCGATTTTGCGGGCAGCCTCAACTGCTCCATTCTTTTCCACAATGTCGATCATCTCTTCAGCAGTAACGACGACAGCCCGACCATCTTTTATCTTCTCGTTAATTTCCCGAAACGTTTTTTTAACTTTAAATTTTTTCATAACTCTATAATGGCACGTAACCTGATTTTATTTACCTTCCATACCACCGTTTAATTCCAATTGCAAAACATAAGCAGTTGCTTAAATAATCTGATTAAAAAGAGGAAAGATTATGTATGGCCAAATCCCCCAGCCCCTCTAGGCGTAGAAGGCAATTCTTCATTTTCCAGCCACTCGGCCTGATAGACTTTTTGAATTACCATCTGCGCCAGGCGCTGACCGCGGCGAATAATGAAAGGCTTTTCTCCATGATTAATCACTATCAAGGCGATTTCTCCACGGTAATCCGCATCAATTGTGCCTGGTGAATTCAACAGTGTAATCCCGTCTTTAATAGCCAGCCCACTACGCGGCCTTATCTGTGCCTCAAAACCCTCAGGCAGGGCAATGGCAATTCCGGTCGGTATTTTTTTCCTCCCGCCGGGTAAAACTATTTCCTCTTCTACCACTGCCGCAAAAATATCCATGCCCGCAGCTTGCTTCGTCATATATTGCGGCAACGGAATATCCTCATTGCCAGCTACTTTTTGCACGCAAATATTTATTTTTTCCATTTGTTTTCCGCATATGAATAATTTTTATTTTTTAATTGATAGTTAATGCCCTTTAAAGAAAGGGTTCATGGGGCGAGCACTGTTCTGTATCAACAAAAAAGCTGATACAGAACAGATTTACACTGTTGCTTTGTGATCAGTTATTTATACTATTGAACTTCGGCATCCATTGCCTCTTTCCGGCTCAGGCGGATTTTGCCCTGCTTGTCCATCTCCAAGACCTTTACCATAACTTCATCGCCTTCTTTGAGGACATCACTAACCTTGTTTACTCTTTCTTTGGATATTTGCGAAATGTGCAACAATCCTTCGGTTCCCGGCAGAATTTCGACAAAGGCTCCAAAATCTACTATTTTCTTCACAGTGCCACGGTAAATTTTCCCGACTTCCGCTTCTTCGGTAAGCCATTTAACCATGGCTACTGCACGGGCTGCCGCCTCCGCATCGCTGGAAGCAATCGTCACAGTACCATCATCTTCGACATCAATTGTAACACCGGTCTCGCTGATAATCTGCCGGATATTTTTCCCGCCTGATCCGATAACCGTCCGGACCTGATCTTCTTTCACCTTCACCGTGGTGATGCGGGGTGCGTAAAGTGAAATATCCGTTCGGGGTGCCGCCAGTGTTTCGCGGATTTTACCGATGATATGCACCCGGCCATCCCGCGCCTGTGCCAAAGCCTTGCGCAAAATGTCTTCAGTCAGTCCATCTATTTTAATATCCATTTGCATGGCGGTAATCCCTTTTTCCGTACCGCATACTTTAAAATCCATATCGCCGGCATGATCTTCATCACCCAGAATATCCGACAAAATAACGACATCATCTCCTTCTTTTAAAAGACCCATGGCAATGCCCGCCACAACATCTTTCACCGGAACTCCGGCATCCATCAGGGACAGAATTCCACCGCATACTGTTGCCATAGAAGATGAACCATTTGAGGAAAGTATTTCCGAAACAATTCGAATTGTATAGGGGAATACATCCGCTGCGGGCAAAACAGGAACTAATGCTTTCCGCGCCAGTGCTCCATGGCCTATCTCTCTTCTTCCGGGACTCCGCAAAGATTTTGCCTCACCAACGCTATAAGGCGGGAAGTTATAATGGAGGATAAATGATCTTCTCTCCTCTGCGGCTATATAATCCAAACGCTGCTCATCGGAAGATGTTCCCAGCGTTAGAGCGGCCAAGGCCTGCGTCTCACCACGGTTAAACAAAGCCGATCCATGAGCCCGGGGTAAAATTCCTACTTCCGAGCTAATCGGGCGAATCTCCGTGGACGATCGGCCATCAATTCTTTTTTTGTCATGAATAATCATATCGCGTAAAATGCGCCGTTCTAATTCTTCGATAATTCCGGCCACTTTTTTACACACAGCAGCATCATCGCCGCCCAGATCTTTAATAACCGCTGCACGTACTTCATCAAGTTTGCCGTAGCGCTCCAGCTTGCGCGGCATGCTATAGCCTTCCTGAAGGCCGGACAGGGCTGCGGCACTGACTTTTGCAGCCAGCTCTTCATCAGGCACAATTTTCTCCACCGACCTTTTTCCCTTCCCGACTTCTTGACGCATTTTATCCTGCAAATCAATTACGGGACGAATTGCTTCCAAACCGAGCTTAATTGCATCAACAACTATATCCTCGGCCATTTCTTTGGCATCACCTTCCATCATGACCAGTTCAACATCATAATCGCGGCCCGATTTGCTGGGGGTAACTTTTCTGCCCACCATAAAAATATTCAATTCGCTTTGCTGCATTTTCTCGGCGCTTACATTGCAGACAAGCTCACCGTTAATCCTTCCAATACGCACACCGGCTATCGGTCCTTTAAACGGGATGTTGGATATTTCCAAAGCTGCCGATGCTCCCACCATTGCTGCAATGTCCGAATCATTTTCCTTGTCCACAGAAAGAACTGTGGCCACAAGTTGCGTTTCGGAATAGTAGCCCTTGGGAAACAAGGGACGAATTGATCGGTCTACTATGCGTGATATTAATATTTCACGTTCATTAAGACGTCCTTCCCTTTTAAAAAAGCCACCCGGAATTTTTCCTGCAGCATATGTCATTTCTTGATAATCAACAGTTAAGGGCAGGAAATCTATTCCTGCTCTGGCTCCTTTTAAAGAAACTGCGGTCACCAGGACAACCGTGTCGCCATAATAAACCAGTACTGAACCGTCAGCCTGACCGGCAACGTAATTCGTTTTCAGGGAAATACTGCGACCGGCAAAATCTGCACTAAATGTATTGCTCATTTCTTTTCCTCCATTTTTCTCATATGTACTGGCAATTCAGATATCCAAGGGCGAAATGCAATAGCCGACTGCTCCCTACAGATCAACTGTAGTGGACAATCGGATCAGCTATTGCCTCCCGCCCTTGGATATTTTCTTACTTCCTGAGTCCCAGACGTTTAATTATATTTCTGTATCGCTCCACATCATTATCTTTGATATAGTTAAGAAGTCTTCTTCTCTGGCCAACAAGCTTCAAAAGACCGCGACGGGAATGATGATCCTTTTTATGCGACTTAAAATGATCGGTCAGATATGAGATCCTGGCACTGAGTAGTGCAATCTGGACTTCCGGAGATCCCGTATCTTTTTCATGAAGCCGGTATTCTCCAATAATTATTGTTCTTTTTTCGGTAGTTAACACGCTTTTTTCCTCCCTAATTAATTAATTCCTTGTTGTCAAAATTTTATTCATCAGTTTTGAATATTGTTAAAAACCCGCACAATTTTGGCGGCCTGACATTTTTCGTCAATTTCCGAAAAATTACTCACCGGTGTCACCATTTCTGCTATCGCCACAAGATAACCCCGGCGATTGATGAACTTTACCATATCTCCCGTTTCCAGAAAAGGTAGGACATGGGCCTTCATTGTCTCCACGGAAGGTTGAAATCCGTCACGCAGCCTGTTGGCAAAAACATCTTCTATTTCAATGGAAGTCAACAAAGGCAATAGTTTTGTCATCGGCAACATCTTTTCCAAAAGCTCAATTTTCTTTTCCTGAGGCGAATTATCAGTAAGTGAAATAGCCATATCTTCCGAAAAAAAACCGCTCCGCAGCCTGCGTAAGCTGCATAAACAGGCACCACAGCCGAGCAGAGCACCGACATCGGCACATAAAGTTCGAATGTATGTTCCCTTGGAACAGGCGACCCGAAAAGTTACCCGGGGGTAAGAAATATCCTCTACGATAATGTACTCAATTTCCACTTCCCGCGGCTCCGTTTCAATGAAAATCCCCTTGCGCGCCAATTTGTACAAAGGCTCTCCGCAATGCTTAATTGCCGAATACGCGGGAGGTACCTGCATAATCTTCCCCACCATCCGGGATAATGCTGACCGAATTTCATCAACTGACACCACTTTATCCGACTGGCCGGTAATTTTTCCTTCTGTATCCAATGTGTCCGTTTGGACGCCGAGCAACATTGTTGCTAAATATTCCTTACTGTCATCAGATAAAAACCTGGCCAGTTTTGTCGCTTCATTCAGGCAGATAGGAAGCACTCCCGTGGCCATGGGATCAAGCGTTCCCGTATGGCCGACTTTTTTGGCACCCAATAATTTTTTTACCCGGCTTACAACATCGTGCGATGTAATTCCCGCCGGTTTGTCGATGATAACGACGCCATCCATATATAATTATAATTCCTTAATTGCTTCCATAATCTTAATTTTAATTGACTCAATATCGCCTTCGATTCGGCAGGCAGCAGCGTTAATGTGGCCGCCACCGCCAAACTTTTTTGCTACTTTTTCTACATTAACTTGACCCTTGGAACGTAAGCTGAGCTTAAAACCATTGCCGTTTAACTGGGAATACAATATCGAAATTTCAATCCCCTGCACGGCACGGGGAATATCAACAAAACCATCCGTATGTTCCATTGATGCTCCTGCTTCCTGCAGCATTTTATGGGTCACAACAAGCGACCCTACTTTCATCTTCAGATCAAGTGATAGCGTCTCCATTGTTTTGGCCAGCAATTTTAGCTTCGCCGGGGGATCGCTTTCGTAAATATTTTCCGAAATCCACTGCGGATCAGCCCCTTTTTCCACCAATGTTGCCGCCGCCCAAAGAGCACCATGACGGGTGTTAGAATAGCGGAATCCACCGGTATCCGTAAGAATCGCCGCATACAAATTGGTGCAAATATCTTTCGTCATATTGATACTCATTTCCTTCATCAGGCGGTAAATTAATTCACCGGTAGAACTGGCCTGAGCATCAATCAATTTTATATCACAAAAACCACCATTGGAAATGTGGTGATCAATATTGATCAGTTTTTTTATTTTACTCAATTTCTCCGCCTGATCACCGATGCGTTCCAATTCACTGCAATCAAGCACAAAAGCGGCGTCATAGTGTTCCAAATCACCCGGTGTATGAACAATGTTCCGGGCCGCCGGTAAAAACCGGTAATGTTCCGGTGTGCTGTCCTGATTATAGATGACGGCCTTTTTCCCTAAATCATGAAGCATAAGATAAACAGCCAGTTCCGAACCTAGCGCATCACCATCGAGCCGGACATGGGAGGTGATAAGAAAATTCTGTCCTTCATTTATGGCGGCAATTATTTCTTTAATCATTTTCTTTTTCTTCCTTGGCGATATCCGCCAGGAGCTGATCGATCCGGTTACCATACCCAAATGACTGATCATGAACAAACATTATGTCGGGAACACAACGCAACTGCAATCTTTTGCCTAATTCCCGGCGGATAAAACTGGTGGCCTTCGCCAGGCCCGCCTTGATTTCCGGCGAACAATCATCCTTTCCCAGTTCCACAAAAAAAATCTTGGCATTACGCAAATCGTCAGTAACCTTCACCGAGGTAATGGTTACGGCATGTACGCGGGGATCTCTGACCTGCTTGAATATTATATCAGACATTTCGGTCATAATCAGCTCGGCCACCCTGTCTGCTCTTTTAAAGTTCATCGTACTTGCCCGTATCCCCAGCAGTCTCCTCCAGAAAATCGGAGACGACCATAATTTCAATTTTACTGTTTAACATTTCAGCAGCCCGCAGATTATCAACAAATTTCAGCAGGTGATCAACTTTGCCGTTAATAAAGCGCGAATCATTGCCGACAAACGCGAAGCCGATTTTCGCCAATTTATGGTTGTCCAGATCGCCAATTTCCGCAATAGAAACGTTAAACTCGTTTTGTGTCCGCTTGATGATTTTACTCAAAATGCTTCTTTTTTCTTTCAAAGAACCACTTTCCGGAATTCTTAGTTGAATTATTCCGTAGCCGATAACCATAAGTATTTACTCAACAGCCTGCCCTACAGTTTTCGTTCCACTTTTTCGGTTGTATAAGCCTCTATAATATCTCCAACATGGATATCGTTAAAGCCTTCGATGCCAATACCACACTCAAAACCGGTCAGGACTTCTTTGGCATCGTCTTTAAAGCGGCGCAACGAGAGGATTTTACCATCGAAAATCACTATACTGTCCCGGACCAGCTTCAGCCCGGCACTACGGGTAATTTTACCGTCAGTAACATAGCTGCCGGCAATAGTTCCCACTTTGGGTACTTTAAAAGTCTCGCGAACTTCGGCACGGCCCAGCACAACTTCCTTGTATTCCGGATCCAACAGCCCTTCCATGGCCGCCCGCACATCGGCAATTACATTGTAAATAATGTCATAAAGCTTTATTTCCACGCCTTCGGCTTGGGAAATTTCGACCACTCGCGCATCCGGACGAACATTAAATCCGATAACAATCGCATTGGAAGCGGACGCCAGCATGACATCTGTTTCACTGATGGCACCGGTGGAGCTATGAATAAGTTTCATCCGGACATCTTCTGTAGAAAGCTTGTGTAAAGCATCGGAAATGGCTTCGATCGAGCCTTGTACGTCAGCCTTAATGATCACATTAAAGTCTTTCACACCTTCTTTTATCTTTTGGTATAATTGTTCCAAAGTAATTTTGGAAGAAGTGGAAAGTTCTTTTTCTCTTGTTTTTCTCAACCAGTAATCAGCAATATTGCGCGCTTTCTTTTCGTCCTCTACGACAAAAAATTCCGCGCCCGTCTGGGGAACATTTGAAAAACCAATAACTTCAACCGGAGTGGATGGTTTGGCTTCTTTTACGCGCCGCCCCTGATCATTATTCATTGCCCGTACACGCCCGGATTCCGTTTTTGATACAAAGGCATCTCCTTCGCGCAGAGTTCCTTGTTGAATCAGGACGGTAGCCACGGGACCGCGACCACGATCCAATTTAGCTTCAATAATGATGCCGCGGGCAAAACGATCAGGATCAGCCTTGAGCTCTAAAACGTCGGCCTGCAACAAGATCATTTCCAACAGACTCTCGATCCCGGTCTTCTTCTTGGCGGAAACTTCGCAGAAGATAGTATCACCGCCCCATTGTTCGGACAACAGACCATGCTCCGTCAGGCTTTGCTTAATCTTTTCCGGTTCGGCGCCTGGTTTATCAATTTTATTGATGGCTACAATGATGGGTACTCCGGCAACTTTGGAATGATTAATCGCTTCCACGGTTTGCCCCATGACACCATCATCGGCAGCAACAACAAGAACAACAATATCGGTTACCTGCGCACCGCGGGCACGCATGGCGGTAAACGCTTCGTGACCGGGAGTATCGAGAAAAACTATATCGCGATTATTAATATTGACATGATAAGCACCGATAGCCTGGGTAATGCCCCCTGCTTCAGCGGCAATAACGTTGGTTTGACGGATAGCATCTAAAAGAGATGTTTTCCCATGATCGACATGCCCCATAATTGTAACCACAGGAGCACGGGGCTTGAGACTCTCCGGGGTAATCTGAGTATTGAAAATGGCTTCGTCAAACTCGGCTTCTACCTGTTCGACTTGAAAATTAAATTCCCCCGCAATCAGTATCGCAATATCATAATCGATCGACTGATTGATTGTCGCCATAACACCCATTGCCATCAGTTTATTGATTACTTCACTGGCTTTGACACCCATTCTCTTGGCCAAATCGCCAACCGAAATTGTTTCGGCAATCTTCAGACGCCGCTTAATGGCTTTGGGTACCGTAATCTCCGTTTTTCTCATTTTGACGGGAGCTACTTTTTTATCATCCCGCCATTTGGAAAAAATTACTTCTCTGTCATCATCCTGCTTGCGCAACTTCTTTTCAATTTTTTTCTCTAAGACTTTACGGCGCGGTGCTTCTTTGTCCTCTTCAATAAGTACTTCAACCGGCACCTTGCCCTTTTTCTTCGGTTTTTCAAATTCTCTCTTTATTGGTTTTTCCGCCGGAGTAATGCCTGCTTTCTCACCGGGCTTTAAAGGCGCGGGCGGCGGAATTTCTTTTTTCGGCTCCGCCTTGATAATCCTGTGTTTTGAAATTACCGGTGGCCGGACAGGAATAATTTGGGGCTTTGGTTTTTCAACTACCGGTGCTTTAGGGGTAGCTTCAGCTTCAATCTTAGCGGCAACCTTATCTACTATTACTTCTTTCGCAGGATATTCTTTTTCGGAATAAACTAAAACTGACTCCGTTGCGGCAACTTCAGCACCTTCGGTTACTAGAGGAGATATTTCTTTTTTCTCTTCGAGTTCCTGTTGGGCCTGTACCTCGGCTGTTATTTCTATCTCTTCTGAGTCTTGAGTTTCCTCTAAAGGAGCACGGACAGCGCGGCGGCGAATAACCGTTGATTTTATTCTTTGCTCTACAACCTGCTTTGGCTCTTTTGCCAGCAATTCGCTTTTTATTCTTTCCACCTCGTCATCTTCTAAAGAACTGGAATGAGACTTCACCGTAAT
The DNA here is from genome assembly GCA_903907985.1 of uncultured delta proteobacterium. Taxonomy (GTDB): domain Bacteria; phylum Desulfobacterota; class Syntrophia; order Syntrophales; family Smithellaceae; genus MVRV01. The sequence continues at coordinate 33,446 of CAIVQG010000053.1, forward strand.
GCCTATTCTTTCCAGATGTGTGATCAGGTCTTTATTTTCGAGGCCCAGTTCTTTGGCCAACTCATAAACTCGCTTTTTAGGCATGCACGAAACTCCCCAAATTAAATTTCACCATACTGAAGCATTAAGTTCTCTTGCTGTTTGCTTCTTTATCTAAAATTTTACCGGCATCTTCAATCCACTGCTTGGCCATTGTTTCGTCCACATCGGGAATCAAACACAACATTTCCGGTTCAGCGGCGGCCAGCATCGAGATGCTCTTAATTCCTTTGTTAAAAATCTTTTCGGCCATCGCCGGTTCTATACCGGCAATTTCCTCCAGAGCTTTATGGCCTTCTTCATCTTTAGCGGCAGCCATTGTTTCACTTTTCATATCAATTTTCCATCCGGTCAGTTTAACAGCCAGACGGACATTTTGCCCGTTTTTACCGATGGCCAGAGAAAGCTGATCATCAGGCACAATTACCGTCATTGTCCGGTTTTCATCATCAATAAATACACGGTTAACTTTGGCCGGGGATAAAGCCGAGCTCACATATTTGGCGGCGTCTTCCGTGTAAGGAATAATATCAATTTTTTCACCGCGCAATTCCTGAACAACGCTCTGGACACGTGAGCCTCTCATTCCGACGCAGGCGCCGACCGGATCAATATCCTTGTCCTTGGCTTTGACGGAAATTTTTCCACGTTTTCCCGGTTCTCTGACCACGCTCACAATATCAATCAGCCCTTCGGAAATTTCCGGAACTTCTACTTCAAAAAGAGCCTTTAAGAATGATGGATGGGTGCGCGATAAAAGTATCTGCGATCCTTTGGAATTCTTTTTTACGTCAACGATATAAGAACGAATTCTTTCGCCACGTTTATATGTTTCTCGATGAATCTGCTCTACGGGCGGCAGGACACCTTCCGCACGTCCCAGATTCACAATAATGCTGCCACCTTCAAATCTTTGAACAAAGCCGTTGACCAGTTCGCCTTTTCTGTCCTTATATTCGTCAAAAATATTATCGCGTTCTGCGTCTTTGACCCGTTGAATAATAATTTGCTTGGCCATTTGCACAGCAATCCGGCCAAAGGAACTCGTTTCGATTTTCATTCCCAGGCTGTCACCGGATTCTGCGTCTTCATCAAGCGTACTTTTTGCTTCTTCTTTGGCGATTTGTGTTTCGCGATCAAGCACCTTATCGACGACTGTTTTGAATTGAAAAACTTCAATTTCTCCAGCCTCATCGTTATAATGGGCTTCGATATCCACATGCTGCCCCAACTTTTTACGCGCAGCCGTAAGCATTGCCGCTTCAAGAGCTTCGGTAATGATCTGCTTATCTATACCTCTGTCCTTACCCATCTGCTCAATCAGACGTTTAAGTTCTGGAAACATTTACAAATTCCTCCCTCTTTCTTCGCTGATATCAAACAAAATTTCAGCCTGCCGGCATCAATTCCGAAAATAATGAACAAAAACTG
>CAIVQG010000054.1 GCA_903907985.1 uncultured delta proteobacterium
ATGATGCTGGCGGGATTGAGAATTTCATGGGCGATACCGGCGGCCAGGCGTCCGACGGCCGCGTGTTTTTCTAACTGAATCAGCATGTCTCTTGTTTTCTGCAACTGATCTAAGGTCTCAAGGAGGTTCTTTTCTGCTTGCTTCCCCTCGGTGATGTCTTGGACGCTTCCAAATAGTTTAGAAACAACACCTTTCGAATCTATTATTGCAGTACCCAAGGAGTTCATCCACCTGATCTCTCCGCTGGGTCGTACAATCCGAAACTGTATATTGAAAGAAGTACCATCCATACTGGTTTTTGCTATTGCCTTGTTCAATATTGGCCAGTCATCTGGGTGCAGATGAGTTTCATGGTCAATAAACGATGGTGTATCGTATTTTGGATCAAGTCCGAAAATGCGGAATATTTCATCCGACCATTTTGGTGTACCGATCTTGGGGTCTAGCTCCCAGTGGCCTAAGTGAGCCACCTTCTGTGCCTCTTCGTAAAGTCGCTCGCTCTCCCGCAGCGCTTCCATCGCCTGACGGTGCGACAAGGCGATGGCCAGACTGTCGGCCATTCTTTCAAAATTGGCGATCAAGCCGGGGGTGAAACGATTTGGCTGGTGATCATTGAATTGCAGTAATCCGAAAACATTCCCATTTATGCGCAGAGGAATCAGCGCCACCGATTCATAACCTTCGCCATTGCACCGGTTGCGGGTGCGTGCCTGCCTGTCGGCATCTGTGGTGCTGGCAAGCAAAGCAGTGGTGTTATTGGACCAAAAGCTGCCATGAGCGGTGAAGAACGGCTTTTGGGGATCAAACCTGCCACACAGGATATTACCGCACATGCACTCTAGCAAGGGGTTGCCTGTGCCATCGCGCAGGATTTTGCCGTCCGGGCCGTACGCGCAAAGCTGGTTTTCCATCTCAACAAATTCAGGCGGAAAGCCGCGGGTCTCGTAATACGGATAGTCATCCCCGTCGCGCAGGCGGATGCCGACGGCCCCGCACCCCGAAAAGTTTTGCAGGGAAACGGTAAGATCCGACATGTATTTACGGAAATTATCCGGCTGGTTGATCAGCAGAATCAAGAGCGCCGTCATCTTCTGCTCCGCCTCCCGGTACTTGCGCTCGGTTATGTCCTCAATGGCTAGAAGGATAATCCGTTCCTTTCCCAGCACTCTTTTAATTTGCCGGGCATTCAAAAGCATGATGCGCTTGCCAATGGTAGGAAAATTATGTTTCACCTCAGAGTTGTCAAAGGTTGTCTTTTGGGGAAGGATGTTTTCCAGCAGTTCCCGCAGTTTGGGGATATCCCACTGGCGATTTCCTAGATCATAAATAAGCTGCCCCATGGTCTCTTCGGGTTTTACCTTGAAGAAGTCATAGAAGGAACGGCTGGCTTTGACTACCCTTAAATCATGATCCAGAACGATCAAGGGTTCACGAATGGTGTCGATGATGTTCTCGGCATATTCGAGGGCATCATCTAAAGAAGCTTTTTTTTGAATCTGGGTATGCTTTGTTTTGGATTGATTTTTCATGGGGTTTTCCCCTAACGCGTCTTTATGATCTGTGAGATTGGGAAGTTAACCAGCGACTGACATGTATCGCTTTATTATATTTAATCATGTCCATGAAAATTTATTTGTGTAATAATATACTATTATTTTTATATTATGTAAATGAAACATTTCACATGTGTTAGCAGCAAATAGAAAAGTCCTATTTTGTAGCACATGATATGTCCGCTTTTAACAATGCTAAGGGAAAGGGGCGGAGGGCGTAGCCCGAAGCCCCTTTCCTTTGATTTCGGCGAGCGGCGGACTTACGCTGCCTTTTCTTTTTTCGTTTTCTTTAGCTGTCCTTTTGCATCATAATCGGCCAGCTTACGGGGCCCATGGAAGATGGCCAGAGAGCCGTCCCGATAATGGTGAATCTTGACTCTGGCCCGAACATAATGACAACGATACTTATCCGGCGGAATCTGGAGCGTCATCCCTTCAAAACTGACGCAGTTATCCGGCGTGACGGTCCGCTCATGCTGTTCACAAAGAATGTCTTCAATATGGGCTCCAACCCAGGGAACAAAAGCAGTGCCTTCCTCCAGAGACTTTTGTTTAAATTCCTTGTTATAGGCTGGCAGATAAACCTTTTTGATATAACGGTTCGCCGCTTCCATAGTGGTAATGTTGTGCAGGGCAAGTTCCTTGACGAGCCTGTCCTGATGGGTGCGAAACATTCTTTCACTTCGACCTCTGGCCTCGGGGGAATAGGCGGGAATCATCACAATCCCCAGTTGCTGCAACGCCCGGCCAAACTGGGTAAGCTGGGTCTTGCTCACCTTGCCCCCTTCTTTCGGCGTGAACCAGTAATGACTCCCCCGATCCGTATAAATGGTGCTGAAAAGGCCTTTTTTGAGAATGACGTCCTGCACCCCCTGAAAACTGCTCGCGGTTCCTTCCTCATCAACAAAAAACACGTTGTAATGCTCGTTGGTTGCATCATCCATCGTCACGATCAAATCCCACTTTTTGCCCGGAACCCATTCATGGGAACTCCCATCCTGATGAAGCATCATCCCTGGTAGTGGGCTGCGTTCTCTTTTCCGACGATGGACACCTTTCTTCTTCAACTTCGGAACTTCCCCCTGTCTCTGAAGCGTATTCTTAACCCAGGTATAACTCCGCTTTCCGCCATCCCGGACATACCAGGAATAAAAGTGCTTCACGTTCCAGCCTCGATAGCTCCTGCAATATCGATCTCCCAGCTTCATCACTTCATCCACCGGGGCTCTCCGATGAGAAGCCTGCGTCAATCGTTTATCGCTGAGTCCTTCCAGACCCTCCTCTTCATACCGACAGATCTGACGCCGGAACGTCCGGCTGCATACACCCAATACGCTCGCCGCTTCTTCCTGACTTAACTTCCCTGCCTGCCACCCTGAATATAGCTCCTCAAATCGCATCTTCCGGATCTCCTGTAGTATCTCCGTCCGCCTCATCCGTCACCTCCTTTGAGGCAACTTAACAACCGGACAGTTTATGTGCTACAGAACCGGACAAATCATTTGCTTCTTACA
>CAIVQG010000055.1 GCA_903907985.1 uncultured delta proteobacterium
CCGGTAAACATGAAGGCAAAGGCAGGATAACTAAACGGGGCAATCGGCATCTGCGGAGGATCATCTGGATGATGACAACCAGCGTGATCCAATACACCGATATTTTTAACGCTTACTATCTCAAGCGAAGAAAGGAGGGATTGCCTTACAAGAAGGCTGTGTTAGCCACTGCTCATAAGTTGATCCGTGTCATCTATGCCATGCTGACACAACGGACAACTTTCTGTCCGCAGGTGAATTTATGATAGTTGACTGAAATCCACAAAAAGTCAACCTTAGCGAAAATACATGAGTTCGATCGTAAATCAATAATGCTCTTTTCTTCCATAATTGTGATATAGAAAGTGCATGCTGGTTTCTATCCCAACATCAACGCAAATAAGGTTTAAGGAGAAGCAGAATGGTGTACGAACTCAGGATTTACCACTGCATGCCGGGCCGTCTGCCGGAACTCAACAAACGCTTCGAGAATACTACCCTTAGACTGTGGGAAAAGCATGGCATTCACCCGGTGGGATTCTGGACTGACATCATCGGCAACAGCAACCAAAAACTCACTTACATGCTGGAATGGAATAACCTCACCGAGCGTGAACAAAAATGGAATGCTTTTACGACCGACCCGGAATGGCTCGCTGCTAAGGCAGAAACCGAGAAAAATGGTCAAATCATCGCACGTATAGAAAACTCGATTCTTGCGCCAACAGTCTATTCGAAGATGAAGTAACCTTGACCGGTATTCGACCCGAGAGTGATGTGGTGTCGATCGACGCGCTCACCATGAATCACGAGATCGAGAAGTTGTTGGTTGCAGCTTATTAGCATTTATGGAAGAAAGCCCACCAGCCAGAGGAAAGCATTAGGGTGCGGGTTACAATGATTTTACTAATGTCTTACTGAAATGTTGTTTTAATACCTGAATCTTGCACCAAAAGCGCCGCAAACGAACATGCATCAAGCAAATACTTACCAATAAAGGAATGGCGGAGATCGAAAAATTAACTTTTTCTACCCATAAAGGAGATTTGCATTTTGCACTTTCATTGGAATGCCCATATAATCTGGCTTTGATGAGCACCTTCTAATACCAGTAAAATCAATGGTTCGGGAACCATGTGTTTTTAGATCATACAAAACTTCTTGATATTACATTAGATATTGGCCGTGCAAAAAATTTCTTGCACGGAAATTCTTAAAATGGTGCAAGATTCAGGTAATAATTCAACACTTGAGTGCAACATTTCAAATAGAAATATTGAAATTTTTAATGCATCTTTATTACTCAAGTGGATACTTAAGCTGGATACTTATTAACCAGATTCGCTCGGAGAATAAAGATGCAAAAGAAGCAAATAAAACTTTATCATGCTATCTTAGATACTTATGGATTTAAAGTCAGCATGGCATTATAGTTGCTTTGAATTCTTGCGTATTATACATCATAAGCTAAAGTTCGCAGATACAAAAATAGCAAATAATCAAACGAATCATTGTGAGGATAATGGAATGTGGAAAAAACTTAAGGAAAAGATAACAAAGGTAACAGCATTTGCAAGTATCATTGTGTTTGTCATCGTAGCTTTTGAAATCATGATCATGATAAGTCCATTTGCATTTTTCTTCTATTCTGTCTTTAATCCGATATTCGATTGGATCAATCAATTCGCCGCTACAAGATGGCTAACCGCATTCTTTTTGCCTCATATGATTTTACCACCGACACTTTTTCTCAAGACTATCCGCATTGCAGGTTCAGTATTTTTTATCATTGGCACTTTTGCTTTCATAGTGTGTGCCTTGCAGGTTTATCTGGGCAAACTATTCAAGTGGGGTGTGGCCGCAAAAGGGATCTATAGATACATACGGCATCCTCAGTATTTTTCACTAGGCATATGGGGCATTGGCATGGCAATTCTCTGGCCCCGATTTATTGTCTTGGCAAGTCTTTCATTGATGTTTGTTCTCTATTATTTTCTGGCAAAAGATGAAGAGAAACGGATGTTAAAACTTTATGGAGAGTCTTACGAAAAGTATATGAGTGATAAAGGCATGTTTCTTCCGAAAGCGGTTGAAAGATTCTTCTCTTTTATGAATTACCTTGTTCCTAAAACTTCATTCAGAAATGTTGTTGTCCCCATGATGATCATCATAATAGTTATTGGTTCTGGTTTCATTTTAAGAGCGATAACTTTACGTTCTCTTTCTTTTGAGTCAGAATCAAATATTACCATTGTGTCCCTTTTGCCTGAAGATATTGTCAGGAATACGAATGCAGTTCAAACCATTCTTAATGGAGAAAGAAATGGCAAAATATCATTATCTACAGACAAGGACTACCTCGCATATTTAATGCCTGCGGACTACATCATGCAGGGGATGATTGCAAATACCGGAGGAGATTTTCATCTCTACAAGCAGCATAATACAGTTGCTATGATCGTTGAGTGGGTCTTGCATCCGTTTGAACATTTAAGGGCTTCACCTTCTTTACACATGGCCAAGATGCGGAATGTTGATCCAGCAATTGCGAGAAGACATCACTGTCCGCTTAATATCAATGATCCGGCTATGGATTGCAATACATGTCCATACAGGCGAGTTATTATCGATGAACTCCAGAATGAAAGCGGGAAACATCTATCAGGCCTTACATTGTTTGCATTCGGAACAATAAGGACTCCACGATATGCCGTGGATTTAAATACTGATACTGGTAAAATTATCAATATCATTCCAGTTGAGAAGGCAACCGCATGGGCAAATGTTCCGACACCTAGCATTTAAGATTCGTTATTTCGAATGGTAACATTAGGTCTTACGGGTAACCGACCCTAAGTATTTGTACTCAGCCTTTCCGCTGGTTCAGCTATTTTGAAAAATAATTATTTGGATTTCCGTCTAGTTCTTCCTTGAAATAAAGTATTCTGCAATTTTGGCACACATGCTTCCCTTCAAACAGTATTCCTCAGAAGACCATGTCTAATTTGTCAGGATAATCCCGCTTGACACAGTTATGGGCATATGATTATAATGTGCCTATGAGCAGACCAAAGAAATGCCGATTCGTCAGCTGCAACCCTCGCGCATTGTATTTTAAACCACGGGGGATCCCTCTTTTTCAGTTGGAGGAAACCGGTCTCAACATGGACGAGTTGGAGGCGATTCGCCTTGCCGACTGTGAAGGCATGTATCACGAAGATGCCGCAGAGAGGATGAACATTTCCAGAGCAACATTTGGCAGAATTCTAAAATATGCTCGGCGTAAAGTGGCTGATGCCATTGTCAATGGCAAGGCTCTCAAGATAGAACAATCATCTGTAAAAGAGGAGGAGTAACATGAAGGTGTGTTTTGCAGTTCAAAAGGATGAAGGTATGGACAGCGCCGTATATGGCCATTTTGGATCAGCGCCCGCCTTTGTGGTTGTTGATACAGAGCATCAAAGCATAGATACGGTCAGCAATAAGGATATGATCCATACACATGGGGCATGCAATCCGATTATGGCTTTGGGCGGTCAGAACGTAGACGCTGTCATAGTAGGAGGTATCGGTGGCGGTGCCCTCATGAAGCTGAATGCTGCCGGTATAAAGGTATATGGGTCTATGGCTGGCACAATAAAAGGGAATCTAGATTTACTAATGACGAAAAGATTACCCGAGCTTTCCATGGAGAATACCTGTGCAGGTCATCAAGGGGGATGCGGTCATTAGGAACGGCAGCGTGCCGCAAAAACGAATAGATATATAATACATCAGGATAGAAACAATGCCGATTTACGAATACCGCTGTAAGATATGCGGAGAAGTGAGTGAATTCCTTGTGCTGAGGGACAATGACCCCATAACGTGCAGAAAATGCGGCGGAGACAACCTGGGAAAACTGATGTCTGCTCACAGTTCGCTGACGACTTCCCCAAGCAGTGAGGCACCTCTTCCCGGCGAATGCTGCGGCGCTCCCAACACCTGTGGGAGACCGGGAAGCTGCTGTTCGTAATACGGATACAATTCATTCTACGGAATAAAATACTGGAGGCAGTCATGTTTTATGAGGAAAAGTGCGATTTTTGCGGTGAGTGTTTAGCGAAGTGCCATTACCTCGATTTCAATGCAGAAAATGGCGGTGAGGCCTTCCGGATGCTGGTCCAGGGGGAAAAGGTCGACTGGCTCTACGATTGCGTGACCTGTATTGCCTGTAACGAATTCTGTCCCAAGAACGCCCGGCCATTTGACCTGATCCTTAGCAAGATGGAGGAGGCGGGAGATTTCACCGACGTGGCCCTGAGAAACCAAATGGCCGACCGGTTCAAGGCGGAGGGGGAACCGAAAGCCCTAGAGCCGAAGGACCGGGTCATGTCCATTTGCGTTATGGATGGGAGCATGCCCTGGGCGATCCAGGGAAGTCTCTTCCAGGAACTGCCGCTGCTCAAGGGTCGCCATTATTTCTGCAACGTACTGTTTGCCCACATGGGGGATGAATCCATCATGAGGGACCGTCTTCAAGGACTCGTGGACAACCTGGCCAAATCAGGGGCGAAAGAAATTGTCTTTGTTCATGACGATTGCTACGCCCTCCTCAAAGGCATGGCCCCGGAATTCGGGATCATCCTGCCCTTTCGCCCCGTCTCCATTCTCGAATACCTGGCAGATTACCTGAAGGAGCATCCGGAGCGGATCAATAAGCTCAACATGAAGGTCGCCTATCAGCGCCCCTGCGCCTCCCGCTACACGCCGGAGAAGGATCATTACTTAGATGAGATATTCAACCTTATCGGCGTAGAGCGCGTCGCCCGCCAGTACGATGGAATCAACGCCATCTGCTGCGGCGTGGAACTGGCCGGACCGAACCTTAAACTCTTTCCCCGGGGAAAGAACTTCGAGCCCTTCCGGGACAAAAACATTCAGGACGCCAAAGACAACGGCGCGGAGGCAATGGTCTATTTATGCCCCATGTGCTACCGGACTCTGGGCAAGAAGACAAAAGGCGCGGGAATGGTCAACTACATGATCAGCGACATTTGCCGCCTGGCCATCGGTGAAACCCTGCCGGAAGACAAACCGGCATAAGGGCGGCAGCAGCTGATCAAAAGGGAACGGATTAAATCCACCCACCGATCTCAATTAACCGCAGTTCCCGAAGTTATCAAGAAGGCGGTCACGGAATGCGGACCAGGAAGAAAGGTTTGTAAGCAGCGAAGCGGAAAGGTACGTGCAAATCATGAGGCAGTAAAAGGCATCAATTTACGGAGGAAAAGCAAATGATCGTGACAAATCTTAAAGCCGTCGAAAAAATTGAAATCCTCTCCTTGCAGGATAACTATATTGAGATGACGGCCACGGACAACAGCGCAGTCGTAACCAGGGCCATCCCCTTGAAGGAGGGATATTTCCGCCAGTCGGTGCTCGCGGAGCACGGCTTTTCCGCTGTCGTGAAGACGGTTGTCAATGGAAAGACCAGCAGCCTCCTCTTCGATTTCGGTTTTTCCGAAGATGGCGCCGCCTTCAACGCCGGGATGTTGGGGGCCGACTTATCCTCGGTGGAAGCGGTCGTCCTCTCCCATGGACATAACGATCATACCGGCGGCTTCGCCAAATTGACGGAGATGCTCGGGAAGAGAAGCATCCCCTTTGTAGTCCACCCCAAGGTCTTCTGTCATTCCCGTTACCTGAAAGTGCCCGTAAGGGATATGAAGATCCACTTCTCGCCCCTGAGCAGGAAGCAGATCGCCGCCGCAGGACTGAAACTGATCGAATCCACCTCTCCTGTCACCATCCTTGAAGATACTGTCCTCTTTCTCGGCGAGATCCCCCATAAAACCGCTTTTGAAAAAGGTTTCCCCATCGCCCATTATCAGGAGGGCGGCCAGGAAAAGTGGGATCCCATCGAAGACGACACCTCGATAGTCATGAATCTGAAAAACAGAGGGCTGGTAGTCCTCTCAGGCTGCGCCCATGCGGGGATCGTGAACACGGTAAATTACGCCCGGGAGATCACGGGAATAGACAAGGTCCACGCCGTTATGGGGGGATTTCATCTCTCGGGTATTTACTTAGAGGGTATCATCGGCGCTACAGTTGAAGAAATGAAAAAGATTAATCCCGACCACATAATTCCCTGTCACTGCACGGGACGCAAGGCGATAATGGAATTTGAAAAGGTTATGCCGGATAAGTTCATCCTAAATATGTCCGGGACAAAGATGACCTTTGCCGCATGATTGGCAAGGCCGATGGCTTTTGCTGATGATAAGGACGGAAGATTGCGTTAATATTGCGTAATTACAGGCATAATCGCTATAAAATACAACAATTGCTTAATTATTATAACTACATATAATAAATATGTTTATATAGGCTATAACATAATAATCATGCAGCGGAAGATGGGTTAAAGGGAACCGGGGATTGTGAACTTGCACTAATGTGGCTGGTTGACTACATTTGCTTTCCTAAACAAAAACATTTACGCTGTATTCTTGAAATATCCCAATGGCTTTATTTTCATATATATCTTTAATATTTTATTTTAGCTGGTTGCCGGTATAGCAATTTCTTTATATCTAAAATTATTCATTGAATAAAAACAAAAGAGCTATCCCGTTCCAGGGTGTTAAATGAACTACCCCGCAGCAAGCTACGGGGCATCCCAGGATCGATAATTTTTCTACGAAGCAAGCTTCGGGGAATTTGACCCTGAGATATTAATGTTATTCACTAAAATATCATGATAAACTTATCTGCAACTCATCAAGATTAAGTTTTTTTAAAGAGGCGATTTTCAATGATGAAGTCAATCAAAAGCCAGTTGCTGATACTGATATTTGCAGCCGTTCTTCCTGCCTTCGGAATTATTATTTATTCAAATTATGAGCGCCAAAGCCATGAAATAGATATGGCCAAAGATAATGCCCTGATTATGTTGCAAGGCTTGGCAAATGACCATGAAAATGACATTGAAGTCACGCGAAAATTTCTCATGACCCTTGCCAAATTACCCGCCTTGCGGAACCAGAACGCTGCCGCCTGCACCGAACTTTTCAGGGAACTGCTCAAGGACAATACGCAATATGCCACCATATTTGCGGCAGATAGCAAGGGGATGCTTTTTGCCAACGCTTTGCCTTCCGGCAATATCAGCATAAAACAAAGGAAATACTTTCAGAATGTGCTTCGGACAAAAGATTTTTCCGCGGGAGAGTACATTATAGGACCTGTCTCCCGCAGGCCGGGGCTGCCCTTTGCCTATCCGGTAATGGATTACAGCGGTCGGGTTATCGGAGTAGTTGGCATTAGCCTTGATCTCGAAAAATATGGCAGGAATTTTACCGCCATAACACAATTCCCCAAAGGTTCTACGCTCAACCTTCTTGACCGGAACTTTATACGTCTTTACCGGTATCCTGAACAGGGAAAGTATGTAGGGGAAGCGGATTTGCCCGAGATCGCAAGGCAATTATTGTCAGGTCCGCAACAAGGATTATTTACCTCAATCGGGGTCGATGGGATCAAGCGCCTTTTCGCATATAAACGGTTTTCCCTGAGAGATTGTTCGTCACCATATCTCTATATGCGTGTCGGCATTCCCGAGGAACATACACTCGCTCAAGCTAAAAAAACTTTTCTCCGTCACATAGTATTGCTCATCAGTTGTTTAATTGCCACCCTATTGGTAGCTTTGTTTTTGGGGAACGTTCTTATTGTCAAAAGGCTCAACAGACTCATCGATGCATTTCGGCATGTAGGGCACGGTGATTTCACAGTACGTACCGGCGTAGACCACAAGGGAGGTGAATTGGGCAAGCTCGCCCATTCCTTTGATGAGATGGCTGAAGCTTTAGAAACCAAGGAATTGGAACGCAAGCAGGCCGAAGAGGCGTTGCGTCAGAGTGAGGTTTTTTTGAATACGCTGCTCAATTCGATACCAATTCCTGTTTTCTATAAGGGCAGGGATGGACGATACACGGGGTTCAACAGAGCCTTCGAGACATTCTTCGGTGCAACTAAGGAGCAGATGATCGGTAAGACCGTATTTGACATTAATCCGCCGGAACTTGCAAAAATCTATCACACCAAAGATAATGAGCTCTTTGAGGGCGGAAGCGAGCAGCATTACGAAACTCAGGTAAAGAACTCGCTTGGTGTAACAAGGGATGTCATCTTTAACAAGGCTGTTTTCACTGACAGTCAGGGAACCGTCAGCGGGCTGATTGGTGCAATCCTTGACATCACCGAGCGCAAACGGGCAGATGAAGAGCGTGAGAAGTATATTTCAGAACTTCAGCAAGCTATGTCGAAAATCAAGACATTAAGTGGTCTGCTTCCGATATGTGCATCCTGTAAAAAAATTCGTGATGATAAAGGTTACTGGAATCAGATAGAATCATTTATAAGAGATCACTCGGAAGCTGAATTCAGCCATGGGATTTGTCCAGAATGCGCGAAGAAGTTGTATCCTGATATTTTTGAAAAAATTCAAAACAAAAAAGATTGATCATTTCTAATAGTTATTGTTGTTATTCAGCGATGCAGCTTGGTGTGACTTTGTAGATGTTATGATTGTCAAATCAAGTATAGGTCAGGACATATTATGGCTTCCACGCAATCCGGCATTTCATTAGCAGCTACCTGCACAACGTAAAGAAGGTATCCACCAATTCGCTGATGCAACTTTTGGGACATCTGGATGAAAAGACAACTCGAATATACGTCCATTCGCTACCCTCAACTTTAAGGGATGTGGCCACCAGCATTGAGGGAGAATTTACACAAAAAAATGAAGATCCGCACAGCAAAGCCGCACAGCAAAAAGAAAAGGAGCTAACCGGAAACGGCTAACTCCTTGATTTAACTGGTCGGGGCGAGAGGATTTGAACCTCCGACATCTTGCTCCCAAAGCAAGCGCGCTACCAAGCTGCGCTACGCCCCGTTTTCAATATATTTATCTGTTTAACAATAGACTGCTTTTAAATTTAGCAACTGCCTGCCCGCGATGACTTACTTTGTTCTTGATAGAGGCCGGTAATTCCGCGGCAGTCATTTCCAGTTCCGGAATCCAGAAAATCGGATCATAACCAAAGCCATTCGAACCGCGTTTTTCATCAATTATCTGCCCCTGCCATTTACCTTCGAAAGAGTCGAAAGTCCCGTCTTTTCGATAAAGAACTAAAACACAGTGAAAGGAAGCAGTTCGTTTATCCTGAGGTATATTTTTTAATTTAGTCAGGAGTTTGGCATTGTTTTCTTCATCCGTTGCCGCAGGTCCCGCATATCGCGCAGAATAGATACCCGGTTCTCCGTTTAAAATATTTACTATTAAACCGGAGTCATCCGCCAATACTGTCTCACCGGTAAATTCGGATATAATTCTGGCTTTCTTTAGAGCGTTTTCCAGAAAACTCTGACCGTCTTCAATAATTTCCGGAACAGCAGAATAAGCGTTTAAAGAAAATAAATCAATCCCCGTTTCCGACAGCATTGACTTGACTTCTTTTACTTTCCCCCCATTTCCGGATGCAAAAACAATTTTCATAACTGCCAATTCCCTGTAACCTCTTTTTGTTTGGCGGTTATTTTTTTTATGCTCCCGACAGCAAGTTTGGTCATTTTATCTAATTGCTCTTTATTGAATGGCAGATGTTCAGCAGTGCCCTGAACTTCGATAAACAGGCCGGAACCGGTCATGACAAAATTCATATCAACTTCTGCCTTCGAATCTTCTTCATATTCCAGATCAATTATAACTTCATTATCCACTATACCTACACTTATTGCCGACACATAATCGCTTACGGGAATTTTTTCAACGATACCATCTTGTTTCATCTTTTTGAATAAATCCACAAGCGCTACAAATGCTCCGGTAATTGATGCTGTCCTCGTTCCCCCGTCAGCTTGAATAACGTCGCAATCGATATAAATCGTTTTTTCACCAAAGACAGTTAAATCAGTTACTGCCCGGAGAGATCTTCCGATCAGCCGCTGGATTTCGTGAGTCCGGCCACCCTGGCGGCCGCGCGAAGCTTCCCGTGCTGTTCTTGTCTGCGTGGCCATCGGCAACATCGAGTATTCAGCCGTTAACCAGCCTTTACCGGTATTCCTCAAGAAGGGCGCCGTTTTCTCATCGAGCGCCGCTGTGCAAATAACTTTCGTATTGCCGAATTCAACAAGAACAGAAGCTGTATGTTGCAAATAGTTATTAGTAATTTTAATGGGCCTCAGTTCATCCCACGCTCGATCATGATTTCTTTTAATCACCGCACCACCTAAAAAAATATTTTAATGCCTCGGGCCAGAGTTTTGGCAATTTCGGATTGACCACTTGTGGAAAGTAGCTTCTTTCTTTCCTCAGGATTTGTGCCAAAGCCAATCTCCACGACTACCGCCGGAATATTTATTCCTTCTAGAATCGGAGTTTCGGCTTCCCTTAATCCCCGTCCTTTCCGGGGAAATAAAGAATCAAGATTTTTCTGGATAATCTGAGCAAGCCGTACAGAATCGTTGAGATATTTATTCCTTGCATCTTTCTGTCCATCTTTGACCTGCTTTTTTTGATCAGTTATGTCCTTAAAACCAGGGTAATAGATTTCAAATCCTGTTGAACTCTTGCCAAAACCGGCATTAATGTGGAGACTTAAAAACACATCCGGCTTGATTTTAGAAATATTTTTTCTGCGTTCTTCAAAACTTATTTCTTTATCCGCATTGCGCGTTAAAACAATTTCCAGATGGCCCTCTTTTGCCAGTTCTTTTTGCAAGGCCAGCGCGATAGCCAGAGTAATATCCTTTTCTCCAACTTTATCGGTAATTTTTACACCGGTGTCCTGGCCGCCGTGGGCCGGATCGATCATCACCAGATGTTTCTTTTCCGCCGCCGATAAATACGGAACCCCAAAGACGATGACAAAAAGGAGCAGTAATCCAGAAATAAGAAATAGTTTTCTTGTTTTACGGAGCATTATTTCACCTGATTTAAGTTTGCGCTTGCTTAGGAGCCGTTACGAAACAACCATTACATTTCTAACCACCCCTGCGGGTCTTGTGACCTTCAGGTTATGGCAAGACCATTTCGTTACGGATCCTTATGCCTTTCTCAGCATTTATTTGGCTAAGCGATTTTTGCTAAACGGCTTATAGCAAACTGTCTATGTTTGTCAACATCCAAATAATTATAATGATTAATTTTCAGGATTTGCGCATTCTCTCGATTGTTTTGACTGCTTTCAATTGCTTAATCGCCAGCACTATTTGATTAAGTTGCTTTAAATTATTTACATCGATCACAAAATTACAGGTAGCGATCAGATCATTTGTTTCCACCTGCGCGTAACTGATATTTACATCAAATGAGGAGATCATCGAACTGACTTCAGTTAAAATACCTTTGCGGTCATTGCAGACAACTTTGATACGAACAGGATAAGTTTGCTTCTCCCGAACATTCCAGTCGACATCGACAATCCTGTCCAGATCAAGATTTTTAAGATGCGCACAATTTCGAGTATGTACAGCCATGCCACGACCACGTGATATATAACCTGCGATATCATCTCCCGGGATAGGATTGCAACATCGGGCAAACTTGACCATTACATTGTCAATGCCGGTTAATGATATGCCCATCGATGGCTTTGATTCCGGCTTTTTCTTAATTTTTTCCAGTTCCGGCACCGGAATTTTAGCCAATTCTTCTAACAGAAAATGATTGACAATTTGTTTAGGGGAAATACGGCCATAACCGACCTGCGATATCAGATCATCCAGAGAATTTACGCCGTGTTCAACAAATATTTTTTTAATTTCTTCCGATTTAACGTAGGTGGTAAATTTTAAATTATGCCGTTTAAATTCTTTATCCAGTAAATCGCGCCCCAACTCCAGAGAGCTCTTCTTTTCCTCCAGGTTAATCCAATTTCTAATTTTGGAGATTGCTCTTGTCGTGACAACATATTTCAACCAATCCTTAGTGGGATGATGCCCGGCTTGCGTCGTAATCTCTACCCGGTCACCATTTTGCAGTTCATATTTTAGCGGAACAATGTTGCGGTTAACTTTAGCGCCAATGCACTTGTTTCCGACATCCGTATGAATGCTGTAAGCAAAATCGATTGGCGTTGCTCCCTTGGGAAAAGCTTTAACATCTCCTTTGGGTGTAAATACATATACTTCCTCCGGAAACAGTGCCAGCTTCAAATTAGACATAAACTCTTTGGGATCTTTTATCTCTTGCTGAATTTCCAGCATTTCGCGCAGTTTCTTTATTTGACTGTCTTCATCGTTCTTAAAGGTTCGACCTTCTTTATATTTCCAGTGAGCGGCAATACCCTTTTCCGCCCATTCCTGCATCGCTTTTGTCCGAATCTGGATTTCCAGCCTTTCTCCATATGGACCAACTACTGTAGTATGCAACGATTGATAATTATTGGCTTTGGGCATGGCAATATAATCTTTAAATCTGCCCGGAACAGGCTTCCATAAAGCATGAACGGCACTGAGCGCCTCATAACACATTTTTACATTGTCAGAATCCAGGATCAGACGAAAGGCCATGAGATCATATACTTCATCAAAATCGAGATGTTGTTGCAGCATTTTTTTATAAATACCGTATAAATGTTTCGCCCGCCCTTCTACCTCACCTTTAATGGAAAATTTTTCCAGTTCACGCCGGATAATACTTTTCACTTCTTCAGTATAAAGGTCGCGTGATTCCTTGGTCCTAACTACACGCCGGGATAATTCATTATATTCGTCCGGATGCAAATATTTAAAGGAAAGGTCTTCCAGTAATATTTTCATCCAGTTAATCCCCAGACGATTAGCCAGAGGAGCGTATATATCCATGGTTTCTTTAGCAATATATGCCCGTCTCTCCGTGGTCTGATACTGCAATGTCTGCATATTGTGAATACGGTCGGCGAGTCGAACCAGAAGAATACGGATATCCGTGGACATAGCTAATATCATTTTGCGGAAATTTTCGGCCAGCCTCTCTTCTTGAGAACCAAAAGAAATGCGGCTTAACTTTGTCAAGCCGCCGACCAGAAAGGCCACATCTTTACCGAATTCTTCTTCTATTTGTTCCTGGGTGGTTAATGTGTCTTCTATCGTATCGTGTAAAAGACCACTGATAATAGTTGCCGCATCGAGCTTCATATCAACGAGAATGCCCGCAACTTCCATCGGGTGAGTAAGGTATGGTTCTCCGGAAAGTCTCACCTGCCCTTGATGTACCGTTGCCGAATAGATATAAGCCTTCTCGATCATTCCCAATTCTTCGGCTGGCAGGTAAGATTGAGCTTTGTCGAGAATATCAGTAATTCGTAGCATGAAAGTTCCCAGCTAATCTAAACTTCCGGTGGCTGCTTTGCAGGCGGATTTAAACCTTCGGCAATATTTTTTTTGATTTCGGATACTATTTCCGCTAGAGAATATATCGTTGTCTGGCCGGACTTTCTATTTTTCAACTCGACGTTTCCCGAAACCAGATTTTTCTGACCAATCGTGACCCTCAAAGGAATGCCGATCAGATCGGCATCTTTAAATTTCACTCCTGCCCTTTCATCGCGGTCATCGAAAATAACTTCGATTCCCTCGGCAAGCAAGTCACGGTATATTTTTTCGGCGGCTTGAAAAACATCTTCCTCATTTACATTTACCGGAGTTACAATAACATGATAAGGGGCGAGCGGCATGGGCCAGACTATACCGTTGGCATCATTATTCTGTTCAATGCAGGCAGCCACGGTTCTTCCTATCCCAATTCCGTAGCAGCCCATAATCATTATTTTTTCCTGACCATCTTTATCCAGGTATGACGCTTTCAGTGCTTTGCTGTATTTTGTTCCCAGTTTAAAAACATGCCCGACTTCAATGCCCCGGACAAACTGAATACTCCCGCCGCAGCGCGGGCATTTGTCATTTTTTTCCGCAACGCGCAGATCGGCGAACGCTTCTACCTTGAAATCTCGTCCGATATTAACGTTCTTTAAATGATAATCTTCTTTATTGGCGCCGGTCACAAAATTAACCATGTTCATTACTGAATAATCGGCAATAATCCTGGTTTTAATTTTTACTGCCCCGGCAAATCCCCGCGGAGCACCGGTGGCCTTCATAATCATTTCATCGTCGGCAAGTTCCAGTTCATTGGCCCCTAAATAATTTTTTACTTTAATTTCGTTGACTTCCTGATCACCGCGAATCAATATGGCGCAGTGCTGGCCATCGGCGTTAAAAATTAACGTTTTTACAATATCGCGGGGGCTTACTTTTAAAAAATCACTGACTTCTTCGATTGTACGCACATTGGGCGTCTGCACACTCTCCTGCGGCAGCCAATCCTTTTCTGTAATATTAACTTTTGGGGGTACGCTCACTTCAGCCTTTTCCAGATTGGCAGCATAAACACATTTGTCGCAAACGACCATGGCATCTTCGCCGGATTCGGCCATGACCATAAATTCATGCGAATATTTACCGCCGATGCTGCCGGAATCGGCTTCTACAGGCCGGAATTTTAAACCACAACGTCTGAATATCTTGTTATAAGCGGCAAACATTTTTTCATAGCTAATTTCTGCCCCGGCCTCATCGGCATCAAAGCTGTAGGCATCTTTCATCCCGAACTCGCGGCAGCGCATCACCCCAAAACGGGGACGGACTTCATCCCGAAATTTGGTCTGAATCTGATAAAGATTACGGGGCAACTGGCGATATGTTTTAATATCATTGCGAACAAGGTCAGTAATAACTTCTTCATGAGTGGGTCCAAGGCAATATTGCCGTTCATGACGATCACGAAAGCGGAGCAATTCTTTGCCGTAATACTCCCAGCGGCCTGATTCCTGCCAAAGCTCAGCCGGCTGAACCATCGGCATAAATACTTCCTGCGCCGAGGCTTTGTTCATTTCTTCACGAACAATTTGTTCAACTTTGCGAATAACACGATAACCAATTGGTAAATAAGAATATATGCCACTGGTTAATTTCCTGATCATGCCTGCCCGAATCATCAACTGGTGGCTTATGACTTCGGCGTCCGAAGGAACTTCCCTTCCGGTGGGCAGAAACATCTCTGAATAACGCATTGAACCCCCTTCTATTCATGATGGACTCATAAAAAGTCGTAAAATTAACAATTTTCAGACGACCTCGTATAAAGGCCGCAGGCAAGGCGCGCGAATATCGAGGAATGAGGCGTACTTAGCGGTACGCCGCAGTGACGCGGCGATGAAGCGCAACACAGCATCCGGCGTTTATACGAGATCGTCATTCATTGTCCAACGATTCTATCTCTTCGAGTAAAACCGGTACAAAATCTTTTTCCGCTACCCTTTTATAGGCAACTCCCTTTTTAAACATCATACCAAAACCAGTGCCTCCCGCGATGCCTATGTCGGCATCTGCAGCCTCCCCCGGTCCATTAACGACACAACCCATCAGCGCCACTTTTACATATTTTTTTCTACCGGCCAGAGCTTTTTCAATTTTTTCCGTCAATCCTAAAAGATCGATTTGGCAGCGGCCGCAAGTGGGACAGGAAACTATTTCAGGGCCAACTCTTCTTATTTTTAAAGAACGTAAAATTCCATAAGCAATCGGAATTTCCAGAAGAGGATTGCCGGTTACAGAAACTCTAATTGTGTCACCGATTCCCTGATAGAGTAACGTTCCGATACCCAGCGATGATTTTATCGCGGCATCAACCAGAGTTCCCGCTTCCGTCACTCCCAGATGCAACGGATAATCAGTTTTCTCGGCAATGGACCGATAGGCTTCGATCATAATCGGCACGTCGGATGATTTCAGGGACAACTTTAAGTTACCGAAACCTTCCTCTTCAAAAAGCTCAATATTTTTCAATGCGCTGGCGACCAGAGCTTCTGCCGTAACACCGCCGTATTCCAGCACTAAATCTTTTTGCAATGATCCTGCATTAACCCCAAGCCTGATTACAACTTCCCGTTCTTTCGCTACTTTGATTATCTCCCGGATTTTGTCCCTGGCAATATTGCCTGGATTAATGCGAATGCCGTCAACTCCCTGCTTCATCGCATCAATTGCCAACTGATAATGGAAGTGAATATCGGCTATCAGGGGAATTCTGATTCTTTTCTTAATTTCGGCAATTGCATCAACCGCTTCCTGATCAGGTACGGCGATGCGGATAATTTCGCAACCTGCGTCTACCAGTTCTTCAATCTGAGCAACTGTAGCCTTTACATCGGAAGTATTCGTGTTGGTCATAGATTGCACTGTTATCAGTGCATCTCCCCCGATAGGTACGCCGCCTAAATTGATCGTTCTTGTTTTCTTTCTTTTTATTCCAGACAAATCTTCCATAGCCCCCGGCTTTCACTAATGTAGTTTTAAAAATTTATAACACGGCGCTGATTCTCTGGCAACGAATAATTGTAGATAAAAAAAGTAGTGATATGAAAATTATGATTTCTACTTGCCCTGCCAGCAATGCAGGCAGAGTTGATCTGCCGGAAGACCAATCGCTGCGATCATATCTTCAATTTCCAGATACTTCAGGGAAGTGACATTGAGATCGTGCCGAATCCAGTCAATCATTTTGGCGTGTTTCGTTCCCGACCGGTCAAGATACTCTTCCGGATTTTCCAGCTCTTTTCCTTCCAGAGTTCTAATTGCTTTGCGGCAGGCCAGTTCTGCTGACGATCGCGTAGAAGATGCGTATATGCAGGGAAACATCAAAGGCGGACAGGCAGGACGAATGTGTATTTCCTTCGCCCCGTTATCCCACAATTTCTTTATTGTAAAATTTTTCAGCTGTGTGCCCCGGACAATGGAATCATCACAGATGATCATACGACTTCCATTAATAACGTCATGAACTGCACTCAGTTTCATTGTGGCGACCAAATCCCTTATATCCTGCGATGGTGGCGTGTAGCTGCGTCCATAACCCGGAGTATATTTAACGAGAGGCCGACGAAAAGGTATGCCCGATTCCATCGCATAGCCAATAGCATGACCGACTCCGGAATCGGGTATGCCGGCCACAAAATCCGCTTCCACATTGTTATCGCGCTTGGCTAAATAGCTCCCGCAGCGTTCCCTTGTCCGCTCTACACCAATGCCATCATAGGTTGAAGACGGGTAACCGGTATATATCCATAAAAATGAGCATATTTTCTTTTCGCTCCCTTCTGGTTTCATCTGCCTGATCCCTTCCGGAGAAATTAATGAAATCTCACCGGGACCCAGAAACTTAACCGCTTCATAACCCAGATTTTCGAAAGAACTGGCTTCCGTGGCTACAACATATGATTTTTCATTGCGGTCTTTCTTTTTACCGATGGACAGAGGAAAACGCCCAAACTTATCCCGCGCTGCATAAATGCCATCCCGGGTCAAGACCAATGCACAGATTGATCCTTCAATAGCGCCACGCATGGAGGCAATTCCTTCCACAATGTTGTCCCCGCGGTTAATCAGTCGGGCAACAATTTCTACATTGTTGATGCCGCCGCCGGCCATTTCACTAAATGATACACCTTCGTTAAGAAGTTCGCTGATTAATTTTTCTTTATTGGTAATGAGACCGGTAGCCACAACAGCATAAGCACCAAATTTAGAACGGATAATCAAAGGCTGAGGAGATTCATCATCGATTGCCCCGATTCCGAAGCAACCTTCCATTTTCCGGTAGTCGTCAATAAACCTCGATTTGAATTGCGCCTGAGAAATGCTATGTATTGCATTGTGGAATCCTTTAGCTCCCAACACTGCCATACCGCCATTTTCCGTACCCAGATGGGAATGATAATCAGTTCCGTAAAACAGTGTTTGGACACAATTTTCCTGTGATACTACTCCGAAAATACCTCCCATTTGTTTTCCTTCCTATAAAGACAATTTAGCGATCGCGTTCTTTATTCTCTTCAAACCTTCTTCAATATTTATTAAAGACGTTGCATAAGACAAACGGATATGACTGTCACTGCCGAAAGCAGCACCGGGGACAGTGGCAACATTGGCTTCATCCAAAAGATAATCAATTAATTGAGTAGAATCAGTTATCTTTTTACCCTGGAAGGAACGGCCATATATTGCAGAAACATTAGGGAAAACATAAAATGCACCTTCCGGCGATAGACATTTTATGCCATCAATTTCATTGAGCAATTGCACGATAACATCTCTTCTTTTTCTAAATTCGACAACCATTTGACCGACCACATCCTGATACCCGTTGAGTGCTTCTACAGCAGCTTTCTGCGAAATAGAAGCCGGATTGGATGTGTTTTGACTTTGAATTTTATTAATAGCAGCAATTATCTGTTCCGGGCCTGCTGCATAACCAATGCGCCAGCCGGTCATGGCATACGCTTTGGAAACACCGTTAACAACAATCGTCCGATCTTTCAATCTTGGTTCTACCGATGCAATATTGGCAAAAGGGAAATCTGCATAAATTATTTTTTCATAAATATCGTCGGAAATAACAAGGATTTCTGTATCCAGAAGAACCGCCGCCAGAGCTTTAAGCTCGGAGGGCGAATAGGCAGCACCAGTCGGATTGGAAGGACTATTGATCACAACAGCCCGCGTACACCCTGTTATTGCAGCTTTCAGCTGTTCCGGCTTCATTTTAAAACCATCTTTTTCCTGCGTTTCGACAATCACCGGCTTACCGCCCGCTAGAACGACAATATCGGGATAAGAAACCCAGTAAGGTGCGGGGATAATGACTTCATCGCCTTCTTCAAAAAGTGCCTGCGCCAGATTGTATAAGGTATGTTTAGCCCCGCAGGAAACCACAACCTGCGAACGTTTATATTCCAGCGCATTATCACGCCTTAACTTGCCGATAACGGCATCCTTTAATTCATCCGTGCCACCTACAGGAGTGTATTTTGTAAAGCCGGCTTCAATGGCTTTGATCGCCGCAGTTTTAATATTTGCCGGTGTATCAAAATCCGGCTCGCCGGCGCCAAAGCCAATCACATCCCTGCCTTCTGCTTTCAAGGCATTGGCTTTTGCCGTAATAGCCAAAGTTTCTGATGGTTTTATTTGCGCTACTCTGGTTGCTAATTTCACAAACTACTTCCTCCCATTATTAAATTTTGCCAGAAGTTTTTTATGGACTTTATCCGGCAACAAACCTTTTACCGAGCCACCGATGCTGGCGACCTGTTTGATAATCTGGGAACCTGTATAGAACCACTTGAAACCACTCATGAGAAACACTGTCTCGACTTCTCGGGACTGTCTGCGGTTCATCAGGGTCATCTGGAATTCATACTCGAAATCGGAAAGAGCACGCATCCCTCTCATAATTACATTGACACCTTCTTTTTTAAGATAATCAACCAGCAACCCGGAATAACTGTCGACCCGAACACCTTCAATGTCTTTAACTTCTTCCCTGATCATTGCCACTCGTTCTTCCACTGTAAACAAAGAAGACTTGCTGGAATTGTAGGCTACAAGTATGATAATTTCATCAAATATGCGAATTCCCCTTTTGATAATATCCACATGGCCATTCGTGATGGGATCAAAGGAACCGGGATAAACTGCAGTTTTAGTAGCAAACTTGTCTTGTGTCATGGTCGCTCCATTTGTAGAAAGGTCAGGGCGTTGTCGCCGTATTTTCTCTGATCTTTGATAATAATTTTTGCATCCAAAAGAGCCTCTATATCTTCTCTTGTCGAATGCTGGATCACAACTAGCGCTTCTTTCGTGAAAACCGGATTTTCATTTAATAATTTTAATGTAATTCCCACTAAGCCCCGGTTATAGGGGGGATCAGCAAAAACAAAATCAAACTCATATTCATTTTTCAACAGATCGCTCAGTCCGGCACTGATATCCCTGGCGACAATCCGGCAACTTTTATCAAGATTGCAAGCCATAATATTTTCTTGGGCAACAGCAGCAATTTTCTTATCTTTTTCAATAAAAATGATTTCTTTTGCCCCCCGACTGGCGGCCTCTATTCCCACACTCCCCGAACCGGCAAAAAGATCGAGAAACGTTTTTTCCTCAAGGGGACCAAGTATATTAAAAAGAGCTTCACGCAGAAAATCGGAAGTCGGCCTTTCTTTTGATGAGGGAGGAAACTGCAATTTCCTGCCCTTGGCTTTACCTCCGATAATGCGCATAATCTTTACACAATATTTTCACAGACCGATAATTTATCTCTATCTAAATCAACTATCCCTGTCTATTTCTTTTCTTTTCCCGGGACTTTTGCGCCAGCTGCCTGCTGAATTTAGTCGCCCACCAAAGCGGTCCGGAGATCGCATAGCCCAATGCCGCCACAAAAATCATAATTTCGGTAAACGCCACAAAAACAATTAAAATAATAACCAATAATAAAAAAGACATGAAGGGTTTACGGGCAAAAATATTCATGTCCTTACCGCTGTAATACTTTACATTACTGACCATCAATAAAGAAAGAACAATAACAAAGAAGAGTAGGTAAGGATTATGAAATTGCCCCTCCACTCCTGCATAGTCAAAAAAAAGCACCGTTGTGGCAACAACTGCTGCCGCCGCCGGAATAGGTAAACCATTAAATACTTTGCTTTCAATAAGGCCAATCTGGATGTTATAACGCGCCAGTCTTAATGCACCGCAAACGACAAACAAAAATGCTGCAATCCATCCCCACTTACCGTAAAAAAACATTGTCCAATTATATGCCAGGAGAGAGGGAGCTACACCAAAGGCCACCAAATCGGACAAGGAATCATATTCCGCGCCAAATTTACTTGTAGTGTTGGTCATACGGGCAATTCGTCCATCAAGGGCGTCCAGAACCGAAGCAGCCAAAACAGTAATTGCAGCAATTATAAACTTTTCCTGGATAGAAGCGATAATCGAATAAAAACCGCAAAAAAGGCTGCCCGTGGTTATGAGATTAGGTAAAATATAAATGCCTTTTTTTATACGGATTTTTTTAAGTGATGTTTCTTTATTCATGTATAGTCTCTTGAAAAAGTCATTTATTATATTACTATAAATATCCTAAGAGTGTCTCACCTGCCCTGACCTTCTGCCCTATTTTAACAGCAATGCGAGAATCTGGCGGCAAATAAACATCGACTCGGGAACCAAAGCGAATCAACCCGAATCTTTCCCCTTTTTTAACTGGATCGCCAACCTTAACCCAACAAACAATCCTGCGTGCGATAAGACCGGCAATTTGCACTGCCCAGATCGAAGAACCATTTTCCGTGCGAATCTGTATTGCATTACGTTCATTGTCACTGGAGGCCTTATCCAGATTGGCAGAAACGAATTTACCCTTGTGATAATTGATTGCCTCTATTTTCCCACTATAGGGAACGCGGTTGACGTGCACGTTGAAAACATTCATAAAAATGCTTATTTTTTTGAATTTGCCCGTGATAGTATCATTCATCTCTATATCTTCCACCTTAATTACTTTACCATCAGCAGGAGAAACGACAACTCCTACTCCTTCGCGGAAATACCGCTCCGGATTACGGAAAAACCAGATGATAAAAAAGGAGATTAAAGCCGACAAAACAAGCAGCCAGCAGATTCCTAAAAAGGCAATAAAAACAGTAACAATAAGGGATAAGAGAACAAAGGGATAACCTTCTTGAGCAATAATGCTGTCATGTTTCATAAAGTAATTATCTCTCCTGAAATGAAGGACTCGTTGATATTATAATTAGGTAAGCTTGTCAATATATCTTTAATCTTCTTTAATCTTCATCAATTTCTCTTCCCACCAATCGGTACTATTTGACTCTTGCCTGCCCAGTCTATATAATGCTCTCTATCAAATTTATCCCACAGGTGTTCCGCCCATGTCAAAAATCAAATTGTCATTTGTATGGGGAATTTTCATCACATTCACCTTCTTTACTCTTTTGGCTATTCATCTGGAATTTTTCCGGGACAATCAGGAGCCGTTACCAATTGACCAGTCAGCAACTTCAAAGCGTCCGGCCGACACATGGATGAACATTTATCAAAACAACAAAAAGATCGGTGTCGTCCACCGGACTTTTACCGACCGGGATAAAGGTTTTCACTTTGGCGAAAATGTATCCATGCAGATCAATACTATGGGAGTAACACAGGCGCTCAACATCTCCACAAGAGGCGATCTTAATCCCGACATGACTGTTTCCTCATTCAATTTTGATCTTACTTCCAGCCTGTTTAGCTTCAATGCCCATGGTTTTGTGGTTAAAAACAAACTAGTCCTTTTTACCGGCCTGCCCGGCGCCCAGCAGAAAAGCGAAATTCCCCTCAAAGATATACCTCATATAAGCGGCAGCATTTACGACGCCGCTTTTCGCGCTAATCTGGAAAAAAATACAAGCCGTAGCTTTAACATCTTCGATCCTTCCACTCTGGCAATGCGATCTATAAAAGTCACCCGTAATGCAGATGAAATTATATCTGTCATGGGAAAACGTATTTTGACACAAAAATACTGTGCTGATTTTATGGGTGCCCAAAATTGCTCCTGGCTGGGTAAAGATGGAGACACTTTAAAAGAAACCAGTATTCTGGGTCTTTCATTGGAAAAGGTCAGTTCTGAAAAAGCGCAGGAAGGAATAGCGCCGGATGGCAGTATTGATTTTACGCAAATCGCATCGATACCGGCCAATATCCAAATTAACGCGCCGGAAATATTAAGCCGTCTTAAAATTAAGATCAGCGGTACTGGCGGCCTTTTATTTCATATGAGTGGTGGTCGGCAAAGCTTCAGTAAGGATGTTTTAACAATTACCAAGGAACAGATCTCTCCTTCTGTGCGGCAATCAACAGTCAATGACCTTCCGCCAGATATTGCCGTTTTCCTCAAGGCAACACCTCTGGTGCAAGCTAATCATCCTCAAATGAAAGCACAGGTAGATAAAATTGTTCAGCACAATGACTTGCCCGAACAAAAAGTAAGAAAAATTGTTAATTGGGTCTATCGTCATGTCAAAAAAAAGCCGGTTTTATCAGTACCGAATGCGCTGGAAGTTTTGCAGAATAAAGTTGGCGATTGTAATGAGCACGCTGTCCTTATTGCAGCTTTATTGAGAACTGCCGGTATTCCTGCACAAATAGAAACCGGACTTGTATATCTCTCCGGCCGGTTTTATTTCCACGCCTGGAACATTGCATATACAGGAAACTGGATTACCGCTGATGCTGTTTTTAATCAATTCCCTGCCGATGTAACTCACATCCGGCTGGTCCGGGGTGAAGGCAGTGAGCAATTGGATTTAATCGGCGTGATGGGGAAAATTAAACTGGAAGTTCTGGAGCAGACAAAATGATTCAAGTAAGGGAACTAACCAAGGATTATGGTACTACCTTAGCTGTAAACAAGCTCAACCTGAATGTTTCTGCCGGCGAAATTTATGGTTTTATCGGCCCCAACGGCGCAGGCAAAACCACGACCATCCGGATGATGGGTGGCATTCTGGCCCCGACCTCAGGCAGTATTGTCATCGGTGGCCGGGACATGGCCAGAGATCCCGTAGCGGCTAAAAAAATGATCGGCTTCGTGCCCGACAGGCCATTTCTCTATGAAAAGCTCACCGGCAGGGAGTTTCTTCATTTCACTGCTGATTTATATGATGTCAGCCCGGAGACTTTTCCAGCCAAAGCGGAAACATTGCTGCGACAGTTTGCCCTCTGGGACTGGGCTGATGAACTCATCGAGGCATATTCCCACGGAATGAAACAAAGGCTCATCATTGCATCCGCCCTGCTCCATGATCCTCAAATATTGATAATTGATGAACCGATGGTTGGCCTTGATCCGGCGGCTGTACATATGGTTAAAGATATTTTTCAGGAACTGGCACGAAAACAAATAACCATCTTTGTCTCTACACACACTTTGAGCATCGCGGAAGAATTATGCCAGAGAATTGGTGTAATTCATAAGGGCATGCTGCTGGCGCAGGGTACCGTTAATGAATTGCGGCAAATTGCTAAACTTGGTACAGCCCGACTCGAAGAGGTCTTTCTGACAATAACAAAAGAAGATACTTTTTTATGAAAACAGCAATCGCATTAGTAAGACCACGCATTCTATCTGCTATTAATAACTTGCGGCCGGGCAATAATAAAAACGTCTGGATAAGACTCGTTATCTTTGGTTTAATCGGCCTTCTTTTCTGGGCCGGCACATTTTTCATGTGCTACCGTATTCTGCTTTATTTCCAGGGCGTACAGGACTTCGGCAATATCCTGGCCATGAAACTTCTTTCCATGATAGTAATGACTTTTTTCGCCCTGCTGATCTTCAGCAATATTATCAACTGCCTTTCCCATCTTTACTTGAGTCGGGACTTGCAGCTGTTACATTCCTTGCCTGTTTCCGCCAAAGACATTTTCTTCTCGCGCTGGCTCATCAGTACTTTTGATAGTTCCTGGATGGTCGTTCTCTTCAGCCTTCCCGTTTTTCTGTCTTACGGCATCATTTACCAGGCGGGTATATTTTTTTACCTGATTGTTTTACTGGCAACAATATTCATGTGCCTGATTACTTCCGCTCTCAGCAGCATTTTGGTATTGCTGGGAGCAAAAATCCTACCGGCGGGACGGATTCGAACAATTTTAATTATTCTTGGCGTCATATTAGTTTTGATACTTGTTCTGGTTTTGCGTTTAACAAGGCCAGAACAACTTGTTAATCCGGATAGCTTCGCTTCGGCTGTTCTTTATTTAAGTTCCCTGCAGACTCCCAGCTCTCCGCTATTACCCACCACCTGGATTACCGAGACAATTCAAGCCGCCCTCAACAGTAAATATACAAGCTCGTTATTTAATCTTGCCTTGACCTGCAGCTGCGCCTTTATGTTTATTTTCTTTGCCGAGATCATAGCTCAAGCAACCTATTTTACTGGTTTTTCCAAATCACAGACAACTCCCCGACGCCTTTTCGACCCGGTAAAACTCAAAGGTCTGCACTGGGAAAATCTACTTAATTTTCTCCCCCGAACAGCCAAGGCCTTTGCAATTAAAGAAACTCGGACTTTTTTCCGGGATTCGACACAATGGCCGCAATTATTTCTAATGGGCGCCTTAATCGTAATTTATCTTTATAATTTTTCGGTTTTGCCTCTGGATAAATCGCCGATAAAAACTATTTACCTGCAAAATTTATTTGCCTTTTTAAATATGGGGCTGGCTGCTTTCGTCCTTTCGGCTATTGCCGCCCGGTTTGTATTTCCGGCGGTTAGTATGGAGGGAGCCGCTTTCTGGATTGTCCAGGCAGCGCCGGTATCTTTGAAAACTTTTCTGTGGATTAAATATTTTCTTTATTATTTCCCAATGATTATAATGGCGGAGTTGCTTATAGTTGCCTCCAACTTGCTGCTGCAGGTTTCACCTTTCATGATGTTTTTGTCGATCACAACCATATTCTTTCTTGTACCGGCTGTGGTCGCTCTGGGAATTGGATTGGGCGCTGTTTATCCTAATTTCCAGTCCGAAAACCCGGCGCAGGTAGTAACGAGCTTTGGTGGTTTGCTTTTCATGATTCTCTGCTTTGCCTTGATTGCGGTAGTGGTAATTCTGGAAGCCGGACCTGTTTACTATATTTTTATGGCCGGCATCCGCAAACAAAGTCTCACACTATGGCAGGTTGCATGGTTTATTACTTCCTTCACCATCGCCCTCTTCCTCTGTATATTTGCCATTGTCTATCCCATGCGCCTGGGCGAAAGAAGCCTGCAAATAAAATAATTTTCCGGCTGTTTTCATTGATTCTGTCGTCTTCTCTATAAAAGCCCCTCCCTCGGAAGTTGATGGCAACAGAAATTTACGGCGGAGCGGCGACCTGAACAGAATGGGGACGGCGGCGCCGTCTCTTTCTTCTTCGCTTTGCCGGGGCTACATTGTTTGGCTGTTCCGGGCAAACTACTGAAGGGACATTAGAAAGGAAAGCGTCCCACCATTCCAGAGCGGGTCGATGCTCCCCTCTCGTCACTGCCGATATACGCAGATAGGCTAAAGCATCTGCAAATTCAGGCCTGTTTACCAGGACAGCGGGACGTCGTGGCGGCATTCTGTGGAGTGAGGGCTGAAAGGCTATGATACGGCGCAGTCGGTCGCCGACCCTTGCCGGCATGCACACAGTCTTGCAGAACTCGTCCCTGAATATGGCGCTGGCGTTATCCAGTGCCTGCTGGCGTGGGATACCATCCCGGTGACGGACAAGGGTCTCCTCTTCCAGGCTGGGACCGAAGAGAACCGCAAGAAAAAGCGCTGGCGAGGAAGGCATTCCACTGTGATATAGATCATCGAGGCATTCAAGGTTTGTCTGCACCAATGTCAAGTGATTACTTTTTTCGTGCATCCACTGACTGAACCTGGGGAAAAGGGCGGCAAGGAGTCCGCTGCCGTCCATGAGGCTCAAGACCGGTCGAGCAGATCCAAACTGGAAGAGTTTCAGCAGTTCTTCGTAAAGTCTCGCCGGTGCAGCGCGGAAAATGTTAGGGGATAGGACGCAGAGGGTCTCCCAGGTGACAGGCTCGATGACGAAATTATGAGACGCGGCAAAACGAATCGCACGAAGCATTCGTACCGGGTCTTCCGTGAAACGGACAAAGGGGTCGCCGATGAGACGAATGATCCGCTCCTCGAGATCGCTCAGCCCTGTACTGTAGTCAATAACCGAAAAATCTACGATATTGTAAGCCAGGGCGTTGATGGTAAAGTCACGGCGGAGAGCATCCTCCTCCGGGGTGCCAAAGATGTTATCCCGGAGAACCATTCCCTCATCGTCCGTTAGGTGACGAGGCAGTTTTTTCCCGAGACCGGTCCCTTCCGTATCCGTATCTGGATCCACTTCATCGGCAGGGGCAGCAGCACGGAATGTGGAGACTTCAATAATATCGTCCTTAAAGTGGAGATGGGCTAACCTGAAGCGGCGGCCTACGAGACGGCAGTTACGAAAAAGCCGCTTAATCTGAGCGGGAGTGGCGTTTGTGGCTACGTCGAAGTCCGTGGGGGTTCGCTTCAGGAGCAGGTCGCGTACGCATCCCCCTACGAGGTAGGCGATAAAGCCATAGTCGCGGAGTCGGTAGAGAGTGCGCAGGGCATTCGGGTTCACCTGCTTGCGGGATATACTGTGTCCCTTCCGGGAAATGATCAGTGGTTGCATTGTCTTCACCATAGCACACCCGGTCGAAAAAGCAAATCTTCGGCCACAGGGTCAATTATGAAACACCTTTTGTTTAGCATCCAAAATTATTGGATTAGAGAGCTAGCACAACATTTCAATTTTGACTTTACAGTTTTCAACTTTTCATTGACGTAAAAGTTCGGTTTCCCTATACTTGCCGCTATAGAAAACAATTTTTATCAAAGCTAGGCACATGATCCACTCAACCATATAGTTACGGATAAATTCAAATAGCAGGGGGGCAAATCGATGGTTCATCCTTTCGCCGATCTTATCGGTCTTGTTTTTGAAACGCAGGAACTGGGAATGAGCCTTTGCCGCGTTGACGTCCATGAAAAGTTCTATAATACGCAGTGCGTCGTTCACGGCGCCATTCTTTACGCCCTGGCCGATACGGGCATGGGCGGTGCCCTGTACCCCCTTCTCGACCCTGGTGAGTACTGTGCCACCGTCGAAATCAAGATCAGTTATTTCCAGGCGGTGCGTAGAGGCAGCATCGAATGCGCCACCCGACTCATCCATAAAGGTAAGACCATTGCCCATCTCGAATCGGATATTCGGAACGAGGGCCATCTGGCGGCCAAGGCAAACGGCAGCTTTTCTATTTTCCGGCCCAATCAGGACAGAAAATAAGGAAAGATGACTTTTCAATTATAAAACAATAACATTTTATTTTTATCTTAAGTATTTCTTAAATATTTTTTTTGAATATTCTCTGGACAATCTAACGATCAGGCAAAGATCAACACGCATATCCGTTGATAATCGCTATAATTATGATAAAGAATAATTAATCAATGCTGATGATCACCATAAAAAGAAAAGATTTCTGCGCGTTATATTATATTGAAAGGATAAAAGTGTTTTTATGAAAGTCCAAAAGCGAAAAGAACGGGTAGCGCTGTTGTCGGTTATTTCTAACAGCGCCCTCGTATCCATGAAACTTATCATTGGCTTGATTATTGGCTCCGTATCCATCATTTCCGAAGCGATTCACTCCGGAGTTGATCTGGTGGCCTCGATCATAGCTCTTTTTGCAGTGAAAACATCCAGCAAGCCTGCCGATAAAAATCATTCTTTTGGTCATGGTAAAATTGAAAACATTTCCGGAACTATTGAAGCACTGCTCATTTTTATTGCCGCCGGATGGATTATCTACGAGGCATTCCAGAAAATCAACAAACCGGAACCTCTCGACAATCTGGGGTGGGGCATCGGTGTAATGCTGATCTCCAGTGTGGTTAACATTATTGTTTCCCAGAGACTCTTTAAAATCGGGCGCGAAACCGATTCGGTGGCGCTGCAAGCTGATGCCTGGCATTTACGCACAGATGTGTATACATCGGCCGGAGTAATGGTTGGCCTTATTTTGATGTTGTGCGGTCAATGGTTTTTCCCAAACATTAATTTTTACTGGCTGGATTCGGTAGCGGCAATTGTTGTTGCTCTGCTGATTATTAAGGCTGCTTATGATTTAACCATTCAATCCGCAGGCGACCTGCTCGACGCCAATCTACCGCCAGAGGAAGAAGAATGGATCCACGGGGAAATACTGAAATATGGAGATATCTTTCACGGTTATCACCGCCTGCGTACACGCAAAGCCGGACACTTCCGATTTGTAGATTTTCACTTGAAAGTGGAACCACAGATGACGGTTGTTGATTCTCACATAATAACGGAAGAAATTGCCAAAAATATTGAAAACAAGTATCCGCATACCAGTGTGACTATTCACGTGGAGCCATGTGATGGAGATTGTGATGAGGATTGTCTTTCCGGATGTCTGCTCTCGGAAAAGGAACGGTGTGAAATCCAGAATCCTATCAAGGTGGCCCCTCCTGCCATTTAGTTTTACTGACATGGGTAAAACAACTAAATTTGTCTTGATTTTGCCGGGCGGATGAGTTAAGAAAGCGCGCATTTAAATCAAGCTGCTTTATTGTGATATTATCGGATATTGAAAGGAGCTTTCATGGCTAAGTACGAATCCAAAACCCTGAGAAATCTGGCAGTTGTCGGTCACGGCGGCACAGGTAAAACATCTCTTTGTGAATCCCTCTTATTTGTCTCCGGAAAAAGCGAACGGTTGGGTCGAGTCGATGATGCCACCTCGGTTATGGATTATGACCCGGAAGAACAAAAACGGCGCATTTCCATCAGCTCCGCAGTAAATTTTATCGAATGGAACAAACATAAAATCACCTTTATCGACACCCCGGGTGATTCCAATTTCGCCTTTGATATAAAATGTTCACTGAGCGTTGTGGATAATGCAGCTATTGTTATTGACGCTGTCGGTGGTGTGGAATTTCAGACACAAAAAGCTTGGGAATTGGCTGATGAATTCAACCTCCCCCGTATAATTTTCGTGAACAGAATGGATCGTGAACGAGCCAACTTCAACAACGTTCTGGATAGTATTAAAGACAAATTTAAGAAAAAGGTGACCCCTGTTTGCCTGCCTATCGGTGCAGAAAATAAATTTAGCGGCATTATAGATTTGATCGCTTTTAAAGCTTATTTATTCAGCGACAATAAAGGAACCGGTAAAGCAACAGATATCCCTGCCGAATTAATGGAAGAAGCTAAAATGTACCGCGATACAATGGTTGAGGATATTGCGGAAGCTGACGATGCCCTAATGAATAAATATCTGGAACAAGGTGAGCTTTCTCCCGAAGAACTCTATGCCGGATTGAAAAAGGGCGTTGCTTCCGGCAACCTGATTCCACTAATTTGCGGTTCAGCAACAAAAGGGATTGGCGTTTCTTTTCTGCTTGATCTCGCCGTAAGTTCTTTTCGTTCTCCGGCCGATTGTTTGCCGATGAAAGGTAAAAAACCGGGTACCGATACCATTGAAGAAAGAAAACCGGAAGAAGATGCTCCCTTCTCCGCAATCGTTTTTAAAACTATCGCTGATCCCTATGCCGGCCGGTTGACGCTGTTCCGCGTATATTCCGGAAAGCTGTCGCCTGATTCCAGCATTTACAACTCCACAAGGAAAATCACGGAAAAGTTCGGCCATGTATTCTTTCCGGAAGGTAAAAATCAAAAACAAACCGATATTTTGATTCCCGGCGACATAGCCGGCGTGGCCAAACTCAAGGAAACAGTCACCGGCGATACTCTATGCGCCGAAAAAGCCCCGATAATATTTACCAAGGTGGAAATACCCCATCCTATTATGTCGTTTGCCATTGAGCCCAAGACACGCGGGGATGAGGATAAGATTGCTTCTTCCATCCATCGTTTAACGGAAGAAGACCCGGCGATTGTTTTTTCCCGCAATGTTCAGACCAAGGAAATGATTCTCTCCGGAATGGGCCAGGTGCACATAGAAGTCAACATCGAAAAGATGAAGAGAAAATTCGGTGTCGAAGTCAACTTGAATACGCCAAAAGTTCCTTATTTGGAAACCATTAAGGGAAAGACCTCCGGCGTTCAAGGTAAACACAAGAAACAGTCCGGTGGACACGGCCAATTCGGTGATTGTACAATCGACATTGAGCCGCTGCCACGAGGTGCAGGATTTGAATTCGCCGATAAAATCGTCGGCGGGGTTATTCCAGGCCAATATCGCCCGGCTGTCGAAAAAGGCATCGTCGAAGCTGCTGCCAGAGGCGTACTGGCCGGTTATCCGGTTGTGGATTTCAAAGTATCATTAGTTTTCGGTTCCTATCACGCAGTTGATTCATCCGAAATGGCTTTCAAAATTGCCGGATCCCTGGCCTTTCAGAAAGGCATTATGGAATGTCAGCCGATACTGCTGGAACCAATCGTCAATATCGATATCGAAGTACCCGACGAATACATGGGAGATGTTATCGGCGATTTGAACAGCCGTCGCGGCCGTGTTCTCGGTATGGACACTAATGGTTCTAATCAGGTCATTAAAGGACAGGTACCACTTGCCGAAATCTTAAAGTACGCTCCGGATTTACGTTCCATGACCAGCGGCAGGGGGAATTTCACTTATACCGAGTCCCACTACGAAGAAGTGCCCGCATATACTGCGGAGAAGATTATTGCTGAATCGAAAAAAGATAAAGAAGAATAGAACAGTTTATAGCGCCGGTGGCATAACGATTAGCGGTCGAGATTTATCTTTGATGTAGAATCGGACTAATACCAATGTTACCGGTATTGTTTTTATTTACTCCGGCTGCTTTTTAGATGAAATTAATATTTTCTTCAAGAATTGCTGAGCATTGTGTTGATGAGTCCCGCTCCAATAAATACTCTGACAGCGGGGCATTTATTATATTCACTGCAGTTGGCAAAAACATATGACGGCACTAAGTCATACACATCTTCCTTCCTTACGGGAAACAACCTTTCATTACACTTAAGACAGATCCTGAATATTTTTTTCTGGTCTATTGTTAAAGAGAATTTAGCAATCACTTCCGCAAGCTGGCTTTCAATATCAATACCCGCCACAAAATATAATTCTCCGGAAAATTGACGATCCAGCATATCTCGTCTTCTGGTCAGAGCAATCCTTTTTTCAGTGCAAGCCAAATTAAGCAAATCCCTACCGGCTGTGCGGGGAAAAACAATCGTGTCATAACCCAGCAGCCGCAACCATTTGGCCAATTTTGCTAAAGAGGCATCGGTAAGAAATTTTTTATTTTCAGACATGATTATTGAGTTGGTGTTTTTGGTTCTTCAATAATTGGTGGCGGCTCATGGGCGCGAAGTTCTTTGCGCAGATCACGAATGGTTTTATTAGAACGGCTGATAGCACGGTTTAAACGAAATCTTTCAATTATCCCCAGGAAGCCGGTAATAACTATTCCCACCAGAAGAGAAATGAAGAGCAACATATACATGGGAACAATCATATCAATAAAATTATAATATTTAAGATGAACCGGTGCTGCATTTTCCAGAGAAAATGTAACGATAAAAAAGGCAAAAACTATAAGTAAAATTAAAGATAGTATTTTCATCTAATTAATCCTCCCGATGATATTTCTGAAAAAGAGGAGCAAGCTTAGTTGCCGTTTTATGCATATCCTCCGGTATAATCCGTATATTATTTACAGCACTCATAAAATTTGTATCGCCTTCCCAGCGCGGAATTACATGTACATGAATATGTTCTTCAATACCTGCTCCGGCTGCTTTACCGATGTTCATGCCAATATTAAAACCATCCGGATTCATTGCCTCTTTGAGCACTCTCACCGTCGTATCTAATAAGGCAAATATTTCACTTCTTTCTTCGCTGGTTAAATCTTCAATATTACCAATATGCCTCACGGGAATAATCATTAAATGGCCACTCACGTAGGGGTATCTGTTCATCATTACAAAACAGGATTTGCCCTCGCATATTACATAATCGTCGCATCTGATCGAACATTTACAGAATACGCAGCCTTCGGGCTTTTCACCTTTAATATATTCCATGCGCCATGGTGCAAAAATTGTATCCATATTTTTACCTAGAGGTTAATTATCCTACCTGATACCTCTTTGTCAATTTCTAATATGCCTATTGATCTATGAGCTGCAAAACGCTTGTCTGTGGGCGATCCCGGATTGAAAAAAAGCACACCGTCACTCTTGTGGTACACCGGCTTATGTGTATGTCCATAAACAATACAATCCAAGTTACCTGTTTTCGCTGATATTCTTTCCTCAATGCCCGCAGGCGCACCCCAGCCGTGAACAACTCCAAACTTAAATCCCTGTATTTCGAAAAGCAATTGCTCGGGTAATTTTTCTTTGACCGACGGATAATCCATATTGCCGCAGACTGCTTTGATTTCTTTACCTGCAAATATATCCAAAACACGCAGATCAACCAAATCTCCGGCATGAATAATTATATCCACGTCGCCAAAATAATCAGCGACGATTTTTTTTAATTCTTCGTCATAACCTGGCAGATGGGTATCAGAAATGACACCAATTTTGATTTTTTTCTGTTCCATAATCATTTTTAATTTATTAGCGGCAGGAAATAAAAAAAACAAGTTTTATTTCTGTATTTTACCACCATGCAAAAAGCTTTTAATTTGACTTTCTAATAAAGTAAAGCTACTATCCACATCATGAATACTATTGAAAATTCTTTAGACAAGATAGCTGAAAACATATTGTACCTGGATGAAGCCTCGCTGGGCATTCTCTGGGATAAATATAAGTCAAAAATGGAGCAATTTTCTTTTACTCCGGAGTGGGAGAAATCTGTTATTATTTTCTCTATAATCAACGCAGTCCGGGTTAAAAACGCCATATTTAATGAACAAATGTTAAACAAACAGGCTGCCGAGGAAACTGCGGTGCCTAAAAGACCTCATGGCAAACCCAACTTAAAACTGGTTAAGTAATGGACAAAGATGCCGCTGCGGTAAGAATTACTCAACTCAGAAACATCATCGAATACCACAATAATCGCTACTACCAGCAGGACAATCCGGAAATTGCAGATCATGAATATGATCGTCTGATGCAGGAACTTCAAGAGTTAGAAAAGCTCTATCCTGATGATAATCTCGCTTCCTCGCCGACTCAACGAGTCGGTGCCGCACCGCTTAACAAATTTTCTTCCATGGAACATCTCTCACCCATGTTGAGCCTGGCTAACGCTTTTTCTCCGGAGGAGATTATTGATTTTGATACTCGCATTAAAAAACTGGCCGCTATCGACAACATTACCTACGTCGCCGAACCGAAGTTGGACGGACTGGCTGTAAATCTGCTCTACGAAAACGGCCGGTTCATTCGCGGCGCTACTCGTGGTGATGGTTTTACCGGTGAAGACGTAACCCAAAACCTGAAAACCATCTCTACCCTGCCCATCCAAATAAAGAAAAACAGTTACAAAAACATGCCGCATTCTGTAGAAATCCGCGGTGAAGTTTTCATGGAAGTTGAATCCCTGCAAAAATTAAACCGCCGCCGCCTTGATGAAGGTGACGAACCTTTTGCCAACCCGCGCAATGCAGCCGCTGGTTCTTTACGCCAACTCGATCCGAAAATAACCGCCCGGCGTCCTTTAAAAATTTTTCTTTATGCCATAGGCAGTATGAGTGGCGTTAATTTTTCTAATCATTGGGAAGTCCTGCAAACCCTCATATCTTGGGGCTTTCCCGTCAATCCCCTGATACAAAAGATTGATGATATTAATAAATATTTGGAATATTTCACTCATATGGGAGAGTTACGAAAATCTCTGCCTTACGAAATTGACGGAGTTGTGCTCAAAGTTGATGATCTTGAGCTGCAGGAAAAACTGGGCAATGTTTCCCGCAATCCCCGCTGGGCACTGGCTTGTAAATTTCCGGCAACTCAGGAAACAACTCTTATTAGTGATATTATTATTCAGGTAGGACGCACCGGCGCTCTTACTCCTGTAGCCGTCATGGAACCTGTCATCGTCGGTGGCGTTACGGTCAGCCGGGCAACACTGCACAATGAAGATGAAATATTAAAAAAAGACATTCGCATCGGTGATACTGTTATCATTCAGCGGGCGGGAGATGTAATTCCTGAAGTGGTCAAAGTTGTCCTGTCAAAAAGAACCGGCAAGGAAATAGAATTTCAAATGCCCGTCCACTGCCCGGAATGCGGTTCAGATGTTGTCCGCGAAGAAGGTGAAGTTGCCCGCCGCTGCATCAATCTATCATGCCCGGCGCAAATAAAAGAAAACATCAGGCATTTTGCTTCGCGCAGCGGCCTCGATATTGAAGGCCTGGGAGAAAAGATTTCCGCCAAGTATTTTGATGCCCAACTCATTTCCGATCCAGCCGACCTTTATTATTTAACCGAAGAAAAATTATTAAAAATTAATCCTAAGGCAAAAAAATCGACACAAAACCTTATTGCAGCCCTGCAGCGTTCCAAGAATCCGCCCTTAAATAAATTCATTTATGCTCTGGGCATCAGAAATGTCGGGGAACATGTTGCTAAAATTCTCGCACGGGAATTGGGGAGCATCGAGAATATTATGGCCTCTATGGTAGATGACCTCACTGCTATTCATGAGATAGGGCCGGAAATAGCCACCAGTATTGTCCAGTTCTTTTCCGAACCGAAAAACAAGCAAGTTATGGAGAAATTCCTCAGGGCCGGAGTAATACCACAGGAGGCCACTGTAATAGTCAAAGATTCCACTCTTCAGGGGAAATCGTTTGTTTTTACGGGAGCAATGGAAAGCATGCCGAGAAGTACAGCAAAAGCCATTGTCGAAAAGCTGGGCGGCTTAGTCCATTCCACCACAACCGGCAAAACAACATACGTTGTTGCCGGACGTGAACCTGGTTCTAAACTGGATAAGGCCAGATCATTAGGAATTACAATTCTGGATGAAGAAGAATTTTTAAAACTTACCGCCAGGTGAGGAAGCCGTCCCCGGCCTGCTCCGGGACAGGCTCTGCCAACAAAGTCCGCCATAGAAATTGAAAGGGGCGTTATGAAAAGAATACGCGTTTATATCAGCGGTGTAGTGCAGGGTGTTTTCTTCCGGGCGGCAACAAGACGAGCCGCCGCCGACTTAAACCTTACCGGCTGGGTACGTAATACGGAAGATGGCCGCGTAGAAGCAGTTTTTGAGGGCGAGGATGGGGAAATAGATAAAATGCTTGCCTGGTGCAAAATCGGCCCGCCCGCTGCCAAAGTGGAAAATATTACAACGGCAGAAGAACACTATACCGGCGGCTTTCACGGCTTCAGTATTAAACATATATAAATACGCTTGCCATTGCCGGACCTGATCCGATAATCACGATTGCCTAAAGAGAACATCACCATGAAATTGTTTTCCTTTAGACCTCTTCTTGCATTTTATTTGCCTTAATACTTATCAAGTCATTATATGATAATCCTGTTTTTGCCGAAACAAAAACATTTATCCGGTAATATAAATTCCCGTCTTGCAGCATAGTGGATTGCCCGGCCAAGCCGGGCAATGACAGAAATAAACCTATTTGCATCCTTTACCTTTCGCAGAAAACACTGCGTTGCGAATCCGGCGATTATTTGCCTTTGAAAACCGGTGGGCGCTTTTCCAAAAATGCCGTGGCGGCCTCGATCATGTCATCCGAGGGGATGGCGGCGGCATTCTTCTGGGCAACGTACTCCAGACCCGGATAAATCCCTTTATCCCGGCTGTACATGATAACATCCTTTGTTCCCTGAACGGCCAGGGGCGAACAGGCGGCAATCTCCTGCGCCAGTTTTCTTGCTTCCGCGATTAAGGCATCCCTGTCCGCGCAGATTCGGGTGATAAACCCTATTTTCAGGGCTTCCTCAGCGCCAAAATCCCGTCCGGTAAGCGCCAATTCTCTAAACCACCCATGACCGATAATGTGCGGAAGCCGTTGCAATGTTCCAACATCAGCAATAAAGGCCACCCGGACCTCCCGGACACCAAAAATCGCATCCGCAGTGGCGATACGAATATCGCAGGCGGACAGGAGATCGACTCCTCCCCCCAGACAATGACTGTGGACAGCGGCAATAACCGGTTTGCGGCATTTCTCAATCTGATTTATGCCGCCCTGCGCCTTCAGAATCATCAGACGCATTCTTTCCCGGGTACCGGCATCCATCTGGTTGTATAAAGACCCCAGTTCGGCAAGATCCGTCCCGGTGGTAAAGGATTTCCCTTCAGCCCGCAGGACAACGACCCGTATTTCCGGATCCTCATCAAAAGCGGCAAAATGTTCTGCCAGCCCTTTATAAAAGTCAAAGCCCATGGCATTGCGCTTTTCCGGCCGATCCAAAATCAACCAGGCGATATGCCCTTCTATTTCTACTTTGAAAGGATCCTTCAACTCCACCATGACTAACCTCCTTGGATAATATAATTTTTGACAATTCCTAACGGCATTCCTTGATCGCTTCGGCAAATCCATCCAGGGAATTGCCGATAGTCGCGTCGTCAACGCAAAAGGCAATCCGGAAATAGCCGGGACTGCCGAAGCCGCTGCCGGGAACAACAAGGATATTTCTTTTTAAAAGCATCTGGACAAAAGCTGCGTCATCGGGAATCGGACTTTGGGGGAATAAATAAAACGCGCCTTGCGGTTTTTCAAATTTATATCCGGCCTTCGTAAGCCCGGCACAAAGCAGATCACGCTTTCTTTTATAAACATCAACATCAACTGTAACATCCTGCAGCCGGGCAACAATCCTCTGCATCAATGCCGGAGCATTCACAAAACCGGAAATCCGCGTACATAAAATCAAGGCATTGAGCAACTCGGCGGCTTCTTCAATTTCCGGGTTGACGGCAATATAACCGATTCTCTCTCCGGGCAATGATAATGTTTTCGAATAGGAATAGGCAATAATGCTGTTTGAGTAAACGGAAAATATATTGGGCACGGTAACATTGTCATAGACTATTTCACTGTATGGCTCATCGGAAACAAGATAGATTGTTTTTTTAATCTCCTTACTTTTCTTATCCAGCATCCTTGCCAAATCGGCAATGCTTTGTTCGCTGTATACTTTTCCCGTGGGATTATTGGGCGAATTAATTAATACTGCTTTGGTCTTACCATTGACAGCCGAAGCAATGGCAGTTACATCGAGCGAGAAGTCGTTCTGAGTTTTCACCTTTCGGAGGACACCGCCGTAATTATCAACATAGGCTGCATATTCCATAAAGAAAGGTACCGGCACGATGACTTCGTCTTGCGGATCAAGCAGAGCCTTAAAAATTACATTGAGGGCACCACCGGCGCCGCAGGACATGATTACATGATCGCCATTGAGCTTGAGGCCGTGCATTTTGTTTATTTTGGCAGCAATAACCTGCCTGGTTTCCGCATAGCCGGCATTGGGCATATAACCATGCTTATTGGAAATAATTTCTTGTGCTAACATTATCAGTTCTTTTTTAAAATTCTCCGGTGGTTCCACATTGGGATTACCCAGACTGAAATCATACACCTTATCAGCCCCGAATTTCTTTTTCAGGATAGCACCCTCCTCAAACATTTTCCGAATCATCGATGACTGTGAAATGGAAGCTTTTATTTTTTGGGAAATGGACATAAAAATACCTCTTATATTATTTAATAATTTTTCTTTAGATAATTATTGATCTCACTGAAATCGTCAAAGAGCATACAGGGTGTACCTTCCTGTTCGCATCGCTGATAGAGAATTTTCTTGGCAAACACGACATCCGCATGCCTTGAAGGACAAAAATCGGAATAACCGTCTCCGATATAAATAATTTTATCATAACTCAGGCGATAAGAATTCAGAATTCTGCTCTTGCAAGTTCCACAACGCCCGCAGAAATCATTCCTGCTGGGAAATTCGATGGAAAAAGAACTATCCGCACCAAAGATGGCCTCATTAGAATAATATTCAATTCCGGCAAGGTTGTATTTGTTCAGAACTGCTTCGATATAAAAATCCAACCCATCGGATACTATCTTTATATCTATATTTTTATCCCTGCTCAAAGAACAAAATTCGGGGAAATACGGATCAAGCTTCTCGATTGCCAGAACGTGTTCGAGCATTTTTTCGCGGCAGCCTTTAAGTCTTTGGGCAATCCGCTCATAAGCAAGGCGGGAGCCGATTTTCCCCTGAACATAGGCTCTCTCAATATCACCTAAGCTGGACGTGGCAAACTTATTTATAAGCTGATTGCCCAGGTCAACTGTGGATATTGTTCCGTCAAAATCGGTAAGTATAAGAATCTTCTTGGATGGGGAAGACATAACCAGACAATTTCAGCTTTCTATATTTACTAGTGTAGTGTAAAAAGCGTTTTTACAACATGTTGTCACAAAACGCCGCACACCAGGCTTCACACTCCGCAGTAAATCTTCCTAATCTTTAAAGAATGTGTCATCTTTTCACCTAGATATAACACTAGTTGTGTTTGCGGCGCCTGAGCAAGACAAATATCCCCAGCAAAATCAGCACTGCCGGCAATATATATTGGGAATATTTGGAAAGCTCGATACCGAAAAATTCATTGGCCAGAAAAACTCCGCCTGCCACGGTTATAAACCAGCCCCCGAAATCTTTAATTCTTTGAATAATAGCACATATTCCGATGACAATAATCAGTACCGGCCACGTTTGTCCGAAGGAGTAAACTCCTGCCTTGCTTAGATAAATCAATACTCCCAGTGTAATTAAAATCATGCCGCCGGTAAGAATGTTGCGTTTTTCATTTGGCATAAAACCTTCTCCTCTTAAAATATATTTGGCGGCAGATTTCCATCTGCTGCCTTTAATTATTATGCTTTTTCCGCCATTTTTAAAAATGGTTTAAATAAATCAATCGG
Source organism: uncultured delta proteobacterium (assembly GCA_903907985.1). Classification (GTDB taxonomy): domain Bacteria; phylum Desulfobacterota; class Syntrophia; order Syntrophales; family Smithellaceae; genus MVRV01. The sequence goes on from CAIVQG010000055.1 coordinate 39,424, forward strand.
TATCGGGAATAATATTGTCGAGTTATTCTCCGCGGCAATCTGATTCAAAGTCTGCAGGTACCTTAATTGCAAAGACATTGGTTGTGTTTCCATCAGTTGAGCCGCGTCGATCAGCTTCTGAGCTGCCTGGAATTCGCCTTCGGCATTGATTACTTTAGCTCTTCTTTCTCTTTCCGCTTCGGCCTGTTTGGCCATCGAACGCTTCATTTCTTCCGGCAAATCAATGTGCTTTACTTCGACCAAAGATATTTTAATACCCCAGGGCTCGGTACTGCGATCCAATATTGCCTGCAAATGCAGATTAATCTTTTCCCGCTCCGAAAGAATTTCATCCAATTCCATCTGTCCGCAGACGCTTCTGAGCGTGGTTTGGGCTAATTGGGATGTGGCATAAAGATAATTTTCGACATTAGTCACTGCCGCATTAGCATCCATTACGCGGAAGTAAACAACGGCGCTTACTTTGATGGATACGTTATCTTTAGTGATAACATCCTGAGGGGGAACGTCTAAAGTGATTGTGCGCATATCCACTTTTACCACTTTATCAATACCGGGAATGATTATGATCAAACCGGGTCCCTTGACATCCCGTATTCTTCCCAAACGAAAAACAACCGCCCTTTCGTATTCATTTAAAATACGAATGGCAGAAGTCAAAAACATGACCACCAGCACAATCACAACAATTGCAGGCAATGATAACGCTCCAACCATTTTATCTTCCTCCTTATTATTAATAAATTATTGTTCTTTCTTAATTTCTTCCACGCTCAAGTTAAGGCCCTCAATTTTAAGAATTCGTACTTTTGCTCCCTTCTTGATCGGTTCTTCACTTGTCGCCTTCCAATATTCTCCTTTTAAAAACACTTCTCCTTCATTGGCTATGTCTGTCACAGCTTCCGCCTCAACATTAATCATTGCTTCCGCACCGGAAAAATGTTTCCGTAATTGGGCCTTTATTGCCAGCCAGATAACTACTATAAAGAAAGCTGAAGCCACTACGACCGCCGGAATTAATACTTGCAACGAAATCCGCAAAGCCGGGTCAGTTGTATCAAATAAAAGCAGTGATCCCATGATTAATGAAATTACACCTCCCACAGAAAGTATTCCGTGACTCATAACTTTTATCTCCGCAATAAACAAAATTACACCGAATATTATCAGCAATATTCCTGTGTAATTAACGGGCAGAGTGGACAAACCGAAAAATGCCAGCAAGAGAGATATCCCGCCAATAACTCCCGGCAGTATAGCACCCGGTGTAGATAGTTCAAAATACAATCCCGCCAGACCGATCAGCAAAAGGATATACGAAATATTGGGATCAGAAATCGCCGCGAGTATTCCTTGACGCGTTCCCATTTTTTTATTGTTAATTGCTGCATTTTTTGTTGATATTTTCTTTTTCCCGCCGGACAATTTTATTTCTTTTTGATCAATTGCTTCTAAAAGCTTTTCAACATCGGGGACGACATAATCAATAACATTCAATTTCAGTGCTTCTTCCGCAGTAATTGATTCACTTTTACGCACTGCCTTTTCAACCCATTCTTCAGAGCGCCCTTTGGATTTAGCAATACTGCGGACATAAGCTGCTGCATCATTTTCCACCTTCTTCGACATCGTTTTATCCATCCCCCCACCGCCAATACCTATGGCTACAGGATGAGCTGCTCCGATATTGGTCCCGGGAGCCATTGCCGCTATGTGCGCCGCCGTAGCAACAATAACTCCGGCGGATGCTGCACGGGCACCGGAAGGATAAACAAAAACAATTACCGGCAGAGGAGCATTGAGAATGCTTTTGGCGATATCTCGCATGGCGGTATCCATCCCCCCTGGCGTATCTAGCAAAATAATAAGCCCTTCTGCCCCTTCTTTATTGGCCTCCTCAATACTCGTTGCTATGTATTTTGCGGTGGGTGATGTTATGACTCCCTCAAGACTGATCATATTGAATACCGGTTTTTTTTCTCCGGCAGAAGCACCAACACTGGTTATTGATAAAAGTAACATCAAGATGGAGATAATTTTTCTAAACATTTTTTTACCTCTTCTTTTGACTGCAAGAAATATTAATTTTGCAGCTCTTTCATAATCAGTTGCACATCTTCCCACACGGTCTTCTTGGCACTCGGATTCCGCAATAAATAGGCAGGATGATATGTCGGCATTAACTTTATTCCCTCATAGGAGTGAAAACGGCCGCGTAAGACGCTTATCGGCACTTCAGTTTTCAGCAGAGTTTTTGCGGCAAAAGTTCCCAAAGCACAGATTATCTGTGGAGAAATACTTCTTAGCTGTTGTTTTAAAAAAGGCTCACATGCGGCAATCTCTGCGGGCAGTGGATTGCGATTTTGCGGAGGACGGCATTTGAGAATGTTGCAAATATAAACGTCTTTACGGCCTAAGCCCATTGCTTCAATTATTTTCGTCAATAGCTGGCCCGCCCGTCCGACAAACGGCAACCCTTGTTCATCCTCGTCTGCACCCGGAGCTTCTCCAACAAAAACAATCTTTGCCTGTGGATTGCCATCACCGAAAACTAGATTCTGCCTCGTTATACCCAACGGGCAAAGCCGGCAGCCTGCCATATCTGTGCAAATCTTATTCAAGTCGAATTCATTATTTCGGGCATCAACAATAAGGTTCTTCTGCACTCTGTCCACTTTTTTCCATTCCATGCCCACAGCATATTTCTCTTGATTAATTACATGACTCTTGAGTGCTTTCACTGCTGCAAGCAATTCTGCACGCAATTGCCTTTGTGATGACTCGGTAATAATTTCAGCCATTACTTTTTTCTTTTGCCTTTCCGGCGAGTTGTATCTTTAATGCGGTCCAGAATCTTAACAGCTGCATCAATTTTTGTCATTTTCGGTAGTGCTTCCACATTTCCGCTACTGTCAATTATCGTAATTATATTAGTATCAGTCTGGAAACCGGCACCTTCCTCACGCAAATTGTTCGCCACTATGAAATCCATTTTCTTTCTTTTGAGTTTGTCCTGGGCATTGGCCAGCAGATTCTGTGTCTCCATCGCAAAACCAACCAGAATGCGGTTTCCTTTGTTCTTGCTGATTTCCGAAATTATGTCCGGATTTCTCTCCAGCATTAACGAAAAGGATTGATTACTTTTCTTTATTTTTTCTTTCGCCAAAGAGGCAGGCCGAAAGTCGGCAACCGCAGCAGCTTTGATTATGATCGTCGATTTCTTAAAATGTTCCAATACCGCTTCATACATTTCCTGCGCCGTACGAATTTGCACAACTTCAATTCCGGGCGGCAGGGACAGATCAGTGGGTCCGGTAATTAAAGTAACCTGAGCGCCACGCCATCTGGCAACTCTGGCCAGAGCATAACCCATTTTCCCTGATGATAAATTAGTAATAAACCGCACCGGGTCCAACGGTTCTTCTGTTGGTCCGGCAGTAACCAGAATTCGCTCGCCGGTTAAATCTTTGGGAGTCAACAGCGCGGCAATTTCTTCGACGATAGCGGAGGCTTCGGGCAGCCGGCCTGAGCCGGAAGTCTTGCAGGCCAATTCGCCGAAAGTGCTATCCATCACTGCATAGCCGTATTTCTTCAGTTTATCGATATTATCCTGAACAACAGGATTGGCCAGCATTTTGTCATTCATTGCCGGACAAATAAGAGTAGGCTTGTCGGTAGCCATGATCGTGGTCGAGAGCAAATCGTCGGCAACGCCCGATGCAATCTTGCCAATGATATTTCCTGTTGCCGGCGCAATAACAAAGACATCCGCAAATTCGGCAAGAGTTATGTGCGCCATATCATATTTGGCAGTGGGAACAAACATGTCCGTATATACCATATCGCCCGAAAGAGTCTGAAAAGTCAGAGGAGAAATAAATTCCCCGGCACTTTTAGTCATGATGACTTTTACTTGCGCTCCTTCTTTGATTAACGCACGGGTTAATTCTGCCGCTTTATAAGCAGCAATCCCACCGGTCACTCCTAAGACAATTTTTTTACCATTGAGCATATTTATTCATCACTTTTTCAAGAACACAGCAGTATATAAACGTTCGATCAAGGCATAAAATACTTAATATTATTTAAGTTTTATACCTTATCCTTTAATGATCACGGCCCGGGAGAATCCTTTCCTCTGAGCAAATGCTATCTATCAATTAAGATTGAGGTATAATAGTATATCCCTTTATAATATCATCCAAGAAATAGTAAGTATTCGCAGAAAACCTATTTTCCCGCGAACTGATCATAACCTCTGGCCCAATTGATGTCAACGTGAAACTAGGGTAAAAAATACCGGCCTTTTCTATTGCACCAATCATTCCCCTCCGGACAGCTTACGGAAATTTGTCTTGCAAAAGGCATGGAAAGAAATTATAAAACCGCGCACCTTACATCTCACAGATCCGGAGGCAATTATGAAAAAAGTTAACTCATCCGTCACAATTATAGTTATGATTACTGTCGGTATCATAATAATCGCCGGACTGGGCTGGCTTTATTGGGGAAATTATCTGGAAAGGGAAACTCCGTCCATTAAATCCAGTCAGGATATCAGCATGATTGGAAAACAAAAGAAACTGGAGGTAACATTTGCCGATCAAAAAAGCGGACTGTCTCAAATATATGCGGAAATAATTCAGGATAACAAGGGCCGGATTCTCGCTGCCGAAAACATTACTTCCCGAGGAAACAAACAAAAAACAATATCCTTAACCATAGACACCGTCGCTCTGAAGTTACACGATGGCCCGGCTCAAATTAAATTTACGGCCACTGACCATTCTTTGTTTAAGAATCAGACCATTTTATCTCAGCCGGTCAAAATAGATATCATACCGCCACAAATATATCTGCTCAACCCCATCAATCATGCCAATCAAGGCGGCACCTGTTTTATTGCTTACCGGATATCAAAACCGGCCGCTTTAACCGGTGTTTATGTTAATGACTACTTTACTTCCGGTTATACGATGATGGTTGAAAACAAGCCCACGTCGCTCGTTTACTTTGCCATACCAATTGACGCTTCAAAAACAAAAACAACAATCAAAGTATTTGCGCGTGATACCGCCGGCAATGAATCCAGTATTGCCATTCCCTGCCTGATTAAGGAAAAGAAATTTCGAGCAGATAAAATGAATTTGAGTGAAACTTTCCTGCAGCAGAAAATGCCGGAATTTCAGGCAATGATTCCTGCGTTACAAGGGAAAACACCACTGGAAATATTCACCTACGTAAACGGACAAATGCGTGACGATAATTTCCGCACACTACAGACAATCTGTCAAAAAGCTTCGCCTCAAAGACATTGGGAGGGAACATTCCTGCGCATGAAGGGAGGCCAACCGATGGCTCTGTTCGGCGACAAAAGAACATATATGGTCGGAAATAAACCAATAGGTAATTCCCTGCACGTCGGCGTTGACCTGGCATCGAATGCCCATGCCGCTATTGAAGCCGCCAATAATGGTATCGTCGTTTATGCCGGTGCCCTGGGAATTTACGGCAATGCCGTTATTATAGATCACGGCCAGGGTTTATTCAGTCTCTATGGGCATTTATCTGTAATCAATACTACAGTAGGAAAAGCAGTGAAAAAAGAAGAAGTAATCGGCCATTCCGGCATCTCCGGTCTTGCCGGAGGTGATCATTTACATTTCAGTATTCTTGCCGGCGGACAATTTGTCAACCCGCAGGAATGGTGGGATCCGCACTGGATTAACGACAATGTCAGCAAAAAAATGTTTTTCTGATAACACTAACTTTGATGGCCTCGCAAAAAGGTTGCAGGCAAGGCGCGCGAATACCGAGGAATGAGGCGTACTTGTCGTACGCCGCAGTGACGAGGGATGAAGCGCAACGCAGCATCCAGCCTTTTTACGAGGTCGTCAGCTTTTGTTGATGTCGCGGTGTGTAACGTTGACAATATATTTCATTTCCGAAAAATGTGCACCTAACTGATTGGACATAACTACGGAACGGTGCTTTCCGCCTGTGCAGCCTAAAGCAACATTTAAGCGTACCTTGCCTTCCTTATCATATAAGGGGATTACAAAAGTCATCAAGTCAAAAAACTTTTTTAGAAATATTTTACTTCGTTCATTCTTCAAAACAAATTCACGAACAGCATCATTCTGCCCGTCAAACTCCTTTAATTCTTCAATAAAATACGGATTAGGTAGAAATCTTACATCAAATACAAGATCGGCATCAGCCGGCAGGCCAAAACGGTATCCAAAGGAAATAACATTCACTATTAATTTCTTATGAACTGAGGCCGGCAGAAATTGCCGTTGAACTATATCTTTAAGTTGATGAACATTTGTCGATGTTGTATCAATAACATGATCGGCCATCTGCTTGAGCGAGGATAATTTTTCTCTTTCCAGGCGAATGCCGTCGATAATCGAACCTTTTGCGGAAAGTGGATGTGTACGTCTGGTTTCACTGAAACGATGCAACAGTGAATCTTCGGTCGAATCCAGAAAGAGAATTTCAATTTTATCGCCCTTTCCTTTTATTAAGTCGAAAATGCGCTTGTACTTTTCCAAAAATCCTCTTTCGCGCAGATCCATAACCAGGGCAACACGTTTTATTTCGGGAGATGATTGGGCAGTTATGGCTAAAAATTTCGGCAGCAAAACGACCGGCAGATTATCGACGCAAAAAAAGCCGATATCTTCCAGTGCGCGGAGTGCCGTACTTTTACCGGAACCGGAAAGACCAGTAATGATTACAACGCGAAGATTTTTCATAAATCATCCTTGAATAGTTGTCTTACAGATTTTTTTAACAGATTTTCATCAAAAAAGCTAGTAGACGGGATATTGATCGATAAACAAACTAATTTAATCCCGAGAATATTTTTTTCACCTTTAGTTATTCTAATATCTCTTGTCCTTTTTTTTTCAATTTTTATAATGGCAACAAGTTTCGTCTGCTCTTTTATCCTGTCCGTTTCAAGCAAGTTATCGACATGGATAATTCCCGTAGATTCGGTATGAAGGAAACGATTAATTTTTTTATGCCCCCGGGTAATTAATTCTCCTTTCCTGTTTCTTATAATCACGGCAACATCGTCTGCCACCCAATAGCAATAACTTGCTGCCGCTTTTAAAACTGCTGTTGTTTTTCCAATGCCGCTGTCTCCGGTAATTAAGATACCTCTTCCCTCTACTTCCAGAATAACTCCATGAACTAAAATAGTTCCTAGAAATTTTTCGCGGATCACTTCTCTCAAAATACTTTTCAGATAATGCTCGTCATATTTCGATGCGGCAATCGGAAGATTATTATTTACAGCGGAGTTTTTCAGAAAATCAGGAATGGATAAAGAATTGGATAAAATAACAAAAACAATATTTTTTTTCAGAAGATGGTTCCGTATTGGAAGGCTAAGTTTTTCTTTGATAGCAAATAATTGACTTAAGGCCAGTGGAGTTATTATTGCAATGGCTGGAATATTATTTGTTTTTGAAGGAATATTTATTCGATTGATAACATGAACATTGACCCTGGAAACTTGTTTTCCCACTGCAGCTGCATAAAAGATTTCTTTTATACCCAGCTTGACGATCTTTCCCCGAAATATTTCTTTTACCGACAATTTCTTTTTCATGGATGTATGATTTATATTAAAGAAGACATGTTTCATCCTGTTCAATAATTGTTTTATATAAATCACTATTAGATTTTGCGTCCATAAGTTTTTTGCGGAAACCGCCAGCTTTCAACATTTTGGAAATCTTTGCTAAGGCTTTCAGGTGCTGCCCGGTACAATTTTCCGGAGCCAAAAGCAGAAAAAAAAGGTGCACGGGTTTGCCGTCAATCGAATCAAAAGCAACGCCATTCCTGCTCCGGCCAAAGGCCACAATAAGCTCCTCCAGATTTCCTATCTTTCCATGAGGAATGGCAACGCCATCACCAATTCCGGTAGAGCCAAGTTTTTCTCTTTGCTGCAAAACATCAAATATTTGCAGCTTATCGAGCTTCAACGGGCCTTTTATTACCATTTCCGACAATTCGGCTAATGCTTCGGTTTTATTCTTCGCCTGCAAATTATCTTCAATATATTCCCGTTTTAGGATTTGCTCCAAACGCATTTAACTCACCTGATTAAAAAGCACACATTACTTATTACTATATCTTGCGGTAATAAATTTGCATAGATATCCGCTTCGCAAGCAGCTTATGGGAACTGAGAAGACAATTTCTTGTTTTAACTATTCGTCTCAATGAGGGCGTAATTTCCGTCATCACGACGGTATACCAAACTTACATTTTCGGAAGAAGAATCCCGATAGATGATAAAATGTGTTTTACTTCCTTCTATTTCCATTATTGCTTCATCAAGGGACATAGGTTTTAAAACGATTTTCCTGGTTTCCACTATTTTGTTTGTTGCTAATTCTTCCTCTTCTTCACCTTCGCCAGTTTTTTCTTCGGCATGGCGAATACTGCGGGGTTTATGCTCCCTGACTTTTTCTTTTTGTTTTTTGAGTTGTTTTTCAATTTTTTCGATGCAACTATCTATTGCCAGATGCATATCTTTTGCTTCTTCTTTGGCATTTACGTTCGAGCCGTTGGCACTCAGATTGATTTCTGCAAAGCTCCTGAATTTTTCCGTGGAAAGGATAATGTGGGCTTCGGCGGGCATATCTAAGTATCTTTTAAGTTTAACAATTCTCTCTTCAGCGTAAACTTTTTGCCAGTTTTCACCTTCACCATTTCTGAAAGTAACCGAAATCTTCATTATTATTCCTCCCTGATTAGTTTAAGCTCATCAAAAGCTTATTACTACTTCACTTCTTGCATACAACGCTTGGCAAATAAAGGCCAGTCATATAGTGATGTTAAAACCAAAAGTCAATCAATATTTTACACCGTCTATTATATATAATCGCCACTGGAAGCTAATCACTTTAAAAATATTTCTTCCTTTTCGACGAAGGCAAAACACCCATCATTTCTCGATATTTGGCCACAGTACGCCTGGCGATATTAATTCCTTTTTGTTTTAACAAATCTACTATCTCGCAATCACTATATGGTTTTTTGGGATCTTCCTGGTTGACCAGATTCTTAATCTCTTCTTTGACGCTCTTGGAGGCAATTGTTTCACCGGAAGTTGTTCTCTGGATTGAACTGCCAAAGAAATATTTCATTTCAAAAATTCCCCGGGGAGAGTGCATATACTTATTCGTCACAACACGGCTGATGGTAGATTCGTGCATTTCCACATCATCGGCTACATCTCTGAGAATTAAGGGTTTTAGAAAGCTAATGCCCCGGTCAAAAAAATCTTTTTGAAATTTGACAATACTTTCGGCAACCTTGTAAATCGTCTTTTGACGCTGTTGAATGCTCTTAATTAACCATGTCGCCGATTGAACCTTGTCCCGGATATATTTTTTCCCGTTTTCTTCCTCATTATGGTCACCATGACCGCCCACTCCAGCCATAACTTCCCGGTAAAAATTGCTTATGCGCAGGCGCGGCATACCGTCATCATTGAGTATTATTTTATATTCGTCCCCAGATTTAACAACATAAACATCAGGGATTATTGATTGCACTTTTTCTTCGGAAAACATGCTTCCCGGCTTTGGTTCCATGTTGCTGATTAACAGCACTGCATTTTCCACTTCACGCAATGGAATTTTTAATTTACGGGCAATGTGCACATAATTTTTCAGTTCTAAATCTTTAAGATGTTCTTTGATTATTACTTCAATAACCGGATTTTTAACTCCCAGCATTCTTGCCTGAATTAAAAGACACTCCTGTAAATCGCGCGCCGCAACGCCTGCCGGATCAAACTCCTGCACTTTCTTCAATACAGCTTCCACAAATTCTTCTGTTACATTTTCTAATTGGGAAATTTCCTGAACCGTAGCACATAAATAGCCGTTGTTATCAAGATTGCCAACTATTTGTGAACCTACCTGCACCTCTTCTTCTGTAAAAGGAGAAAGCTTCATTTGCCACATCAAATGTTCGGTAAGTGATTGGCTTTCAGTTATGATATTATCCCAAGCTGGAGCTTCTGCATCCTTACGGTCATAAGTTACACCGACCGGCCCATAATCTTCCAGATAATTACTCCAATCAAATTCTTCACGGCCATCTCCTTCACCGGTGAGCTCCTCCGTGCGTTCAATTACTTTGACATCTTGCTTTTCAATTGATTGGACATCATCTTCACAGGCTAAATGAATTTCATCTTCACCCCCCTCGTCAGGCAGTGTTTCCTCCAGGAGAGGGTTTTCTTCCATTTCCTGATTAATCGTATCGACAAGTTCCAGGCGTGATAACTGCAAAAGCTTTATTGCCTGTTGCAGTTGCGGAGTCATAATTAATTGCTGAGAAAGTCTAAGATTTTGTTTTAATTCAAAGGCCATATTTATTCATCTTCATCTTTTCGACATTATAAGCTGAAATCTTCACCAAAATAAAACTTCCGGGCCAATTCGCTGCTGGCAATTGCTTCCGGCTCACCTTCGACAAGGATTGCTCCTTCATTAACAATATAGGCACGGTCGCAACAGGAAAGAGTTTCCCGTACATTATGATCAGAAATAATAATACCGATTCCCTTTGCTTTTAATTTAGCAATTATTTTCTGAATATCTGCAACGGCCAGTGGATCGATGCCGGCAAAAGGTTCGTCTAAAAGAATATACTTCGGCGATGTAACTAATGCCCGGGTAATCTCCACTCTTCTTCTTTCTCCGCCGGAAAGAGAATAAGCATGATTGTTAGCCAGTCCTGTCAGATCCAATTCTCCCAGCAGGTCTTTGAGCTTTTCTCTTTTTTCATCTTCCTGTAAATCAAGTGTTTCCAGAATGGCCAGAATATTTTCTTCCACAGTCAACTTGCGAAATATTGAGGGCTCCTGAGGCAAATAATTCAGCCCCCTTCGTGCTCTTTTATACATCGGATATCTGCCTATATCTTCGCCATCGAGAAATATTTCCCCATCATCAGGCTTAACCAAGCCGACAATCATATAAAAGGTTGTTGTTTTACCGGCGCCATTAGGACCAAGCAAACCCACTACTTCACCCGGCGAAATCGACAAATCTATATTATTGACAACTTTTCTCTTGTTGTAAATTTTAGTTAACCCTTTTGCCAACAAATTACTCATATTTTTCGATCATTAATTGATTTTTTTATTTTCATTCTTTTCTTGCGGGTAGATAACTGCCTTCACTCTCTTTTTCGGATCGCTTTCCACTACCCCGCGATCTTCATTGACATAAACAATTACCTTATCCCCTTTTATCAGGTTTTTTCCATCACGGAGCGTGGGATTCCCGGTCATAATAATTTGCCCGCTGTCCTGAAAGTATACAGCTTCATCTCCTGTGGCAACCCGCGCTTTTTGCGTAACGATAACATTTCCCTTAGCTTCAATTTTTTCCAGATCGCCTGTCCCTTCAATCTCTTTAGCGCCGACTTTATCTTTTTTACCAGTTTCTTTTTTATAGTACAAAAGCAAACGATCGGACTTTATCTCTTTATCACCTTGTGTGGCCACAGCATTTCCCGAAAATATTACCAGTTTTTTTTCATTGAACGCATCCATGCGGTCCGAAACAATTTCAATCGGCTCTTTGGAACTGAGTTTATTGATTCTGGCCGGATTATCTTTGGCCTGTAAGGTGGAAACAATCAACAACATAAGCAATACATAGAAGGTAATTATTTTTTTAATCATCTTGTTTCCTGACTAATTTATTTTCGCTTTTACTGCAGAGGACAGATTTAATTCTCCAGTATTCATGAAAAGCGTAAGTCCCGTACCTTTTATTTTCATCTTTTTATTCTCCATAAAGACCTGCGCATCGGTATAAAATTTCTTTTCTGCATCGGAATATTTAAGATAATCAGTGGTAAAACGATCGCCCGACTCGGTAACAATGGCAACATTACCTTTAATTTCAATATCCTTTTTGTCTGTCAGCATATGCCCTTTATCACCGGTCATCACATACACTTTTTTTTCCGCAGTAGTCAATTTTATTTGAACCCGATCAAATACGGCAAAATTCTGTTTTTTGTTATATTGGGCAGTTTGAGCCTTTACTTCCCATTTGGAGTTTGCTTCACCTACTTCCGTATAAACGAAATCTTTTATTTGCAGATCAACATGATCAGGCATATTCTTCAATATGTTCTTGGGCTTATCACTGATATTGCGAATAACGTAACCGATAACAAACACTGACGCCAATACAATAACTAAAATCGATAAGAGTATTACTTTTTTTTTATTTAATTTCATTTCGTATTAAATTCTGCCGCTTTTTTTTGCTTCGTTTCTTCGCCTGATTCTTTTATATCACTCAGTATCAGACATGTAAAGATTTAAGGTTGGCAGGAAATATCCCCCGGGAGTTGCGTTTACATGATAATACATTCCTGGAAGAAAATTATTGATAGCCTCATTATCTGTAATAAATTCTCTCCTGATGTATAGCTGCGGGGAAATTCAAGTTTCCGTGTTTTTCTGTTTTACCGGCGGCCAGCATAGACAAATTCGTTTGTTGACAACATTGTTTTTTTCGTTTATTTATTTGACACACTTCAGCAATAAAATCTATGCGTAACAATTAATTTTAGCTTAAGTGGCGCCATTCAATCAATAGGGTGACAGCCCAATTTAACCGGAGCTTTTACCCCCCCTATATATACCTTTTTCGGTATAAGGCTAGTGTACATATGCTTAATAAAAACACCGTTGAACTGCTGCAAAAGAAAATCCGGAAACTAGAAATAGATATCGCCCTTCACAAATCTGTTGCCAAAGAACTGAAAGAATCCGAAAAAAGATATACTCACATTTTTGAACATTCTCCTGTTATGGTTTACCGCACGGATTTTAGCGGCAAGCTCCTGGACATCAATAAATCCGGCCTTGATCTTTTAGGTTACAACAGTCGTGATGAAATTATCGGCATGGAAGCCAACCTTATTTACGCCGATCCTGCTGACCGGGTTCGTTTTTTGCGTAAAATTGATAAATGTGGCTTTATCCCGGAATTCGAAACCCGCCTTCGACGGAAAGATGGCACTATCATTGATGTTCAGACATCAACCGCACGTCGCAATATAAATGGAAGCATGGATGGTTACGAAGGATTTGTTATTGACATCACCGGCCGCAAAAAGGCCGAACGGGCCCTGATCGAATCCGAAGAAAAATATCGAACAGTAGCCGAAAATTCTTTGGCTGCAATTTATATTCATCAGAAAACACGATTTTGCTACGTCAATCAGCGTTTTGCCGAATTGCTCGGATATGATTCTCCAACAGAATTTATCGGCAAAGCTTTCTGGGGAGTTGTTCATCCGGAAGATAGACCGCTGGTTAAGGAAAGAGGCCTGAGAAGAACAAAAAAAGACTTTTTCCCGCATCAATATCTCTTCCGTGCTCTGAAAAAGGATGGATCTTCCATCTGGGTGGAATTAAGAGCAGCACATGCCTCATATATGGGGCAACCTTCAGTTATAGGGAATTTTATCGATATAACACAAAGCAAGCGGGCAGAAGATGAAATCCGGCTCTTAACACACCGGCTCATTGAGGCTGCTGAAAAAGAGAGAAAAAATATTGCCGCCGATATTCATGACGAGTTCGGTCAAGCCTTGACAGCATTGCACTTTGACCTCGAAGCGATGCAACGTTCATTATCGCCGGAGGCCGGGGAGCAAATAAATAAGTTTAACAATCTTATCATTAATGTTGAAAAACTTGCCGATGTAGTAAGAAAAACCACTTCATATATTCGCCCCGATGTATTGGATCATCTAGGTTTAATTCCTGCTATGGAATGGTATATAAAAGAATTTATCCAACGGCATACGGATATCAAAATCAAACTGGAAGTTACCGGCTTTAAAAAAAGACTGAACCCCGAGACAGAAACTGTTCTATATAGGTTTTGTCAGGAATGCCTGACCAATGTTCGAAAGCATGCGAAAGCAACTTCCGTCATAATTATGTTAACTAATAGTTATCCTTGGGTAATATTTATTATCAAGGACAACGGTAGCGGTTTTAAGCAGTCAGATAACGGTTTACCAAAGAACGTAAATAAACAGGGGATAGGTCTGCAAAGCATGAAAGAAAGGGTAGCTGCCTTGCGGGGCAATATTGATATCACATCGGCTCCCCGGAAGGGAACAACTATTCGAATTGAGCTACCTTTAACTTGAGAAGAAGATGAATAAAATAAGAATTCTAATCACTGATGATCATGCTATCGTACGGGATGGTTTGAGACAACTCCTATGCGGGCAGACCGATATGGAAGTCGTTGGAGAGGCCGAAGACGGAAAACAATGTTTGGAGAAAGTAAAAACACTTCATCCGAATGTAACGCTCCTCGACATAGCCATGCCGCACTTAACAGGACTGGAAGCAATCAGTCTGATTAAAGAATCAGTGCCCAAAACACAAATAGTTGTTCTTTCCATGCATTCGAAAGAAACATATGTCCGACAGGTGCTCGCTGCTGGAGCACTGGGTTATGTACTGAAGGCCTCACCCAGTTCCGATATTCTGGAAGCTATTCGAGCCGCTCATCGCGGAGAATATTTTCTCAGTTCCAAGCTGCGTACTGAAGTTATTGGCTCCTATGCGAAGCGAGGTTCAAGTAATCCGGCAGCAAGCGGATATGATCTCCTGTCGGAAAGAGAACAGCAGGTTTTTCGCCTGGTAGCGCAGGGATTCTCCACAAGTAAAATTGGAGACCTTCTCTGTGTAAGTCCCAAGACCGTGGAAAAGCACCGCACCAGTATTATGAGCAAATTAGGTGTGCATGATCGCCTCGGTTTAATGAAGTATGCCATCAAAATCGGGGTAGTTGATCCCGACCTCTGGGAAGATTAACCACTTCCACCCACCGATAAAAAAGTAGATAAATCTCCCTGCTTAAATAGGGCTACCCCCCATTGATTATTTTGTTATCCTTCTCTAAAAGTGAATCATAATTCAAACAGGAGGAGGTTTTATTATGGATGTAAGCACTATCAGTATCATTGGTATCGTCTTATCGCTGGTATTCATCATCGTTCTTGCTCTGAGAGGGTGGCACATCATTTTAATTGCGCCCCTGGCAGCAATCATTGTTGCCTTATTTTCCAGCATGAATGTTGTACAAACTCTTTATGGGCCTTACATGAAGGGTTTCGTCAATTATGCCGGCAAATTTTATTTGCTATTTCTGGCCGGTTCTCTCTTCGGCAAGTTTATGGAAGACAGCGGTGCCGCGCGGTCTATCGCCGAAGGGCTGCTGAAGGTAATAGGACGCAAGAGCGCCATTGCCGCTATCTGGGCTGCCGGCGTCATCGCAATTGCCTTGACTTACGGCGGTGTCAGCTTGTTCGTGGTCGTCTTCGTTATGATCCCCATTTCCCGTCCCATGTTCAAGGATTTGAATATCCCGTGGCATCTCTTCGCTATTTCTTTTGCCCTGGGTATCGGTTCTGTAACCATGACCATGATGCCCGGCTCACCCCAGGTGTTGAATATCATGCCCACAAAATATATGGCTTCCACTCCGATGGCGGCTCCGGCGCTGGGCATAATTGCTTCAATTATTGTTCTTATTTTCACCTATCTGTATACATTGTATGCCGTAAAACAATATAAAAAGAAGGGTGAAGGTTATGTCGCTCCTGCCGGTGTCGGTTTAGTAAGCGTCGCCGATGTTTCTCTGGAAAAACTGCCCAATGTCTGGCTGAGCATAATTCCCCTGATCGTGGTTATAGTCTTGTTAAACTATTTCAAACTGGATGCCGTAATCGCACTGTCTGCCGGTGCTCTGGTTTCTTATGTATTCTTCTTCAAAAATTTCACGAACATTTTGGACACACTCAGTAAAGGTGCAGTCAACACAGTTATCCCTATTGTCAATACATGCGCTGACGTCGGTTATGGAATGGCAGTTGCAGCCACGGCCGGTTTTAAAGTTATCACCGCCTGGATGTTAACCCTGCCCATGCATCCGATTGTTTCCTTAGCCATTGCCACGAATGTCATGGCCGCAATTACCGGTTCGGCTTCCGGCGGTTTGGGAATTATTCTGGAAACATTATCGGCGAAATATCTGGCTTTAGGTCTCAGCCCCGAACTAATTCACCGAGTTTCCACCATGTCGGCTGGATGTTTTGATGCCATGCCGCACAACGGGGTTGTAATAACATTCCTGGCCATCGCCGGATTGACGCACATGACTGCTTATAAACACATATTTTTCGCCCATATCATTGCAACGCTATTAACACTGATAATCGTTATTCCTCTGGGAATCATGATGTACTAAGAAGTAAAATCTCTTCCTCCTGATCACCTCGATCAGCAGGAAGAGCTTCGATATTCAGATTATTGTTAGATGAAGAAAAGGAGTCATTATGAACAATCCATTTGAAAAAGTCACAATTGTCGGGGCGGGCTTTCTCGGTACCCAGATAGCACTGCTTTCAGCACATTCCGGTTACAAAGTCATTATCTATGACACTAAAGAGAGCGCTTTTGATGAAACTTATAACCGATTAACCACCGATTTTAAAAACAAAAAAATCACTCCGGCTATCCCCTGGGAAAAATGGGATGAGTTAAAGAAGAGCATCAAATTTTCCACCGACCCTGCTGTTGCTTTAAAAGATGTAGATTTTGTTGTCGAGGCAGTATTTGAAGATCTGGAAATAAAACGCAAAGTATTTAAAATGATGGGTGAAAACGCACCCGCCAGGGCAATATTTGCTTCCAATAGTTCATCCATGCCCATTTCCCGAATGGAAGATGCGAGCGGCCGGCCGGAAAAGTGCATTAATACTCACTTTTATCTTCCCCTGCAAGGCATGTACATGACTGATCTGGCCCCCGGCAGCAAGACTCTGCCCGAAGTTATGGAGAAGGGTGATGCCTGGATTCGTTCGCTGGGCTGTGTTCCGCTGCTGGTAAACAAAGAGATATTGGGGTTCTGCTTCAATAGTGTCTGGCGCGCAATTAAAAAACAATCGCTCTATATGTGGGGCAATGGTTTTGTTGATTTCCGGGATATCGATCGCGCATGGCGCATTTTCAGCAAAATGCCCATCGGACCTTTCGGTTTTATGGATACAGTCGGCTTGGACGTCGTTTATGACATTGAAATAGTTTATTACAATGACTCGAAAGACCCGAAGGATAAACCACCGGAAGCACTGATGGAAAAGATTAAAAAAGGCGAACTGGGAGTAAAGACAGGGAAAGGATTCTACTCTTACCCCAATCCCGAGTTTCTTGGTCCTGATTTTCTGGATCCCAAAAAGAAATAATGAGTTTTCTTTAAATCTTGCACTTCCGGGCCAGAAAATAATATAAGGATAAAAAACGTAAGGAGGAATAAGTATTTCTATGAAGAACAAAACCATAATCACATCAGCTGTCACGGGAAGCATTCACACCCCCACTATGTCGGAATATCTGCCCATCACACCGCAGCAAATTGCCGATGACGCCGTCCGTTCGTACGAAGCGGGGGCGGCGGTTGTTCACGTCCACGCCCGCAATCCGGAGAATGGCATGCCCTCTTCCGATCTGGGATTGATCAAAGAGATCATTACGAATATCAAGAGCCGCTGTCCCGCTGTCATCTGCATCACTACAGGCGGAGGGATGGGCATGACCATCACCGAACGCCTTGCTCCGGTAACACAATACAAGCCGGAACTGGCCTCCTGCAACGGTGGTTCCATAAACTGGGGTCTTTTCCCGGCATTGGACCGTTACAAGGAATGGAAGTATGATTGGGAAAAGATGATGCTGGGCATGTCGGAGGATTTTATATTCCCCAACACCTTTAAGACCCTGAGGGAATACTGCGCCCAATTCGCTGAGTCGCAGACCAAACCGGAGTTTGAGGTATATGATTCCGCTCATGTGAACAACCTGGCCTTTCTCATTCAGGCCGGCTATATCAAGACGCCTATCTACCTTCAGTTCGTTCTGGGCATTCTGGGCGGGTTGGCTGCCACAGTGGAGAATCTAATGTTCCTGGTCGAGCATGCCAAGCGCAATATCCCTGAATTTGAGTTTTCTGTCTGCGCTGCGGGAAGGGCAGAGTTCCCCATTTGTACGCAGGGCCTCTTGCTGGGCGGCAATGTCCGGGTCGGCCTGGAGGACAACCTTTATCTCGATCGTGGCACCCTCGCCAAGAGCAGCGCGGAACAAGTTTCCAAGATAGCCCGCATCGCCAAAGAACTCGGTGTGGAACCGGCTACTCCGGATGAGGCACGAAAAATTCTTGGTTTGAAAGGTATCGACAAGGTTAATTATTAATATTGCTTATGGCCCTTCGGCGGTAAAGAACGAAGGACTAATGGCAACAGAATATTTTTCCTATAAGGGTCACTCATTAAAGAATAGTGTGAGCATCACTTACTCATTGCCCCCTTCCTGATAATTAATGAGTGGCCCATTTTTTTAAATATTAAAGGTGATATTATGAAAGCAGCAGATATCAAGAAAATTTCCGTTCTTGGCGGTAGTGGTCTTATCGGTTCAGGGTGGGTAACTTTTTTCCTGTGGAAAGGTTATGATGTAAATGTTTATGATATTAATGATGCTTTATTGCAGACGGCGCAGGAGCGCATCAGTGGGAACTTATCCTATCTGACCGATAAAGGTATTATAACTAATGAGGCCAAATACAAAGCGTTACGGAAAGTTTTTTATGCAAAAGAGCTTAAGGATGCCCTTTGTGATGTTCAGTTTGTTCAGGAGTGTGCACCGGAAAAATATGAACCTAAGCAAGCGCTTTTAGCCGCTCTGGACCAGTATGGATCAAAAGATGCCATCTTCGCCAGCAGCACTTCGGGACTGCTGATTACTGAAATAGCGAAGAATTCTCAGAACCCGGAACGCTGCATCGGCGCCCATCCCTATAACCCACCCCACTTAATTCCTCTGGTGGAAATCAGTAAAGGAGAACTCACCAGTGACGCCGTACTGCAAGCGGCATTTGATTTTTTCCAGGTCACTGGCAAGGAACCGGTTATTCTGCAAAAAGAAGCCCCCGGATTCATCGCTAATCGCTTACAGATAGCTGTTTATCGCGAAGCTGTTGATCTGGTTCTGCGCGGTGTCTGCACCGTCGAAGATGTGGATAAGGCTCTCTGCTATGGTCCGGGCTTGCGTTATGCCCTGATGGGACAGAATCTGATTTTTCAGCTCGGTGGCGGCAAATTCGGACTGAAGGGAATTATGACGCATATTGGGTCAACTGCGGAAGTGTGGATGGATGACATGGCCGACTGGAAAAAATGGCCTACTGGATATATTGATATAATGCAGGACGGCGTTGATAAAGAAATGGCCAACCGGCGCGCGGAGGACGGAAAAACAAATGAGGATATTTGCCGCTGGCGCGATGATAAATTACTGTCTTTGTTAAAACTGATCAATAAAGTCTGATTATGAATGCCCGGCATTCTCTGCTGTTCGAATTCGATCCGGGGGCATAACGCTTGTTTGTTTATCAAGGTGTTGTGCCCCCTCGAACAATCACCAAATCATTTTCAATTCCCGGAAACAACTAACATTTACAGCATTGCAAAGTTAAAGTAACACTAGAGATATTTGGCAAATTATTTATGCTACCGGGATTGGAATAGCAATTATTTTAATCCACTTATGATTGATCGGATGCTTTTTCCGGGTCTTTTTTATTGTTTTCCCGTAGAAATAATGATATAAAATAACTAAGTAAAAAAACTGCAATACCAGTTCCAAACCCTTTACATCTTTGAGGTCCATGTAGACTTGATGAAGAAAATTCCGTTACTTAAAAGAGTGCGGGTTTTATTCGTGACTCCCGGCAAGTAATTATTCCATAATTCACAAGACAGGCAATTTCCAGCAGAGATAGAAATCGATAGTTATAAATAGAAAATGATCATGTCTGGAGAAAGCAGTATGGCCGACATTTTTCGAAATCTCCGATTAAACATTAAAGTAGCTCTGCTCGGGATAGGCAGCGTCCTGATCACGGCAATTGCCCTTCTGTCTCTGGCCGTATGGCAGAGCGGTCAGTACAACACGCTGGCCCAAAGCGAAGTGGATGCGTTGATCGATGCCGATCTGGATCATATCACGCAAGGTGTCTACAACCTCGTCCGAACGGAGAACGAAGCAGTCCAGCAACAGGTCAATTACAACCTGAACGTCGCACGGCACATCCTTGACAACACCGGCAGTGTGAGTATGTCGGAAGAAACCATCATCTGGACGGCAACGAACCAGTTTACGAATGCACAAAAGAGAATTCAACTGCCCAGGATGCTAATTGGCGGCAATTGGCTGGGTCAGAATATCAACCCCGATGTCGATTCTGCCGTGGTTGACGAAGTAACAAGACTAGTCGGCGAAACAGCAACTATTTTCCAGCGCATGAATGAGCAAGGCGACATGATCCGTGTAGCTACCACCGTCAAGGACATGGCCGGCAGACGGGCTATCGGCACCTACATCCCTGCTTTCGACGCGAGCGGCAAACCCAATCCCGTAACGGCTGCCATCCTGAAGGGTAAAACCTATCACGGGCGCGCCTTTGTCGTTAATACGTGGTATCTTACCGCGTATGAGCCGATCAAGGACAACGCGGGCAACCTCGTGGGCATGTTGTATGTCGGCGTCAAACAGAAAGCGGTCGAAATGCGGGTGCGACAGGCGATCCTGCAAACAACCGTCGGCAAGACCGGCTATGTCTATGTTCTGGGCGGCAAGGGTGAAGACCGGGGCCACTACATCATATCCCAAAGAGGCGAACGCGACGGCGAAGACATCTGGGAGAACAAAGACAGCGACGGCCGCTACGTTATTCAGGCTATCATCGCTAAAGCGATTACCCTGCATCCCGGAGAACTCACCACCATACGCTATCGCTGGCAGAACCCGGGCGAATCATCACCCCGTTGGAAAGTTGCCCGCCTCACCTATTACGAACCCTGGGACTGGGTGATCGGCACCAGCGTTTACGAGGATGAACTCCTGAAGTACCGGACCGTCTTAAGTGGCGGGCGGACCAGGATGACGACCGTCATGGGTATGGCCGGACTAACAATTACCCTGCTCATCGGTTTGGCTGGCATCTTCATAGCCTGGACGATTGCGCGTCCTGTCCGACAATTGACGGAGGCCGCGGAGACCATCTCAGCTGGCAACCTAAATCATATTGTTGATGCCCAATCCCGGGACGAGATCGGCCTGCTGGCGCAAACCTTCAATATTATGACTGAAAGGCTCAGGCAAACGATGGAGGGATTGCGCAAAAGCGAAGAGAAATACCGTACTCTTATTGAAACAACGCGCGATCTGATTTTCATCATTGACATCGAGGGCATGTTTACCTTTGTCAATCCCCGAGTAGAGAAATTGACAGGTTTTTCTTCTTATGAACTTATGGGTAGGCCTTTTACGGACATATTGCCACACGAATTCAGAGAAGCAGAGATCGACTATTTCACTATAGGAATTAAGGGGGAAATAATACATCCCTTTGAAGTGGAGATCATGCACAAGACAGGGGGGAAAACCCCTGTGGAGTTTCTCATATCATTATTATTTGATGTCAACGGCAAACCTGTCGGCAGATTCGGCGTAGGGCGTGATATGACAGAGCGCAAATTGTCTGAGGAAGCGCTTCGACAAGCTTATCTTAATCTGCAGGAGTTTAGCTTTATTGTCAATAAGAGCCCGGCCGTGGCGTTTTTATGGCGTGCTACGGAAAACTGGCCTGTGGAGTTCGTCTCGGAAAATATTGACCAATTCGGTTACACACCGAATGATCTCACGAGTGGTATGATACCTTATGCCAGTATCGTTCATCCGGATGATAGGGGAAGAGTTGCCGCCGAGGTTGTGCGATATACTGAAGAAGGACACACGGAATTCACCCAGGAATATCGCATTCTTACGAAATCCGGTGAAGTACGCTGGACCGATGACCGAACATGGGTTCGCAGGGATGAACTTGGCATGGTAACCCATTACCAGGGTATTATAATTGATATTACAGCACGTAAGAAGGCAGAGGATGCATTGCAAACCTCGCAACAGCAGATCAGCAGTCAGTTGCTTTTCCTGGAAGCATTACTTTCGGCAATGCCGATTCCTGTATTTTACAAGGATGCCGATTTCCGTTACCTCGGATGCAACACTGCCTACGTCGAGTATATGGGAATAGAACCAAAAGAACTCAAGGGGAAAACCGTCTATGATCTCTGGCCATATGACTTGGCGGAAGCATATGATCGCAAAGATCGGGAACTATTTCAACGGCGAGAGGCACAGACCTATGAGTCTCATGTAAAAGACAAGAACGGCGAGATAAGGGACGTTATTTTCAGGAAGAGTGTCTTTCTTAATAATGACGGGAGTGTGGGCGGCATCGTCGGTACTCACTTCGATTTTACAGAGCGCAAACGGGCCGAGGAATCCCTTAAAATCTCCGAACAACGTCTGGCTGCTTTCATCGACTTCCTCCCCGATGCGACCCTGGCTATCGATCAAGACAAAAGGATCATCATCTGGAACCGGGCGATTGAATTGATGACGGGCATACCTGCCTCCGAGATGATCGGCAAGGGAGACTATGCCTATACCGTCCCCTTTTACGGTGTCGCACGGCCGCAACTCATGGACATTTTCTGGGAACCTGAGCACGAAATTTCCACGAAGTACCCCATTTTTCAAAAAGAGGGTGAAAATCTGGTTATTGAGGCGTTTTGTCCGGCCCTCTACTCCGGCAAAGGGGCGTTCGTCTGGGCCAAGGCCTCGCCGCTGCGCGATTCCGCCGGACAGCTGATCGGTGCCATAGAGTGCATAAGGGATATCAGTGAACGCAAACAGGCGGAGGAGTTGCTCAGACGGAGCGAGGCCAATTATCGCAGTGTTATTGAGAATATTCAAGACGTTTTCTACCGCACTGATGACCAGGGGAATCTCATCATGGCCAGCCCCAGTTTTGTAACGCTGCTGCGGTATAATTCCCTCGATGACTGCCTTGGCAGATCCATAGCCGGGACATTTTATTATGAGCCGGAGAAACGTACAGAATTTCTCAGAGAACTCCAAGATAAAGAAAGTGTTACAGGCTATGAAGTTGTTCTAAAAAGAAAGGATGGCACACCGGTCACTGTGGAAACAAGCAGTCACCTTTATTTCGACGATACCGGTAACGTCGCCGGGGTTGAGGGGGTATTCCGGGACGTTAGCGAGCGCCAGCAAGCTCAAGATGCTCGCAAACAGCTTGAAGATCAACTCCTCCAAGCCCAGAAGATGGAGGCCATCGGCACCTTGGCCGGCGGTATCGCCCATGATTTCAACAACATTCTAACGGGAATTATTGGCTATACAGAATTATACAAGGATGCCGTGCTCGACCGGCCAAAAGTATATCATAGCATGGAAGAGGTGCTCAGAGCCGCCGAGCGGGCGAGAGACCTGGTGAAGCATATCCTGACGTTTGGCCGCAAGACCGAGCATGACAAAAAGCCCGTCCTGCTCTCCCCTATCGTTAAAGAGGTGGTCAAATTCATGCGGGCCTCCCTACCGGCTACTATAGAGATCATCGAGACTATCGATGTCACATCCGATGCCATCATGGCTGATCCCTCGCAGATACATCAGGTGTTGATGAACCTGTGCACAAATGCCGGGTATGCCATGAAGGATAGCGGTGGCATTCTGGAGATCGGCTTAAAAAGAGTCCTTGTCGGCACAGAAGACTTTCTGCCGCTTCCTTTGATAAGCCGACACGGTCATTACCTGAAATTGACTGTCAGGGATTCGGGAGCGGGGATTCCTGAGGATGATCTCGGGAGAATCTTTGAACCCTACTTTACGACGAAGGAAAAGGGCGAGGGTACGGGCTTGGGACTGGCAGTCGTCCACGGGATTGTCAAGGACCATGGCGGAGAGATCAGTGTTTACAGCAAGGAGAGCAAGGGAACCATCTTCAGTGTGTATCTGCCAGTGATGGAAAAGCATATGGATGATGAGAAAGATACTGAAGCAGACGTCTTGCCGGGGAAAGGTGAAACGATCCTGTTTATTGATGATGAAGAGATGATTGTCGATGTAAGCAGGGAGATGCTGGAGAGACTCGGTTATAAAGTATTTACTGAAACAGATCCCGTTAAAGCTATTGAGATGTTCAAGGAAGGTCCCGATAAATTTGATCTGGTGATTACAGACAAAACTATGCCTCATATGACTGGTTTTGATGTGGTCAGGGCAATAAAAAATATCCGTGCGGATGTTCCTGTATTAATCTGTTCAGGATATCAGGAAATCGGGGATATGGAAAAACTCACGGCTCTCGGCATCAGCCAGTTAATTACCAAACCGATCAGGATAAGCTCATTGTCCAAGGCCATTCGTGATGCGCTGGATTAAAAAATATTTTTTTGAT
Organism: uncultured delta proteobacterium; assembly: GCA_903907985.1. Lineage (GTDB taxonomy): Bacteria > Desulfobacterota > Syntrophia > Syntrophales > Smithellaceae > MVRV01. Next base: position 63,897 of record CAIVQG010000055.1, read on the forward strand.
TGTATGCATTTTCCGGAAAAATCCAATAGCATTTTTATATTCGCAAGAAAGCCGTCCGTTCTTCTCAGGATAACATCACCTTGACATAACACTAAAGATATTCGGTAAATTCATATTTAGCTGCAATCTCCGGCCATTGCCCCTGCGCCTGCAAGAGCATATCGCAGACTTCACGCACGGCCCCGCGCCCGCCCTTATTTTGCGTTATATAATCCACCGTTTTTTTGACTACATCCAGCGCATCGGCTACCGCAGCGGAAAAGCCGACTGCTCTTAATACCGGGATATCGATAACATCGTCACCGATAAATGCTGCTTCGGCGGCAGTTATTTTATTTTTTTTCAATATCTTCACCAGGACTTCTTTTTTGTTGAATACTTTCTGATAGACCTCTTTAATATCCAGATCGCGCGCCCGGTGCAAGACTACTTCCGATTTACGCCCGGTAAGCAGCACCACATCAATCCCATAGCGTTGAATGAGTTTGATGCCATGACCATCGCGGACATCGAAATTTTTTATTTCCCGGCCACTGTCATCCATAATTATCCGGCCATCGGTCATTACGCCGTCAACGTCCAGAATCAGTATTTTTATTTTCTTGAGTTTTTCTTGAAGATTTCTTTTCATCTGTGAAATTATCCTTTATTTTTTTTCTTCACCAATTCATCAATTTGTTTTAATGTTGTGAGCAATTCTTCCAGAGATTCGAGATAAAGCGAGTTAGGCCCGTCGCACAAAGCCATTTCCGGATTACGGTGCACTTCGAGAAATATTCCGTCCACACCGGCTGCCACGGCTGCCCGGGCGAGATATTCCACCATTGTCCGCTCGCCGCCGGAGGCAGTACCGGCACCACCAGGTAGCTGCACGGCGTGCGTGGCGTCAAATATTACCGGATATCCCATATCCCTAATAATGGGTAGCGCACGGACATCAAAAACAAGATTATTATAACCAAAGGACGTCCCTCTTTCCGTTATCATAATGTTATCATTACCCGCTGACTGCGCTTTGGTAATGATATTAGCAACGTCTCCCGGCGCGAGAAATTGTCCTTTTTTTACATTGATTACCCTGGCTTTTTTCGCCATCTCCACAATAAAATCCGTCTGCCGGCAAAGAAAAGCCGGGACTTGCATTATATCCAGGACCTGTGCCGCCTGATCTATTTCCTCAAAGCGATGGACATCGGAGAGGAGGGGAACTCCCAGTTGCTCTTTTATTCTGCGGAGAATAGCTAATCCCTCTTTTGCCCCCGGACCCCGGTAAGAATTGATCGATGTGCGATTAGCTTTATCGTAGGAGGCCTTAAAGATGAAGGGAATTTTCAGCCTGGCGGTTAGCTTTTTCAGATACTCGGCGATATCCATAGCTGTTTCTTCATTTTCCAGTACGCAAGGACCGGCAATGAGAACAAACCCCTTTTGATCACCTATTGTAAAATTACCCATATCAATCTGCTTCATACTTTTCTTACTCCTGGTTTGTTTTCTGCATTTTTTTCTGCAACAGTAATATTTTCAGCTTTGGTATTTTTTTCTCCGCTCGTGTTGACTCGGGATTCAACTCATAGGCATTGGTATAAGCCTTCAGCGCATCCTGATAGAGCCCTTTCTTTTCATAAGCCTCTCCCAAGTTAGCATAAAGCTCATCATCTTCCCGATCATGCTTCAAAGCAAGAATATAATTTTCAATTGCCCTATCCGCATCACCACGCACTGCATAGGCATATCCTAAACTGGCATATGATGCAGCTTTCTTGGGCTCTAATACGGCTATTTTTTTGTAGTACTTTATGGCCTGATCAATTTTTTTGTCTTTCAAATAGTAATGGGCGAGAATACTCAACACTTCTTTCGTGGGAGGCGACATTTTTTCATACTCAGCTATTGCCTCTTTTTCCCGTCCCAGTTTCCCCAGGGCATAAGCAAGATTATAATGCAAGTTCGGGCTTTTTGAACCGAGTTTAATTGCTTTTTTATAGTTTTCCACCGATCCGGCGAAATTCTTTAATTCGCCATAGGCATAACCAAGGTTAGAAAAGATTGCTGATCTTCGGGGATGCATCCTGGACAGCTGCTCATAACACTTAACAGCCTGAGCATAGTTATTGTTTTTGAAAAACAAATCCGCCAACCGCTCTGTTGCATCGGAATCATCCGGTTTAATTTTTAAGACATGCTCATATTCCTTGACGGCATCGGAATCAAGCTTCCGTTTTTCATAAGCAACACCAAGATTAAAACGGATTACCGGCTCGGAAGGCGCAAGCGCTACCGCTTTTTTTAAATGATCCAGTTCTTCCTGCTGCTTTCCTTTTCCGGCATAAGCGGCAGCTAAATTGGCATAGGCAACGGCAAAACGCGGCTGATATTTAATCACTTCCTTGTAATAAATAATGGCCTCATCGTATCTTCTTATTTTTAAATAAGTATCGCCCAGGGCCAGCTTGGCCATATTCTTATCCGGCGCATGGGCGACAATATATTCATATTGTTCAATGGCCAGGTTCATCTTTTTCACTTGAACATAAGCATCTCCCAGCTTGAATCGAACGGCGTAATTTTCCGGATCATTTTTAACAGCAGCATTATAGTTTTCGATGGCCTGATCCCAAAGACCTTTTGCTTCAAGAGAAAAAGCAAGGCTGGCATAAGCTTCTGCATCCTGCGGGCTTATTTTAATGAGTTTTTTAGCTGTCGAGATGGCATGGTCATAATCTTTTTTCAGAATATGGCATCTGGTCAATTCCCGCAAAGCCACCTTATCATCCGGGGCTATATCCATTATATCCTGATATTGGACTATAGCATCATCGATCCTTTCCAATCTCGTATAGATTCCAGCCAGAATTTTGCGCACACCTGTATCTTGTCTGTTGAGAGCAATTGCTTTTTTCAGATATTCGATTTGTGTTTTAACATTTGTTGTATCCTTAGCAAAGCGCAACCAGTCTTGCGGGGTAATAACAACCCTCATCGGAATCGCGGCCAATACCTCATTGCGGTAATTAATGCGGATGGAATAATCGGATACCGTACCGCCACCCTGGCTCATGATACCCTTCTCCATTATTCGATTTACCAGATCAATCCCGCGCATCAACACTCCCAGATCATTGGCACCCTTACCCAGACCTTCAATGCTGACGGTTATATTGTTTCCCTTGATATCGTCGCTGGCAACTGACTTCACCACAAATTCATCCCGGTATGTCACTTCCAGAGATTCATTGGCGCGAACAAGAATATCTTTGCCGTTTTTTTCCATTTCCAGATAATAAAAATGGGGCTGTCTTTGCAGCAGATAATAGGAAATGGTGTTTTTTATGCGGCTGGAGTTAAAAGCTATCGCTTCAATCGCTTGCGGGCGAATGAAGTATAATAATACAAAAATTGCCATTATAACGGCCACTGCAGCCGGAATTAACCATATTTTCAGCAAGTTTCTTTTATTTTGTCTGTTGTTGTCTATGTTATCCTCTGCCATCTGCTCCTCAATTACGCCGTTGTTCAACAACTATAACTCTGTAATATCGTAACCGGCATAAGGGGCCGTAACGAAATGGTTATTCGTAACGGCCCCTAAATAAACCTGTATTCAGCCGCTCTATTTTCAACCACGTGGATGGTATTTTTGATGAATTTCCTTTAATCTCTCCCGGGTGATATGAGTATATATTTGCGTTGTGGATATATCAGCATGCCCCAGCATTACCTGAACTGTCCGCAAATCGGCTCCGCCTTCCAGAAGATGGGAAGCAAACGAATGACGAAAAGTATGGGGATGAACTTTCTTGTGCAATCCTGATTTTTTAGCATACCCGACGACCATTTTCCAAAACCCCTGGCGGGTGAATTTCCCTCCGAAACGATTGAGAAATAAAACATCGGTACTTTTGCCCTGCATTAACTGCGGCCGGGACTGTTCCACATAAAGCTTCGTACAATCATAAGCTGTTTTGCCGATCGGAACAATTCGTTCCTTATTGCCCTTCCCCATAACAACCAGAAAACCAACTTGCCAGTTAATGCTATTCATTGTCAACCCGATTAATTCCGAAACACGAATTCCCGTAGCATACAGCAGCTCCAGCATCGCACTATTACGCAGGGTTGCCGCGGTTTCCACCCCCGGTTGGGCTAAAATGAGATTCATCTCTTCTTTGCTGATTGTATCCGGCAGACGCATCCATACTTTAGCCAGTTCAATATTAGCCAGTGGCGTCTGTTCGACTATCTTTTCGTGTAAAAGATACTTATAAAAGCCCCGTATGGCAGCCAGTGACCTGTTCATCGAATTGGCCGAAAGCCCTTCATCTTTAATTCGCACCAGATATTCAATAACAACTTCCGGCACAACCTGTCGTGCATCCGTAAATCCTTTTTCCCGAGCAATTAACGCAAAGCGACGCAAATCACGTCCATAAGCTTCCAGCGTATTCTGGGCAACACCACGTTCAATTAACAGATAATTTAAATATTTCTCCAATAATTCCTGCATAATACTTTTTAACGCAAATATGAAGGCGTTGCAAAGTTTTTTTATTGACTTATTATGCGATCTCGTAAAATAATGGTCCCTAATAATTAATGAGATAGCCGAGGAGCAGCAAATGAAAAAAATTATTATCGCCTCTGATCACGGTGCTATTTTTCTAAAAAGTCAAATTATAACTTTTTTAAAGACTAAAAATTGTGAGATCAAAGATATGGGCGTTGATAGTGAAGATTCTGTGGACTATCCCGATATTGCTGCAGACGCCTGCCGGGAATTTAATCTCGGTGGTTATGATTTTGGAATTTTACTTTGCGGTACGGGAATCGGCATGTCGCTGGCTGCCAATAAAATTAAAGGCATCCGCTGTGCGGTAGTACACGACCTTTTTACCGCGGAAATGGCCAAAGCCCATAATAATGCCAATTTCCTGGCTTTCGGCGGCCGGGTTAAATACTCTGCTCCGGTCACCGGCATGATCGATATTTTCATGAATGCAAGTTTTGGTGATGAGCGACACATCCGAAGAGTGAATAAAATAATGAAAATCGAAGACCAGTGCTGAAGTGGGAACAACTGCGGAAAACGATTTGTTATTTGCCCGTTCTGGCCGGATAGGATATGGTGGCCCATCCTCTTTCGGAGTGGAGTAAAACAATAACGCTTAACAGGAGATGCTTCTAGAAGATGTTCAAAATAATGAAAATAATATCGATGATTTATTTTAAAATTAGCGGCTGGAAAGTGAAAGGGGGACTGCCGGCAGGACTGAAAAAATGCGTCATGATTGCTGCCCCCCATACCAGTAATTGGGATTTTCTTTATACCCGTCTTGCTTTTGTTATAATGGAAATTCCTGTCAAGATTACCGTTAAAAGTAGTTATATGCGCTTTCCCTTTGGTCCTTTTGCTCGAGCTCTGGGTTGTATTGGCATTAATCGTCTTCCGAAAGAAGAAGGAGAGGAAAGGCCCAGCATGGTACAGGTGATGGCCGATCTGTTTAAAGAACACGATTATTTAGTCATGCTTGTAACACCTGAAGGCACTCGTTCTTTGCGAACCAAATGGAAAACAGGTTTTTATCATATTGCAGCGCTAGCAAATGTTCCTGTGGCATTAGGTTATTTAGATTACGCGAAGAAAGAATCAGGTGTCGGTAAAGTGGTTTATCCCAGTGGCGACATGAAAAAAGACCTTCAAGAAATTATGGCTTTTTATAAAAATATTGTACCACACACGCCAGAAAAATTTAGCATTGATTTGGATTATGACGGTTCTTAGTTCTGCCCTCAAATAAGGGGCTTCGCTTATTGCCCAGTTTATGGAGAAGAGCAGCCATTATTTAAATTTGGAGAGACGTTGCCGGCAACGTCTCTCCAAATTTCACAATAAAGCTATCATTTTGGCAGCTATTCATCCCAGAATGGTTTTTAAATCTTCATCCGGTGTCGTAATCGGCTTGATTGCAAAATTCTTGACCAGCACATCCAATACATTTGGTGTAATAAATGCCGGCAGGCTTGGCCCCAGGCGAATATCCTTAATGCCCAGATAAAGCAGTGTCAGCAAAATCGCCACTGCTTTTTGCTCATACCAAGATAAAATCATCGAAAGCGGCAATTCGTTAACTCCCACATTAAAAGCTTTGGACAAAGCTAAAGCAATCTGGATGGCGGAATAGGCATCGTTGCACTGTCCGATATCCAGCAGACGGGGAATTCCTCCGATATCACCCAGCTCCTTATCAAAGAAACGGAACTTTCCGCATGCCAGCGTCATGATAATGGTATCTTTCGGCGCTTTTTCCACAAATTCCGTATAATAATTCCGGCCGGGTTTAGCTCCGTCACAACCGGCAACCAGGAAAAAATGCCGGATGGCCCTACCCTGCACCGCCTCGATTATTTTATCAGCAACAGACAAAACCGCATTGCGGGCAAACCCGACCGTAACCTGACGCCCGTCCGTATCGGCAGCAAAGCCCGAAAGCTCCAATGCTTTTTTAATAACCTGTTCATAATTATGATCGGCGATATGCTCAACACCAGGCCAGCCGACCAGTCCACAAGTAAAGATATTGGCCTGATAAGCATCACGAGGCCGTTGAATGCAGTTGGTGGTCATAAGAATCGCACCGGGAAATTCGGCAAACTCTTTGGCCTGATTCTGCCAGGCCGTTCCATAGTGGCCATAGAAGTGCGGATACTTCTTCAGTTCCGGATAACCGTGTGCCGGCAACATCTCGCCATGTGTATAGATATTTATTCCCTTGCCCGCGGTTTGCTTCAGGAGTTCCGACAAATCTTTCAGGTCATGGCCGGAAATGAGAATAGCCTTACCTTTTTTAGCGCCTAGCGGCACTTTGGTAGGTACCGGATGACCGTAAGTTGTGGTGTTTCCCGCATCCAGAAGTTCCATGGTGCGCAAATTGATTTTGCCGCATTTTAAAACCAGAGCAAGCCATTCATCCAGACTCAGATCAGTGCGCGACATTGCGGCCAGGGCCTCGTGGATAAACGCATATACTTTCTCATCTTCCTGTCCCAGAATTTGCGCATGATCAGCATAGGCGGCTACACCTTTTACTCCGAAAAGAAGCGTGTGCTGCAAGGACAATATATCCGGATTGATGGAATCATCTGATTTGAGACTGACGCTTTTAGACTGTTTGAGTAAACCGTCTTGTGATGCTTCCGGCTGGAATTTGACTGCGCCGTCTTTTTCCTCGAGCATTACTCCCTTTTGTTTGAGCTTATCTTGCATATTCTCGCGTAACTTAACGCATTTTTCAATCATCCCGGGGAAACGTGCCGGATCGAAATCAACATTAGTCAGCGTTGAGAATAGTGCTTTAACGGTAAACACATCTGTCTCCTGATCTATTATGCCGGCCTTCCGGCCTTCTTGAGCTACCCAGGACAGACCCGTAAGCGAGTATACCAGAACATCCTGCAGGGCGGATACTTCCGGCGGTTTGCCGCATACTCCCGAGTTATTGCATCCTTCGCCCTTTGCCGTCTGTTCACACTGGTAACAAAACATTGCTGATTTTTCCATTTACTCTCTCCCTTTTCTATTTTATATTTTTATAATCTCTTTTGTCGGCAATATAAACGATTGCTGCCTGTTGCGCCTTGACTTAAGTCAAACTTCAATGATATTTCTTTTTCCCAGGTGGTATTTTCATGAATATAACTTCAATAATTGCCGCGATCCCTTTGTTTGAAGGCTTGACGCAACAGCAGTGCGAAAGCCTGGGCGCCATAGCAGTACGCCGGAATTATTCGCGGCAACAAAGCTTATTTTCCGAAGGCGATGAGAGCAACGGTTTTTATATCATTCTTACCGGCAAAGTAAAAATTTTTAAACTCTCGCCCGAAGGCAAAGAACAAATTCTGCACATCATGGGACCGGGTGAACCCTTCGGAGAAGCCGCTGTTTTTGCCGGCGAGCATTTCCCGGCTTCCGCCCGGACCCTGGCCGAAAGCAAAGTATTATTCTTTCCCCGCCTGTCTTTTGTGGCGTTAATTACTAAAAACCCGTCGCTTTCTTTAAATATGCTGGCTTTTCTCTCCCGCCGCTTACGCCGACTTACCAGCCTGGTTGAAGATCTTTCCCTGAAGGAAGTACCTGGAAGATTTGCCGCCTATCTTCTCTATTCCGGTAAACACAAAAACGATCCTGATGTTATCGAGCTGGGTATTTCTAAAAATCAACTGGCCGGCCTTCTGGGTACAATTCCGGAGACTCTTTCCCGCATTTTAAAAAGAATGAGCCAGGAAAAATTTATTAAGGCCGGTGTGCGCCATATTCAGATTTTAGACCGGGAAGGACTTAGAGAATTGTCCGAAGGGAGAAGAAGATTATCTTGATTATTCTATCCTTTATTTACAGAAACTCAGAAAAAAATATGTATATATAATTTTATTTCAGGTACAATCATCTTAACTCAGAATATTGGCAGGCGATATGGTTGAATTACTGGACAATAAAAAAATTCGTCAAGTATTTCGTAAAGTCCAGAAACATCTGCTCATCGAGCAATCAATCCGGCGGTTTTCCGTCAACAAAGAAGACATCAGAAAAAAAGCCCTTACCCAGACCGACCTTTCCTTCTGTGAAAATGTCTTGGAGTTAGGCTGTGCTTTTGGTTCTTTTACCGAATCCCTGAAGGACAGATTACATCCTGCTGCAAAAATTAATGGCTTGGATATTGTCCCGGAATGCAAGCCTTTCTTTCTTACCGCCTGTAAAAATGCCGGGTACACCGGAACATTTTCTTCTGCCGGCATTAACCAAATCAAAAAATACCCGGCCCATTCTTTCGATTTAGTTATTTGCAGCTTCGCTTTATACTTTTTTGCCCATATGATTCCTGAAATTGCCCGTATCTTGAAAAAGGAAGGCAAATTCATCACCATCACCCATTACCAATCCAATATGAGAGAGTTAATCGGCCTGACCAGAAAAATTCTGGAGCAAAATAAATTGCTCGACCCTGAAGAGCCCCTGCCGATTGAAGTCATTGTCCGCCAATTTTCCGCAGAAAACGGTCAGGAGCTCCTGTCCGAATATTTTGGCCAGGTAATTCCCATTGATTTTAAAAACAGGCTGATTATTCAGCCGCCCGAAATTAATTTTTTTATCGAATACTTTCATTTCAAAAGCCCGTTTTTTTTAATCGGAACAAATACGGATAGTAAATTAATAGTTGACGAACTTATTCTGGAACTGCAAAAAATAGCTGCAGAGAAAAAAGTTATCACCATGTGTAAGGATGACCGTATTTTTATTTGCTCTCAGCCATTAATAACTAAGGAGCAGGCATGAAAAAGCAACGCCATTTTTGCATATATTGCAGTGATGCCCTGATCAAAAAATCAGAAGATAATGTCCTGAGAGATTTTTGCCCTTCCTGCAAATCTTACTTTTATGACAATCCCCTGCCCGTGGTTGCCACTGTTCTTGATTCTTCACGTAATATTCTGTTAGTCAAGCGCGACCGGCAACCTTTCAAAGGGCGTTGGTGTTTGCCGACCGGCTTTGCTGAGGCCGGCGAAAGCATTGAAGATGCAGCTCTGCGCGAACTGGAAGAAGAAACCGGTATTAAAGGCAAAATACTCCGTCTGCTGGATGTTGATTCCTACAAAAGCCGCTTTTACGGTGATTTGCTTTTCCTGACCTTTGTTGTGGAACAAACCGGCGGAAAACTAGCAGCAGGTGATGATAGCGCTAAAGCCGAATTTTGCCCGGTGGGGCAAATACCGCATTTAGCTTTCCCGCCGAACCGTCGGGCGCTTACTGCTTATCTAAAAAGCAAAAGAGATTATTGGGCAATTATGGATTCCATCGAGCATGCCGATAAGAATTCGCTAAAGCCGGTTGTGGAGAAAAATGCTTTAACCCGGCGTTTAGTCAATATTATTGTGAAGAACAAAGAAGACATTATTTACAGTTGGATAGAAGATGTAGCCAACAGCAATTCTACTAACGAATACCACAAATATGACCGTAAAAAGTTGTTTAATATTTGCGATAGAATCATTTCTCAAATCATTCTCTGGCTGGGAGGTTTGTATGACATCAATCACCTGAAAAATTTTCATATAAAACTGGGCCGGGAAAGAAGAAAAGAAGGTTTCAAGCTCAGTGAAACGCTCAGCGCGCTCAGCCTTATCCGCAAACATATTTGGGGAATAGGCATCCATCAGGACGGCTGGCGCAAAAGCATTGACCTTTACATGACCTTTGAAATGCAACGCCGTATGACTATCTTTTTTGATCTGGCAACATTTTACCTGACCCAAGGGTATGAAGAAGGATAATGAAGCAGATAAAGGAAACAGCTTCTTTTGCCTGCCCTAAGGAATGTCTAAAAATCATTAATTTACAATCATCAAAGGGAATAACTTGATCGGGTCTTATATTTTTAATTTTCGGAGAACGTAACATCCTCAAAGCCGCACATTCAATTCATTCTGCGCTATATTAACAAACCCTCTCCAGAAAATATTTCATTTTTTTATATTTGTTCCAGTGCTGCTACTTCATCCGCATTCATTACACGATCTATATCCAGGAGAATTTTTATGGCTGCACCGGCCTTGGCCATCCCTAAAATGAAATCTGTATTTAAACGGGTACCGAAATTCGGTGTCTCTTCGATATCAGCCCCTTTAATATTGAGTACTTCAGAAACAGAATCAACCAGAATGCCAATTAATATATGTCCTGCATCTTTCGATACTTCAATGACGATGATACAAGTGCGTTCCGTATATTCCATCGGAGGCATCCCGAATTTCAGTCTTAAATCAATAACCGGTATTACCTTACCACGTAGATTAATTACACCTTTGACATGAGACGGTGTCTGCGGAATAGGCGTAATGGTAATTATTCCAATAATTTCCTTTACTTTTAATATGCCAATCCCGTATTCTTCCCCGTCCAGTGTAAATGTTAAGTACTTACCTTCTCTTGTATTTGTTTTTTCATCACGTAAGTCATCTGCAGCTGTTGTTTTCATTGATCTCCATCCTCTTTAGAGTAATAATTTAAAGAAATTACTTTCAGACAATACAGGCATAGTGCGCACTTAAAACATATACAATACATATTTTGTTATTTCAATTTAATACAACAGCCTATTAGAATAATTAAGGCTTCAGCGGTTAGATTATTTGAGTTGACTTGCCACAGTGCTTTTCCTATACTGACGGTCAGTAAAAAAGAAATCTCTAATCAACGTACTGCGCTACCTGATGATATTTCTTCGATTTAATATTTTGAGCAATAAAATCCGATATTTTGTTTACGATCTGGTCAGGTAATAAGCTGGAAGAAAGCATTTGAATGATTACAGTAAATATTGACGGAAAAGATTGCGCAGCGGTAAACGGTCTTACGATAATCGACGTTGCCCGTTCTTCCGGAATAGACATTCCCGCTTTGGGATACGATCCCCGTGTCAGCCCCCCGAGCAATTTTGAAGCCGCCTTTGTAGAAATAGCCGACGGCATCAAAACCAGATTTGCGTCAGCCACATCCACACCGGTTGCCGACGGCATGGTAATCCGCACTCAATCCTCGGCGCTCATCAGCTATCGGAAGTTTAAAACTATTGCTTTTAAAAGTCGGTCTCCCGAATTCCGAGTTTTGCGCTGTTTAATTTTTAATTGATCCTCAAAATCATGCCAGTTGCTTGGATTATCTTATTGACATAAAATTATCAGCCATGTTAGATAAGAGACAAGGTTTATAAACGATATTAACTGTAAATTTATTTTTCCCAAAATGTTTAATAATCATAATCTAACGATTGATAGAGGAGTAAGCCTTGAAACTACGCGATGTAAAAGAAATTCTAGACGCCGATGTAATAGTCGGTGAAGATAAACTGGATATGGAAGTAAATACAGCTTTTGGGGCTGATTTAATGAGTGATGTTCTGTCTTTCGCCAAATCCGGCAGTATTCTGCTGACCGGTCTAACTAACGATCAGGTAATTCGTACTGCCGATATTCTTGATATTGCAGCAATAGTTTTGGTTAGGGGCAAAAGAGCCAATGCCGATACTATCAATCTAGCCAAAGAGCTGAAAATTCCCATACTATCAACCAAATATATTCTGTTCGAAACGGCAGGACGGCTTTACGCGAAGGGCATGGTTGGTTGTGTAGAAAAAGTTGACAATGCCAGTGCAAGAAACTAATCATATCTCTTATCAACGGAGCTTTTATATAGAAGGCGGCAATTTTAATTACGCCGGGATAGTTTCTACAAGTATAAAATCCATTCTCAAGCAAATGGATTTTCCCAGTAACGTAGTTCGAAAATGTTCCATTGTTTGTTACGAATCAGAAATAAATGTGGTCTCCTACGCGAGGAAAGGTGTTGTTAATTTAACGATCAACTCTAATACTATTCAGATTGAAGTTATTGATGAGGGGCCCGGAATTCCCAATATTGATCTGGCCATGCAGGAAGGTTATTCTACCGCAACTCAAAAAATTCGTGAAATGGGCTTCGGCGCGGGCATGGGACTGCATAACATTGAAAGTTATTCCGACGCGTTCATCATTTCATCGGAATTAGGCAAAGGCACCCGTCTCTTAATGACGATAAATATAAAGCAATAGCGATATTGCATAATTCTTATTTCAGGCATTAAAATGAATTTAGAAACAATAGTAAAAGAATTGGGCTTAGAAGTAAAATGTGCTTCAGAGAATCTGAAAAATGACGTCACCGGAGGTTACACGGGAGATCTTTTAAGCGACGTCATGGCCAATTCTCACGAAGGAAATATCTGGATAACCAGACAGGTCCACCAGAATATCGTCGCTGTCGCCAGCCTGAAAGACCACGCCGGCATTATTCTGATTAATTCCTGCGAACCAACTCAGGATACTTTGGCAAAAGCCAGTCAGGAAAAGATACCCATAATGGTATCCAACCTGCATGCTTTTGAGTTAACCGGCAAAATCTATAATCTCCTGGAGAAGAAAGATTAATCCCCGGCAACCACTTCAATGACCATAAGTTTTATGGTCATTTTTTTTGCCTTATTCCGGAAAGAACAATGCTGAAAGTTTTCAACTGCGATCTGCATATCCACACTTGCCTCTCACCCTGCGCTGAACTGGACATGCATCCTATGGCTTTAGTCCAAAGAGCAATTGGCGCTAAACTAGATATGATTGCCATCTGCGATCACAATTCTTCGGCGAACGTTTCTTATGTAATCAAAGCCGCGCAAACAAAGAATCTGAAGGTTCTGCCCGGCATGGAAATCACAACCAGTGAAGAAGTGCACCTCTTAGCCATATTCGATGCCCTGTCCAATCTTATTTTACTGCAAAACATTATTGATCAGCATCTGACTGGTGAAAATGATGAAGAGCGTTTTGGCGTTCAGGCTATTGTCAATGAAAACGGTGAAGTAGAGGGAATAAGCCATCAATTACTGATCGGCGCGACTGATTTATCACTGGATACTCTGATTGGCTATATTCATCAATTGGACGGGCTGGCCATTGCCGCGCACATAGACCGGGAAAGCTTTAGTGTCCTGAGTCAGCTGGGCTTCATTGATGATAAGGCTGATTTTGACGCTCTCGAAATAACGCCGCTCACCGGTTTTGAGCGGGCGAGAATTAAATATTCGGAACTGGGTAAATTTCCCTTTATCGTTTCTTCAGACTCTCATTTTATCAAAGATATCGGAAAGACATGTACCCGAATGAAGCTTTTGGAACCAACATTTTCCGAATTAAAAATGGCTTTAAAACAACAACATGGCCGTTACGTGATGGAGCATTAATGCTGGAACTTGCCGCCCATATTCTCGATATTGCCGAAAACTCCGTTCGGGCCGGCGCCAGATTAATTGAAATTGGTATCGCTGAAGATACGGCAAGCGATTCTCTTTCCATAGAAATTATCGATGATGGTCAGGGAATGAACCAAGAAGAGATAAAAAAAGTTTTAGATCCGTTCTACACAACAAAAACTGTTAGGCGCGTTGGCCTGGGCCTTCCGCTGCTGGCTGATGCCGCCCGAAGATCCGGTGGTCATCTTAATCTGGAATCTCAAGAAGGCAAAGGAACAACTGTTAGAGCAACGTTTGGCCTCAATCACGTTGATCGACAACCCATGGGTAATATTATCAGTACTTTAATTGTTCTTATTGCCGGAAATTCAGATGTTGATTTTTTTTTTAAATACAGGCATAATGACCGGCAGTCGGAATTTGACACGAGAATAATACGCCACGAAATTGAGGATGTATCCATTAATCATCCTGAAATATTGAAGTATATTCGGGGTGTTTTAGATGAAGGTTTTAGCGAAATAAAACCTGAAGCTTAACTTGCCCCAAAGATCGAGGAGGAATTGGATGAAAGCGGAAGACAGTGAACTTTTAAAAGAATTTACACAGGAACAGGTGGCCAAACTCAATGAGATTATCGCCACGCACAAAGGGAAACCCGGCGGCTTAATCCCCGTACTGGAAGAAGCGCAAGTTGCTTTGGAATATCTGCCCATTTCCGTGCAAAAGAAAATTGCGCAGGAATTAAATCTACCCTTGAGCCGAGTTTATGGGGTTGTTACTTTTTACTCTTTCTTTACCATGACCCCCCGCGGCAAACATACAGTTCGTGTTTGTCTGGGAACAGCCTGTTATGTTCGTGGCGGTAAGGAAATAGCCGATACATTGAAGAAGGAATTTGGCATTCAAGATGGCGAAACAACCCCGGACCGGATGTTCACTCTGGAAACCATTCGTTGCCTGGGCGCTTGTGGGCTGGGACCGGTATTGGTTGTCAATGAAGATGTCCATGGCCGGGTCAAACCTTCCAAAATCAGAGAAATATTGAGTCAATACAAATAATTTCTTTATGAACAAGAATAAAAGGAGGAATCGCCGATGGCGAAGTTGACTATAGCTGATCTAAAAAAAATAAAAGAAAAAGTCCATGCGGAAATGTCTTTAAGAGACGGTGACCGCAGAGTAAAAATTACTGTACACATGGGAACCTGTGGAATTGCTTCCGGAGCGAGGGAAGTTCTCGATACACTGCTGCAGGAAATTGCCCAAGCCAATGTTAATGATATTTTTGTGACGACATCCGGCTGCATGGGGCTTTGCAGCCGTGAACCATTAGTCACTGTGGAAATATTAAATCAGGACCCGATAAAATATGAGTATATGAATCCCAACAAAATAAGACAGGTTTTTAAACGGCATATTTTGGACGGAGAAATTCAACTGCCTTTCGTTTTGGCAAGAGGCACTGAAATAACAAAGTAAACCTATTGCCCCTCATGTATTTGATGCATGATTATTTCTTAAGGAGGATATTGGCTCAATGAAGGTTTTTCGTTCACACTTATTAATTTGTGGAGGCACCGGTTGTCAATCTTCCGGCAGCCTTGCTGTAAAAAATGCTTTATTACTGGAACTGGATAAAAGAAGCTTATCTGGCGAAATAAAAGTCGTGGAAACAGGCTGTAATGGATTTTGTGCCCTGGGGCCGATTATAGTCTTTTATCCGGACGGCATCATTTACGTTTCCGTCCAGGCGACCGATATTCCCGACCTGGTAGAAGAACATCTGATCAAGGGAAGAATCTTGGATCGTCTCTTATATCGCGAACCGGTTACTGATCAACCTATCCCGACGATGCAGGATATTCCTTTTTTTGCACTACAGGAATTGCGCGTACTGAAGAATCGCGGTTTGATTGATCCTGAAAAGATGGAAGAATACATCGCCCGTGATGGTTATGCCGGCCTGGCAAAAGCGTTAACCGAGATGAAACCGGAGCAAATTGTCCGGGAAGTCCTCGATTCCGGATTGCGCGGCCGCGGTGGAGCAGGCTTTCCCACGGGTTTGAAATGGCAATTTGCCGCCCAGTCACAAAGTGACATTAAATATGTTCTGTGTAACGCCGATGAGGGCGACCCCGGAGCATTCATGGATAGAAGCGTATTGGAAGCTGATCCCCATTCCGTCCTGGAAGGGATGGTAATTGCTGCAAAGGCAATCGGGTCACATCAGGGATATATTTACTGCCGTGCCGAATATCCATTGGCCATACACCGTTTGTCTTTAGCCATTGCTCAGGCCAAAGAAGCAGGTCTTTTGGGTAAAGATATATTAGGTACCGGCTTTGACTTCGATTTGGAAATCTATCAGGGAGCAGGTGCCTTTGTCTGCGGTGAAGAAACAGCGCTGATGACTTCTATCGAAGGAAAAAGAGGCATGCCGCGTCCCCGGCCACCCTTCCCTGCGGTTGCCGGTCTCTGGCAAAAACCAAGTATCCTGAATAACGTGGAAACTCTGGCCAATATAGGACAAATCATAATGCGCGGGGCAGCCTGGTACTCCTCCATCGGAACGGAAAAGAGCAAAGGAACAAAAGTTTTTGCCCTTACCGGCGATGTCAACAATGTCGGCCTCGTCGAAGTTCCCATGGGCACTAAATTAGGCACAATCGTTTATGATATCGGCGGCGGTATTCCCAAAGGCAAGAAATTTAAAGCTGCTCAACTCGGCGGCCCTTCCGGCGGCATGATTCCTGTTCAGCATCTCAATGCACCTATCGATTATGAAAAGGTTGTCGAATTAGGTGCAATCATGGGTTCCGGCGGATTAATTGTCATGAATGAAGACAAATGCGCCGTTGATATGGCACGCTTTTTCATGGATTTCTGTCAGGACGAATCCTGCGGCAAATGTACTCCCTGCCGTGAAGGCACCAAACGTATGCTGGATATTTTAACCAATATTACTCAAGGCAAGGGGAAAGAAGGAGATCTCGAACTGCTCGAAGAAATGGCCGGTGTAATTAAAAACGCTGCTTTATGCGGACTGGGACAAACAGCACCTAATCCTGTTTTAAGCACCCTGCGTTATTTCCGCGATGAATATAATGAACATATTCGCAACCATCGTTGCCGCGCTGCGGTTTGTTCAGCGCTGTTCAAGTCACCGTGCCAGCATACCTGCCCGATTGAGATGGATATTCCTTCTTATATCGCCCTTGTCCGAGCAGGAAGATTTGAAGATGCTTACAAAATATTACTGCAAACCAACCCCTTCCCGTCAGTTTGCGGCAGAGTATGCGACCACAAGTGCCAATCTAAATGCCGGCGCGGCAATCTCGATGAATCCATTGCAATCAAATTTCTGAAACGCTTCATTACGGACAACGCCCCGCGGCCCAAGATCGAAGCCGTGCCTGTCACCCGTAAAGAAAGAATAGCTGTTGTCGGCGGAGGCCCAGCCGGACTCACCGCCGCGCGTGATTTGGCTCTTCGCGGCTATAAAGTAACAGTTTTTGAAGAACTGCCCAAAGCGGGCGGCATGCTTTATTGGGGCATTCCCTCTTACCGTCTGCCCCGTAACATTCTTGATCATGAAATCGATGATATTCGGTCATTAGGCGTGGAGATTCGCTTGAATACCCGCATTGGCCGGGAAATAACTTTCACCCAGCTGGAAAAAGATTTTGATTTTATCTATCTGGCCACCGGCGCGCATAAGAGCCAGAAAATGGGCGTTACCGGCGAAGACCTGGGCAATGTTTTCGGCGGTGTTGAATTCCTCCGCGATTATAATGCTAATGAAGAGAAATGGTCTAAAGGTGAAAAATCTCTCGGGGCGAAAGTTGCTGTTATCGGTGGCGGTAATTCGGCTATTGATGCCGCCCGTGTAGCTCTGCGTTTGGGAGCTGATGTAACAATTCTTTACCGCCGACTCCGACCGGACATGCCCGCTGCCGAGGAAGAAATCAAAGCCGCTGAAGATGAAGGCATCAAAATCGAATATCTGGTTGCTCCATTGAAGATCGAAGGTGCCAAGGGTAAGGTCAATTCCATTTCCTGCCAGCGCATGACGCTGGGTGACTTTGATAACAGCGGTCGCAAGAAGCCGGTAGTTGTTGCCGGTTCCGAATTTACTTTAAAAGTTGATGCTATTATTGCGGCGATCGGTCAGGTGCCGGATATGAGTTTTGTCGATAAGAATACCGGCGTCGAAATAAATAAATGGGATTGTTACAACGTCGGCAAAGGCTACAAAACCCGCACTGCCAACCCCCGGTATTTTGCGGGTGGCGATGCCGTAACCGGCCCCGATACAGTTATTGCGGCCATCGGAGACGGGCATCAGGCCGCCGATGATATCGATGCGGCAATCCGTAAAGCTAATGGTGAACGTGCCTACGAAAAACCAGTGACGGAAAAAATCGATATACCTTTAATTATCGACGAAGAGAGTATCGAAGCTCCTCAAATGGTCATGCCGGAAATGAATCACGACACCCGCAAAACTAGTTTTGCGGAAGTGGAATTAGGATTTACGCCGGAAGACGCCATTAAAGAAGCATGCCGCTGTCTGCGTTGCGATGCGGCCGTTTAGAATATTATTACAGAGCCATTAAGGAGAAATAATTTATGTCAACCGTTAAATTGACTATTGATAATCGTCAGGTAGAAGCAAATGTAGGCGCCACCATTCTGGAAGCCGCCCGCAGCGTTGGAATCAAAATACCTACTCTGTGCGCCTGGACAGAAATTAATCACACCCCGGGCGCCTGCAGAGTTTGCATGACAGAAGTAGAAGGCCAGCGCGGCTTGATTGCCGCCTGCGTTTTCCCGGTTAATGAAGGCATGGTCGTCCGTACCAACACGGAAAAAGTCCGTCAGGCCAGAAAAATGGTTGTGGAGCTGTTGCTTGCCAATCATCCGCAGGAGTGCAACTATTGCGTGAGAAACGGCAGCTGTGAATTGCAGAAAGTCGCTGAATTTGTCGGCCTCAAAGAAGTTCGTTTTGATTACACTCAATTCCCGAAGGAGGAAATGATCGACCGTTCCAGTCCCTCCATCGTTCGCGACAGCCGCAAGTGTATCGAATGTCACCGCTGCGTGACGGTTTGCGAGCAGATTCAGACGGTCAGTGTTTTAACTCCCGCCCACCGCGGCAGCGACGTCCGGGTCGTTCCGGCCTTTGACCTGCCGCTTATCGAATCCAATTGTATCGCCTGTGGTCAGTGCATTCTTGTTTGCCCGGTCGGCGCTCTTTACGAAAAGGATGATGTTGATTTAGTCTGGAAAGCGCTGCAAGACCCGACCAAACATGTAATCGTCCAGGAAGCACCGGCCATTCGAGCGGCGCTCGGTGAAGAATTCGGTATGCCTCCGGGAAGTCTGGTCACCGGAAAAATGATTGCCGCTCTGCGCAGGCTGGGATTTGACAAAGTATTCGACACCAATTTTACGGCCGATCTCACCATTATCGAAGAAGGCAATGAACTGCTTAAACGCGTCAAAGAAGGCGGAACACTCCCGATGATCACATCCTGCAGTCCCGGCTGGATCAAGTTTTGCGAGCATTTTTACCCCGATCTTCTCGATCATCTTTCCACCTGCAAATCACCACAGCAGATGTTCGGCGCCTTGGCCAAAACATATTATGCTGAACTTTCCGGAATTGATCCGAAAGACATCGTTTCCGTATCCATTATGCCCTGTACCGCCAAAAAGTTTGAAGCCCAGCGGCCGGAAATGAACAGCAGCGGCTTCCGCGATGTTGATTATGTTCTTACCACCCGGGAACTGGGACGGATGATTAAAGAAGGTGGTATTGATTTCGTCAATCTGCCGGATGAAGATTACGATGCCCCGATGGGAGAATATACCGGAGCCGGAACAATTTTCGGGGCTACCGGCGGTGTTATGGAAGCCGCCCTGCGCACTGTCTATGCCGTTGTAACGGGCGAAAACCTGCCCAGTCTGGATATTACTGCTGTTCGTGGCCTGGAAGGCGTTAAAGAAGCAACCGTTAAAGTGGGACCGCTGGGCGATGTGAAAATTGCTATTGCGCATGGTCTGGGTAACGCCCGTAAACTCATGGATAAAATCCGCGAGGGAAAAGCAGATTATGCCTTCATTGAAATTATGTGCTGTCCCGGCGGCTGCATATCCGGCGGTGGAGAACCGATCCCGACTAATAACGAAATTCGAATTTTGCGTTCTGCGGCCCTTTATAAAGATGACGGCAATGTCCAGAAGAAACGTCAATCTCACGAAAATGATTCGGTCAAAAAGCTCTATGACAATTTTTTAAAGGAACCTTTGGGACACAAGTCGCATCAGCTGCTGCATACCAAATATGTAAAGAGAGGCGATGAATTGCCTCATCGCAAAGATGATTAAAGTGTTTGCTTAAGATTAGTTACTATAACAAAGAGGTCTGTCCTGCAGGACAAACCTCTTTGTTTTTCCAACTCAAGCACAGGTTATTTATGAATGAAAAAAGAATCGAACACGATTTTCTGGGATCATTGGAAATGCCTGCCGATGCTTATTGGGGAATACATACACAGAGAGCCATTAATAACTTCCCCATCAGCGGCTTGAAAGTAAATGCTGTCCTGATCAAAAGCCTCGCGCTGACCAAGAAAGCATGTTGTCTGGCCAATCTGGAAACCGGCCATCTCCCGGCGGAAAAAGGAAAAGCAATTATTGCCGCCTGCGATGAAATTGCCGTAGGCGAACTCTCCGATCAATTTCCCGTTGATGCCCTGCAGGGCGGCGCCGGAACATCTACCAACATGAATATCAATGAAGTCATTGCCAATCGCGCCATTGAATTTCTCGGCGGACAGAAGGGCAATTATTCTCTTCTTCATCCGCTGGAAGACGTTAATCTGCATCAATCCACTAACGACGTTTATCCCACAGCGCTGAAAGTTGCCGCTATTTATCGACTGCGCGATTTATCCAATGCCATTTCCTCTCTGCAAGGAGCTTTTCAGGAGAAGGAAAAAGAATTTGCCGCAATTGTCAAACTGGGAAGGACGGAATTGCAGGAAGCCGTTCCCATCACTCTGGGCGCGGAATTTTCCGCTTTTGCTGAAGCATTTTCGCGCGACCGCTGGCGGTCTTTTAAATGCGAAGAACGCCTGCGTGTTGTAAATTTAGGCGGAACGGCCGTGGGAACAGGGCTTACCGCCCCACGGAATTATATTTTTCTGGTCATTGAAAAATTACGGGAAGTAACGGGGCTGGGATTATCCCGGGGCGAAAACATCTTAGGTGAAACCGCCAATGCCGATTCGTTTGTTGAAGTATCCGGAATACTGAAAGCTCATGCCGTAAATCTCATTAAAATATCCAACGATTTGCGTCTGATGAATCTTCTGGGTGAAATTCGTCTGCCGCAATTACAGGCCGGTTCTTCCATCATGCCCGGCAAAGTCAACCCGGTTTTGACGGAAGCAGCCATTCAGACCGGCATCAAGGTCATTGCCAATGACGGCATCATTACCGAAACTGCAGCCCGTGGCACTTGGCAAATCAATGAATTTCTGCCGCTACTCGCCCACTCTCTGCTGGAATCGCTGGATCTGCTAATCAATATCGATGGGCTGTTATCTTCGCATGTGCATGGAATTACGGCCGGCAAAGATAAATGTGAAGAATATTTCAATGCCAGCCCCATGATCATCACAGCTTTGCTGCCGATTATCGGTTACGAAAAAGCCACAGAGTTCATCACGGAATATTCTTCGGGAAACGAAAATGATATGCGGTTGTTTTTAGAAAAGAAACTGGGCAAAGAATTGATCGACAAGGCATTCTCTCCTCATCAGCTAAGTGCTCTGGGCTATAAGGATAATAAATAATGAATAACACGCCAAAAGGAAACCGGCTGCATATAGCGCTTCTGGGTCGAACAAATGTCGGAAAGTCCAGCCTGCTGAATTTGATGCTCGGTCAGGACATTGCCATTACCTCGCCTGTTGCCGGAACCACGACAGACATTGTGGAAAAGGCCATGGAGCTTCTGCCGCTGGGCCCTGTGCTTTTTCTGGATACAGCCGGCCTGGATGATGTATCGGAACTTTCCGGCGCACGTTTGAAAAAAACAGCCAAAGTATTTGACCGCACCGATGTCATCATTCTGGTTACCGAGGCGGATATCTGGACAGATTTCGAAGAAGCGGTTCTAACCGAAGCAAAAAAAAGTAAGATTCCCCTGTTGATTGTCATCAACAAAATCGATTTGCGCAGCCCTTCCCCTGATCATCTGAAATTCCTGCAATCAAAATCAGGTTGGATTTTGACCGTATCCTGCATCGATGAAACAAAACGTCAGAATTATCTAGCGGCATTAAAACACCAACTGCTGGAAGTTGCCCCCGCAGATTTCATCGGCACGCCATCACTCATTGGTGATTTGCTGCCGCCGGGAGGCTTAGCTGTTTTAGTAGTGCCTATTGATCTGGAAGCGCCCAAAGGCCGGCTGATTCTGCCGCAGGTGCAGACCATCCGCGATGCTCTGGATAACGACGCCATGACCCTCGTGGTGAAAGAAAGAGAACTGGCGACGGCATTGGCCTGCCTGAAAACTCCGCCCTCAATAGTCGTAACGGATTCACAGGCCATTCTCAAAGTGACGGCTGATGTTCCGCAAGAGATTCCGGTAACCACTTTTTCTATTCTTTTTGCGCGGCAAAAGTCCGACTTGAATACTATGGCGCGGGGAGCTGCCGCTATTGACACCTTGCAGCCTGGCGACAGGATTTTGATTGCCGAGGCCTGTTCCCATCATGCGCTGGAAGACGATATCGGCCGGGTGAAAATCCCCCGCTGGCTGCGGCAGTATGTCGGCGGCGACTTGCAGATTGATACGGTATGCGGTCGCGATTATCCGGAGAACCTGAAAGATTATAAACTAATTCTGCATTGCGGTGGTTGCATGATAAACCGCCGGGAAATGCTCACCCGCCTGCGCAAAGCTCAAGAGGACGGCGTACCTGTGACCAACTATGGCGTGGCTATCTCTTTCCTGCAAGGCGTGATCAAGCGCAGCCTTGCCCCCTTCCCTTCCGCTCTGCTGGCCTTCGAAAATGAAATGAAGGATAAAAAGTTATCTTGATAAAAGGCGCATAAAGAAAAAATCACCAGCCCGAATGCTTGACGGTATAGCCCAATTTAGATAGTTCTTCCGCAAGTAAAACTCGCTGATCGCCTTGAATCTCCAGAACTCCTGATTTGACCGTGCCCCCTGTTCCGCATTTTTGTTTGAGCTGCGAGGCCAGTTTTTTGAGTGACTGCTCATCAAGAGGAATGCCTGTAACCACCGTCATGCCTGAACCCTTGCGCCCTTTGGTTTCCAGCCTCACCCGCACAATGCCGTCATTGCTAATTTCCTTTTTATTCTTGCGGCAAACGCACTCAGCAGCAGGTTTTCCACAAGCAGGACAAGCCTGGCCAAACTCAGTGGAATAAACAATACTCGTATTTGCCGCTGCCTTAATCGATTCGATTTCTTTTTTTGATAGTGTAGCAAGCTTCATCTTGCCCTTTTCCAACGCAGCAAGAACATCTCTTTCTTCTTTATCGTATTTCATTTTGTTTCTCCCGTTCTTCTTTATACATCTTTGTTGCTTTCCTGCTGGGTATTATTGTTTTTAAAAAAAGTAATCATTTTCAAGGATATATGGAACAACATAAATATTACGAACAGCTAAGACGGAGCAGCCCAGCGGGCTGAGATCGGCTCTAGTAACATGATAATAATTATTTTAGCGAGCCATTCCATTTTGGTTTTAATGTCTTTATGATGCTGTCCTCTAAACCAGCCGCCAGATTTAAATGAAAGACTCCGAAGTGCTGTAAACCATTATCAGGAAGCGCGTAAATGTCAACAGACTTGCCTTCCCCCAGAAGTTCTTTTAAAAATTTATTTCCTTTGATGTTCGTGAATTGGGTGGGGCCTGGCTTTTGATATCCGTATAGTCGCCTCTGTAACGTCTGCGTCGTCTTTCCAACATAAAGAGCTTCGCCATCAGAAATAAATGCATAAAGGATGTTTGAGGAATTTGCAAGGTCAGAGAGACTAGGGCTTATGCTCTCACTGAGTATTTTCCATTCACCGACTTTGCGAAATCCGATGTCAATCAATCTATTCATTATTCCTCTCTCCAATCACCTCGGGACCAAGCTGTTTTTGCAAATTACCATTTGACAATCAGCACATTGCCACTCTGGATCGTCATCACTTATGCAACATCCTCCCAGAATTATTCTACCAGCACTCAAATCCTTTTCAAGCTTATCGGAAATTTCTGGCATTCCATAAAGAATTTCAGCTATGCGAGACGAGCTACAGGCAGGGCACTTCCTCGGTTTTCTTTTTGATTCACATCTTACAGCTGTAATAGCACCATTCTGCCATATCTTTTTTGATTTATAATTAACAAACAGGGGGCTTGCCATTCCAGCTTCTTTGTCAGGAACCATCAATTCTTCGCCGTAGAATGCTTCTATTTCCATTAAATCATCTATAAATGTATCGCCGATGAGAAACCATCCCCATGTTAATGAGATTGCCTTATTATCCAAGTCAAAAAGAACGTCTTCTTTTATAGCTTCCTGCCTGAAAGATTCATCTTCAAGACATTTCAACCACCATGCATATAAAAACTCTGGATTATAATGAGACCTGTCAAGGTGCATGGCTACGCCTGTCATTACTTGTTCTTTAAGTTCAAATAACCACAGGAATCGGATAGGAAATACATTCTCTTCCCTGATTTTTCTGTATGTGTTCGACACTGCATAGTCAAGCTCTCTGTAAATGCAGGCTGGGAAAGGCTTGTTAGCTTTTTCAAAATTTCGGAGTTCTTCTCTTACGGTTTTATATTCAGACTGACTATAAAGTTCTACGATGTGTTCAAAAAAAAGGCTCAAATAACCCCCTTTGTAAACATACTAACAATAAATTATGCCTTGGTTGGTTTTTCCGATTATTTGCTTGCAACTTTAAACTATTCGGGGCTGAAAGAAAAGCGATAAATCCTTAAATAACAAGATGATCAAAAAAAAACATTTGGCATTTCAACTTTATTTTCCAACCACCATCAATTTGACCATATCCTAATAGTATATCACCGACACTACCGATAGAAATTATCGCGGTATCCAGGATTCCGTGTTGACAAAATAGAGCTTAAAAAGATAAGGTATTCATCAATAAAGTTGAACCTGAGAGGGAGGTTTTTTCTGATC
Organism: uncultured delta proteobacterium; assembly: GCA_903907985.1. GTDB lineage: Bacteria > Desulfobacterota > Syntrophia > Syntrophales > Smithellaceae > MVRV01. The sequence continues at coordinate 88,988 of CAIVQG010000055.1, forward strand.
TTGAGGGAAGCATGAAATCTGAAGCATTGCCAAAGGTTTGATTCTTCCGGATCAAACCTTTTTTAATTTAAGAAAGCGTCATTACGGTCGTCATGCCGGCGGAGGCCGGCATCCAGTTTTATCAAGCATTTTCTGGATTCCCCCGTATCGAGTACGGGGCAGGCTCAAAGTCGCGCTTCGCTTGCACGGAAGGACGGAAAAGGATATTAAGCGGGGGACACGCAAATGCGCATAACCAAAGGTTGCGACACAGTCTCTTCATCGCAATAGCGGATAGGAAAATATGGACAAGCGGATCGGAACTATTACAATTATCGTCACGAACAGGAAAAGTCAGTCGGAAAATGTAAATAAAATCCTGAGCGAATATGGCGATGTGATCATCGGACGAATGGGCATACCGTATTTACCCAAGGGGCTGTATATTATCTCCCTGATTGTTCATGCAACCACCGATGAAATCGGCGCTCTGACCGGCAAACTCGGTACATTAACGGGAGTTCAGGTTAAATCCGCTCTCACCAAGGCATAAGGAATTACTTAAATGATTAAAGATTTTATCGATGATACAAAAATTGAAACACTGCTGACTTCCGCAAAGAATCCCGCTCCGGAGCGAGTTCGGGAAATCATCGCCAAGGCTTATGATCTCAAAGGACTCTCGACGGAAGAAGTCGCCGTTTTGCTGCAAACGGAAGACGATGAACTCATCGGCCTGATCTTTCAGGCGGCACATAAAATCAAGGAGGATATCTACGGCAACCGCCTTGTGTTATTTGCGCCGCTTTATGTCGCCAATCACTGCTCCAACAACTGCTTGTATTGCGGTTTCCGGAGCGACAATAAAGAACTCAACCGCGTCGCCTTGACGATGGAACAAATCGCCAGAGAAGTACAGGTCCTCGAACGCGAAGGCCACAAGCGTCTGCTGATGCTCTGCGGCGAGCACCCTACCCGTTCCAGTCTGGAATATTTCATGGAAGCGATTGAAACGGCATATGCCGTAAAAACGGAACACGGCGGAGAAATCCGCCGGATCAATGTGGAAATAGCCCCGCTGGAAGCGGCGGAATATAAAAAGCTGAAAACAACCGGCATCGGCACTGTTGTTTTATTTCAGGAAACATATCATCACGAAACCTACAAGACGATGCATCCGACCGGCCCAAAAAAGGATTTCGCCAACCGGCTCACAGCCATGCATCGCGCCCAGGAAGGCGGCATTAGTGATGTAGGCATCGGAGCGCTTTTCGGGCTTTATGATTACAAATATGAAGTTCTCGGACTGCTTTTGCATGCCCTGCAACTGGAGAAAGACTGCGGCGTAGGGCCGCACACCATTTCGATACCCCGGCTGGAACCGGCCTTCAATGCCCCGGCAGCAATTAAACCGCCACATCCGGTAAGCGATCATGACTTCAAAAAGCTGGTGGCCATCATCCGCATGGCAGTTCCCTACACCGGGATGATTCTGAGCACTCGCGAAAATCCGGCCATGCGTTCGGAAGTATTTGCACTCGGCATTTCCCAGGTCAGCGCCGGTTCGCGCACCAATCCCGGCGGTTATCAGGAAGACTCCAGCGAAGCCTTCCGCGCCTCACAGTTTAATCTTGGCGATACCCGCACTCTGGACGAAGTTATTCTGGATATTACCGAGCACGGCCACATTCCCAGCTTCTGCACGGCCTGTTACCGCCTGGGCCGCACCGGCAAAGACTTTATGGATCTGGCTAAACCCGGACTGATTCAGAAGTTCTGCCAAACCAACGCCGTCTATTCTTTCAAGGAATACCTAATTGATTACGCTAGTGCCCAAACCCGCGTCGCCGGTGAAAAGCTGATCGCACAGATGCTCAGGGACACATTCAAAACAAAGCGCAAGAACTCCGTTATCAACAAACTGAAGCAAATTGAGGAAGGCAAACGTGACGTCTTTATCTAAATCCGGCCCAAATATCGAAATTCTGATCGGCAAAGCAAGAGATGGTCACGACTTAAGCCGCGAAGAAATCATTCAACTTTTGAAGATGCCCGAAGACCATTCGCCGGCTCTTTTTAAGGCAGCCGACGCCGTGAGAAAAGAACAAATGGGCGATGAGATTTTCCTGCGCGGCATTATTGAATTTTCCAATTACTGCGAACGCAACTGCCTCTATTGCGGTTTGCGTTGCGGCAATTCGAAGATCAGCCGCTACCGGATGACAATTGATGAAATTGTCGCTACAGCCATGCAAATTAAAAGCATGGGCATTCCGACGGTAGTGCTTCAATCCGGAGAAGATTCTTTTTTTTCGGCAGAAATCATGGTCAATCTGATCAAACGCATCAGAGCAGAAACCGGTTTGATCATCACTCTGTCCATCGGCGAAAGAAGCCTGGCCGACTATCAGGCATTCGGGCAAGCGGGAGCAAACCGCTACCTGCTGAAACACGAAACGGCATCTAAGGACATTTACAATTACCTGCGCCCCGGCTGCAAGCTGGAAAGCCGCCTGCAATGTCTGTTTAACTTGAAGAAACTCGGCTTTGAAACAGGAACGGGCAACATGGTGGGCTTGCCGGGTCAAACGCCGGAAATACTAGCCGATGATCTTCTCATCATGAAAATACTTGATGCCGACATGCTGGGTATCGGCCCCTTCATTGCCCATCCCGACACACCGCTGGGCGGCCTGGATAATGACGATCTGGAACTAACACTGCGGGTTTTAGCTCTCGCCCGCCTCATTACCCGCAATACAAATATTCCCGCAACAACCGCCCTGGGCACACTCCACCCTCAGGGACGCATAATGGCTTTGCAGGCCGGCGCCAATGTTGTCATGCCTGACTTCACACCGGAAATTTATAAAAGCCGTTATGACATTTATCCTGGAAGAGCAGACATAGGATCAGCAAAGGATATTATGACCAAACTGCAAATAGATTTTTCTTTTATCGGCCGGACAATTCTTTACTCGGTTGGCCACCGGCAGAAGTAGTTAGCGTATTGACTTCACCCGGACATACATTGATAATCGATCAAATTAGGAAATACGTACTTAACAAAACAAGGAGGATTTCATGAACCATCCTGAAGCAACACAAATGGCTCTTTCCATCCTGCGCAAGTGGGACAATTTTCAATGGATCATAATTCCCGTTTTAGTAATTGTTTTGTATATCTATTTTGGCGAGCTTTCTAAAAAGAATTACCGGGGAATCGCCGCTGGCCTTTCTCTGTACATGATTCACTGGTTTTATGAAATACTCAACGCCCTCATCCAGCATTTTTCCGGGCATGCCCTCTGGACGGTACCAACCGGCACCAGTTTCCTCCTCCTGGTCGGCGTAGGTATTGAAATCAGTCTGATGTTTTCGATTGCGGGATTAGCAGCCAGCAAACTGCTGCAAGATGACCCGAGAGCGAAAGTAATGGGCATCAATAACCGTTTGTTTTTCGGGACAGCTAACGCCGCGCTGGCTTCGATACTCGAGATTTTTCTGGCCAAAACGCCGGCCTTCATCTGGGTGTATCCCTGGTGGGGCGCCTCAACAGTCTTTATAACAGTCTATATTCCTTTCTTCGTTATCTCGGCCTACTCCTATGACTGGGAGCCTGCCGTTCAGAAGAAATTTATCGGAGGATTATTTTTGCTCAACGCAGCGCTGCTCGGCATTTTCGGCGCTTTCCTGGGCTGGATATAAACAATTCCTGTTTTATTTAATCCGGCAGATAAAACATGGTTGGTGAGGGGACATATCAGATCCAACGTCTAACTTTGTTCTGATAATTGATATAATCCTGACCGAATGTTTTCAGCATCAGCTTTTCTTCCACCGGTATAAACATTATTTTTATCAAGGCAATAAAAACAAAAGGTATGGCCAGAGCAAGCAAATTCATCGAACATAGCGCAAATCCCAGCAGCGACATGAACATGCCTACATACATGGGATTACGCGTTTTGCCGAAAATGCCTTCTGTAATCATGCACGACGATTTGGCAATCATAAGCGTCGTCCGGTGCTTTTTGAATAACAGGCTGGTTATGCCCATGCAGGCAAAGCCGGGGAATGCAATAAACAAACCTCCCAGATTATAGGGGTAAGGAATAACATTAAGCAGGGGGACAAAATAATAGAAGAGGACAATAAGCGTAAAACCAATCACCAGGAATACCGGTGGTATTAATATTTTTTTCATAGCTTTTTTTAAATAACATTTCCTCATTTCACTTTTCATTCATCCGCTAATTCTCTTTTGCAAACTTTACTACTGTTTAACAGGGATGGCTCGTCCTGATTAGTCGAGCGAAAGGCGGCTGGCTTAAAATCCCACATTAAATTTCAGACCCACCTCGGTTGAATTATTTCGGGGTTCCCATCCATAACCCCAGAGCGCTCCGTTGTATGTAATATTCTGGACATCTGATTTATCTATAGTCCAATATATTATAAAAGGTTCAAATGAATAACTCATTCTACCGGCAATTTTCCTGATCAGTAAAGATCCTCTCAGGCCATATCCGCTATTTTGATTGTTTTCCAGATCATTATAGGCGGCATTCGCATTGCTCAGATGGCTTTTCTGCCTTCCCTTCCAGAATAAATCGTATTCAAGAGTTAAGCCGAATATCCAGCTGTTTTTAAAATCGTTGAGTATCGTTACGCCAACAGGACTATAAAAATAATTGGACTCTCTTAAATATCCTCTGGCTCCGGTAGACGTAACTCTTCCCTTCATATCATCTATTAAATACCGATATCCGAAGCCGATAAACGGCGTGAGCAATAGCGATTCTGTTAATTTAAAATCGTATCCGCCAACGGCCCTGATTTCCAACATGTAATCATCGATATTTTTTAGAGTGCCTGAATTTTGATAATCGACCTGTCCATAACTGAGTTTAGCATCAGCCTTCAGCATGATGTTGTTATGATAACTGTAAGCCGCCCCGATACCGGACATCATCCCCTTTTCTCTCATCACATCCGGTTCCTGATATTCAATATATGATAATTCCGGTCCGATTTCCCAGGTATGATGATTTATTGGCACTTTTGCAGTCGTCGTTTTCTCCGGCGGGCCTACTGCAGTTTCTTTTGACACTGCCGGCGCTGATTCATCATTACCTTCTTTTATAAAAGATTGAACATTGTCATATCGATAAGCGGACGCTTTCCCATCATTCGCCTGTATGATTACCTCGGATGTATTCATTTTAAGTATTTTGCCAAAGACAACACTACCGTCTTTTAATTTTATTCCCCGGATTGTTTCAAATTGAGCAAATGAAATCGAACAAGAAAAAATGATTATGGCAATAATGGCGGAGAAAGAAATTATGCAGTTAAACCTTTTCATACCAGTGGCTCCAGATTATCGTTATCCCAACCCGAGAAAAGGGAGAGCAGTTTCCTGCTCCCCCTCCATCTCAATTTAGTTAAATTCGACTACACTGCCGAATCATTTTACTTATAGAATTTTTTCCCGAAGAGTTTCTCGCTCAATCCGGTCAGGTCACCCCACTTCATGGGACCGCCTTTATCCGCCGGATAGCCGGTGCCCCAGATCATTCCGACATCGATCATGGCCGGCGAAGTAACGATTTTCCGGTCCAGGAGGTCCTTGCCGACCTTGAGCATGGATTCGTTAAAGCCGTTTTGCATCTCTTTCGCGGAGACCTCTTTCGGCGTCCCCTTCGCAATCAGCGGCAGAACTTCGGGATCGACACTGCCGTCCGCGAGAAAGAAACCCTTTCCGGATTTCTTCAAACCACACCTCCCTGCTTCGACAACATTCTTCAGGGTCGGCTCGACAAATCCCATCCCTTTCATGGCCTTGTAAGGAACATCAATGCCGACTTCATCGGTCAGGCGAATCGGTCCTACCGGCATTCCGAAGGCAGTTACGGCGCCATCCACCTTCTCGATGGAGTTTCCCGCTCCCACGTATTCCAAAGCCAGCTTGAGGTAAGGGAACAAAAGAGCGTTGACGACAAAGCCCGGATTATCGAGGCAGACAATGGGACGCTTCCGAATGAGTCCCGTAAAATTCAGGAGGTTGTCGATTGTGTCCTGGGCGGTCTGTTCGCCGCGGATCACCTCTACGAGTTCCATCAGCCAGACGGGGGAGAAGAAGTGAATTCCCCCGAAACGGGCCGGATTCGAGACAAAGGGCGCCATCGAGGTGATGGGGATTGATGAGGTATTGCTCGCGACTATGCAGTCTTCCCGGATTGCCTTGCTCAGCTCCCCGTATACCTGCTTTTTAACACCGATCTCTTCGAAGACGGCCTCGATAACGATATCGACTTCTTTAAACACCTCGATATAATCCGACGTAGTGGTGAGGCGGGCCAACAGATCTTCCACGGGCTCCTTCAGACGTTTTTTCTCGGCCATTCCGCCCAGAATTTTCCGGAGAAAAGCCTTGCCCGGTTCCAGGGCCTCGGGGATATCCTTCACGAGGACAGGAATTTTTGTGTTGCGCAGGATGTCAATAATGATTCCCCGGCCCATTGTGCCGAACCCGAGGACTGCGGCCTTTTTAATCTCCTTGGGAACAAAACCCTTCGTCATCATTCCCTTGGGCTTGTCTGTCATCCCCTTGATGAAGAAAGTGTTGATGCTGCCCTTCGCCTGATTGCTCAGTAGCACCTTGACGAAGTTTTCCTTCTCCAGCTTTATACCATCTTCCAGAGAGAGTTTGACGCCCCGGTGCATGGAATCAAGAGCGTAGATTGGTCCTGGTATCTCGCGCCCCTTTGTGGCCTTGAGTATGCCCTGTTTGGCCATGTCCGCTATTGCATCAACTTGCGAAAAGTCCTGGACGGGACGCTTCAAGTCCGCTTTTCCAGTGCTGATTTCCACGAGGAAGGCTTTAGCTGCTGAGAGAAGATCCGCATCGGCAGGAATGATCCGGTCGACGATTCCTAATTCAAAGGCCTTGTCTAAAGGCAGCATCTTTCCTTTAAGAATCAGCTCAAAAGCCGGATAACCGATCAACCTTGGCAGACGCTGGGTTCCGCCGCCGCCAGGGAAGAGACCAACGTTGCATTCGGGCAGACCGATAATCGTGGTTTTTCCTTCCCGTGCAATCCGCGCCGTGCAGGCCAAAGCGAATTCCAGCCCGCCGCCCAGGCAGTGACCGTGTATCGCTGCGATAGTCGGATATCCCAATTGGCTCATCCGGGCGAAACAACCGTGAAAAGTATCCAGTATCTTCCAGGCCACATCGGCAGACTCAACCTGGGACATGGTCTTCAGATTTGCTCCGGACAGAAAATTGTCCGGCTTACCGGAAATAAAAATGATCCCTTTGAGCGCCTTTTCTTTCTCCACTTCGCCCATCAGCCGGGCAAAATCTTCAAAGGCAGCATCCGTCCATGTGTTCATCGCGTCACCGACCACGTCAAAGGTGATAACACCGATCCCCTCTTCCACCTGCAAATTGAAAATTTGACTCATGAAGTACCTCCTTATTTTTCAGTATTTCGTTGAGATAAATGAAAGATCATGTTGCTGATTATCAGGTCCTAATGACCCGTGATTTGTTTTTTTGATATTGGATGAAGATATTGCTTTTGGGCAAAGGGAATATAGGGAAGATAAGTTTCTATGTCAATTATTATTTCTGCATTGTTGTTACTGCATGATGTTACGCCATTTAACCAGACTATTTCTTTCTTCGGCTACCTACAGCGAGCTTAGGGAAATGAGGTCTTTGACATCAACGTGCCTTGATTCGTCTATGGACAAACCTTCGCGAATGAGTTCCAAAACGAGCGGTTTTTCCTCCGGGAATTTATAACCTTCATAATCCTGAATAAAGAGCAACCCGCCTTTCCTGTTGGTCCAGGCATTCATCTGATGATCAAAACAAATCCGGGAAGTAACATTCAGCCCTTCAATCATCAAGCGCAATTCTTCCAGGCGCTCATGCGGTGAAGAAATGTGCAAACGGCCCTGTTCATATTCGGTAAATATCGGTGTGCCGCCGCGGGGAACAAAAGGCCTTGACCGGATGTAATGGGGATTGATCTCTGTCAGCACCCGGGCGGTATTTTCCGCATGCTGCCTCCAGCGCTCCCGGCCGCCCAGATCAGGCATCCAGTACTCGGAGAGCTGAAATCCGGCGGTTATGGCCTTTTTACCACCTTCAATCTGCTGGGCGCTGGTCACACCTTTGTGGATAATCGCCAGCAGTTCATCATCGCCCGTCTCCAGACCAACATGCAGACGATCCAGGCCTGCTTTCCGAATAGCCAACAAATCTTCCGGTTTTCTCTGCGCCAGCGTCTTGGAACGGGTATATGACGTAACCCGGGTCAAGGTCGGTAATTTTTCCCGCAAATACGTAAGAACGGCGACGAGCTCCTGGGGCCGCATGATCATGCTGTCGGCATCCTGCAGAAAGGCCGTTTTCCCGCCCGAATAGAGCCAGTTGAATACGGTAATGAAATATTGATTGTCATTTAAGGAAGGATCGGCCCGCAGTATGGACATCCCGACATCCCGGGTAATCCTGCCACCCTGGCCCATTTTTTCGGAGGCGGCTGTAATTTCATCAATGATTTTCTTCACTGCATCAATATCGGCCTTGATGTCTTCCACGCTGCGATAGACAAAGGGATGTCCCTTGTACATTTCACAAAATGTACATTTGTTCCAGGGACAATTTTCTGTCACCCGCAAAAGCAGCGATGCACTTCCTCCCTCGCTGGGGGGGCGGTAAACACCGATGGCAAAAGATAATTCAGCTATTCTTCCCGCGGTTTCCTTATATGTGTCATTGTGTGTGGCAGCAACCATAATAACTCCTTACTTCCTGCTGTTTCTTTTATATTACACCGTGTCCTCCGGCATTACAATTTTGAGAAAAAAATTGACATACAAACTTAACTTTCCTATAGTCCCCCGTCAGAAAATAATATCTTTTCAAAAAACATACGGGTGTATGACGTCGCCCCACAGGCATAGATTAGGAGATATTTATGTGGAAACGCTTGTCGGCCCTGGCTATCCGATACGGACTTATCCCTCTGGCCCATAACCTTATTCGTGCCTATCTGAGTACGATCCGCAAAACGATCATCGGGGAAGAGCAAATCATTCACACTCTCGAAAATGGTCAGAAGGTTGTCATTGCTCTTATGCACCAGAGGATGTTCGGGGTCATCGATTATGCAAAACGCTTCGGTCGTTTTAAACTCGCCGCAATGATCAGTCAGAGTCGTGATGGCGACCTGATCGCCACAATCGTCACCCGACTTAATTTCCACCCTATTCGCGGTTCCAGTTCCAAAGGCGGCAAGGAAGCGCTCGATGCCGTTGTTGAATATCTTGCCGACCATCCGGCCGCCGTACATGCCGTGGACGGACCACGAGGGCCTAAAGGAATCGTCAAGGCCGGGATAATCAGAATTGCCCAGCGTTCCGGGGCTCTAATCTATCCGGTTATCATATCCACCAACCGGGCCTGGATGCTGAAAAGCTGGGATCAGTTCCTGATCCCGAAACCCTTCAGCCGGGTAATGATCCGCTGGGGAGAACCTATCTCTGTCCCTAAAGATCTGCCGGAATCGGAATTTGAATCGCTACGCCAGAGGATTGAAGAGAATATAACCTCTGATCACGCCCATGATGATCTGGCTATGGGCTGGAACCATCCCCTTTGATATCTCTATTCGTCCTTTTTACTTCTGAAGCCCCTCACGTTTCAGCCATTTTCCGTAGCGCACCATCGCGGCCAGGGCATTAACGGCTCTTTCGGGAGTCGGAAAGGAGACGCCCTTGAATTCACTTCCGGCCATATCGGTAACAGCCTGTTTTCCTTGGCCATCCAGAAGCCTGACACCCAGGATCGGTTTACGGTATTTTTCCATCAGTCTGATTGTATGCTCGACATAGATATTCTCCATTGTATCCACATCTATACGCCGCTGGTCGATTAAGCCTCTTAACTCGGGTTGCATTTTGACACAGGACTTCCCGAAATTTTCGATTAATGATTGCAGCCCCACAACTCCTAAGTGAATAACGGCATCACATCCGTCCCATTCGGCCAGCATCTCAACGACTTTAGTGGCGACATCAAAATCGATCTCGCCCACAAGATCAACCGGATTACCGCGATTCCAATACGGAGGTAAAATCTCATCAATCCGCCGGATAATATCGGCTGACAGCGGCGGGATTTCCAGCCCGGATTCGGCGCATTGATCCGTGGCCACAACGCCCCACCCTCCCCCGAGTGTAACCAGGGCGACACGCTTTCCCTGAGGAAGTGGAAGTGATGAGAAGGCCGCAGAGAGATCCAGCAGATCCATCGGCTGCCGCGCGAGAATAATTCCCGCCTGACGGCACGCGGCATTGAATACCCGGACATTGGAAGCCATGGCTCCCGTATGGCTCGCCGCCGCAGTATTCCCGGCTTCCGTGCGCCCTCCCTTGAGCAAAACAACCGGCTTTTTCCGGGAAACGCGTTCGGCCTGCTGTAAAAAACGCCGCCCGTCTTTTACGCTCTCGATATAGAGAATAACCGTCTTGGTTATCTCATCCACTTCAAAAGCGCCCATAAAATCCTCTACGGTGACCATCGCCTCATTGCCTGATCCACAAAAGGCTCTCAAACCGATATTCTCTTTATCGGCAAAAGCGATAAGTTGTGTTCCCAAATTGCCGGATTGGGCTACCAATGAAACTGAACCCGGTTTCGGCCAGGCGGCTGATCCCACACAAAACAACTTCGCGTGGGGATTATTAAGCCCCATCGTATTGGGCCCGATAATGATAATGCCCGCTTCCTCTGCCGCCGCAACGAGATCTTTCTCCAGCTGCACGCCAGCGCCTCCCGCCTCGGCAAAACCCGAGGTAATCAGGAGGACGTATCGGACTCTCTTTTCTTTCATAACCGGTATCAGATCTAGAATGCGCGAGGCCGGAATCGTGACGACGGCTATATCGACTTTACCGGGAATATCCAACAGTGATTTATATACTTTTCTGCCGGCAATATCCTTGTCATTGGGATTTACCAGGTAAATCTCCCCGGCGAACTCACCGGCTACGGTATTGGCTAGGAGCCTGTATCCCCATTTCCTGACATCACCCGACACACCGACAAAGGCAATGGACCGGGGCGAGAACATCTTATAGATATCCTTCGGATTAACCGGATGGCGATTTAATCTCTTCTCGATTCTCTTACCGAGGATTATAAGAGCGTCCACAGCCGTGATCTCACCTTCAGCATTCGCCACCAGAGGATTAACATCAACTTCGACGATATCAGGGCATTCCATGGCCAGTCGAGACAGCCCCAGGATAACATCGATTATCTTTTTGCGGTTCACCGGCATTTCTCCCCGGAATGGTCCCAGCAGTTTTGTCGAACGGAACTCATCGAGCATAGCTTCGGCCTGCGCTTCACTTACCGGAGCTACCCGGAAGACAACATCGTCCAGCGCTTCCGTAAATACGCCACCCAACCCGAACATCACACATGGCCCGAATTGTGAATCACAGAAGAGGCCGGCAACGAATTCCCGTCGTCCCCGGACCATCGGCTGGACCAGATATCCTTCCAGATCATCTCCCGCCAACCGGCTGATGTCGCTTGCCGCCTCCAGCACGGCGTCTGTGTTCAATAACTTCAAATGGACCAACCCCCGCTCCGTTTTGTGCGTCAGTTTTGATCCTAAACCTTTCAGAACAATGGGATAACCGAATGCCTCCGCAGCCTTTACGGCATCATCCGCGGTCAAAGCAACATCTTCTTGCACTACGGGAATCCCATAGCGGGCCAGAACTTGTTTTGATTCCGCTTCCGTCAGCGCCGATCGCTGCTCTGTTTTTGCCTTTAATATTATTTTGTCTGCGGTTTGTTCTTTTTCCATTAATTTCACCTCAATTGTTGTAAAAGGGAACTAAAATACCCTATTATTGACGTTCCGAATCAATTGCAAAAGCTCAAAAACAACCTAATTGCCGTTGCTTTTCTAAATCAAAATGGGAGCATGTCAGTTATGATACATGCCCCCATATCCGTTTTCTATCGTTTTATGTATTCAAAAAATAGCAAAGCAAATCAACCTATAGCGTTTGAAATCGGTAAGTTCTTATCGCATTTACTCATTCATATCAATAAATATTTATTTCCGTCCAGTGTTTTGCGGATCGGACTTCATTCAAAATCGTCTTTTGATTATACGTATTAATCCCATTCATTTTGGTGGCTTCTTAACCGGAAATATTATGTGGTACAAAATCGGACATATCATTTTATTTTACACATAACTTCATAAATATGTTCGCGTATTACATCATTATTTCTTATCCAATCCGTGGTCATATTTAAAAATAACATTATGACATAATTGACATAATTGACAAAAAAGCCGGTTACGACTACAACTTATATACTTAAAAAGGGTAGCTCTGATGAGTTTTTTAGCAATAGCATCGGATATTTATCCCGATAAGACTGGAGAAGGAAAATGGAAAAAAAAATACTGATAACAATTGATGGGAAAGAAATCGCTGCCAAACCAGGGCAGACCATTCTGGAGAGCGCCACCGAAAACGGCATTTTCATACCGACCCTTTGTCATTACTCGCGAACAACCAACGTCGGAGCCTGCCGCGTTTGCGTAGTGGAAGTGGAAAAGGCCCGATCGCTTATCGCCTCCTGCTGCATGCCGGTTAGCCCGGGCATGGTTATCCGTACGGACACAAAACAAGTGCGTGATGCCCAAAAAATGATCGTGGAGCTTCTCTGGTCATCAGGTGATCATAATTGTTTGACCTGTGAGCAAAACGGCCAATGCGAACTGCAGAATTTGATTTACTGGCTGAAAATAGAAGAGCCTCGTTTTCTGATAAACTCCCCCGGCATTGCTCTGGAAAATTCCAATACTATGATCCAGCGTGATCTCAATAAATGTGTCCTTTGCGGACGATGCATCAGGGCGTGCAACGAAATACAGGTTAATGAAGTACTTGATTTCTCGATGCGTGGCTCCCGTGCGAAAGTAGGGCCGGCTTTCGATGCTGACTATATTGATTCTTCCTGTGTCTTCTGCGGCGAGTGTTTACAGGTATGTCCCACAGGTGCCATCACCTATAAGCAGGCCAAATTTGCCGGCCGCCCGTGGGAAGTGGATAAAGTAAAGACGACCTGCACTTATTGCGGCGTTGGTTGCCAGATGGATCTCTTTGTTCATGAGGGGAAAATCGTTAAAGTGTCGGGAAACCGCGAACACGGCAAGCCCAACGAAGGAAGCCTCTGTGTCAAGGGACGTTTCGGCATGGATTTTATTGCGCATCCCGACCGCCTGCAAAAGCCCTTAATCCGCCGTTCTAAAAACGAAGATTTAAAAGAAGCAAGCTGGGAGGAAGCCTATCAGTTCGTCGCCGATAAATTAACCGCTGCCAAAAAAGCCAGCGGTGCGGACAGTATCGCGGGACTCTCTTCCGCCCGTTGCACCAACGAAGAAAATTATCTCTTTCAAAAATTTATGCGCGCGGTAATTGGCACCAATAATGTCGATCACTGCGCGAGACTCTGACACTCGGTTACAGTGGCCGGTCTGGCCGCAGCATTCGGTAGTGGAGCAATGACTAATTCCATCGAAGAACTGGAATATACCAATCTGATTTTAGCCACAGGCACCAATACTACGGAAAACCATCCCGTCATCGGCATGAAAATCAAGCGGGCTGTGCGCCAACATGGTACAAAGCTTATTGTTATCGATCCGCGGAAAATTGATCTGGTTAAATATGCCGATATCTGGCTGTGCCAGAAACCGGGAACAGATGTGGCGGTCTTCAACGGTTTGATGAATGTAATAATTGCTGAAGGCCTTTATGCGAAACAGTATGTAGAAGAACGCACTGAGGGCTTTGAAGCTTTGAAAGCGACAGTAGAGAAATATACACCGGAATATGTGGAAAACATATCCAGCGTACCAGCCGATGATTTAAGACGGGCTGCCCGTTTATATGCCAAAGCCAATAAAGCCAGCATTATCTATGCAATGGGCCTCACTCAGCATATCAGCGGCACAGATAATGTCAAAACTATTGCCAACCTGGCAATGCTCTGCGGTAATGTGGGTATTGAAGGCGGCGGAGTAAATCCGTTGCGCGGTCAAAATAATGTTCAGGGCGCCTGTGATATGGGCGGATTACCTAATGTTTACCCGGCATATCAGCAAGTCGCCAATGAAGACAGCCGCAAGAAATTTGAAGCAGCCTGGGGCGCAAATCTTTCGCCCAAGCCGGGATTAACACTGATGGAAATCATGAATGCCGCCGGCAGCGGCCAGGTTAAAGCTCTATACATAATGGGTGAAAACCCGCTGATGTCCGATCCTGATTTGCATCATGTTAAAGAAGAACTGAAAAAACTGGATTTGTTAATCGTACAGGATATTTTCTTCACAGAAACGGCACAAATAGCTGATGTTGTCCTGCCTTCCGCCAGTTTTGCCGAAAAAGACGGTACATTCACCAATACCGAACGTCGCGTTCAACGCATCAGAAAAGCCGTTGCCGCACCGGGAGAGGCAAAACCGGATTGGGAAATCATTGGCGGGATTGCCACACAAATGGGCTATCCCATGCAATATTCATCGGCGCAACAAATTTTTGAGGAAATCACTTCTGTAACTCCCAGCTATGCAGGAATTACTTACAGAAGAATTGAGAAGGAAGGCCTGCAATGGCCCTGCCCCACTAATGATCATCGTGGTACAAAATTTCTGCACAAAGACAGATTTTCCCGCGGTCGCGGACTTTTCCATGCAATCGAATTCATACCGCCGGCAGAACTGCCTGATGCCGATTTTCCTCTCATTCTATCCACAGGCCGGGTTATCTACCATTACCATACGGGGACAATGACCAGACGTTCTCAGGGTCCCAGCGAGCGTTGTCCGGAGAGCCTGGTGGAAATTAATCCCTTCGATGCAGATAAATTAGGCATATCCGAAGGACAAATGGTTAAAGTAACATCACGCCGCGGCACGTTACAGGCTCGGGCCCAAATAACTGGCAAAAGTCCGCAGGGAGCAATCTTTATGAACTTCCACTTTGCGGAAGCGGCGGTAAATTTATTGACAAATCCTGTTTTGGATCCGACAGGCAAGATTCCCGAATACAAGGTCTGCGCCGTTAAAATCGAAGCAGCCTGACCGTCAATAAATAAAACATACTAATAATGAAATATGCCCCTTGTTAGGGGCATATTTTTTATGTATAAGGCTAAAGTCGTTTCTGATCATTTACATGACAAAATAAAAGCCCTCCGTGCAATACGGAAGTCTTTATGGTGTCATCAAAATAATTCAGCCTTTTTAAAAGGCAAGGGAGGAATAAAATATGGTTAATGAAAATTTAGAAGGCAAACGCTGGTTTATTGCGCTTGCAGGTGTCATCATCATGCTGACTCTGGGCACGGTTTACGCGTGGTCGGTTTTTGTCAAACCCATCGTGGCCGCCCAAGGCTGGGAAATGAAAGTAGTTTCGAGGGTTTTCATGTTGATTATCGGTGTCATCGGCATTTCCGCCGCATTTGGCGGTATTCTGGTGGATAAGAAAGGTCCCAAGTTCGTTGCAACTCTGGGCACCTGTTTTTATGGTGCAGGCGTTTTATTAGGCGGCATTGCACTTTATATCGGCAATTTCTGGTTTCTTTTATTCGGATATGGCCTTATCGCCGGCATCGGCAACGGCCTTGCTTATGTTGTTCCGATTGCCACTCTGATCCGCTGGTTTCCCGATAAGCGCGGTTTAATCACCGGTCTGGCCGTTATGGGTTTCGGTTTCGGTGCTTTTTTCATCGGCTTGATTGCTCCCGGTCTCATCAATAAAGTAGGCGTTGCCAGCGCGTTTATAGTACTGGGTGCCGTCTATCTGGTCCTGAGTGTATCTGCATCCCTTACGCTGAAAAATCCCCCCGCCGGTTGGCTGCCCAAAGGCTTTACTCCAGCTTCTACTACCGTCAGTGCGGCTGATTCCTTTAGTTGGGCCGAGGCACACAAGACACGTCAATGGTACATGCTCTGGGTCATGCTCTTTTTGAACGTCACAGCCGGTATGGGACTTTTATCCAAGCTTTCACCCATGGCTCAGGAAGTCATTAAATTTGCGCAAAACATTGATGACCCGGCTAAGCTGGCTGTCCTGGGCGGCAGTGTTCTGGCTACAGCATCTATTTTCAATGGTCTGGGACGTCTTTTCTGGGCTGCCGTATCCGACAAAATCGGACGCAAAGGCGTATATATGGTCATGTTCCTGACGCAGGCGGTTTTATATATTCTGCTTCCTCAAGTCACCAGTGTGCTTGTCTTCACAATTATCGCATGCTATCTTCTCGCGTGTCTGGGCGGTGGATTCGCAGTCATGCCCGCTTTCGCGGCCGACTCATTTGGTCCGACCTATATAGGCAAGGTCTATGGCTTTTTGTTGACGGCATGGGGCGCCGCCGGTGTCGTGGGCGGTTTTGTCTTTGCGCAATTTGACAAGCAGCAGTCCCTCTACACAGCTGCAGCCTGTCTGGTCATCGGGTTCTTTGTTGCTCTGCTTTTCAAACGCCCCGAACATGTCTCTCATTATAGAACGACCAAGTAAAAGATTGCATTCGACTTCTTTTGACTGTTCATTATTTTGAAAGCACCTTAGCTAAACAAACACCCTTCAGCTAAAACTGAAGGGTGTTTCTATGTTATGTTATGCATGTTCTAATCTGCCTCTACACCCCTTCACCTTGACACATTCTTCACTTCTGTTTATAGTGATGCCACTTCATTTTTAATGGAAACATGTAAACTATTTATCATCACACATTGTTATCCCGTACGGAAAGGTTTTAAATGATGGAAAAATCAATTGGGGAAAAATTGTTAAAATTGCAGAAGGAATTTTTCTGGACAGGCCGGAGCCGTGACCTCAATTTCCGCATCGACTCTTTAAATAAGCTAAAGGTTGCAATTAAAACCCACGAAAAAGAGATTCTGGAAGCAGTTTACAATGATCTGCACAAAACCGCCTTTGATGCCTATGCTACAGAAATCGGCCTGATTTATGATGAGATTAATTTCGCTCTGAAAAATCTGCACGCCTGGGCCAAGCCGGAAAAAGTGAAGACTGCTGTTTTTATCTGGCCGGCCAAAAGTTATATTCAGAAAGAGCCTTACGGAGTGGCGTTGATTATTGCTCCCTGGAATTATCCTTTTCAGCTATTAATGTCTCCGCTGGTCGGGGCAATTGCCGCCGGAAACACGGCCATTCTCAAACCATCGGAAGTATCGACGCATACGGCAGATGTAATTGAAAAGATAATAAACAACACCTTTCCCGAAGAATATTTGCGCGTCGCGCAAGGCGATGTCGCACAGGCGCAGGCATTATTGGAACTCCCTGTTGATTATATTTTTTTTACCGGCAGCGTCCCCGTGGGTAAAGTTATCGTCAATGCGGCTGCCCGGCATTTGACACCTTTTACTCTGGAATTGGGGGGGAAAAGCCCGGCTATCGTCTGTGCCGACGCCAATATTAGTCACGCCGCCAAAAAAATAGCCTGGGGCAAATTTCTTAATGCCGGACAAACCTGCATAGCTCCGGATTATGTACTTGTTCATGACTCCATCAAGAATGAATTTCTCGCTGAATTAAAAAAAGTAATAATTAACTTTTACGGGGAAAATCCCGCCAAACATCAGCGATATTGCCGGATCATTAATGACCGTCATTTTCAGCGCCTAACCGGTCTCCTCAATGCTGCTAATATTTTTTCCGGCGGTCAAACCAACCCTGCCGACCGCTATATTGAACCGACTATTTTACACCCGGCCCAGTGGGATGAACCCATTATGCAGGAAGAAATATTCGGCCCTTTATTGCCGGTACTTGTTTTCTCTGAAATCAGCGACATCATCCGGAAAATAAATGAACGGCCCAAACCATTGGCGCTTTATCTTTTTTCCGCTGACCGTCTAATTCAAAAGCGAGTGACTGAAGAAATAGCATACGGCGGTGGCGCCATCAATAATACTATAGTTCATGTAGCATCTCATTTCCTGCCTTTTGGCGGCGTGGGACCGAGCGGTATCGGTCGCTATCATGGCAAAGCCAGTTTTGATACCTTTACTCATTGGAAAAGCATTGTGAAAAGTTCCGTCCGATTCGATACGGCCTTAGCCCACCCCGATAAAAATCCGGGAATGAAATTACTAAAGATGATTTTAAAATGACTATGTTGAACATCGTTGGAATAGATATAGGTTCTGTAGCAGTGTCGCTGGTGGTGATTGATAAAAAGGGAGCGGTAATTCATTCTTCCTATCAATTTCATTCCGGGGCGATCAGAGAAACCCTCCGTTTAATGCTGGGCAATGTTGATATCAACACGATCGGCGGCATGGCCATGACGCATTCCGGCCCGGATATTCTGCGCAATATTTTCCGTTATGATACGCAAATCGCAATTATTGCCGCTGTCCGGCAACATCACCGGGAGGTGGGCAGCATTCTCTTTGTCGGCGGTGAAAATTTCGGTTTGATCACTTTCAATGAGGAAGGTGATTATGAGCGATACCGGTCCAATTCATCTTGCGCCGCCGGTACCGGAAGCTTTCTGGATCAACAGGCCAAACGACTGAATCTTAAAAGCATCAATACTTTAAGCACAATTGCTTTCTGCAATCAGGAAAGCGCTCCCAAAATAGCCACACGATGTGCTGTTTTTGCCAAGACCGACCTGATCCATGCGCAGCAGGAAGGTTATTCCTTAGGGCAGATCAGTGATGGACTTTGCGAAGGTCTGGCCAGAAATGTCATTGACACTCTGATTCCGGACCAAATCATTCGCACACCTTTGATTCTTGCCGGCGGCGTTTCCATGAATCAGGCAGTTGTAAAACATTTTCAAAATCTGCTGGAAGTAAAACCTGTTGTCGGGAAATACAGTCATCTCTATGGCGCAATCGGTGCCGGAGTGCTTTATCTGGAAGAGATGCAGCCGCAAAAGCTGAAAATTAAAAGCTGGGACGAACTTTTTATCGATGAAAAGAAGGAAAAAGTCTACGGCTATCCGCCACTGCAATTATCACTGTCGAATTATCCGGATTCTATCACCAGCAAAAGTTATCTCTATACTCCCCAATGTAATTCCGCAGGCATTGAAATTGATATTTATTCACCACCCAAAAAGCGACAGGAAGTCTATCTGGGCATCGATATCGGCTCCACCAGCACCAAAGCCGTTCTAATTAATGAAAGCAACAATGTTTTGATCGGGCTTTATACCTCAACTGCCGGCCAACCGGTCCAAGCCGTACAGACACTTTTCGAGGCCATCGAAGACATTTCGCTTAATTATAACTGCCATTTCCTCTTCAAGGGCGTCGGCACCACCGGTTCAGGCCGGAAGTTTATCGGACGGATTATTAACGCCGACCTCATGATTGATGAGATTACCGCCCATGCCCGCGCCGCCTACGAGTTGAATCGTGAAGTCGATACCATCATTGAAATCGGCGGACAGGATGCCAAGTTCACCAACATGACCAACGGAATGGTAACTTCATCCGTTATGAACAATGTCTGCGCAGCCGGTACCGGCAGCTTCATTGAAGAGCAGGCATTAAAACTGGGTGTAAAACTTCCGGAATATGCCGGTCGCGCCCTCAATACGCCTTCTCCCATCTCCAGCGACCGCTGTACCGTTTTCATGGAGCGCGATATCAATAACTACCTAACGGAAGGATACACTATTGATGAGGTGCTGGCCAGCGTTCTGCACTCTGTTTGTGAAAATTATCTAGCTAAAGTGGCAGTTGAAGCCAATATTGGCACGCGAATCTGCTTCCAGGGAGCCACCGCCCGGAACAAAGCACTCGTTGCCGCCTTTGAACATCGGCTGAAAAAACCAATCTTCGTATCCCAATTCTGCCATTTAACCGGCGCCCTGGGCAGCGCCTTGATCCTGGCGGAAAATAAAGTAAAAAACTCTTCATTTCGTGGACTGGCTTTACATAAAGAAGCAATCCCGGTCCAAAATGAAATTTGTGAACTCTGCCATAATAACTGCAAGATAAATATAGTAACTGTACAAGGCGATGTGGTTGCCTTTGGTTTTCTCTGCGGTCGCGACTACGACACGAAACAGTACGTCGGACCAACAAAAAAACAATATGATTTGATCAAAGAAAGGAACAAGGTTTTTCAGTTATCAAAAAAACGTACCCAGATTAAATCACCTTTAAAAATCGGCATTCCCAATGCACTTTATCTGGCTGAGGAAATGCCGCTCTGGAAGCATTTCTTTAAAACCCTCGGTGTAGAAACTGTCACCGGTGATAATTTTAAAAATGCTATTAAGTCCGGCAAAAAGCTGGCGGGTGCCGAATTCTGCGCCCCGATGAATGCCTTCTTCGGCCATGTGCAATATCTCGCCGATAAATGTGATTACATTTTTCTGCCTGTTTACCTGGAATCCCGGGAACCAAAACAAGACGCTTATCGCTACTACTGCTATTATACACAGTTTGCAGTAACGCTCGCCGCCGGAATCAAAAGTCTGCATTTAAAAAATAAAGCTATCATGCCCGTTATCGACCATCGTTCCTTTACCTCCAAAATAGAATTGTTCACAATGCTCAAACCGATTTTAACCACCGGCTACTGGGAAATTTTTAACGCCTATGAAGCAGCGCTGTCTTTCTATAATGAAAGACGCGATAACCTGCGCAATATCTACGAACGCGAAATGATCGACAGCAATGATATTAATGTCGTACTGCTCGGCAGGCCCTATTCCATTCTCCAAAATACAATGAATAAAGGAATTCCGGACATCTTCGGTAATCTGAGCATTAAAGCATTCTATCAGGATATGCTGCCCTATCATCGGCACGACATATCGGAAATTGATCCGCTGCTGGCTAGGCTGCACTGGAATTATGCGGCCAAAATTCTCAAAGCGGCACTTTATGCGGCGCGAACTCCGGGAATATATCCGGTTTATATAACATCCTTCAAATGCAGTCCGGATTCTTTCACCATTGAATATTTCAAACGGATCATGGATAAATACGGCAAACCCTACCTCATTCTCGAACTGGACGAACATGATTCCAATGTAGGTTACGAAACAAGGATTGAAGCGGCAGTCCAATCATTTCGCAATCATTATTCGGACAAATCACCGCGCACTAAACCTGCTCACTTTTTATCGCTCAATTCCGCAAGTGTAACCAAAATCAAAGATAAAACTTTGCTTTTCCCCTGCTTTGATCCGCTCAATGCCAAGCTGCTCGAAGCTGTTTTCATTAAAGAAGGCGTTGATGCCCGGATGGTACCACTCACGGAAAAAACAATTCAACTCGGGCTGCGAACGAACAAAGGACAATGTATTCCCGTCAATCTTATTGCCCAGAGCTATATAGATTACATTGAAGATAACTTTCTTGATCCGGCACAGACCGCTGTCTGGTGTTTTGAAAGTCATGTCGCCTGCAATATTAGAATGTATCCCCAAATGATCTCCGGAATAATGGAAGCAGCGGGCAACGGCATGGATAAAGTTGATGTTTATGTAGGCAATCTCAGTATGAGTGATATCTCTTTGCAGGCTTCGATTGAAGCCTACTTTGCCCATATGTTTGGCGGCATGCTGCGCAAGATTGGCTGTAAAATTCGTCCCTATGAAAAGGAAAAGGGCAAGACAGATAAGGCTGTTACCGAAGCCCTGAACATTTTTTACAATACATTGCTCGGCGGCAGAAACAAGGATGACGATCTAGCGAAAGTCATCGGCATGTTTAAAAAGATTGAAACAATTCCGGGGAAACGCCCCAAAGTAGCCATTTTCGGAGACATGTATGCCCGTGATAATGACGTCTTCAATCAAAATCTCATCCATTGTATTGAAGAATATGGCGGAGAGGTTATAACGACGCCATTTAATGAGTTTGCCAAACTGGTTGCGGACCCGTACATTAGACGCTGGTTTTATGAAGGTGAATATATGGATGTAATCTTTACCCGAACTATTATAGCTTTAGTCAGCCAATTGGAGAAAAGCTATTATAAATTATTTAACGAATTGCTCAATGAGACTTCTCTCGCTACTGATGTTGATTATAAGGATATTTATGACAACTTTGCGGTCAAAGTGCAGCATTGCGGTGAATCCATAGACAACTTAATTAAGATTACAGCACTCATCAAGCATTATCCTGATATTTCTCTGTTTGTCCAGACCAACCCTGCTTTTTGCTGTGCCGGTCTGATAACGGAAGCTATGTCCCAGCGTATTGAAGAATTCGCCGGAATTCCCATCCTCACTCTGAACTATGACGGCACAGGAAAAAACATTAATCAAAAGATCAGGCCCTTTATTAAATATCCGCGTGGAAACCGGAGTGTAATTCGCCCCTAGATCATTTTCCCAGCAATTTCTTGGTGCCGGTGTAAAAATAAAAATATTGCCTGTAGCAGATGATTTCGGGTAACAATGCCTCGCAAAGAAGTTAGAATAATTCTCCCGAAGAGCTCTCGGGAATTGACTCCAGCACAGCATATGGATTGCCCAAAAACGACATGTTGTGCGATTGACCAGACATCATTTTGCGCCAAGATGCCAACATTTTGAAATAACATTGCATTCCTCAAGTTGTTGCTTGGCATTTATTATGCATGTCATGACTTGCGCATTACTCCCTGGAACCCTGGATGTAAATGACGGGGCGAAGGGATCTTTATCTGGAATTGGTCTTTTTACCGGGGAAGGAATGTCCGGGCAGCGAAAATCCTCAGCAGGATTTCGGACTAAGCAACGGGGGTGGATAAATCCAAATTCACAACCGGAAAGGTCATGCTTGCCGGGGCGCAACGCATCAATTTTAACAACAACTTAAGGAGAACAATTATGACAAAAAAGTATGACGTGGTGGTAATTGGATCTGGTGTTGCCGGTTTGGGCTCGGCAGCCATCCTCGCCAGGGACTTCAAGCAGAAGGTTCTGGTGCTGGAGAGAAACCCCTTTATCGGCGGGCGCCTGGCGTCCTTCGTCGGCAAGGGCAACAAAGTATACATAGACGGCTTGGAATTGGATGCCAATGGTTTCAGACGCGCTCTTGCTCTGACCGGATCATGGATTCCTAAATGCACACCGGACCTGGAAACATGCTTCAAAGACGGGCTGTTTGACGGATATACCATCGACACCGGACATGGTTTGTTCTGGGGCAATAAAGGTAAAATCCGCTGTTTGATGAACTACCTGGAAAAACCAGTCGATATGCCCTGTAATGTCGGCTTTGCTTTCGTTGATTACAAAAAGGGCAATAAGGCTTATCAGGTAGCCAAAAACGAACCCTACAAGTGGATGAGCGAGCAAGGCTTCCGTTCAACCATGATAGCCCTTCGAGACATGGCCGTGATGACTCTGCAAGATATAGCACAAACCGCGCATATGTCTTTTGAACAATGGCTTCTGGCTAGAAACGTTCATAAGGAAGCTTATGATTATATCAAAGTTCTGGCAGCCTCCCAAACAGGGCAGGCTGATCTCCGTCTGACTCCGGCACCCGACGTCCTGGGACACATGGCTGCCGCATCCCCGATCAAAATGAACCTGGTTGAAGGTTCCTGCTCGACGGTTGCCAATCCAGGAACCATATCCTTTGCCTTATTGCTGGAAAATGTAATAAAAGAAAACGGCGGCGAAGTCCTCAGGAATTCCCCCGTTATTGAAGTAAATATTGATAAAGGTGTAGTTAATGGAGTCACTTACCAGACCACCAAAGGCATTGAAACAGTATTAGCAGAGAAAGTTATTTGCAACATTCCGGCTAAGCAGATGCTTAATGTAATTCATCCCCGTTATTTCCCGCAGGAAGTTGTTGACAATGTTCAGAATAGGTTTTGGGGTGCCGGCATGATTACCGGTTATGGCAATATGAAGTCCGACGTATGGAAAGAAAAAGGCATCGAAGAAAGAAGCTTCATTTACATGCCTGATGTTATTGGAACCGAAGAGGGATACAGCGGATGTATTGACATGGTACTGTGGAATCTGGCCAATTGCGCAGAAGGAAGCAATTCCAATCCCACTCTGACCAATGAGACCGGCTCAGCACCGAAAGGTAAACATGGATGGATATTCTCCACCGCCATGACCCATGAAGAAATGAGAACTCCGCAAAAGGTTCAAAGAGTCGTCGAATGGAATGAAAATTGGTGGAAGAGAACTTTCGGAGCTAAAAAATGGACAAGCGAAATGGAGCATATGCTCTGGATGTGCACTGACCACGCCTTCGCCTGGATCCAGCCAATCGGACAAGACAGAATTGATGTAAAATCACCGGATATCGAAGGTCTGTATTTTGCTGGTGACCAATATGGCAAACGTCTGTGGGGTTGCGGTGTAGATGCCGCCGCTCTGAGTACCACTTTGTGCGTTGACAGCATAATGGGATCCAATACTGAAGAAAAAGTATTCCCGTTCTATCATCGGGCACTGCCTGAACCAAAGAAAGTCTGGTAAGAACATCCGCCTTGCCGGATTGCTCGTAAGTGATAAATAATTGAAAATGGGTTGCAGTAGATTAACTGCAACCCATTTTTTTCTGCTGTGAAATATGACACTTGCATTCCCCCCACGGATGATTTAAACTTTAATTGCAATTGCGTTGATTCTTGTTTTTATGTAGACTTCAAGAAGTTTGGAAAATAGCTACGCGAATTTTCATAATAGCAGAGAGAAGCTTTTAACTGAGGTTGGATTAATAAGGCACTACTGGGGAGAGCATTTATGACCAAACACATATTATTATTCCTGACGCTTTTTTTTATTTTTTCAGGAACGGCTCAGGCTGATTTTTACAAATGGGAGGATGAAAACGGCGTTATCCACATTACCGATTACCCTCCACCGGCTAAATCCGGCAAAAAAATTCAAGTTCATAAACAAGATTCCCCAGCGCAAGAAAAAGAAGAGCAGGAAATATCAAAAGATGGGCAAAAAAAGAATCCTGATGCCGTTCTGTATACGAAAGATTCCTGCGGTGATTGCGATAAGGCGCGCGAATACCTGAAATCAA
This sequence comes from uncultured delta proteobacterium, assembly GCA_903907985.1. Classification (GTDB taxonomy): domain Bacteria; phylum Desulfobacterota; class Syntrophia; order Syntrophales; family Smithellaceae; genus MVRV01. The sequence continues at coordinate 114,085 of CAIVQG010000055.1, forward strand.
AAAAAGTGCCTTTTACAGAATACAATACCGATAACAATAAGGAAGCAGCTAAAAAAAGAAAAACTATCGATGACAGCGCCGAGGCCCCATTTGCCATTATCAACAATAATCAGGTATATGGATTTTCCGAAAGCATTTACAATAAAGTATTAAAGGCGAAACCTTAACATATGAATAACTCAATTTATTTCTATACAGGAACAGGTAATTCCCTGTGGACAGCAAAAAACTTGGCCCGGCAGCTGGGCAATACTGATTTGATTCCTATGGTCCGGGAAAAAGAATCAATTAGCACTTCTGATGCCGAACGTGTTGGCATCATTTTTCCCGTGCATATGTGGGGTTTACCTCTGCATGTCATTGATTTTGTCCAGAGGCTGGCTGCCGATTCCGCCAAATACTTTTTTGCTGTGGCAGTAAATGCCGGACAGGTTGCCGCCACCTTGATTCAGTTGCAAAAGATAATGCAGGAAAAAGACATTGTTCTTTCTGCAGGATTTTCCATATGTCTGCCCAGCAATTATATTCCCTGGGGTGGTGCCATCGCCGTGGAAAAACAGCAGGAACTATTTGCTGAGTCCTTAACCAAAATTAAATTAATTGCGGATATTGTTCGAGCCAAAGAAGCAAGGCTTCTGGAAAAGGGTCCTTCATTGCAGAATGTCTTCCTTTCTGCACTTTACAAAATGGGCTCACCGCGAATTCCGCAGATGGATAAATCATTCCGGGTTGATGAAAAATGTACCGGCTGTAAAATATGTGAAAAAATCTGTCCCACCAAAAATATTATCATCGCCGACCGTAAGCCCACGTGGCATCATCATTGTGAGCAGTGCCTGGCTTGCATCCAATGGTGCCCTGAAGAAGCAATTCAATATGGAAAAAACACCAGAACAAAAAAACGCTACCATCATCCTGAAATAAAATTGCCGGAAATGATCGCCAGCAACACTCCGCCAAACAGGTAAATGACCGGATTTCTTTTTGCTTATGCCGGATGAATACTAAAACATAGTTACTCCAAAGAAAAATCTCTTGCCACCGGTCGGCGGCAAGAGATTTTTACGGAAAGATTTGACAAGAACATCATTCCTCTAGTAATAGAAAAACAAATAATTAACGGGAGCATTCGCTTTGAAATATAAATATAGCATTACAGTTATAATCTTCTCTGCTTTCATTGTTTTTGCCGCCAGTGCCGGCGCTCAGGAGTCTCTATTCAAAACATCATCATCTGTCGGACAGGAGCTGATCAATGCCCTTAAAATTGATAAGCTGCTGTCATTTTGCGGTGAATCCGTTCCCCTAAATGATGTAGAAATAAAAGAAAGATTAGAGAGAGAATTACTTTATGCCCTGGATAATAACGATGATGTAATATTATGGCTAAAACGTTCCAACCGTTTTTTCTTTCATATCGAGAATGTTTTAAAAAAGAACTCCATGCCCGACGATTTGAAATATATTGCCATTGCCGAAAGCGCCTTGAAGCCTCTGGCAACATCAAACAAAGGAGCAGTCGGTTATTGGCAATTCATTGAGGGCACCGGTAACAGATACGGCATGAAGATTAATGCCGACATTGATGAACGCCGCAGCTTCTTTAGATCAACCGACGCCGCCATAGCTTACCTCAAAGACCTTTATGCGCTTTTTGGGTCATGGACTCTGGCTGCCGCTGCCTACAATATGGGTGAAGAAGGCTTAAAAGCAGAAATGCTGGTGCAAAAAGCAAATAACTACTATCAGCTTTATTTACCTCAAGAAACACAGCGTTATGTCTTTCGCATTCTATCGGCAAAAATAATCATGTCGAATCCCAAAAAATTTGGCTATTCTCTTGCTAAAGAAGATCTATACCAACCTCTGCAACTCGACCAGGTCGAGATATCGGGCAATCAGCCCGTACCCATTTATTTAGTTGCTCAAGCGGCAAAGACCTATTTCAAAATGATCAAAGACCTTAACCCTCATTTTAAAAACTATTATATTCCGGCCGGGAAACATCAGATTTTACTTCCTAAAGGATCGGCCACGGGATTTGCCGAACGTTACGATAATCTTTTACTGCAATGGTCTGAAGAAAAAAAAGAATTCACCTATACAGCGAAAAAAGGCGATAATTTATCCAATATATCGACCCGCTTTAACGTACCGGTGAAAGCAATAATGATCTGGAATGGAATTACCAATGGCAAAAAATTAGCACCGGGAGATAAACTGATTATTTATTCTAAAATTCTTAAACCGAAAAATAGCAATGACAAGGACAACACCGCTGGGAACCCTACTTTAAAACTTCCCTGAATAGCTCAAGGGATCCCCGACACATACCCAGGCATGCCTGGTACTTTTACGAGGTCGTCAGTATTCGAAATCAGCCACTTCTATCTTAGCACTCAGATTTCTAACTTTTGTTAATACTTCTACATGGTCCGGCTGTACCTGATAACTCTTCAACGCATCGAAATCGGCAAAAGTCGAAACCAACGCAAAGTCGAACGTTTTTATTGGACGCGGATCAATTCCACATTCATAGCTTATTATTTCTTTTATTTTTTTCGGCAGTGCTAAGAGAGAACTTTTCAGGTCGGCAATTTGCGGAGCTGTAACTGATTCCTTGAATTTTAAAAGCACAATATGTTTTAGCATCTTTTTTCTCCTCATTAGGAATACGTATTGCATCTGAAGTATTTTGGCTGGCGAATCCTTATACGTCAAGCAATATCTTTGGTCATAACAATAAATATCCTTCATTAAATGCTTGACAAATCGCGTCAGCTGAATTAATTACTACTAATTAGATAGTATATATTTGAAAAGAATACTACCGCCGTTTACAGACTAAAGAAGTTAGGTTTAAATAGATGAAATTGTCCACAAGATCAAGATACGGTGTTCGTCTCATGACGGCATTAGCTTGTGAACATGGAGAAAAATCGCTTTTTTTAAAAGATATTGCCGCAAGCGAAGAAATATCGGGAAAATACCTGAGTCTCATTGTAATTCCATTGCGTGCTGCGGGTTTAATTAACTCGCTGCGCGGCGCCCACGGCGGATATTCATTAGCCAGAGCCCCCGGTGAAATAACTTTGTGCGACATCATAGAGGCTCTGGAAGGTGAAACCTGTCTGGTTCGTTGCGTGAAACAACCCGCGACATGCAACCGTGCAGCCATTTGTCCAACCAGGGATATCTGGAGCGTTCTGGGAGATAAGATTCGGGAGACGATGAGAAGTATTAATATTGCCGAACTTGCCAGACTGAAGAAGGAAAAAATAAAAAATGTTCAAAACATTAACAATTTATAAAGGATTAATTGTGTGCCGTTTATGGAAATCGTTGATAAAATCAATAATTTAAAAAAAGAAAAAAATGCGGTTATACTTGTTCATAATTACCAGTTGCCGGAAATTCATGACATCGCCGACTTTGTCGGTGATTCTTTGGGTTTAAGCATAGAAGCAGCAAAAACAGATGCCGAGGTAATAGTCTTTTGCGGTGTTCATTTCATGGCGGAAACGGCAAAAATATTGTCACCGCAAAAAACAGTTTTATTGCCGGACAAAAATGCCGGCTGTCCAATGGCTGATATGATCGATGCGGAAAGCTTGACGGCCTTGAAAGCAAAGCATCCGCAGGCGGTTGCTTTATGCTATGTAAACACTTCGGCTGCCGTAAAAGCACAATGTGATTATTGTTGCACATCAGCTAACGCCGAAAAAATGGTCCGGCATATCTTGACCAAACATCAGGAGATTATCTTTGTTCCCGATAAATATTTAGCCCAGTTTGTATCTGCGCAAGTCGGATGTAAATTTGTCATCTGGGAGGGCTATTGCCCGATCCATGCCGCTATTATTCCGGAACATATTTTACGTGCCCGGCAACTGCATCCGCAGGCTAAAGTAATCGTTCACCCGGAATGCAGCCCGGAGCTGACGGCTCTTGCAGACATTGTCACCTCTACCGAGGGAATGTGTAAATATGTAAAAAATACGGCCGATACGGAGTTTATTATCGGCACGGAAATCGGTATAATCCACCGGATGAAAAAGGATAACCCGGGAAAATACTTTTATCCGGCATCCGACAAGGCTGTTTGCCCGAACATGAAACGCACAACTCTGGAGAAGGTTCTCTGGTCGCTGACAGACATGACTCATGAAATTACCGTGCCGCAGGACATTATGGATAAAGCACGGCTGGCTATCGAAAGAATGGTACAAATAGCTTAATGACACCATAATTTGGGTTGATTTAATATATGCATAAAAATTCAGTCGGCATCGTCAAAACACAATATTTTACCTTTGCCGAACCACCAGATACCCTGCAGCTGAAATCAGGCCGCACTCTGGGACCGGTAACATTAGCCTATGAGACTTACGGCACTCTTAATTCCGGAAAATCCAATGCCATCTTAGTATGCCATGCACTTTCCGGAGATGCCCACGCTGCAGGTTTTCACGAAGGAGACACCGCCGCCGGCTGGTGGGACGACATGATCGGCCCCGGCAAGGCCTTAGACACAAAGCTATACTTTATTATTTGTTCCAATGTCATCGGTGGCTGCAAGGGAAGTACAGGGCCATCTTCCATTAATGGCGCAACGGGAATACCTCATGCTATAGATTTTCCGCTGATTACCATCGAAGATATGGTTGATGCCCAAAAGAAATTAATTGATTTTTTCGGAATTGAAAAACTTCTTTGCGTAATCGGCGGTTCCATGGGCGGCATGCAAGCGCTGCAGTGGGCATCGAAATATCCGGAAAATATTGTTACGGCAATCCCCATCGCCACAGCCCTGAAACATTCGCCGCAGCAGATTGCCTTTAATGAAGTCATCCGGCAAACGATTATGGCTGATCCCGCCTGGAGGGAGGGATATTATTATGAGCATGGTCAACCGGAAAAAGGCCTGGCCGTCGCCCGGATGATCGGGCATATTACATTTATGAGCGATCAATCGATGGAGGAAAAATTTTCGCGCCGGCTAAAAAATGATAACCTGAGTTTCCAGTTTATCGATGATTTTGAAGTAGAAGGCTATTTACGCTATCGCGGCTACAACTTTGTCAAACGCTTCGATGCCAATTCCTATCTTTACATTACCAAGGCGATGGACTATTTTGATTTATCCGGTGATAATTTCCTGCCCACTGTTAAAAAAACAGCCATTCGTTTTCTGGTGATTTCATTTAAATCGGACTGGCTCTATCCATCGCATCAGTCGCAGGACATCGTTCGTCTTTTGAAAAGGAAGCATGCTTACACTACCTATTTTGATTTAATCTCGACCTGGGGACATGATGCTTTTCTCATCGAGATTGAAGATGAAACACGCTTAATTAAAAATTTTCTGGCCAACAACAGCCTCGCTTAAAGTAGCACAGCAATAAAAGAAAGAATACTTGTCTATATGAAACTTGACCATCAAATTATCGCCCGCATTATTACAGAGGGTGCACACGTTTTAGATTTAGGCTGCGGGAACGGCGAGTTGCTTGCCGTTCTGGAAAAGGAAAAGAATGCTCTCGTTCAGGGCATTGAATTAAATGATGAACAAATGCACATCTGCGTGGAACGCGGGCTGACAGTGCTTCAGGGGGATATTGAAAGCGGACTGGTTGATTATCCCGATCAGTCTTTCGATTATATTATTTTAAATCAAATCATGCAGGAAATAAAAGCAGCCGATTTTGTCATTGCGGAATCTTTGCGGGTGGGAAAGCGTGTCATTGTCGGATTTCCCAATTTTGCCCACATCAAGGCCCGCTTAACGCTTCTTTTCGCCGGGAAAACTCCGATTAACGAGGCATTGCCGTATTACTGGTTTGAAACACCAAACATCCGTTTCTTAACCATTCGTGATTTTACTGACTACTGCCTGAAAAAAAATATCCATATAGAGCAGGCCTGCTACTTGGGGAAATCCAAGCCGGTGCACATTTTACCAAACCTGCTGGCGTTGAATGCAGTTTTTGTAATCACTAAAGGGGGTGCGCAATCAGCATGAGGGGGAAAATAATTATTTCCAATAACCTGCCGGCAGCCGGGCCTTATTCCACCGCAGTGGAAGCAAACGGCTTTATTTTTTTATCCGGCCAATTGCCGGTTAACCCTGTCACCGGTGAGATTATCAGCGAAATTAAAGACGCTACGAGGCTTGTGCTGGCAAATATTCAATCTGTCATAACCGCCGCAGGATTAACAATGTCTGATATTGTAAAGACAACTATTTTTTTAAAAAACATCTCCGACTTTCCCGTTGTCAATGAAATTTATGCTGAATTTTTTCCTGAAGCACCTCCGGCACGTTCGACAATTGAAGTCAGCAATTTACCCAAAGGAGCAACCATAGAAATCGAGGCTATAGCCATTAGTAAGGATAGTTAATTATTAGGAATCCTTACCCTCATTCATCATACTGATTATAATAGTTTATGCAAACTTTTCTCCCCTACCCTGACTTTAAAAAATCTTTACAAATACTGGACTATCGCCGTCTCGGTAAACAGAGAGTTGAAGCTTATCAAATTATCCGGACCATCAGGTACGGTGGAGGCTGGCAAAATCACCCCGCCGTAAAAATGTGGCGCGGTCATATCAATGCTTTAAAGCTCTATTACAATCTGTCGCTGGAGGAATGGATCAGCCGCGGCTATAAAAATCAGATGGAGAAATTGCCAATACACGGCAGGATTACTTACCCGCCATGGTTCGGCAATACAAACTTTCACGCCGCCCATCGTTCCAATTTACTGCGCAAAGACCCTGCATATTACGAAATATTACACTGGCAGGAGAAGCCGGATTTGCCTTACTTGTGGGGAAAGGATTAAAAATAGCACTGGATGAAATATGCAAAGTCTTGGTAGAGGATTTCCTGTTAATATAGATTGAGTTTTTCTTCCTTGTTTATTCCAGTCAATATACTCTGAAAGTATTTTTATAAGCGGTTATCCCCATCTGAAAGAGAGTGTCCTGAAATTTTCAAGTTATACTCTCTTTCAATCCGTAACACTCAGAGCTGACAATTGTCCACCACTGAACAGTAGTGTAACAATTACCCAGACACGACATGCTATCTGTCAAGTCAAATATCGTTCAGGACATATTATCTAATATTGATATTTTCTATATATCTATTATTAGTCCGTCATAAGCGGAAATAGTTTTCGGAAATATCATTCGCGCCTGCTCCTGCGCCTTTTTTCTTTTTGTCGTTGTTGTATATAATGCGGCATCAAAATGGGTAAGAACAAGTATTTTTGCTTTTGATTCCACCGCAAGTTTTGCGGCAAGTTGCGGATTCATGTGAGGCCAGGAATTTGATGTTTGTCCGGTGAGCAAGGCGCATTCAGAGATAATAAGGTCGGCATTGGCAGAAAGTTCTGCTGAGTTCTTGCAGTAACCGGTATCGGTGCAGTAACTTATTACCTTGCCGTCGATTTCAAACCGATAGCCGAAACACTTTGAAGCGTGAACAAGCTGAAGCGCCCGGTATTTAAAAGGACTTCTATGCCAACCTTCTTTAATGCCTATCACATTGCAGGGGAAAGGCAGTTGATGGACAGGGATAGAATATCTGGGAGCGAGAAATTCTTTGACTGTTGCTCTTGTGCCACTTTGTCCTATTATCTCCAGCGACTTAAATTTGAATTTTGCCAGGATGTGAAGCCCTTCAATATGGTCTATGTGGAAATGGCTGAGGAATAAATAAACAGGCAGATCCTTTTTTATATATCTACTCGCTTTGTGAATACCATTTCCGGCGTCAAGGATAATATACGCCGTTTTTGTCTCTATCAGCGTGCAAATAGTATTGCCGCAATCAGTATCAAACCAGCCGTTAGTACCCAGGAATGTGACTTTCATTTTGCCTTAATATATTTTTTTATCTGACGAAGGGAAAGTTTTTTCATTTCGGCGCCGTCTTTAGATTCTTTTGTATATTCTACTACATTATCAAGGATTGCTTTGCAAGAGGAAGAACTGAACGAATCCAGTAGTTGGATGGCCCAATCTGGTAACCAGCCAAGTGATTCCGATATTGCGGTGGGGGGTGCTGATGAAACCAAAAAACATAAAACGCAAACCCACGAATAGCGAAGGTACTATTGCGCCTGAGCCGTGACATTACACCTTTCAAATTCGTAATTCACAACGACAATGCTTTTCAAAGTCGTCTGTTAGCAGGTGTTATGATTGTCAAGACAAGACATAATTGTACATTATCAGTTAAGTCACATATTGAGGACAAATAAATTCCACTAACGCTTCAAACGGAACTCAGCTCATTTTCCGCGGGTGTCATTGATATTAAAGAAACGCTGGGCTACTTCTTCTGCAAGAGAGTGCGGATCGGCGTGCCTGTTTATTACTTTTTCAGTCATAGCCTGCATTTCGCCGCTTTCCCACAGTTTGCTCATTACCGGCTCGAGCAGCACCGTCGGCCTCCTCCTAGCCGAAGCTGATCATTTTGAATGTAACGTGGTATTGTCTTGTTATTCCGTTCTTCATTAACAGCTATCATGTCTTCGACGCAGGATGAAATCCATAATCAATCTTGCTTTGCTTATCCCGGATTACACGGTATCATGGCAGGTGCTTTAAGGAGAATAGAATGGAGATATAAGCGCCCCACAGACATCCTAATTATCCGGGGCATCTGCCGCCAACTGGACTGGTATCTTGAGCATCGAGGACAGGTTCGGTCCCGGGGTGCTAGGCGTCCTTGGTCATGATCTTAACCAGGATACTCCGGCAGCATTCTGTGTTTTTAATAACGAAACAATCCGGTTTTTCCATAAGCTGGTATTGACCGTTGGCTTCAATGACCAGATCGTCCTTGGTTAATTTCCCGTCTTTGGGTACAAAAAGCATGCGACCGATGGGAATCCCACTTTCCTTTAAGACTGACATACAGCACCTCTCTGTCTCGTATTTTTATTCATTTCGAATCTGCGCGGATTATCGTGTAGATCAGCATCATCGAAAATTGATCTTAAATCAGAACACACCCCGTCCAAGTGACCTGATGAACAACGGGAAAACGCAGTGGCAGACCGGCCCTCTCTGCCGTAGCCATGACATCGATGCCCATAGCCTCCATGGATGGCCGCGCCCGGAAAGGATACCGGCAGGATGTACCTGATCGAACGGCTACGCATTCCTCACAGAGTCGGCAGCAACTTCCGATCAATCCAGTCGCAAAACGCGCGCCTCCTTCGAATGCCTGTTTTTCCGCCAGATGGATCAACTGGTGCAGCCGCTTGGCCGGTGCGAAGACATTCGCGGAAGGATTGTTATCCGTTGGCTTGGTCAAATGTTCCGTGATCTGAATGAGGACGGCTCCGGAAAAGCGCAGCAAAGCCGAACGAAATTCAGCCACAGACGGCACATGCGGCGGGCACATTAGATTGAAGCGATAACTGTCACATAGGGGAATTTGGCATTTCAGCCGGACCCGTTCGTCCACAACAATGTCAACAACATCCAGCCAGCGAACGGCGGACGCCCCCTGCACCCTCAGTAGTGCGAAGAGACTCGTCAGCGTCTGGGACGGCGCAGCGCCAGGGGATGCCTTTTTCTTCTTGGCCATGGATACCATGCTTGTATATAATGATTGCCCTGCCGATTGATATCGGTCATGTTGCCGGCAAGGCGCATTTTTCATGACCGCTTCTCTCTATAAAAAAAGCCCGGGCAGCCGCTGTTGCGGTCATCCCGGGCTTCCTGGTTCATAAACCGGGACTTGCCTATTTGGCCTTCAGATATCGCTTAGCAATTTCTTCAGCCAGGGTGTAGGGGTCCGTTTCTTTTTTTGATAATTTTTCAATCATACACTCCAGCTCACCATTGGCAACCAATTTGGCCAGCACCGGTTCCAGAACGGAGCATTTGATCGCTTCGTTGAGTTCAACGGCCGACTTTCGGTGGACCCGGGTACCCAGCAGGTCATGTTTAATAAGGTGCTGGTAGTGGTCATCGATCGTCTGGGACATTATTTCCAAGCTTTTGACAAAACCATCTGGTTCAAAGGCGTTATCACACTTGAGAATCGGTGGCCGCCAGCCTGCCGGGAATGAAGAAAGCGGCGCCATGTCTAGCATGGCCATTAGCTCCCGGCGCAGTTTGGACGAACCCTCCCGGTCCGACTTGTTGATAACGAAGATATCGGCAATTTCCAGAATGCCTGCTTTAATGGCCTGGATCTCGTCGCCCATACCGGGAATTAAAACGACAATCACCGTATGGGAGTGATTGATAATATCCACTTCCTGCTGACCGGTGCCCACCGTTTCCACGAGAACAATATCCTTACCCATTACATCCATGATGTGGATAGCATCACCCACTGCCTTGGCCAAGCCTCCCAAGGAACCACGCGTTGCCAAGCTACGGACAAACACGCCCGGATCTTCCGCATGGCGTTGCATCCGTATCCGGTCGCCCAGAATGGCGCCGCCTGTGAAGGGGCTGGTCGGGTCTACAGCCAGTACTCCTACCGTTTTGCCTTTTTTCCGGAAGGATTCCACCAGACCGTCTATCAGCGTGCTTTTCCCTGCACCCGGCGATCCCGTAATGCCAATAACATGCGAATGTCCCGTGAGCGGGAAAAGATGCTTCATGGTGGCGCGTGCTTCGGCCATCCCATCTTCTAGATGCCGGATCAGGCGAGAGGCTGTCCGGACATCCCCTGATTTAATTTTTTTTACTTTTTCCATCATGTTAATCCCTTGGTTTGATATTTGTTTTAACCCACTCAACAATACTGTCGAGGGTCGCACCGGGAACAAAGATCGCTTTGAGACCGGCGTCATAGAGCAATTGAAAATCCTGTTCCGGAATAATTCCACCACCTACAACGGTAATGTCATCGGCCCCCTGCTCTTTGAGTAATTTGGCGACTGCAGGAAACAAATAACGGTGCGCACCGGACAGGCAGCTCAGCCCCACGACATCCACGTCTTCCTGAATGGCGGCAGACGCAATCTGCTCGGGCGTCTGGTGACAACCCGTATAAATCACTTCAAAGCCCGCGTCGCGAAAACATCGGGCCAGCACCCTGGCGCCTCGATCATGACCATCCAGCCCCGGTTTAGCAACCATTATGCGAATTTTTTTTTCAGACATATTTAATATTCCTCCTCCTTCATTCTCTTAGTAGAGTCCCGGGTCACGGTATTCACCGTAAACTTCACGATAGACGTCGCAGATTTCCTGAACACTGGCCATGCTCTTCACGGCCTCGATACAATGCGGCATAACATTAGTGCCCTTCTTGCAGGCGTTCTTAATGTCGTCGAGGGCCTTCTTAACGGCTTTACCGTCACGCTTCCTGCGGACGGCTTGCAAACGTTTGACCTGCTGTGTTTCGACTTCATCGTCGATTTCAATCAGGGGAATGGGGGTCACCTCGGATGTGACATACTTGTTGACACCGACCATGATCCTTTCATTGGCGTCGATTTGTCGTTGGAACAGATAGGCGGAGTCGGCAATTTCGAGCTGTGGATAGCCCTTCTCAATGGCTGCCACCATACCGCCCATTTCGTCGATTTTATGGATATAGGCCCATGCCTTCTCTTCCATCTCATTGGTCAGGGCTTCTACGAAATAGGAGCCGGCCAGCGGATCAATCGTGTTGGCCACACCGGTCTCTTCGGCGATAATCTGCTGTGTGCGTAGGGCAATCTGGACGGCGTGGTCCGAAGGCAGACAGAGGACTTCGTCCAGGGAATTGGTATGGAGTGACTGCGTTCCGCCCAACACGGCGGCAAGAGCCTGCGTGGTTGTCCGGACTACGTTATTGTAAGGCTGCTGGGCAGTAAGGGAGCAACCGGCCGTCTGGGTGTGAAAGCGCATCCACCAGGAGCGCTCATCCTTGGCTTTGTAGCGGTCCCGCATGGCCTTGGCCCAGATTCTCCGGGCGGCTCGTAACTTGGCAATCTCCTCAAAAAAATCAGAATGGCTGTTGAAAAAGAAGGAGAGCCGGTTGGCGAAAGAATCCACATCAAGGCCCTTGCGACGGATCACGTCCTCAACATACTCCATCCCGTCGCGCAAAGTGAAGGCCAGTTCCTGAACAGCAGTGGCGCCGGCTTCGCGGATGTGGTACCCGCTGATGGAGATCGTGTTCCAGCGGGGGACGTATTTGGCCCCGAATTCTACTGTGTCGCTGACCAGCTTTACCGATGGTTCCGGCGGGCACATCAGCGTCTTTTGAGCGATGAATTCCTTGAGCATGTCGTTCTGGATCGTCCCGCCGATTTTGGAAAGCGGGATGCCCCGGATTTCGGCAGCGGCGCAGTACATGGCCCAGAGGGCCGTAGCCGGCGGGTTGATGGTCATGGATGTGGTGACTTTATCCATGGGGATACCGTCTGTGAGCTGCATAAAATCTTCCAAGGTATCAATGGCCACGCCGCATTTGCCGCATTCGCCCCGGGCTTTCGGAGAATCTGAATCATAACCCATCAGTGTCGGAAAATCAAAGGCCGTGCTGAGGCCAGTCTGTCCCTCTTTCAGCAGCATATGCCAACGCTCGTTGGTTGTCTTGGCGTCGCCCATGCCTGAGAACATCCGGAATGTCCAGTATTTACCACGATAACCGGTTGGTTGGTTTCCGCGTATAAATGGAAACTGGTTCGGATAACCAATGTCCTTGGCGAAATCCATATCCTTGATGTCTTCTGGTGTGTATAGTCGTTTGATTTCGAGATCGGAGACGGTTGTCCAGCGCGGTTTCTGATCAGCCGATTTGGCGACGATTTTCTTGACCTCGTCTTCCCACTTGCTCCTCATGGCGCTGGAGCTTTCCAGCAATTCCTTAGCAAAATACATACGTTCCACCCTCCTTGTTAAGTCTTTTGGTCTTAGAAGACCGTAAAAAAATTTCCTGACTGCACGAACTATTTCTTACTCGACCATCAGCGGACTATGCGAGAAGTATCCCAAACCCACGCGATCAAAATAAAGCCAATGTGGAAATTTCTGTTTATTTATAACCTATTACTTGGAGTGTGACCCTGTATCAGCAGTGC